>JBCBCP010000005.1:0-49446 GCA_038530575.1 Pseudomonadota bacterium
CATGCAAGTGGGCGCCGGCCGCGCGAGCACGGTCAAGGAACGCGCGAAGGGGGCGGGCAATGCCGTGCTCGTCAATCGTGCGCATGTCGATAAGCGTGGCGTCAGACGCCTCAAGTGCGGTGCGCTCGGGCGCATCGACAGAACGCAACCCGACGAGGCAGACGTCCGACAGGGGGACGGGGGCTGGATTGACCGGAAAACCGTCGAACCCGTCGCGCCCGGCCAGATAACCGAGCGGTGTGCCATGCAGGTTACCCGACGCGGTGGTCTGCGGGGTGTGGTAATCAGCATGCGCGTCGAGCCAGAGGAAGAAGACGGGACGGCCTTGCGCCTGGGCGTGGCGAATGGAGCCAAGGCCGGTTCCAAGTGCCAGCGCATGATCGCCGCCCATCCAGATCGGCAGCCCGCGAGGCAGGGCGTCCGCGGCGGCGTCTGCCAGAGCTTCGGTCCAGGCAATGGTTTCCGCCAAAGCGTGGATATGGCCCACGTCCGTCGGTGGAACCGAGGCCGGAGTTACATTGCCAAGATCGGCGGTTTGGTGGCCGAGGCTATCCAAAGCGTTTTGCAGTCCTGCGGTTCGCAAGGCGTCCGGCCCCATCAGGCAACCCGCCCGGCGTTTGCCGCAATCAAGTGGCGCGCCGATCAACAAACAGGTGTTCATGTCGTTCTCCGTTCCTTTGTCGTGATTTGCGACCGAAACGCGGCATAGACAAGCTGACAAATTGGACGTATTGCGCGCATGTTGCGCATAACGGAGGCAGTAATGGACGATTTGGACAATGCGCTGATTGCGGCCCTCAGGCATGATGCGCGCGCCTCCCTTTCGGATCTTGGCCACGCGCTTGGCGTGTCCCGCGCGACGGTGCGTGCGCGGCTTGAGCGCTTGCGCAGCCGCGGCGAGATCATTGGCTTTTCCGTTGTCCTGCGCGCAGATGTGCAGCCAGACCCGGTGCGTGGCTTGATGATGATTGGGATTGAGGGGCGTGGCACGGACCGCATTCTGCGCCACCTGTCGGGTATGCCCGAAGTGCGCACGCTGCATTCGACAAATGGGCGCTGGGACGTGATCGCAGAGATTGGGACCCCCACCTTGGAGGCATTTGATGCGGTTTTGTTCAGTATTCGGCGGCTTGACGGCGTAGTTGCGTCTGAGACCTCGCTGCTGCTGTCAACTAAGAAGCGTGCTTGAACGCGGCCAGCCAGATGCCGACGAGGCCCAGCGATGCGACCGCATTCCAACTCGCCATGGACAGCCCGAGGAATGACCACGCGATTTCGTCACATCGCACAATTGGCGCGGACATGATCTGGTCAAAGAGGTCGCCAGCGGATTGCCCTGCGGCTGCACCACCTGCGCACGCGGTGATGCCTTCCCACCACCCCTGTTCGACACCGGCGTGAAAGGCGGCAATGCCCGCACCGATGGCGATAGCCAGCGCGCCCAAGAGCGCCAAAGCCCGGATGCCAAGAACAATCATTGCGACACCGATCACGATCGCGGCCGCGTGGGGCCAACGTTGCCAAAGACACATCTGGCAGGGCGCGTAACCGAGCCACTGGAAAACGAATGCGCCGCCAAGCAGGGCAGCGGACCCTGCGGTAGCAACCAAGGGCAGATGCGCCGGTGTCATCCAATTAAACTCCCAGCCAGGTCCGAATGACCGAAACAAGGCTTGCCCCGGCAAAAATGAGCGAGGCAATCCATGCTGTCCCCAAGGCCACGCCCAAAAGAACGAGGACACCATCGCGCTGCAAAAGTGCCATTGCGACAAGGACAATCGCAAAGCCGGGCACAGTGTTGGTGAGCGGCAAAGGCACGAGGATTGAGGCGCTGAACAGAACCAGCGCCGCGCCGACAACACGATCGAGTGGCGTGCGGGTAAGCGCCACGAGGCGCGGACGGGTGAACAATTCAATCCGTCGCAACCACGGGCCTGCGCGAGACGAGAGTGTTTCGAGGCTTTGGGCGGCAATCGTGCGCGCTCCGAGCCGTTCGGGCAGCCAAGGCACCCTCAGGCCAAGCAGCATCTGAACCGCCACGAACATCAGCGGCAAGGCGATGACCTGCGGCACGCCGTAGAGAAACGGAATGCAGCAGGGAAGTGCCAAAATCAGCAGAAACAGACCAAACGCCCGTTCGTGGAGCTGATTAAGGATCCATGCGAGGCTCACGTCCTCAGTGCCCGCATCCGCCGCCAAAAGGGCCAGGCGACCGGATATGGCGAGTGTTTCTTCTTTGGCCTGAGCCGTCGTCATGCGTTGTGATCCACCATGCGCGTTTGCTGCGTGCAGGAAACATGCACGCAGCAGAGGGTCAAGAAGGCCTTTACGCGCGCCGCAGGGCAGAGTAGCGAAGGGCAGGGCCCAAGTGGCGGAATGGTAGACGCAGGGGATTCAAAATCCCCCGCCTTCGGGCGTGCCGGTTCGAGTCCGGCCTTGGGTACCAAAATCGGCCCTGATCCGCGGCGCAGGCCGCCAACAAAAAACCGCGCCCCGGATCGGGACGCGGTCAATAGATGTTAAGGAAATAGCCTTAGCCGTTGATCCACTTCTGGACGATCTCCTGATTGTCAGCGATCCACTCTTCAGCAACTTCGGCAGGGTCGCGCTTTTTCTCGAACATCTCGAGGATCCAACCGCCCACTTCATCGCCGGTGAACTGGATACGGCTCAGCATCGCGGCCACTTCGGGGTTCCGCTCTTCGAGAGAGGCGGAGTAGGCTACGTGAACGTTGTTAGGCGCGATGACACATTCGAATTCGGACACGCCCAACCAGTCTTCGGCATCAAGATCGACATCCTCACAGCCCGCGAACCGCTCCGGCTCGCCGACGATCGACAGGTCATATTGCGAATGCAGCGCTTCGGGTGTCCAGTAGTAGAACAGCTGCGGCTGGCTGGCCGCATAGGCTGCAGCAAGGCCCGCCTTGAACGTGTCGGCGGACACGATCTTGGGCTCCCACAGGCCGCTGAGGCCATAGGACTTGAACTTGATCTGCCAGCGCTTGGTCGACGCCCAGGTCACGTCACCCGGCCAGTATTCGCCCAGCCCGTTGCCATCGGTGTCGAACATCGCGGCGATCTCGGGGTCTCTGAGGTCCTCGATCGAGGAGACCTTGTCGGCCATGTAGGCGGGGACATAGAGGTTCGAGGTGCCTTTGTAGGGCTGGTTCACGCGAATGGTCTGGTTGCCCTCGACATATTGATCCCAGGCCGACTGCCAGTTGGGCATCCACATGTCGGGCTGGATGTCGATGGAGCCGTCGCCCTTGTCCATGCCGGCATAGATCACGGGCTGCTGGTTCATGCCGGTGAGGATTTCCGCCTCGCCGCCCATCTCGTTTTCGATGATCGCCTTGATCACATGGCCGATGGCGCGCGCGCCGTTCCAGCTGGGATCGGAGATCATGACCTTTTCCTGGGCCATGACGGCGTCTGCCGAGAGCAGCGCACCGGCAAAGGCGACGGAGGTAAGCAGTTTTTTCATTTGAGGTCTCCCTGTTAAGTTTCTGCTTTGTTTAGATTCGACTGAAGGACGCGCGGATGCCGCGCAGGATGCGATCGATCATCATCGCCACCAGTGCGATGGCGATGCCTGCCAGTAGGCCTTTGCCCGCTTGCGCATCACCAAGGCTTTCGGTCACCAGCGCACCAAGGCCGGCCGCACCGATAAAGGCCGAAATTGTCGCCATCGAAAGCGCCAGCATGATCGTCTGGTTCAATCCGGCCATGATCGACGGGATCGCCATGGGCAATTCGACCTTTCGCAACAGCTGACGTTCCGATGCGCCAAAGGCCAGCGCCGCCTCCTTGGTGCTTTCGGGCACTTGTAAAATGCCCAGCGCCGTCAGTTTCACCATGGGCGGGATGGCAAAGATGACAGTGGCCAACACCGCTGGCGGCTGTGAGATGCCAAAGAAGGCAACCGCAGGCACAAGGTAGCTGAGCGATGGGATGGTCTGCATCACGTCGAGGATCGGCTCGTTGATCCATCTGAAAACCTTGCTTTTCGCCATCCATATCCCGACTGGAAGACCGACCAGCACGCATATGGCGGTCGCGACGATCACCAAGGCCATGGTTTGCATCGCGACCTGCCACAGCTCGAACGCGGCCAGAAACCCCAGCGATGCGCCCACAAAAATCATGGTCGCGCGGTTCGTGTAAGCCCAGGCAAGCGCCATGAACAAGAAGGCGACGACCGGCCAGGGGGTTTGCATGAACGCAACCTCCACCCGGATCAGCGATTGGCGCAGCACATGGGTGATGGCGTCAAAAATGCCCGCATATTGCGCGCGCAGGTAGTTGATGCCCGTGTCAATCGATTCGGCATTGTAGGTGAAGATGTTGATCCGGCGCCCCTCGATCGGCTCGGACTGCTGAACCAGGACCATCGTTGCGTCCGCATCGCCTGCCGCGCGGGCTGCTTCATCGGGCACGCGGCGGTAGCGCACCTCGCCCGGCGCGTCAAATCGGGCGAGCGTCGGGAAGTCATCGATGAACAGACAGTCAAACCGGTCCTTCACAGAAAGCGCCTGATACTCGGCGACGGCCTCAGCGTCGCGGCTCGCGTCGCGTAATTCGCGCCGTACCGCGCTGCGCTCGGACCGCTGTTCGCTTGTCGGGCTTTCAAGCGCGTCCAGCGCGTCAAATCGGGCCTGCAGCGCGGCAACTTCGGTTTGCAGCCCGGTCTGAATTGCCGCGATATCGGTAGTGCCCAGCTGTGCGACGAGGTCATCGACCGTCTCGCCCATCAGGATCTGGCCTATGCAAGCCCGCTCGTCATTTCGCTGCTCTGTGGCGCGGTAGATTGTGAGCGGCGCGCAGATCGCCATGATCACAAGGCCGATGATCAGCCGGCGCATCTGAACGCCGCTGGCCACAGCGTGATCAATCCGCCAGCGCTGGTACTGGGCGTAATACCAGCGGTTGGCCGAGCTTCCCATCCAGAGCCGTCCGCCGATTAGAAGCCCCCAGCCGATCCAGGTATAGGTACTGATCCAGCCGGAATACCGCGCGATCAGGGTGCGGTTTGAATCGGGATCCTGCAGCGCCTCGGCCAGCAGCGGGGTGAACTTTACCACCTGCATCAGGCACACAAGCGCAATGACATCGATCGCCAGCGCCAGCCAGAACATAACCCACACGCCGCGCCACGCCGCCCATGCCCAAGGGACAAGCAAGCCCCACAGGTTGATGTGCCATCGCGGCAGCGCGCCACGCTGAAGCCGTTCGAAAATGGCCGAGAAGTAACCCGGGTTGCGTTCAGCAAACGTGTCGATCGACACATCGCGGTCCATGGTTTCGATATGTTCCGCGCCACTCATGCCGCTGCTCCCCCTTGCAGACCGCGCAAAAGCGCGTCCTTGGTCACGACGCCCACGCAGCGGTCGTCGGAGATGATCAGGACGGGCCGGTCCGACCCGGTGCTGAGCCCGACCAAAGTGTCCAGATCGTCTGTCGGCGCGGCCACTGGCCCATCGGCGGGATTACCCGCGGGGCCGAACTTGGCCTCGTATTCATCCTTTGTGATCATGATTTTGGCGGCCGAAACGAGTTTGAGGCGCGAGATTCCCGCAACAAAATCAGCAACATAATCGTCGGCCGGGTCTGTCACGATGTCTTCGGCCGTGCCGATCTGGACAATCTCGCCGTCTTTCATGATCCCGATGCGGTCGCCCATACGGATTGCCTCGTCCAGATCGTGGGTGATGAACACGGTTGTCTTCTTCAAATGCTGGCTCAAGCCCAGAAACTCGTCTTGTAGATTGCGCCGGATCAACGGGTCGAGCGCTGAAAACGGCTCGTCCATCAGCAGGATTTCCGGGTCCGCAGCCAGCGCCCGGGCGAGGCCGACACGTTGCTGCATACCGCCCGATAGCTCCGACGGAAGACGGTCGCCGTAGCCATGTAGCGAGACCGTCTCTAGCGCCTTGTCGGCGGCTTTCGCCCGGTGGTAGCCGTCCATCCCTCTCAGCTCCAACGCGAAGCCGATGTTGTCGCGCACGGATCGATGGGGCAACAGGGCCATGTTCTGAAAAACCATGCCGATTTTGTCCGCACGAATGGCGCGCAAGGCATCTGCTTTCATCGCGCCAATGTCCTCGCCCAAGATGCGGATCGTGCCTGAGGTGGGCTCGATCAACCGGTTGATATGACGCACAAGGGTCGACTTGCCCGACCCAGACAGCCCCATGAGGCAAAAGATTTCGCCCTCGGCCACCTTAAAGCTCGCGTCGCGCACACCGACCACCGCGTCGAAGCGCTCCAGCACCTCGGATTTGCCCAGGCCTTCTGTGCGGATAGCGGCCATCGCCTCGTCCGCGCGCGCGCCAAAGACTTTCCAGACACTGTCCAGTTCTACGACCGCATCGCTCATGCCCGCGCCCTTTCACGTTTGGGATCGACAAAGGGAATATCGTCAACCGTCGCGGTCAGGCGCTTCATGCGCCCGTCCAGTTGCCCGATCTCAAGCGCCGTGCCGGTCTGTGCATGCTCGACCGCGATACGGGCCAGTGCGATCGCGCATTGAAATGTC
Organism: Pseudomonadota bacterium; assembly: GCA_038530575.1. GTDB lineage: Bacteria > Pseudomonadota > Alphaproteobacteria > Rhodobacterales > Rhodobacteraceae > JBCBCP01. The sequence continues at coordinate 6,539 of JBCBCP010000005.1, forward strand.
GGGGAGCGGGTGGCCGAGGTTACAACTCCGACCTGTCGTTCGCCCGCGAATACAGGGGCGCCGTGGCTCGGCACATCATCACAATCGAGCATCAGACCTCTTAGTTTCTTTCTGGGAGCCTGTGCATTTCTGGCCAACGCCTCCCGGCCAACAAAGGACGGTTTTTTCAAGTCGATGGCGAAACCGAGCCCTGCCTCAAACGCATCCGCGCCTGCAGAGAATTCCTGAGCGCCTGCGAGCCCCGCTTCGATGCGGATGGTTTCAAGCGCGGCGGAGCCCATCGGGATTAGTCCTTTGTCCGCCCCGGCCGTCATCAGCGCATCCCAGATCGCGATCGCGTCACGTTCCGCACAGAAAAGCTCGTACCCCAACTCGCCGGTGTAGCCCGTGCGCGCAACCATAAACGGAGCACCTTCGCGGTCGCCCAGCCGAGCGATACTGACGCCAAACCACTTTAGTTGGTCGAGTGCCGGGACGTGAGGCTGGAAAAAGGCAACGTCACGCATAATGTCGCGCGATCGCGGGCCTTGCAGCGCAAGATTGGGTAAAGCGCCCCCAAGCGCATGAATACGCACTTGCATGCCGCGGTCCTCGGCAAGCTGATTTAACCAGCGGCCGCTTTCCTCGGTGCCGCAGCACCAACGGAAGAGCTCGGGCGCAAGACGGAACAGTGTGCCGTCGTCAACTACCTCGCCGCTTTCGTCACACATGATCGCATAGGTGCCCCGCCACACGGCCAGCCGTGCGATATCGCGGGTCATGGCGTGCTGCAGCAGCCGCTCGGCATCCGGGCCAATGATGTCGAACTTGCGCAGCCCGCTCATGTCCTGAAGCGTCGCGGCCTCGCGGCAGGCCCAGTATTCTCCGGTTGTCCCATGCGCCGGAAAAGACACTGGCGCCCACAGATCACGGGCCGGCGCAAAGTGGTTTGTCAGTGGCTCCAGCCGTTGGTGGAACGCCGAATTGCGGCTGATCTGCATAGGGCCGTCCTCTTTGGCGCGGTAGCCGATGGCGCGCGGCACTTTCGTCTCGGGGTTATAGATGCGCACGTGAATATCCGTCGGGTTCCACCCGTTGATCGGATCGACATCGTCGGGGCAGGCGGTGGTGACGCACAGCATGTCATCGAGCGCCTGCATCGCAACGTAGTCCCCGGGCCGCGAGAACGCCTCTTCGGTCATGATGTGATGGTGGTCGTCAAGCCACGTGTTCCAGAAGAAGTTGATCGCAGGCCAGGCCCGCCGCGGGCGTACCGAATGCGGCGCCAGTGCATTCGAGATGTTGTCCGAGCAGTTGAGGTGGCCCGGAAATCCGCGCTCTTCGTAACCGCGGGCAGTGCAGGCAAGCCCCAGCGTGTCGTGGCGCCCGCAAGTGTCCTGCATGACCCGCAAGAGCGGTTTCATGTCTGCGTCATAGAATTTGTCCAGCAGGCCAGGGCCGGGAAAGGCGCGGCGCACCATCGAGCGGGTCGAGGTGCTGTCGATGCCATCCTCTCGCCCAGCATCCAGCCCGCGCAAGCGGAGCGCCTGAAAATCAGAGCATTGCTGGCCGTGAATATCGATGATCTGAACCGTTTCGCCGCGCATCAGCTCGTAGGCGCGGGCGCTGCCGCGCGTGACGGTAAATTCGTCGCGTACAGGGCCAAGCGGCGCTGGCAGGGCGACCGTGCACAGCGCGAGCTGGTGGTAGAGCGTGACAGCGCCTTGGGTCTCGCCCGCAACAAGGCCCGCCGCATCCTGCAAATGTATGACCCAAATCGTGAGCGGACTTGCCGTGGTAAGAACAGCGGCCTCACTGGTCAGCGGCAAAACGGTACCGCGCGTTGCTTCAAGCATGTTCCCGCCATGGCCGGTGATCCAGCCAAGAAGCGGCGCCGCGTCAAAAAGCGACCCGTCTAGGAGAGAAGGGAGCGCGAGGTTCAAAGCGCTTTCCGCGCGGTGTCCACCGGGTTCAAAGGCAAGAACCGCAACATTCGAGCTTTGGTCGCTGCTTAGACGGAGCAAATCGCCTGCGGCGAGGTCGAACCGTGCAACTTCCCGCGGTGCCAATGCGTGCGCGGTTGGGGCAGCTGAGTCTGGAAATCCGGCAAAGATCCGACCGCCTGCTGCATGTCCGATATTCGAAAAGGATCGAATGACGCTTGGATCCAAGGCTTCAGCTTCCTGTCTCGACTCTGTGCACGTTGGGATACAGTGTTTGAAACTAGTTTCATGAGTCAACACACTTCTCTGCCGCTGTTAAATTTGCCATCAATGGCGCACAAATATGAACCGACTTGCCGATCGAAAGCCCAATCTGCGCGACGTTGCGCGGGCCGCAAATGTTTCTGCGGCCACCGTGAGCCGTGTGATGACAGGCTCTGCATCGGTTGCGACCGAGACACGCGAGCGCGTCGAGGCCGCAATTGAAGCGCTGCAATTCGTGCCGAGTTCAGCGGCCCGTGCCATCAACTCGGGACGCACCCGACTGATCGGCGCATTAATTCCAACGCTCGATCACGCAATCTTCGCGCGCTTTATCGATCATGTCGAAACCACGCTGGATACGCGTGGTCTGTCACTCATCGTGGCGAACACGCGGTCCGATACCGAGCAGGAGCTCGCAAAGGCGCGCAAACTCCTTGATCTCGGGGTTGAGGCGCTGCTCGTTTCTGGCACAACTCGCGCCGAAGGGTTTGGGGCGCTTGTCACCCGGTATGGCGTTCCCGTCGTCGCGACCTCGTGCTTTGATCCGGGCTATACCTATCCAACTATCGGCTATGACAACTTTGAGGTGGCGCGCAGCGCACTCCTTCACCTGCTGAGTTTGGGGCACCAGCGCATTGCTGTGCTGTCTGGCCCGGCGCACAACAACGACAGAACGCGTGCGCGTCTTGGCGGCATTCGAAGTATTGCCGGGCCAGACGTTCATGTTGAGGAAACCGAGCTAAGTTTCGATGGTGCGCGCGCGGGCTTGAACGCAGCACGGCAGGCGGTGCCAGACCTGACCGCAGTACTGTGTCTATCGGACGTGCTGGCGCAGGGCGCGCTATTGGAGCTGCGCCGGGCAGGGCAGGGCGGCGCAGCACCACTTTCGGTGATGGGAATGGATGACTTGCCAACATCGGAACATTTCGACCCGCCGCTTTCTACGGTTCGTTTGCCCGTCGGCCGCATGGGAGAGGCCGCAGCGCATGCCATTGCAAATTGGGTCGAGCTTGGCACAACGCCGTCGCCGATGCAGATCGAAACGCGCCTCGTGCCACGCGCCTCAACGGCCGCTCTAGGCACCTAAGGATCAGGCGTGCGTGCCGGCCAAACGTCCAAACACCGCACCGGATGTCAGGCCCGAGCCGCCGGGATAACCGCCGAGAAACACGCCGCCCACCAGTTCACCGCAAGCGTAGAGCCCGGGGATCGGGGCGCCTTCGTCATTCAGCACCTCGGCCTGTTCTGACAGTTTCAGCCCGCCATATGTAAAGGTGATCCCGCCGGTGACCGGGTAGGCACGGAAAGGCCCAGTGTCGATCTTTTGCGCCCAGTTTGATTTCGGCAAGTTCAGGCCGCGGGTGCCTTTGCCATCTTTGATCGTCGGATCAAAGGCGGTGTCCTCATCGACCGCATCGTTATAGGCGGCGAGGGTACGCAGTGCGGCTGTCCCGTCGAGCCCTTCGCACTGAAGCACCAGCGCCTCGAGCGTATCAGCCTCTATGAAAGACGCGTCGTGAAACCGGTATTCGGCATAAAGCAGATCAGCAGTTTTCGCGTCAAAGATCTGCCAGGCCTTATGCCCTGGTTGCCGCAATACGGCACCACCAAACTGGGCATAGGTGTAGTTACGGAAATCATACCCCTCATCCACAAAGCGTTCTCCCTCAGCGTTCAGCATGACGCCAAGGAAATAGCTGATCTTCCGGTAATTCTTCCGCTCGCCATGCGGCAGTGACAGATTTGCATAAGGCTTCATGTACAGATCCATCGGCGTCGCGTGACAGCCTGTCATGCGGCCATAGCGCTGCGCGCCGACGGCCCAGGCGGCCGTAAGCCCATCGCCTCGGTTCATCGGCGTGCCGCGGGTGCGGGCGTGCGCCCACTCGGCGCCCATGATCTCGGCGCGCATCTCCTCGTTGGCTTCAAATCCGCCCGAGGCGAGGATGACAGAGGTCGCCGTGATCTCTTCGCCATTTTCCAGTGCCACACCTGTCACGCGCCCGTCGTGCGTCAGAAGGCCGGCCATTCCGGCATCGTAGCGGAGCGTCCCGCCAAGCCGTTCGAACGCGGCCAGTTCCATGTCAAACAGGCCCACGCCTTCATTTTCAGCCGCAAGAGTCAGTCCGCCCCAGAACACCAGCTTGCCGTCCTTTTCAAAGCTCTGCCTTGCGTAGATCGGCTCGTAAGTCACCCCATGGCCCGCGAGCCATTTCACCGCGTTGTAGCTTTCGCCGACAAGATAGGTCTGTTCGGGCGTTAGCGGCTCACCATCGTTGAACCCCTCGAGGTCAGCCGCAAATTTTTCGGCCGGATAACTGCCAAAATCAGACTGGGCAACGCGCGGGTCATCGGGGTTTGACAGAAGCGGTAGCAGGTCGTCGCTTTGGGAATAGGCGAACCGCATCGCGCCGGCGGTGTATTTTGTGTTGCCACCTGCAAGGTCCTGACCGGCCTTTTCGATGATCAGCGTGCGCTTTCCAGCCTCACACGCGGCAATGCCGGCGGCCAGCCCAGCATTGCCAGATCCGACAATCACCACATCCCATTGCATCATGTGTCTCCTTTGGTCATATTGTATCCGCGTGTATACAATTTTTTCAAGCAGGTGCAAGCTGGGATGAGCCAAGCCTACGACATGATCTATAATGCCATTCTAGATGGCGCCTATTCACCGGGCGACCGCCTGCGCGAGACGGAACTGGCGGCGCAAACCGGCCTCAGCCGCACACCGGTGCGCGAGGCAATCCGCAAGCTGGAATCGGACGGGATTGTCGAGCACGCCGCACGTGTCGGGGCTGTCGTCAAAACATTGAGCCAGCAGGAAATTGTCGAGCTCTACGAAATGCGTATTGTGATCGAGGCGACAGCCGCGCGGATGGCCGCGCAGCACATTGCACAAGCCGAGATCGCGACACTGGAGGCAATCAACGCGGATATCGCAGCAGGCGGCGCTCCGGCAGCGCTGGCCAAAAGAAACCGGGATTTCCATGGCTGCATTCTGGACGCGGCGCGCAATCGCTACCTGCAGCAGTCCTTTGCGGGCCTTGCGCATCATTTTGTTTTGCTGGGATCGACCACAATCGAAAGCCCCGCCCGCAGCGAGGAAGTCGCCGCGCAGCATGAAGGGATCATCGCGGCACTTCGCGCCCGTGACGGGGACGCCGCGGCTGCGGCGATGGAGGCGCATATGCAGACCTCCCTGGTGCACCGGCTGAAGGATCTGCGCGCGTGATGCGGGACATGGCGCTCACCCACGCGATTGCCGCGCTTGGGGTGGCGGTCTTCTGGTCGCTTGGCCTGCCGCTGCCGTTCCTCTTTGGCCCGATGTTTGCCTGTCTGATTGCGGCGTTCGCAGGCGTCCCACTGACCGTGTTCAAACCTCTGAACGCCGCGATGCGCACCATCCTGGGGGTCGCCGTTGGCGCGGCGATCACCTGGTCATTCCTGCAGGCTTTGCCCGCGCTGTGGCAAACGCTGATCTTCGTGCCGATCATGCTGCTTCTGATCGGCGGGCTGGGCGTGCCCTATTTCCAGCGCCTGTGCGGCTATGACTTTCCCACCAGCTATTACGCGGCCATGCCCGGCGGGCTTCAGGACATGCTGGTCTTTGGCCAGGAAGCGGGCGGCAACCTGCGCGCCATTTCGCTGATCCACGCCACCCGCGTGCTGCTGGTTGTCACCGCTTTGCCCATCATTCTTGTCGCCATCTGGGACGTGGACCTGACCCGCCCGCCCGGCGATCCGGCATCGAGCATCGCGCCGGGTGAGCTGGCGCTGATGGCTTTTTGCGGGCTGGCAGGGTGGGGCATTGCCAAACGCATTGGCCTGTTTGGCGCGTCCATCCTTGGCCCGATGATCCTGACCGGCGCGCTGAGCGTTGCCGGCATCATTACCCAGCGCCCACCGGCCGAAGCCATTTGGGCGGCGCAATTCTTTATCGGTCTTTCGGTGGGCGTGAATTACCGCGGCATCACGGTAATGGAGCTGCGCCGCGACGTGGCCGCGAGCTTTGGGTTTTGCGTGTTGCTGGCCGGGATCACGGCGCTTGTGATCGAGGTCATCGCCCTGACCGGTGTCGCGCCGCTGCAAGACGCGCTTCTGGCCCTCGCGCCGGGCGGTCAGGCAGAGATGGCGGTGCTGGCGATCATCGTTGGCGCCGATGTCGCCTTTGTCGTCGCGCACCACGTGTTCCGACTTTTGCTGGTCATCATTGGTGCGCCTATCGCGGCGCGTTTGTTTGGGGCCAAACCTCTGGATTGATCATGTGGCGCGGCGTGCCCGCCGCAAAGGCCGCAACCTGCTCAAAAATGTCAGCGAACTGCTCGTTCAATTCGTCTTCGGTGACAAAGCCGACATGCGGCGTCGCGGTGACGCGCGGATGAGCGGCCAGCGGATCATTTGCCCATGTGATCGGCTCGGTATCGAACACATCCAGCGCGGCAAAGCCCGGGCGGCCCGCGTTCAGCGCGTTCAGCAACGCGCCGTCTTCGACCAGCCCCGCCCGCGAGGTGTTCACGAAAAGCGCACCGGGCCCCATCGCGCCAAGATCGGCCGCCGTGATCAGCCCGCGTGTTTGCGGCTTCAACCGCACATGCACCGAGACGACATCGGCGCCGGCAAAGAAGTCCGTTCGGCTCGGCGCCACCTCATGCCCATCCGCCGCGGCCCGCGCGCGCCCGTCTTCCGACCCCCACCAGATCACCCGCATCCCGAAGGCGGCCGCATAGCCCGCAACCAGCTTTGCGATGCGGCCATAGCCATAAAGGCCAAGCGTTCGCCCGTTCAGCGTCTTGCCCACATGGGTTTGCCAGCCGCCCGCCCGCAAGCTGTCCATCTGTTGCGGCAACTGCCGCATAGCGGCAAGGATAAGGGCAAAGGTATGTTCAGCCGCTGCATAAGGTGGCGCGCCGCCCTCCATGCGCGAGCACAGCAGGACGCCGCGTGCGGTGCAGGCCTCAACATCCACATGCGGATAAACAGACCGCTGCGAGATCAGGCGGAGGCGGGGCAGGGCCTCCAGCAACTCTGCCGTAATTGCGGTGCGCTCCCGAAAGAGGGTTATGGCGTCAAACGGCGCCAGCCGTTCGGCGAGCCGGGCCGGGTCGGGCTCATGGTCGGTGAACACGGTGACGTCATGCCCATCGAGATGCGCAAAGCAGGGCAGATGGCGCAGCGTGTCGAACCAATCGTCAAGGACAGCAACCTTCATGGTCCGGCCCACACTGAGGCGGGCACAAAGACGCGTCCCTCAGCGAGCTTGCGGCAGGTCCGCACGACGCCGGTGGAGATATGCGTGAACCCGGCGCCGTCCTGCGTGTAGTCCACCACGACATCCATGAGGCCCATCGGGTGCGCGAGCTGCAGCGTCACAGGCGGTGTGCCCTCAACCTGCATCATACCATCGGCCACCGTTCCCGGGGCCAAGGCGCAAGAGGCCAGGCACTGGCTGCCGGTCACGGCCATGGTCGGATGCGCCGTCCAAGGCATGAAATAGCGTGTGCGGATCGTGTTGGGAGCACCAGCGGGCGCTACAAGGCCAAACTTGGGCGTCACCGATGTGCTGCAGTCGCCCATGCCCATCAGGGCGCCGGCCTTGATGCGGATCGGCTCCATCCGGGCAAAGAAATCCCGGTTTGCGTCCAGGTCTTCCGCGCTTTCTGTGCAGGACAGCCCGAAATCCGCGGCCCGTGCAATGACCATTGGCATGGCTACGTCCATGCACGTCACCTCAATCCCGTCAACCACGTCGATGAGGTTGCCCGTGGGCAAGAACGCCCCTGTGCTCGAGCCCGCCACCTCATGGAAGTTCAACCCCACAGGCGCGGCCTGGCCTGGCACCCCATCAATGCGCGCGGTGCCGTCGTAGGTCAGGGCGCCGCCCGGGGTCGGCACGTCAGCGCTAACCTTCGCCCCGGTGTTCACGGCGCGGATCCGTACCTGCGTAACGTCGCCAGAGGGCTGCACGAGACCCATTTCAATCGCGGCAGAGCCCACACCCGCTAGGATGTTGCCGCAAGTCGGCTTGAAATCGACCAGCCCGTCTAGCACGCTAACTTGTGCAAAAAAGTAGTCGATCTGAGCCCAGGGATCATCAGAGGCTGACAGGATCGCAACCTTGGTAGTCACCGCGTTTCCGCCTCCGATCCCGTCAATGTTCAGTTTGTGTCCCGAGCCGAGCGCCGACACCAGCACGGCCGCCAGCGTCGCGTGATCGTGGGGCAGGTCGGCGGCGTTGAAATACGGCCCGCGCGAAGACCCACCGCGCATAAAGATGTAAGGAATTCCCGTCTGGCTCATCGTCTGGTCCTATGGTCGGCCCGGAAGCTGCACGACCACTGGTTAAGAGGCCAACCTGCTCGCGCTGCACGCTGCCGCAAAAGTCCGTTGCCTGCAACCGCGCGTCCGCGCAAACAAAGCGGGCAGGGGCGCAGGGCCGCTTGCTGAATGCGCCGCCCCCTGAGCCCAGCGTCATGAATTGCGATGGTCTGGAAGGAACATACCGGCGCTTGCCGACACGACCGGCTACAGGGTTTGATTCGAATTGTGACCGTATTTGACGTTTTGTGTGGTCAAACCCACGGTGTTGTGCGGATTGGTTCCGGGCAGAGAACGAGAATTGGCCACCATCGCCTGAAAACTGGGCTGTCTTTCTTCCCGTGGCTGGCGATCGGTTTTGTTTCGCCTAGGGAAACGCTGTCTCCCAGAAAAACAACTCTCTGGCGAAGATCAGCGCCTTTTCGCGCCTTTTCTCGCCAAATCCGGGAAGCAATAGGGAACAAAATGACTTAGCGTTAACCATTTTGCGGCCCGAATTTTGCCGTACCGCGCCCTTTTACCGTACTTTTTCGGACATTTTTCCCTTTGTCGCTAACCTTCCATTATGTATCACAGCCCTGCCCAACTGGGGGGCGATGTCTGTAGGTCACGGGGGCGACCGCACTTAGGAAGCATCCATGCGTGGATGCGGAAGGGGTGTGTGCGCCGGGTTGCTGAACCGAGCAATTGGTCACACGCGAGCGTGGAGGTTCTCCGCGCCAAGTCGCTTGTTTTGCGGCTTCTCTCCCGCACGGCTGGATCGGCTTCTCGCGTGCGGCTCGCCCAACCTGCCGTTCATCGTCCTCTTTCGGGTTTGAGTGAGTGACGATGGAGAGATGGCCGTGCGTATGCAGAGCCTTGAATTTTTGAACACTGCGATCCGGTCCCGGATCAAGCCCGCTTTCTGCCTGCACGCAGAGCCATCGTTTTTTGTTGACCAGACCGACCCGGCCGCGCTGCGCGCCGCGCGCACCGAAGCCTAGGAGCCTGCACCCATGACCAAGTATATTGACTTCAACACCCTCGCCACCGGCACAGTTGTAGACAACGAGTACAAGCAAGACGGCGTGACGATTTCCGCCATCGGCGGCTCGAACAAGGCGATGATCTTCGATACCGCCCACCCGACAGGCGGTGACACGGATCTGGCCACCGATAACCTGGGCAAGGTCCTGATCATCTCCGAAGATGGTGACAGCCACGACCCCGACGATAACGCGCATGGCGGCACGCTGCGCTTCGTTTTTGACACCCCGTCGAAGGTTGAAAGCCTGACCTTTCTCGATGTCGAGGAAAGCGCTTGGGTGAAGTTCTTTGACGCGCATGGCAACCACATCAAGACAATCGACGTCCATGGCGGCGTGAACAACGGCCAGCAAGTGGTTGATTTCAATGTTGCTGGCGTGGCCCGCATGGACGTGATCCTTGGCGGCTCCGGCGCGATCGACAACCTGAAGTTTTCCGAGCCCGCAATTGGTGACGGCATCGTCAGCAACGACAACGAAGCTGCGCTGATCGATACGGCCTACACAGGCGATCCCGAAGGCGACAAGATCGACAACAACGACGCGCTTCTTCCCGGCGAGGTTGGCGACGATGATATCGTGGACGCCAACGGCGGTGATGACACGATCCTCGCTGGTAACGGAAATGACGACGTCTACGCAGGCTCCGGCGACGATGTGGTCGATGGCGGCAAGGGCAATGACCTCATCTTCGGGGACAGCAATCTCGATAATGGCGCAACAACCGAAACGGTTCGGGAAAGCTTTGAGTGGGACCTGGCGGGCGTTGGCGACAACAAAGACCTTGCCGGATTCACGCAGAACACCGGCAACGTTGAGGTTGAATTCAGCATCCTGAAGGAAACCGGCCACGCTCAGACCCAGTTCGAAAGTGACCAGCAGAAGGTCCATTCGATTGTCGATGACGGCAACGGGGTTGACGCCAACAGCTCGCTCTACAGCGTTCTGAACGGTCAGGGGAACCAGGCAGACTACGCGCTCGACTTCTCTGAAGAGGTCGAAAACGTCTCCTTCCGGATCAATGACGTCGACGGCGACGGCATTGTGCGGGTCAAGGCGTTCGATGCGCATGGCAACCAGATCACGGTGAACCTGTCCGCTGGCAAGAACGTGACCCTGAAGGACACGGACGGCGTGGCGGGCAACGATACCGCAGACAGCAAAGGCGGATATGACGCCGACACGTCGGGTGCATACTCGGTTCTCGTCAGCATCCCCGGCCCGGTCAGCCGCATCGTGCTGGAGCACGACCAGGACGGCCACAACAACACCGGTATCAACGTCACGGACGTGTTCTTTGACGCAACCGTCGGCGTGGTTGACGATGGCGCGGACGGCAATGACAGCCTTGTGGGCGGCCATGGCGAAGACACGATCTTTGGCGAAGGCGGCGACGACACGCTTGAGGGCGGCAAGGACAATGACAGCCTTGTGGGCGGCGACGGCAATGACCGCATCGACGGCGGCGCGGGCGCAGACACGATTGACGCCGGTGCAGACCGTGACGTGATCCTTGGCGGCGCAGGCGACGATGTCGACGGCGGCAGTGAAGGGGACGACTTCGACATCCTCGATCTGACCGGCAAAGGCCCATTCTTCCTCGCCGGCCCGGACGGCACTGGTCTTCCGGTCGAGGACAGCAACGGCAACGGCATCGACGGCACGGTCATTTTCGTCGACGGCGATGGCAACCCGACAGGCGAGACGATCTCCTTCACCGAGATCGAGCGCGTTGTGGGCGACCAGGTCAACCGCGGTCCCGAGGCGCAGGATGACGAAGCGACGATGCAGGAGGACGGCGCACCGATCACCATCGACGTGCTGGCCAATGATTCAGACCCGGATGGCGACCCGCTCGAAATCGTGTCCGCAACCGTGCCCGCAGAGCAGGGCACCGTGGAGATCGTCGACGGCAAGCTGGTTTTCACCCCGGCCGAAAACTTCAACGGCGACGCAACGATTACCTACACCATCACCGACGGGACAGAGACGGCATCCGCCGATGTCACGGTCGATGTGACGCCAGTGAACGACGCGCCTGACGCCATGGACGACAGCGACACAACGCAAGAAGACACGGCCATCGTGGTCGACCTTCTGGCCAACGACACCGATGTCGATGGCGACACGCTGATGGTCACCTTTGTGTCCGTTCCGGCGAACCAGGGCACCGTGGTCAACAATGGCGACGGCACGGCGACCTTCACCCCGGCAGACAACTTCACCGGCACCGCGATGATCTCCTACGACATCAAGGACGGCAACGGCGGCCGCGACTGGGCCAAGCACTTTGTCGAAGTGCAGCCCGTCAATGATGGCCCGATTGCTGGCGACGATGCGTTCTCCGAAGACGAGGACGGCCCGGCGGGTGACGTTGAAGGCAACGTGCTGAACAACGACACGGATGCGGACGGCGACACGCTGCGCGTGATCTCGGTCACCAACGGCACAGACACCGCCACGGTGGCAGACGCCTTTGGTGCCCCGGGCCAGCCCATGACCGTGGCCGGCACCACTGGTGGCCTGATCACGATCAACAACGGCGGCAACATCCTGTTTGACCCCAATGGCGACTTCGAAGAGCTGGCCGTGGGCGAGACCACGACCACGACCGTGAGCTACACCGTCTCTGACGGCAAAGGCGGCACCGACACGGCGACCGTGACCATCACCGTCACCGGCAAGAACGACGCACCGGATGCGGTCGATGACACCGACATGACCGACGAGGACACGGTCATTACCGTGGACCTGCTGGCCAATGACACCGACATCGACGGCGACACGCTGACAGTTACCAACGTCAAAGTGCCCGCTGAGCAAGGCACCGTGGTCGACAATGGCGACGGCACAGCAACCTTCACCCCGGCGCCGGGCTTCAACGGCACCGCGATGATCTCCTACGACATCACCGACGGCAACGGCGGGCGCGACTGGGCCAAGCACTTTGTTGAGGTCAAGCCGGTCAATGACGGCCCCGTAGCGAATGACGACACGGCAACCACTGCGGAAGACACCGCCGTCACCATCGACGTGCTGGGTAACGACACGGACGAAGATGGCGACACGCTGACCATCGTCGAAGCAACCGTTCCGGCCGATCAGGGCACGGTGGAAATCGTGGGTGGGCAGCTTGTCTTCACCCCTGCGCTCGACTTCAACGGCCCAGCGCAGATCAGCTACACCATCACCGACGGCACCACGACCGACACCGCTGTGGTGGATGTCGATGTCACGCCGGTCAACGATGCGCCGGTGGCCACAGACGACACGGCCGAGACGGACGAGAACGATCCGGTCATCATCAACGTGCTGGGCAATGACGTGGATCCGGACGGCGATACGCTGACCGTGACCGAGGCCACCAGTGATGATGGTGAGGTCGTGATCAACGGCGACGGCACGCTGACCTTCACGCCGAACCCAGGCTTCACCGGCGATGCGTCCATCACCTACACCGTGAGCGATGGCGAGCTGACCGACACCGCCACGGTCGACGTGACGGTCAACGAAAACGAAGATCCGTTTGACGAAAAGTGCACCTTCGAGCTGCTGAACCACACCAGCAACGGGTTCACCTACGGCATGCGTCTGGACGACCTGAACGAGCCGGGCCGTCTGACCTTCGACTTCCAGGCCGACGACGCTGCGATGTTCCTGACCACCGAGGGCGACACCATTCGCATCTTCGGCACCATGCAGGGCTCGGACGGTGACCTCTACCGGGTTGACTTCCTCTACAATGGCGCAAGCCAGGTCGCGGGCGATGACGACATCGAGGTCGACGACAACCTGCAGATGATGAACACCGGTCTGCTGGAGCGTTTGGACACCGACGGCAACGTGGTCGAGACCTATGACCTCAGCGACAAGGCGGGTGACAACCAGTTCACGTTCCGTCTTGGCGACGAGGACAACGACCAGGGCCACCGCGGCGCCGACAATGACAGCGGCTGGGGCTGGCTGAGTGTTGATGGCAACCGTGACAGCACGCAGGACTGGATCTTTGAGCTTGGCGACAAGGTTGAAGAGCCTGAAGCGCCGATTGCCAAGGACGACGCCGCAACGACAGATGAAGACGTTGCTGTTGTCATTGACGTGCTGGACAACGACATGGACCCGATGGGTCAGGACCTTACGGTTGTTGAAGCGACCTCGCCTAACGGGCAGGTGACGATCAACCCCGATGGCACGCTGACTTTCACGCCGGATGCGGACTTCAACGGTCCGACCACGATCAGCTACACGGTGGAAGATCCGGACGGGAACTCCGACACGGCAACGGTCACGGTCGATGTCACGCCGGTGAACGATGAGCCGATTGCAAACGATGACACAGCAACCACGGACGAGAACACCGAGGTGACTGTCGATGTCGTGAGCAACGACACTGATGTGGACGGCGACACGCTAACCATCACCGAGGCCGACGTGCCAGCCGATCAGGGCTCTGTCGAGATCGTGGACAACAAGCTGGTCTTTACTCCGGCCCCGGGTTTCTCGGGCGAGGCGACGATCACCTACACGATCGAAGACGGCAATGGCGGCTCGGACACAGCGGACGCGGTTGTGACCGTCAACAACGTGAACGACGCGCCAGACGCGGTTGATGATGTGGTCGAAGACACGGTGGTCGAAGGCGGTGCGTCGATCATGATCGACGCGTTGGACAACGACACGGACCCGGACAACGATCCGCTGACCATCACCGAGGCGAACGTTACGGGTGGTGCGGGCACTGTTGCCATCGTTGGGAACATGATCGAGTACACGCCGGCAGCCGATTTAGAAGGTCCGGTTGAGATCACCTACACCATCGAGGACCCCGATGGCCTGTCTGACACGGCTATCATCACCCTGACCGTTCAGGACGGCATTGTGACGGGCACTGACCTGGGCGAGTTGATCGATCCGGACTACACGGGTGATCCGGGTGGCGACCTTGTCGACAGCGGCGACAACATCTTCTCGGATGATCCGCTCGACGCTGACGATGACATCATCGTCGCAGGCGGCGGTGACGATACGGTCGTGGCCGGTCCGGGCGATGACGTCGTGTCCGGCGGCACCGGCAATGACCAGCTTCATGGGGGACCGGGCGACGATGATCTGTCTGGCGACGAAGGTGCCGATACGATCAATGGCGGCGCTGGAGACGACACCATCGATGGCGGCGATGACGACGATGTCATAAACGGTGGCGACGGGTCCGACAGCATTCTTGGCGGTGGCGGCAACGACTCCATCATCTCGTCTGATCCCGACAATAATCTGAAGATCGACAAGGAGTATCCCGGCCTCTTCACCGGAGAGGAAGGCACCCCAGAGGCCGAGAACGAGCGTGACTTTGTTGATGGCGGCGCTGGCAACGACACGATCAGCACCGGCGATGACCGTGACACCATTATCGGTGGTACTGGCGACGACGTGATCGACGGCGGCATCGACGATGACACCATCACGGGCGACGAAGGCAATGACCGGATCGTCGGCGGCGAGGGCGAGGACACAATCGAAGGCGGTGAGGGCAACGACACCATCTTTGCCGGCAATGACCCGGTTCTGGGCCTCGACCAGCTGAACATCGAAGATGACGGCTCCAACCCATTCTTTGGCCCGGACCTGCGCCCCGACAACGGTCGCGACCTGGTGTTCGGCGGCGACGGTGACGATGTCATCTTTGGTGCGGACGACGACGATGTGCTGTTTGGCGAGGAAGGCAACGACTTCATCGACGGCGAGATCGACGACGATACCATCGACGGCGGTATCGGCAACGACACTCTGCTGGGCGGCCAGGGCCGTGACAGCATCATCGGCGGCGAAGGTGACGACAGCATCGATGGCGGTCTGAATCGCGACACCATCGAAGGCGGTGACGGCGCCGACACGATCAACGGCGGCAACGGCAAGGACGAGCTCTTTGGCGGCGCGGGCAATGACGTGATCGACGGCGGCACGGGTGAAGACATGATCGACGGTGGTGCTGGCGAAGACGACATCACCGGCTCTACCGGCAACGACACGATCACGGGTGGCTCCGGCAACGACACCATTGACGGCAATGGCGGGATCGATGACCTGTCCGGTGGAGACGACCGCGACTTGTTCATCAACGTGAACGCTGGCGATGTTGTGGACGGCAACGAGGGCGGCGACGACTTCGACGTGCTGGATCTGACCGGCTCTGCCGAACCGGGTGGTTCGCTGACGATCAACAAGGATCCGCTGAACGAAGAGAACGGGACGGTCACCTACCGCGACGCCGATGGCAACATCACCGGCACGCTGACCTTTACCAATATCGAGGACTTCATCCCCTGCTTCACGACGGGCACCCTGATCGCGACCCCCACGGGCGAGCGCCGGGTTGAAGACCTCGAGGTTGGTGACCGTGTCATCACCCGCGACAACGGCATCCAGCAGATCCGCTGGACCGGGCACCGCGGTCTTGATGCGGCCAAGCTGGAGGCGGCACCGCACCTGCACCCCGTGCTGATCCGCAAGGGCGCGCTGGGTGGCGGTCTGCCGGAGCGTGACATGATGGTCTCGCCCCAGCACCGCGTGCTGATCGCGTCCGAAAAGGCCGCGCTGTTCTTCGAAGAGCGTGAGGTTCTGGTCGCAGCCAAGCACCTGGTGGGCATGGACGGCATCGACGTAGTAGAGGCCTCGGAAATCACCTACATCCACGTGATGTTTGACCAGCACGAGGTGATCCTGTCCGATGGCGCCTGGACCGAAAGCTTCCAGCCCGGCGACCAGTCGATGGGCAGCATGGACGAAGAGACCCGCGCGGAACTCTTCGAACTTTTCCCGGAGTTGCAGACTGCGGAAGGCATCAACGCCTATGCCGCGGCACGCCGGAGCCTGAAAAAGCACGAGGCGGCGCTGCTGACCGATTAAGGTCAGCGGCCCGCCCCGGGCCACACCCGAGGGACATCATTAGCAGTTCCCCGAACGCGCGAATCACTCGCGCGATCCGGGCGGCGGTGCGCGGGGGCGTCACCGCCGCTTGTCGTCAATCACGCGTTGCGAATTCCATTGTCCGCCAGAGCGCAACAGTCATCGCCCCGAAATGCCGCGCAGCAGCGATTTTACGCCTCAATTAAGGTTAACCAGGGAAAGCCTCTTCGATTTTCCCATAAATTTGTGGCAAACAAATATCTAACTGGATCGTGGGGGCGACCAGTCTGCTGGTCTTTTTTGCACGAGTTAACCTGAGGTACGCTGCCATGGCGACGATCAACGGAACGAATAACGCCGACACGATCCCCGGCACCAACGAAGACGATGTCATCACCGGTCTGGGCGGGAACGACCTGATCTCGGGTGAAGGTGGCGATGATAGCATCGACGCAGGCGCAGGCGACGACACGGTCTTTGGTGATGTTGGTGAAGGGACAGCGCTTGGCCAGGACGCCGGCCCGCTTAACCTCAACATCAATAACCTCGTATCTGAAACCACGCCCGGCCCAAACGCCGAAGCGGGTGATCAGGCGGTCTATAGCAACGTCGCACAGTTAGAGGACGGCACGTTTGTATCCGGCCGGCTGATCCTGCTGTCCAAGTCTGACCCGAACATGACGGTCGATCTGGCCGGTGGCCGGGGCTTTGAAATCCTGATGAACGGCAGCGGAACCGGCGACACGGCAGATTTCCGTTTCGAGTTCTTTGATCCAGCCACCGGTGATCCGGTCGCGCTGAACTCCATCGCCACGTTCAACGACATTGACCGCAACTCTCCCGGTGACGTTGAAGCGGTCACACTGGAGAAGACCAGCTTTTCGGCATTTGCAACCGCTGCTGACACCTCTTTGAACGTGACGGATACGGCCACAACCGTGCGCGCGAACGGTACAGAGCAAAACAACCCGTCCGACCAAGATGCGTGGTTCTCCGCCCAGTTCGAAAACCGCGAGTTCATCGAGTTCACGCTTGAAGCGCGGAACACGAACTCAGGCTTCACCTTTTCGGGCGATCTGATCGACGACGCGATCGTCACGCCAATCGAACAGGGCGACGACACGGTCAACGGCGGGGCCGGCAACGATGTTATCTTTGGCCAGGGCGGCAACGACTCCCTGTCGGGCGGTGATGACAATGACACGCTTGATGGCGGCGAAGGCAACGACACTCTGTCAGGCGACGCGGGCGCGGACAGCCTGATCGGCGGCGCGGGCAATGATCAGATCGACGGCGGAACCGGCAACGACACGATCCAAGCCGGTCTTGGCACCGATAACGTGCAGGGCGGCGCGGGCAGCGACCAGATCTTTGGCGGTGGCGACAACGACAACCTGCGCGGCGGCGACGATGCTGACACGATCATCATCACGCCCTTTGACGGGGCTGCGGTCACCAACACGACCGTGGACGGCGGATCGGGCGGCAACGACTTTGACCGCCTTGACCTGAGCCAGCTGGTGGCGGACGGATGGACCGTCACGTCCAACGTCAAGAATGCCGAAAACAACGGTAATCCGGGCTTTAATGGTCAGGTGACGCTGACCCGCGGTGGCGAAACGGCAGTTATCAACTATGCCGATATCGAGGCGGTCATCTGCTTTACGCCTGGCACGCGCATCGCAACGGTTGCGGGCGAAAAGCCTGTCGAAGCGCTGCGTGCGGGCGACCGCATCTTTACCCGCGACAACGGCATCCAGACCCTGCGCTGGGCCGGGCGCCGCGATCTAACCGCGGGCGAGTTGGCCGCCGTGCCATCATTCCAGCCGGTTCTGATCCGTCAGGGCGCGCTGGGCCGCGGCCTGCCCGAGCGGGACATGCTGGTGAGCCCGAACCACCGGATGCTGCTGACCTCGGACCTTGCAGAGGTCATGTTCGAGGAGCGCGAAGTGCTGGTTGCGGCCAAGCACCTGACGGGCCTTGACGGTGTGGATCAGGTGCAGGCGCATGCCGTCAGCTACATCCACCTGATGTTCGACACGCATGAGGTCATTCTGGCAGACGGTGCATGGACCGAAAGCTTCCAGCCCGGGGACCACTCCATGCGGGCGCTTGGGGCAGCCCAGCGGGACGAGATTGTTGCGCTCTTCCCCGAGCTCGACACGGTTGCCGGTCTTGACGCCTTTGGTGCGGCCCGCAAGTCGCTGAAAAAGCACGAAGCTGGCTTGCTGACGAGCGAGTTGGCACGCTGAGGCAATCCTTCAAAGGATTGCGGGATTTCGATCCTTGAAGGATCGATGCGGGCCGTGCGTTTACGCGCGGCCCGCTCGCCATTTCGACCAGTCTTCCGGTGTATCAAGGTCAAGCCGTGCACGTGTGCCAGGCAGAGCGACGAGATGCGCACCATGCGCCTGCACGATACTGCGCCCTCCATCGTCACCGCGCAGCGCAAGGAAGTCAGCGTAGACCGCTTGGTCAACCAGCATCGGGTGGCCACCTTTCCCGTCTTGCGTCGCGCCGCGCCAAATCTTGGCATCCGGCGCGATTTCGGGCGCGGCCAGCACGGCGGCGAGGTCGCTCGCGTCCAAGGCTGGCAGATCGGCGAGCAGCAGAAGGGCGCGCGGCGCATCCTCAAGCGTCCCGAACAAAGTGCGCAGGCTTGCTCCCATACCCTCGGCCGCATCCGCGACCCGCACCACACGCAGCGCAAGGTCCGAGATCACGGCGTCTCTAGCGTGTGGCGCCGGGGGCAGGGCGATCCTGACATCGTTCGACACCTCAAGCGCAAGGAGCGCTTGCCGCCGCAAGAGCGGCACACCGTCCACATCCTCCAGCAGTTTATCGCGCCCGCGCATCCGGCGCGAACGCCCCGCGGCAAGGATCAAGATGGGGACATCAGCCATGCCCCCAATCCTATCTATCCGCGCATCCGGGCGCCATCGGCATCAAAGAGAGGCTCGGTGATCAGCGTTGCAGGGCGCATGTGGCCCAGGATTTCGATGTCTACCTTCAGGCCATCCTGCGCCTTGTCAGTGGGCACAAAGCCCTGCGCGATCGACTTGCCTGCGTGGTGCGAAAACCCGCCGGAGGTGCAGAACCCGACCACGGCGCCGTCCAGCCAGATCGGTTCGTAGGCCTGAACGTCCGCGTCATCGGCATCTACCTCAAAGGCAACGAGCTTGCGGGCGGGGCCAGCCTCCCGCTCAGCCTCTGCGGCGGCGCGGCCGATGAAGGGCGTGTTCTTCTTGAAGCTGATGAACCGGTCGAGGCCGGTTTCCGCTGCAGTGTAGTCCGGCCCGAATTCCAAGAGCCAGCCGCCAAAGAATTTGTCGAGCCGCAGGGACATCATTGCCCGCATCCCGAAGGGCACCATGCCGTGCGGCTGGCCCGCCTCCCAGAGCGTCCACCAAAGCTGGCGCTGGGCCATCGGGTCGCAGTAAATCTCGAACCCCAAATCGCCGGTATAGCTGACCCGCTGCACGGTGCAGTCAGTCATACCCACAGTCAGTGGGCGGACGTCTAGGAACTTCATGTCCGAGATGTCCGCACGGGTGCAGGACTGCAGTACCTGCATCGCTTTAGGCCCAGCGATCTGGAAGCCGTTCAGCCTATCCGAGACGTTCTCGATCTTAACGCCTTCATCGAGGTTCTGCAGGAACCAGCGCATGTGGTAGGCCTGCGCGCCATAGCTTGCGGTGAGCTGGAAGCGGTCCTCGGCGAGGCAGGAGATGGTGAAATCCCCGATCAGCTTGCCCTTAGGCGAGAGCATCGGCGTCAGCGACAGGCGGCCCTGCTGCGGCACGCGGCCCGCCATGATCCGGTCGAGCCAGGCGCGTGCCCCCGCACCGGTGACAAAGTACTTGCCGAAATTGTGCACCTCGTTGATGCCGACGCCCTCCCGGACCCCGCGCACCTCGCGGCCCGTCGCCTCAAACGCGTCAGAGCGGCGGAAGGAGGGGGTCTCATAGGTCGGCTCGTCCCCTTGGGCAAAGTAGTTCGGCACCTCCAACCCGTATTGCTGGCCCCAGACCGCGCCCATGTCGCTGAAGATATCGTACATCGGCGTTGTACGGTTGGGCCGCGCGGCGGGCAGTTCCTCGTTCGGGTAGGCGACGGAGAAGCGCTTTTGGTAGTTTTCGATCACCTTGGGCAGGGTGTAGCCGGGGCTAATCCAGTCCCCAAAACGGGCAACGTCCATCGCGAAGACGTCGCGCTCGGGCTCGCCTTCGACCATCCACTGGGCCAGCATCAGGCCAACGCCGCCGCCCTGTGAAAAGCCTGCCATCACGCCGCAGGCCGACCAGTAGTTGCG
This sequence comes from Pseudomonadota bacterium, assembly GCA_038530575.1. Lineage (GTDB taxonomy): Bacteria > Pseudomonadota > Alphaproteobacteria > Rhodobacterales > Rhodobacteraceae > JBCBCP01. The sequence goes on from JBCBCP010000005.1 coordinate 27,283, forward strand.
CACGCCGGGGACCGGGCCGACCAGCGGGTTGCCGTCGGGGGCAAAGGTGAAGGGGCCGTGGATGACCGATTTCACGCCCGCGCGCTCCAGATCGGGGAAACGGTTATAGGCAAAGGCGATGGAGTCCTCGATCTTGTCGAAATCGTCCTGCAGTAGCTCGTGCCCAAAGGTCCAGGGCGTGCCATCGACGGCCCAGGGGCGGCATTTCTGCTCGTAGAACCCGATGCAGAGGCCCTTGCCCTCCTGCCGCAGGTAACTCTCGCCAGCCGGGTCCATCACGTGCGGATGCTCACCGCCGCCCGCCACGATCTCTTCGATCATGGGTACGTTCTCGGTGACGATATACTGATGCTCCATCGGGTGCAGGGGGAAGTAGATACCTGCCATCTCGCCCACCTCGCGCGCCCAGAGGCCGCCCGCGTTCACGACATGCTCGGCGTGGATGGTGCCCTTCTCCGTGACCACGTCCCACGTGCCGTCCGGGCGCTGATTGGTCTCCTGCACCATCGTGTGCGTCTGGATCGTCGCCCCGCCCATGCGCGCGGCCTTGGCATAGGCGTGGGTGGTGCCGGAGGGGTCGAGGTGCCCGTCAAGCGGGTCGTAAAGCCCGCCGATGATGCCATCGATGTTGGTGACCGGGGCGATCTTCTTGATCTCTTCTGGAGTCACGATCTGCGTCTCGAGCCCCATGAAGCGGTGCTTGGCGCGCTCGGCCACCAGCATGTCGAACCGGTCCTGATTGTCCGCCAGCGTCACGCCGCCCACGTGGTGCAGGCCGCAGGACATGCCGGTGATCTCTTCCAGCTCCTTGTAGAGCTTGATCGTATAGCCCTGCAGCGCCGCCATATTCGTGTCGCCATTCAGCGTATGAAACCCGCCCGCTGCATGCCATGTGGAGCCGCTCGTCAGCTCGGAGCGTTCGATCAACATCACGTCCGACCAACCCAGCTTGGTCAGGTGATACAGCACCGAGGCGCCAACGACGCCTCCGCCAATGACAGCAACGCGGGTGGTGGTTTGCATGGACGATCTCCCGTTAGCGCGCGGGCCAACGCGGCCCATCGGGGAGAGTTTATGGTGCCAAGTGAAGCTGTGCGATGCGCCGCGGGCGACGCTTTGTGTCGCAGATGGAGCGTCGCTCTCTGGCGCGGAGGCACAATTGGGTGTCGGAAAAGCGCTATCCGTTTGCGGTCTGGCGTGGTCCTTTGCAGTCAGACAGACCCAAGGAGTTCCCCCGTGCGCACCCATGCCCAAGCCGTTGTAATCGGAGGCGGCGTGATCGGCGCCTCGATCCTCTATCACCTGACCAAGCTGGGTTGGACGGACGTGGTGCTGCTGGAGCGGGACGAGCTGACTTCGGGCAGCACTTGGCATGCGGCTGCAGGCATTCACGGGCTGCATGACAGCGCGAATATCAGCCGACTTCAGCACTATACGATGAACCTCTATAACAGCCTCGAAGAAGAGACCGGGCAAAGCTGCGGCGTGTTCCAGCCGGGGTCCCTGTATCTCGCGCAGACCCAGGAGCGGGTGCATCAGCTTCGGCTTCAGGCGGCGAAGGCAAAGCTCTACGGGATGGAATTTCACGAAATCGATCGGTCGGAGGCCGAACGGTTGCACCCGCTGGTCGATTTTGACGGAATCAAGTGCATCATGTGGGAGCCATCGGGCGGCAATGTGGATCCCTCGGGCGTGACCCATGCCTATATCGCGGGCGCCAAGCAGCGCGGTGCCGAGGTCATGCGTTTCACGCCGGTCACGGGGACGGTGGCGCAGCCTGACGGAACATGGGTGGTGGAGACGCCCAAGGGCAATATTCATACCGATTGGGTGATCAACGCCGCGGGCCTGTGGGGCCGCGAGGTCGCGGCGCTGGCGGGGATCGACCTGCCCTTGATGCCAACAGAGCACCAGTACTTTGTGACGGAAACGATTCAGGAGATAGCCGATCAGGGCCGCCGCCTGCCGTCGGTCGCGGACCGCGATGGCGAGTATTACATGCGCCAAGAGGGGAAGGGCCTTCTGATCGGTGCCTATGAGAAAGACATGCGGTTCTGGGCCGAGGAGGGCACGCCGCTCGATTTCGCGCATGACCTGTTCCCCGACGATCTGGACCGGATCGAGGAAAACGTCATGCGTGCGATGGAGCGGGTGCCGGTCGCGGCAACCGCAGGCATCAAGCGGGTGATCAACGGGCCGATGATCTGGTCGCCCGATTCCAACGTGCTGCTTGGGCCGGTGCCCGAACTGCAGGGTTATTTCTGCTGCAACGGGATCATTCCCGGCTTTTCCCAGTCGGCTGGCATGGGCCTGATGGTCGCTCAGTGGATCATCGAAGGCGAAATGGAATACGACATGTTCCCTTGGGACATGGCGCGGTTTGGGCACTGGGCAGGCAAGGCTTTTACCAAGGCGCGGGTCGAAGATGTCTACGCCCACCGCTTCAAGATTCACTTTCCGAACGAAGAACGCGCTGCAGGCCGCCCTGTTCGCTCACGCCCGGCTTACGCTGCGCAAAAAGAGATGGGTGCGGTTATGGGGCTCAACTACGGGTGGGAGCATCCGCTTTGGTTCGCGGACGCGCCCGGTACCACGGACACCGACGGGTTCACGCGGCAGAACTGGTGGGCGCCCGTAGGCGCGGAGTGCCGGATGCTGCGCGAGACCGGTGGCATCATCGACATCTCGAATTTCGCCAAATACCGGGTCGCGGGCGCAGGGGCTGAAGCGTGGCTTAACGCCGTCTTTGCAAACCGGATGCCGCGCGCGGTGGGCCGGTCTTGCCTCACGCCGTTGATCGGCAAACGCGGCGGGATTGCGGGGGACTTCACGGTGACCCGCACAGGGGATGAAGAGTTCTGGATAATCGGCTCGGGCATGGCCGAGCGGTATCACCAGCGCTTCTTCCGGGCGGTTCCGCTCCCCGAGGGCACAACGTTTGACAGTCATACCGAGGCGATGTGCGGCTTCAACGTTGCGGGTCCGGACAGTCGGGCGCTTTTGCAGCGGCTGACGAACCATTCGCTTGCTACCGAAGACTTCCCCTTCATGCGCTCGGCCTGGATCGACATTGCAGGCGTGCGGGCGCTTGCGCTGCGCGTGTCCTTCACCGGCGATTTGGGGTGGGAGCTGCACTGCGCGGAAGCCGATCAGCTCAAGCTTTACGAGGCGCTCGTCAGCACGGGCCGCGACATGAACATCAGGCCGGTTGGCAGCCGTGCCCTGATGTCGCTTCGGATCGAAAAGGGGTATGGGTCGTGGTCACGCGAATACAGCCCCGAATATCGCCCGCAGGAGGTTGGCCTCGACCGGCTGTGCAAGATGGACAAGGATTTCCTGAACAAGTCGGCTGCGGCAGATGCAATGGCAAAACCGGCCCGTGAAAGCCTTGTCTTGCTGCATGTCGATGAGGCCGCAACGGCTGCATCAAATGCGGATGCAACCGGCGGTGAGCCGATTTTCAGAGATGGCAAGGGGATTGGGCGCGTGACCTCGGGGGCCTATGGTTACACAGTCGGCATGAGCCTTGCACTCGGGTTTGTCCGGGATGCTGCGCCGGGCGACGCAGTCGAAGTCATGATCCTTGGCCAGCCTCATAAGGCTGTCATTCTGGACGCACCACCATTTGATCCGGGCGGAGAGCGGCTTCGGGCGTAACGCGATCACTGCGCTGGTTACCGGGCCAAATCGCCGCCTGCACCGAGGTGTGCCTGACCGTAGCGGTAGCTGGTCCCAGTGCTGCGGTCGCGCGCCATCGGATCTCGCCGGGGGGGTGTCAAAGACCCCTCTAGCAGACGGGCGTGGAGTTGGGGGCTGAGGGGGTCGTTAAACTGAAGATGCTGCGCAATTCGCCCGCCTGAAAGGATTGACACCGAAAAGGTCATGTCTTCCGCTTCAATTGTAGGGTTGGGCCTGTCCTTGATCGGCATGCGGAGGGCGTCCGCAGCGACAAACTTTGCTCCGTAGAGATCCAGTATGGACAGTTTGCCTTGGACCGTCAGATCGCCGCTGCGCAAAACGGCCGGAATTGTCACGAGCCGCCGCCGCCGCACGGCACTTGCGCGCCAGAGTAGGGCATAGTGCAGGATTACCGCCACCGAGAGAATCGCGAGAAATACCGACACGAAGCGCTGCGCGTTGATGGCGACGGGCGTTTCATAGGGAGATGTCGGGCCAAGCACACGCGCGCCTTGCCCGTCGCCGCCCACACGGTCCGGCCGGCCCGTCGCGTTGGGCGTAGGGCCGCCGGCGCTGTCCAGCGTATCGCAGATCTCGGACTGCGCAACGCGCGCGCTGGTGTAGGCTGCGCCAAACGCGTCGCCCTGCGCGATCCGCTGCGCGCTGGTCATGTCACCTGCCAGCGCCCTGTCCAAAACGGCGCCCAGCACCGAAAAAAAATCCCGCAAGGACGCTTCATGCGCATCCAGACCGGCCTGGCGCAGCCGGTTTGAGAGCGTTTCCAAATCCTGCGCAGCGAGGCTGCGCGCGGCCGCCCGCGTCGCGTCCGCCGGCACAGGCTCACCAAGTTCAACGGAACGGGCGTAACTGATCAAAGGGCTGAGGCCCGGCATCACCGCACACGCATGTGCAAAATGCGGTGCAAGCCCAAAAGCCAAAACTGCGAGTGTCAGACGAAACGCTTGCATGCATCTCGCATATCACGCACCCGGTTAAGACGCCCTGAATCAGCCACGAAGGGGGCGGATACGCAGACCAGTCAACCGGTTGCCCTCACGCCCCGTTACCTCGAAGCGGAAGCCGTGGAAGGAAAAAACCTGCCCGATCTCCGGGATCTGCTGCGCTTCATGGATCACCAGCCCCGCGACCGTGTTCGCTTCTTCATCGGGCAGCGACCAGTCCGCCGCGCGGTTGAGGTCGCGGATCGTCATCGCACCGTCGATCGCGTAATGCCCATCGGGGCCGGGCCGAATGTCGTGATCTCCATCCGGGTCGAACTCGTCCGTGATTTCGCCCACGATTTCTTCGAGGATGTCTTCAAGCGTGATCAGGCCCTGTAGCGTGCCGTATTCGTCAACAACCAGCGCAAAGTGACCTCGCAGACGCAAAAACTCGCGCATTTGGCTGTCTAAGGTGGTGGTCTCTGGCACGAAATAGGGCGCGCTCGCGACTCCCGCGATATCGAAGCTCTTGAGTGCAGCAGCATCGCCATCGGCGCCGCCAATCTGCTTGTACATCGCGCGCAAAAGGTCCTTGGCGTGCACAACGCCAACGATGTTCTCCGGATCATCACGGAACACGGGCAGGCGGGTATGATTGGACTGCAGGCATTGCTCGAGGATCGCTTCCGGATCGCCCGCGGCGTCAATCATCTCGATCCCCGAACGATGCAGCATGATTTCTTCCACGATCCGGTCTCCCAGATCCAAAGCGCCCAATATCCGGTCGCGCTCTTCCTTCTCGACCGCACCTTCCTGGTGGCCCAGCGTCAGGGCGCCGGCGATCTCTTCGCGTACTGCAAGCACGTTTGAATCCGGGTCGATCTGCACCCCGAAAACACGCAGAACGCCCCGTACGAGCAGCCGCACGGCCGCCACGATCGGGGCAAAGATGCGCACCACCAGACTGATCGGCCCCGACACGGCAGACGCCGCGGTTTCGGCATTGGTGATCGCATAGGTTTTGGGCAACACCTCGGCAAAGATCAGGATCATCAGCGTCATGACGGCCGTCGCCATGGCGACGCCCGATTCACCAAACGCACGCAACAGCAACTGTGTGGCAAGCGAGGTGGCGAGGATATTCACAAGGTTATTGCCCAAAAGGACAGAACCAATCAGGCGCTCGTTGTCTTCGGTGATGCGCAGCGCCCGAGCCGCACCCGAAGACCCCTTGTCTGCCTGAGAACGCAATTTGCCCCGCGATGCAGCGGTCAGTGCCGTCTCTGATCCGGAGAAAAAGCCGGACAAGACAAGAAGAAACAGGATGACGCCGGCGGTTGCCCAAAAGGCACCGTCAAAAGGGGTCGTGGAGGGATCCATGAGAGGTCAGTTCCGAGGCCAAAGGTACTACGAGGTTATGGGGCTCAGGGGAGGCTACTTCAAGGGTAGCGGCTTGTGCTGCGCCTAGTCCTGCGTGCCCTCATCCTTTGCGAGGGGATGGTGATCCATTACCAACTCGGTCAGACGTGCGGTTTGCACGTGGGTGTAGATTTCAGTCGTTGCAACGTCGGCATGGCCAAGAAGTGTTTGTATCGCCCGCAAGTCTGCGCCTCCTTCGAGAAGGTGCGTGGCAAAGGCATGGCGCAACGTGTGCGGCGTCACCTTGTCGGGACTGATCCCCGCTTTAACGGCCAAATCCTTGATAAACATGTAGAAGGCGTGCCGGGTCAGATGGCCGGCCTTGCCGCGGGATGGAAACAGGAACGGTGAGGGTTTTGCGCCGCGCGCCTCACGCTGTTCCTGCGCGGCATCCCGAAGCGGCAGCCATGCGGCAAGCGCTGCGCGTGCAGGCGGCGACAGAGGGACCATCCGTTCTTTGCCGCCCTTGCCAAGCACCAGCAGCATTTCCGGATTACCGCGCGCGGCCGCTACGGGCAGGCCCACCAGCTCGCTCACGCGCATGCCGGTCGCGTACAGCAGTTCCATCAGGCAGGTGTTACGTGCCTTGTCCACCTCCGTGCGCCCCATGGTGCGTGAACTTGCAAGCAAATTGTCGACTTCCCGATGCGTCAGCGTCTTCGGCAGGCGCGCTTCGCGGCCGGGGCCGGTGATCTGGATCGCCGGATTGTCGCTGCGCCAGCCTTCTTCGAACGCAAAGCGAAAAATCTGTTTGAGCGCCGACAGCCGCCGCGCCCGTGTGGCTCGTGCCAGTCCACGCTGATCAAGATCGAGTAAATACGCCTCAACCCCACCTTGATCGATCGCTTCAAACGTGAGGCCCGTCCCCGCACACCAAGTGGCAAAGTCTTGCAGGTCCCGCCCATAGCCCAGAAGCGTATTTTCCGCCGCGCCGAGCTCGGCAGCCTGTGCGTCAAGAAAGGTGGCGATCCAGCGGTGGCTCACGTTTGTCGCTCCATCAGCAGCACCTGCAGCGCCGCGCGCCGGGCGGTGTCTTCAAGCCCCAGCACGCGCAAGGTGACAAGCGCGCGGGACAGGGTTTGCAGATCACCGCGCGCGCCGCGGTCCAACTGCGTCAGGACGTCTAGCAAGGCCGGACCAAGGGCATCGCCGCGCGCCATCTCAATGAGCCGGGCATCGGGGGCTGGCGCATCTTGCCCAAAAGCGCGGCGCACCGCGTCTTGTAAGGGATCTTGCAGCTCGGAAATCGTCGCAGTGTCACCTGCGGCGAGCGCGCCCAAAAGCGGCCTGTCCGCTGCCTGTTCGGGAAACCGCGTTGCGGCCTCCTCATAACGCGGCGACAACAAGATCAGCTCATAGGCCGGCGCACTGCCGGCGGCACCCGACTGAAGCAGCCGGTCGGCAAAGAGCCCTGCCACGGGAACCGCCATGCGCGCCGCACGCGCTGCGGTCAGCGCATCCGGCAAGGTCTTGGCAATAGCGTCCGACGATCCAGTGCGCAGCGCCGTATCAAATCGCTGGATCGAGCGGGTCCGGTCCCAGATACCGCCCGACGCAGCGGGCTGCCGGTCTGTGATGATGCCGAAAAGGCGGTTCGCATCGATGGCACCTGTTTCGGCCAGACGCTCGGCGGCAGAAAGTTGCGCCTTCCAGCCCGCCACATCGCGCAGGTCCAGATTGGCGAAGGCGCGGGGAAGGGTGGTTGTGGAAACTGGCGTGCCCACCGCTTCGAGCATCCGCACGGACAGTGGGTCGGGTCGCGCGGGGATGGCCGGATCCCCTTCAACCAGCTCGGGATCGAGAAACTGGGCCAGAAGGTTCGCCTCGGCCTCGCTCAGGTCCCCAAGAGCGCTTGCGGTACCAAGCAGTAAGGCGGCTGTGTCCCAGTCGCCCGCGCGCGCCGCGCAGAACACTTGCTCGCGGTAGTCTGCGAGCGGTGGGCGCGCCTGCTGCAGGACAGCGCAAGCTTGCGCCTCTTCTCCCGCCAAGAGCGCCGCATCAAAAAGGCGTTCGAAGGCCGCCTTGGTCGTGGGCGGACCCGACTGGTGGCTGAGTGCCAAGGCCGGGTCCAGCGCCCCCATGCGCATCAGCGCGTCAATGCGCGCCAGCACCAGCGCCGCAGCACCGGTGGTCGGCGGATCGGTCTCCGCTAGTAACACCGTATAGAATAAGGCCTGAGCCGCAGGCAGCATTGGCACGCCCATCCGGTCAATGCGTGCCGCGGTTTGCAGGCCGTCGGCCCCTTTCCAGAGCGTTGCCGGAAGCCCCGTTACGTCGCCCGGCACCAGACCGACCTGCCGCGCTGCCGCGCCCTCAAGCGGCGTGACCGTAACTGCGGGTACTGTGGCACTGCCTGTAACGGCCGGCTCCTGCGTAACAGGCGCAATGGCTGCAGGCGGCGTCTGCTGGCGCAACCAGTCTATGGCCGACAACGGCGCACCGCTGGTGTCCTGCGCCGCAGCGCTCCCCGCGCTGAGTGCGAGGACGACAAACGCGGATGATCTAATCGACATCCAGCGTCACCGGCTCGCGCACCTCGGCCTGCGGCGGATCGAAATCGGCACCGAAAAACGGGCCGACATATGTGTAACCAACCAGCGCGATGAACCCGAGCACCGCGAGGTAGAAGAGGTATTTGATGAGCCTGCCCATGTGCCGTCTTTGCCCTGCCGACCTGCCTTTTGCGACATGTTATATATGGCCTTTCGGCCAAGATCACGCCATCAAGAGCGCCATGAGCGAAATTCGGCATCACATCACCGCAAAGCTGAAGAAGACCGTTGTACTTGTTGGCATGATGGGCGCGGGCAAGACGGCCGTGGGCAAGGCGCTTGCGGCGCGGCTTGGCGTTCCGTTTCGGGACAGCGATGCGGAAATAGAAGCTGCCGCTAACATGACGGTGCCCGAGATTTTCAGCAGGGACGGCGAGCCGTTCTTTCGCAAGCGCGAGGCAGAGGTTATCGAGCGCCTTCTCAAGGCCGACCCGGGTGTTCTGTCCACTGGTGGCGGCGCGTTCCTGGCAGAGCGCAACCGTGCAAGCATTTCGGCCCATGGTGTGTCCGTCTGGCTTGATGCGGATCTTGAGCTTCTGTGGTCCCGAGTGCGCCACAAGGACACGCGCCCCTTGCTGCGCACCGATGATCCCAAGGCCACGCTGAAGGCTATCTTTGAGGCGCGTACCCCGATCTATAAACAGGCCGCACTGCGCGTTTCGGCATCGCCTGATCTGACGATCGAAGCCATGGCAGAGCGCGTGATTGGCGTTTTGGCCACCCGCGCAGATGTATTGGAGACGCCAGATGACTGAACGGGTACATGTCGCGCTGCCGGGCCGGGCCTATGATGTCCTGATCGGCCCGGGCCTTTTGGCTGAGGCGGGCCGCCATATCGCGCCGCTCTTGCGCCGCCCGCGCGTCGCTGTCATCGCCGACAGCCATGTCGCGGCGCTGCACTGGGAGACCTTCCGGGCAGGCCTTGCGGCTGCGGGAATCGAGGTCGCGCTGCTGGAATTGCCGCGGGGTGAGGCCACGAAAAGCTGGGCGCAGGTGCAGGCCTGCTGTGACTGGCTGCTGGACCGGCATGTCGAACGGGGCGACGTGGTGGTCGCCTTTGGCGGCGGTGTGATCGGTGACCTTGTAGGCTTCGCCGCCGCAATCCTGCGGCGGGGCGTGCGGTTCGTGCAGGTGCCAACCTCGCTTCTGGCGCAGGTCGACAGCTCTGTTGGTGGAAAGACGGGGATCAACACCCACCATGGCAAGAACCTGATCGGCGCGTTCCATCAACCCAGTCTCGTTCTGGCAGATGTGGAGGTTCTGGGGACGCTGACGCAGCGCGATCTATTGGCGGGCTACGGCGAAGTTGTGAAATACGGTCTTCTGGGAGACGCGGATTTCTTTGCATGGCTTGAAGCGCACGGCGCCGCCTTGTCGTCTGGCGACATGACAGCGCGAATGCGGGCGGTGCGCCGCTCGGTCGAGATGAAGGCACAGATTGTCCTGCGCGATGAGACAGAGCAGGGCGACCGCGCGCTTTTGAACCTAGGCCATACGTTTGGCCACGCGCTTGAGGCCGCCACGGGTTATTCGGATCGGCTGCTGCACGGCGAGGGCGTCGCTGTCGGCTGCGCGCTGGCGTTTGATCTGTCGGCGCGACTAGGGCTCTGCCCGCAGGAAGACCCGAGCCGCGTGGCGCAGCATCTGGCGGCGATGGGTATGAAATCCAGCCTCGTCGACATCGCCGGAGATTTGCCGGACGCGGACGGGCTTTTGGCGCTGATGGGGCAGGACAAGAAGGTCGTCGACGGCCAGTTGCGGTTTATCCTTACGCGCGGGATCGGGTCTGCCTTTGTCAGCGCAGATGTGCCGCCCGGCGCGGTGCGCGCGGTACTGACCGACGCTTTGGCGGCACGGTGAGCGGCCGTATCCTTGTCAGCGCCTGTCTGCTTGGCCAGCCCGTGCGATACGATGGCGGCGCAAAAACTCTGCAAAATGAACTGCTTGACCAATGGCAGGCAGAGGGGCGCGTTGTGCCTTTGTGTCCGGAGGTCAGCGCCGGTTTTCCCACGCCGCGCGCCCCAGCGGAGATCGCACCCGGCACAAGTGGCGCGGACGTCTGGCGCGGCGCGGGGCAAATCCGGGAGGATACTGGCCGCGACGTGACAGAGACCTTCCGGCGCGGAGCACAGATCGCTGTCGCGCATGCGCGAAAGGCAGGCTGCCGCTTTGCGCTGCTGATCGACGGCAGCCCGTCTTGCGGAAGCACGTTCATATACTCAGGCATGTTCGACGGACAAAAGCGTGTGGGCCAAGGCGTTGTGGCCGCTGCACTGCGCGAAGACGGGGTTCAGGTTTTTGCGCCCTCTGACATCGAAGCGCTTGCACAGGCTTTGACAGGCGAAACGCGAAACGCCTGACTGGCGTTCCGGGCCTTCATTGCCAACGCGGGGAAACCGGGTTGATTTCCCGGCTGCCTCAGAACGGGATTTCGTCGTCCAGATCGCGGCTTGGTGCCGGGCTGGGCGCGCCGCCCCGATCATCATAGCCGCCGCCGCGGTCGTCATAGCCCATCTGGCCACCGCCGCCGCCATATCCGCCGCCCCCGCCGCCTCCATCGCGGCTGTCGAGGAAGGTCAGCTCGCCCGCGTAGGGGCGCAGCACGACCTCTGTCGAATAGCGGTCCTGGCCGGATTGATCCTGCCATTTGCGCGTTTCCAGTTTGCCCTCGATATAGACCTTGGAGCCCTTGCGCAGATACTGCTCTGCGAGCCGCGCGAGGTTTTCGTTGAAAATCGCGACCGAGTGCCACTCGGTGCGCTCCTTGCGCTCTCCGGTGTTGCGGTCTTTCCAGTTTTCGGATGTAGCGATGCGCAGATTGCATACCTTGCCACCGTTCTGGAACGTGCGCGTCTCGGGGTCGCGCCCCAGATTGCCCACGAGGATCACCTTGTTCACCGAGCCTGCCATCTTCTGTCCTTCTCTCCCGATTCTCGCCGCGGTCAGCCTAACTGTCGCCGCGCGGGGTTTAAACATGCTTAACGCGTGATGAACGATGGGTGGCGCGCGCCGCACAATCGCTTATAGTGCGCGGCAATCGAGGTGGTCGGAGCAGGAACATGTCGACTTGGAACTTCGCAATCGTCGGTGCGATTGTCGCAAGCCTGAGTGCTGGGCTCGCGCACGCTGATACATTGTCCACAAAGTCGCGCAAGTCCCTGTTCAAATCGCAGACCAAGATCCTCGATAACCGGGCTGCCAAACAGTATTCGAACTCCGTAAGGCTTCAGCCGCCCAAGGTGCACACGCCGTCGAAATGGGACACCGGACCGAAATGGACGGGCAAATACCGCGGCGAATTTCTTCCGATGGCCAAAGCGGCAGCGCGCCGGCACAACATCCCCGAAGACCTTTTCCTGCGCCTTGTTCAGCAGGAATCTGCCTGGAACCCCAAGGCGGTCAGTCACGCAGGCGCCATCGGCCTTGCGCAACTGATGCCGGGCACCGCCCGCAAGCTGCGCGTTGACCCGCACGATCCGGCGCAAAACCTTGATGGGGGCGCACGGTACCTGCGCCAGCAATACGATCGGTTCAAAAGCTGGAGGCTGGCGCTGGCGGCCTATAACGCAGGTCCGGGCGCGGTGCGTAAATACAATGGTGTGCCGCCGTTCAAGGAAACCCGGAATTACGTCAAGGTCATCTGGGGCAGCTGATATGCTGCGCCGCGTGATCGCGGGCCTCGGCCTTGCTGTGGTCTTTGCGTCATCAGCGGCTGCACAGACTTTTCAAGACAGCGATTGGAGCCTCAGCGCGCGGCTCAGCTGCGGTGTGCCAAAACAGGCGGTAGGGGCAAAACCTGTCGCATGGGGCCGCATCAAAGGTGACCGCAAATTGGTCTTTACCCTCGCGCCCGGTCAGGTTGGCGCCTGCGGAACTGATGATCAACGGCGCCACCGCGCGCCGTACTGGGAGCGGATTGAACTGGCAACGCAGCCCTTGCCCGGCGCGAGGCGTGTTCATTTAGGGTTCGAAGTCACTTTCTTGCAGGGCTTCGATAACGCGCGCGAGACGTTTTTCCAGATCCACAACTGGGCGCGCGGCTGCGACGCCTACCCGCCGCTGATGCTCAAATTTGATCGCGGTCTGTTGCAGGTCATGACGCTGCGCGGTCGGTCCTTGAACGGCGGGAGCCGTAAAGGGCGGCACCGACCGGCACAAATTCCGCCCGTTCATATTGACGCGCTGACAGGTTCGCCGCAGCGCTTTGACCTCTGGCTTGATTTCTCTTCTCCGAACACGGGCCAATTGCGCCTGTCGCTGAATGGACAGACTCTGGTGTCAGGCGCACCGATTAGCCGAGCGTCCTGTGCGCCGCTTTTTGCCAAGTTCGGGATTTACCGGCCGGGACCGGCGGGGTCCATTTCGCAAGCAGCCTTCGACGACATCAGAATGACCACTGGGCAAAAATAACCCGCGGAACGCCGCAGCGCTCCGCGGGGCTGGGTTTATTCCGCAGCGATCTTGATCACTGGATCCATCTTCGACAGGATCTCGTCGCTCAGATGGCACTTGATCTGATGCCCTTCGGCGAGGCGGCGCACCGGTGGCACCTCTTTCTCGCACAGGCCACCCGCAACCTCCGATTTCCACCGGCAGCGCGTCTGGAACGGGCAGCCGGGGGGCGGGTTCATCGCCGACGGGATGTCCCCTTCAAGCACGATGTGCTGCTTTTCCACACTAGTGTCCGCGATGGGGACCGCACTCAGCAATGCCTCGGTGTAGGGGTGGTAAGGGGGTGAGAAGACCTGCTCGGTATCCCCCAGCTCCACCACATGGCCCAGATACATGACCATGACCCGATCGCTGAGATAGCGCACAATGGAGAGGTCGTGGCTGATGAACAGCAGCGTCGTTTTGTGCTCGCGCTGGATCTCCATCAGCAGGTCCGTGACCGCCGCCTGCACCGACACGTCGAGCGCCGACACGGGCTCGTCTGCCACCACGATCTTGGCGTCGCCCGCAAAAGCGCGCGCGATGCCGACCCGCTGTTTCTGGCCACCGGATAGCTGGCGCGGCATGCGGTTCGCAAATTCGCGCGGCAGCTTCACGAGGTCCAGAAGCTCCAGCATGCGGTTCCAGCGCTCTTTCTCGTTATTGCCAACCTTGAAGATTTCCAGCGCCCGAACGATCTGTCGCCCGACGGTCATGGACGGGTTCAGCGTATCAAATGGGTTTTGGAAAACCATCTGCACGTCGGCGACGGTCTGCGTATCCCGCTCTTCGATGGGCGTATCCTGGATCTGCTTGTTGCCCAGAAGAATGTCGCCTTCTGTTGCGGTTTCCAGACCCATCAACACTTTGGCAAAGGTCGACTTGCCGCAGCCGGATTCGCCCACGATGGCGAGCGTTTCGGACTCGCGCGCCTCGAACGACAGCGTTTCGTTCGCTTTCACGACCTTGGTGGCGCCACCACCAAACAGCGCATTGGCCGCCACCTCGTAGTATTTCTTGAGGTTGTCCATCTTCAGGACAACGTCGCCGACAGGCGCCTTTTCCTTCTGCTCCCCCACGGTAAGGGGCGCATTCCAGTCGATCTCCTTGAACTTCAGACAGCGCGACTGGTGGCGGTCATTGCCGGGCACCGGCTCCATCGGGATGAAGCCCTGATCACAGCGCCCCGCCTCGAAATAGTCGCAGCGCGGGCCAAAGTTACAGCCGTTCGGACGCTCATGGGGCAGGGGGAAGTTGCCGGGGATCGCCACCAGAGGGCGCGCATTCTTGTCGGCGCCGGGCAGGGGGATCGAACGGAACAGCGCCTGCGTATAGGGGTGCTGCATGTTGTTAAACACCGTCTCGATGCTGCCGCGCTCCACCGCCTCGCCGGAATACATCACGCAGATGCGGTCACAGGTCTCCAGCACGAGGCCAAGGTTGTGGGAGATGAACAGCATCGACGTGCCGTATTTCTTGCCCAGATCCTTCACCAGCTCAACCACGGCGGCCTCGACCGTCACGTCAAGCGCGGTGGTCGGCTCGTCAAGGATCAGCAAGGACGGCTCCGACATCAGCGCCATCGCGATCACGATGCGCTGCTGCTGGCCGCCCGACAGCTGGTGCGGGAAGGAGTTGAGGATTCGCTTGGGGTCCGGCAGCTTCACATCCGTCACCACCTGAAGCGCGCGGTCATAAGCGTCTTTTTCGCTCATGCCCGCGTGGATCATCGGCACTTCCATCAGCTGCTTGCCGATCTTCATCGCCGGGTTCAGGGAGGCCATGGGTTCCTGATAGATCATCGCAATCTCGGAGCCGCGGATATCCCGCAGCTCTTCCATGCTCATCTGCCCCAGGTCGCGGCCCTTGAACTTGATCGACCCGCCCACGATGCGCCCGTTCTTGCCAAGGTCCTGCATGACGCCAAGCGCCACCGTTGACTTTCCGCAGCCCGATTCCCCCACAAGGCCCACGGCCTCGCCCGGTTGAACGGTGACCGAAAAATCCATCACGGCAGGGATTTCCCGCAGCCGCGTGAAGAAGGAAATCGACAGCTTGTCGATCTCCAAAATGGGGCCGTCGTAGTTGTCTTTGGCCATCTTTAGTCTCCCCGATGCCAAGCCTGTCTTCACTTGGCGAAATAAACTCCGGGGGTCCGGGGGCTGGCCCCCGGTCCCGCCGTCTCAATCAGTCCCGAAGGCTCTCTTCGCGCAGACCATCCGCCAGAAGGTTCAGGCCCAGCACCAGCATCATCAGCGCCAGCGCAGGAACCAGCGCCGCATGCGGATAAAGCGACAGCAACCGGCGACCGGCGTTGATGGTCGTGCCCCAATCCGGGCTTTCCGATTCAAGGCCAAGGCCAAAGAAGCCGAGTGTGCCAAGCAGGATGGTCGTATAGCCGATCCGCAGGCAGAAATCGACGATCAGCGGGCCGCGCGCGTTGGGCAGGATTTCCCACAGCATGATGTACCAGGGCCCTTCACCGCGGGTCTGCGCCGCTGCCACGTAGTCGCGCGTCTTGATGTCGAGGGCGAGGCCGCGAACGATCCGGAACACGGTGGGCGAGTTCACGAAGACCACCGACACAAACACCACCAGGATCTCGGGCGGCATCTGAATCCAGTCCAGCGCTTGTGGCAGTCCCGGCACTGTATAGGTGGCCGCCGCCACAATCGCGCCATCGGTTGAGATCAGCGACAGATAGGCCCAGGTCAAACCGCCTAAAACCACTACCAGCAAGGGCGTGCGCACTGAAGGCTGGGTGTAGAAGCGCGAGTTCAGCAGCACCGCGAAGAAGATCACGGGGAAGACGAACAGCACCGCAGCCATGTAGTTCGGGATGCCCGTTGCCACGATTTCCGGCGTCACCAGCAAGTAAAACAGCAGGATGACGGGGAACGCCAGGATCAGATTGGCCACAAAGGACAGGATGGTGTCGAACTTGCCGCCATAATAGCCTGCCGGCAGGCCGAGCGTGATGCCGACCATAAAGGCAAACAGCGTTGCAAGCGGTGCGATCTGCACCACGATCCACGCGCCCTTCAGAAGGCGTGAATAGACATCGCGCGCGAGGTTGTCGCCGCCCAGAAGGTACCAGGCAAACTCGCCTTCCTCGGGGCTGCGCATGGGCGTGCCGGGCAGCTTGTTCTTCATGCCCGACACCTGGCTGAGCGGGTCATGGGTCATCAGCATGTCGAACACGCCCGCCATGATCCCTACCAGCACCCAGAACAGCACAAGGCCAAAGCCGATCATGCCGATCGTGCTGTCAAACAGCTTGCCATAAAGGCCCAGCTTGCGCTTTTGCGTGATGGACACGGCAAAGATCAGGATCATCCCGATCCAGACCGGGACCATTTTCTGGCTGATTGCGCCGACAATCCCTGCGCCGGTCCCCATCACGATGCCCAGTACGATGTAGGCCAGCACAATCAGCACCGTCGCGAAAAAGCTCCAGCGCATGACTGTCTTGATCATCGCACCGGGGCCCGTGGCCGCGGCAATTGTGCCGTCCGGATTGACCGAGATCGGCCCAGTATCCGGCGCAACAATCGACACGATGATGTTTGCAAGGATCGCCAGCGTCAGCACCGCAACAGCGGCCAGCAGGGCGAGGTTGAGTGGCGCCAGTGCGCCGGTCCATGTCAACGGATCCATTGCGTGGGCCTCCTTATGAAATGCGAATGCGCGGGTTCAGGAACACGTAGCCGATGTCAGAGATCAGCTGCGTGATCAGAACGACCACGACCGACACGACCGAAACCGCAAGCAGCAGTTCGATGTCATTGTTCCCCGCCGCCTGCACCAGCAGCCAGCCAAAGCCCTTGTAGTTAAAGAGCGTTTCGACAATCACCACACCGTTCAGCAGCCACGGGATTTGCAGCATGATCACCGTGAAGGGCGCGATCAGCGCGTTGCGCAGGGCATGCTTCATCACGATGTTGCCGAAGCTGACGCCTTTCAAGCGCGCCGTTCGGATGTATTGCGCGGTCATCACCTCGGTCATCGAGGCCCGGGTCATGCGCGCGATGTAGCCCATGCCATAAAGCGCGATTGTTATGACCGGCAGGGTAAAGTTCTCAAACGTCGCGTTGTCGATCGCTTGGGTTGCCGACCCCTTGAACCATTTGAGCCCAAAAGCAGACGAGGCGAAAATCGCGATGAAAATAACGCCGGAGACATATTCCGGCGTCGCTGTTGTCGCGATCGAGAAGGTCGACAGCGAGCGGTCGAGCCCGGATCCTTCCCGCATTCCAGCAAGTACCCCCACAAGGAGCGCTGATGGCACCATCACCAAAAGGACAAAGCCCATGAGCTTGCCCGTTGCGGCAAGCCGCGTTCCAACAAGCTCGCTTACCTCGTCTTTGAATACCAGACTGAAGCCCCAATCGCCCTGTAGCACCCCGCAGAACCGCGGCCGCTCCTCGGCAGGTGCGTTCTCGGCAAAACACTGGCCCGTCACCGTACCATCTTCTTTTTCGGTGACCCAACCGGGCGCTACGCCAAGCCAGCGTCCGTATTTTACAAACGTGTTATCGAGGTACCCCCGATCCCCCAGCCAGCTTGCCACGGCTTCATCCGTCATTCGGAAATTGCCTTGGGTTTTGGCGAGTTTTTCAAGGTTCGGATAGAGGTTGGTCAGAAAGAAGACGATAAAGGTAAGGCAAAGCGCTGTAAGCAGCATGACGCCTAGTCGTCGTAGGATAAAAAGTCCCATTGGTGCCCCTGTTGGTCGGCTTTCGCGGGTTGGATCCCGCATCTGGATAAGAACCCGCGTGCCGCGCGTTCATGTCTGGAAAGGACCGCGCATTTGAGGTGCGCAGGTCAATGTTCATCCCCCCGTTCGCCGTTTTGCCTGATCGGCGCTGGCGTGTTTGTTATTGGTTCCCGTCGCTCTATGAGGCCGAAAAGAAGGGCATCCGTCAACCGAAGCCTGCGAAATCTGGTGCACATTTGCGACAGAGGCCGGGTCTGTTTGCGACATCTGCCTATGTTGGCAGCCGATCAGCGCCCCGCAGCGGCCCTGAGTGCCGTTGGCGTCTTGCCCGTATGCGCCTGGATGAATCGGGTAAAGTAGGCAGCAGACCCGAACCCCAAATGGCGCGCAATGTCCTGCATGGCGACATCGGTTTCCACCAATGCGGTGCGGGCCGCGTGCAGTACCCGCTGCGTTAACAGATCCGCCGCAGTGCATCCCGTCGCCGTTTTGCAGGCCCGGGCAAGGTGGGTCGGTGTTACGTCAAGCGCGCCGGCGTGATCGGAAATAGTCATCGGGCTTGCATAGTGGTCCGCAATGCGTGCGCAGACGCGCTGCGAAAGGCGTGCGGCGGCAGTCATCGAGGCGGGTAGGTGTTCCGGCAAGGTAATCTGGCGCCTCAGCCATACTGAAATCAGTGCAAGATATCCATCAAGGGCGTCCTGTACCAATGCCCGCTCCGACGCGGCCTCGCGTTGCGCCGTGTCCAGAAGACCCGCAATTTCGTTGATTGCAGCTGTATCGCGTAGCCGCAACTGTCTCGGCCCCTCGGGCAAGCGAGCCTCAGAGCCCAGCGGCACCCGTGCCGCAAGGCCAATGACCTGACGCCCCGCTTCAAAGGAGAAAAGCGTCCCGGCAGGCACAAAGATCGCGTTATGCGTCCCGTAGCCACGCCGTGTTCCGTTCAGCAGCAGACGACCTTGCCCGCGCGAGACCCAGATCAACAAATGTTCATCCCGGCTATGCGCCAATGACAGGCGCCAGTCTTGCCCCGCGGTCAAAGCCGCCAGCGTCGTGATCTGGATAGGGGGCAGGATGCTCATACGGGCCGGATGTCGATAATTGCCAACTCAGCCCACATCTTGCACGGGCGATAAGCTCGATCCAGCCTTATTTTGTAAAGTGGCTGTGCAATGCCTGAGCGTCTATATGATGCCAGTCTTGCATTCGCGCGCGCATCCATGTGCGTTGGCGCTTTGCGTATTGGCGCGTAGCAATGGTTGCAGCGGTCTCTGCGTCGGCGAGGCTTATCGTCCCACGCAAATGGGCGATGAGCTCGGGCGCGCCAATCGCCTTACAGCTTTGGAGGGCAGGATCGAACCTATCCACCATGGCCCGCGCCTCGTCCAGCGCGCCGTCGTCCAGCATGGCGGCAAAGCGTCTTTCAATGCGCGGCGTCAGCCAGTTCTTGTCGGCCTGCAAGACAATCCGGGTCGCGGACTGCGGCGGCAAAAGGGGCGAGGCGACGTCGTCTTGCCACTCCGCCAAGGCTCGGCCGGTGGCGCGTTTCACCTCCCACGCCCGTTGCACGCGCGCGCGGTTCGCAAGGTCGATGCGCGCGGCGGTGACCGGATCAAGGCTCGTGCGCATCGCGTCAATCGTCAGCGCGTCCGCTTCAGCGCGGACCGCCGCAGGCGTGGCGGGGATATCGGCAAGCCCTTCGGTCAGCGCCGCGAAATAGAGCCCCGTGCCGCCAACGATGATCGGGCGCTGCGCTCCAGCAAGGATCGGCGCGACGTCCCGCAGCCAGTGCCCCGCGGAGTAGGGCGCATCATACGGAAGGTGCCCATATAACAGATGCGGCGCACGCGCCTCGTCTGCGTCGGACGGGCGGGCACTGATCGCGCGCCAGCAGTCATAAACCTGGCTGGCGTCGGCATTCACAATCACACCGCCGAAACGTTCGGCCAGCGCAAGCGCAAGCGCCGACTTGCCCGACGCGGTGGGCCCCGCAATCAGCACGGGCTGGCCGTCTGGAATGTCAGGCAGGCCAAGCGCGCGCAGCGCTGCGATTTCAGTGGGATCAGACGATTGCATCACGAAGGCTTTTAGGACAGGTTGCGCCCGACTGGAAAGCGGGGGCCTCAGGCAATGACAGACGCGGAAACATCCACCTACAAACGCGTCATGCTCAAGATCTCGGGCGAGGCGCTCATGGGCGATCAGGGCTATGGCCTGCACCCGCCGACAGTTGATAAAATTGCCAGCGAAGTCAAAAAGGTGCACGATCTCGGGGTCGAGATTTGTATGGTCATCGGTGGCGGCAATGTGTTTCGCGGCTTGCAAGGCTCAGCCCAAGGGATGGAGCGGACTACCGCCGACTACATGGGCATGCTCGCGACAGTGATGAACGCGCTGGCGATGCAATCCGCGTTGGAAGCAAAAGGCGTCTTCACCCGCGTGATCAGCGCCATCACGATGAACGAGGTCGCGGAGCCCTACATTCGCCGCCGCGCGGTGCGCCACCTCGAGAAAAAGCGCGTTTGCATTTTTGCCGCCGGGACAGGCAACCCGTACTTCACCACCGACACGGCGGCCACACTGCGCGCCAATGAGATGGCCTGCGAGGCGATCTTCATGGGCAAGAACGGGGTCGACGGGGTCTACGACAAGGACCCCAAGGAGCACCCGGACGCCATCCGCTTTGACGAGATCAGTTATGACGATGTGCTGTCCAAGCGCCTGAAGGTCATGGATGCTTCGGCCATCGCGCTGGCGCGGGACAATAACCTGCCGCTGATCGTCTTCTCGCTCGACGCGCCTGGCGGCTTCCGCGCGATCATGGCGGGTGAGGGGACCTACACCAAGGTCCACGGATGAGGTGGCTCGCCGCGCTGGCCCTCAGCGCAGGCGCCGCGCAGGCGGACCCGCTGGCTTTTCTCGAGGCGCGCGGCTGCACGATCGGACCGCAAACAGAGGCGCAGGCAGAGGCGGCGGGGGTCGATTACGCGGCGGTTGAGGCTTTGGCGCCCGCGCTGACGCCTCCCTACACCGTTCTGCCTCCCGAGACCTGCACGATTCGCCTGCCGGAGGTGCAGTCTGACTGGCTGGTGCTGAGCCCAACCCTGCTGCGCAGTTACCAGACCGGCGAAGATGGCCGGGGCTGTTATTTTGGCGATACTGTTGGGGCCTTTCGGGCTGAGGGCGCCTCTTTTGAGGCCTATCTGGCCTTTTTGGCGGCCGGGTTCCTGTCAGGTGAGCTTAGGTATTTCGCTGACAACCCACTTGGAACGCCGCCCGGTATTCAGGTCACAGTTGGTACGTGCGGCGACACGGAAAACCGTGCGGCACTCGATGCCTACGCTGCAGCGCTGACGGACGAATTGTTTGATCAGTACGTCAGGGCAAAAGGCGCCGAGCAAAGCTGCGCAGATCCTGGGTTTACCCCCAAGGCGACGGATCTGGCCGCGTCCCTGCAAGACAGCGCATCCGTCAACTACTTGCTGTGGTTCGAGCTTGATATCCTGGCCTGGGCCTCGGGGTTTCGGACGGGCATGAGTTGGACGGACCGCGGCACGCCCATCCCGCCGCTGTGTCATTTGCCCTGACCTTGCCCGGACGCCAGCGCTTCGCTATGTCCCAACGCAACGAAGAAACGCAGGAAGGCCGAGCCCATGTCCGATGATTTTATGCTCGATACAG
This sequence comes from Pseudomonadota bacterium, assembly GCA_038530575.1. Taxonomy (GTDB): domain Bacteria; phylum Pseudomonadota; class Alphaproteobacteria; order Rhodobacterales; family Rhodobacteraceae; genus JBCBCP01. Next base: position 48,702 of record JBCBCP010000005.1, read on the forward strand.
ATGATCTGACCCGCCGGATGGACGGGGCGATGAGCAACCTCAAGACCGAATTTGCATCGCTGCGGACGGGGCGGGCCTCTGCCTCAATGCTGGAGCCGGTGATGGTAGACGCCTATGGGTCGATGACGCCGATCAATCAGGTGGGGACCGTGAACGTGCCAGAGCCGCGCATGGTCACCATCAACGTGTGGGACAAGGGCCTTGTGGGCAAGGTCGAAAAGGCCATCCGCGAATCGGGCCTTGGCATAAACCCGCAGCTGAACGGCACGATCATCATGCTGCCGATCCCCGAGCTGAATGAAGAGCGCCGCCGCGAGTTGGGCAAGGTTGCCGGCCAATATGCCGAAAGCGCCCGCGTCAGCATCCGCAACGTGCGCCGGGATGGGATGGACCAGATCAAGAAGGCCAAGGCGGACGGCATGTCCGAGGACGACCAGAAGATCTGGGAAGGCGAGGTGCAGGACATGACGGATAGCTATATCAAGAAGGTGGACGCTGCGCTGGAGACCAAACAATCCGAGATCATGCAGGTTTGACAAACGAACCCGGCGTCGCCGGGCAAAAGGTCCGGGGGACCTTTTGGTTTGTCAAAGCGCGGAGCGCCGGATGGAAACGAACCCGGCGTCGCCGGGCAAAAGGTCCGGGGGACCTTTTGGTTTGTCAAAGCGCGGAGCGCCGGATGGAAACGAACCCGGCGTCGCCGGGCAAAAGGTCCGGGGGACCTTTTGGTTTGTCAAAGCGCGGA
>JBCBCP010000005.1:49546-137123 GCA_038530575.1 Pseudomonadota bacterium
GTCCGGGGGACCTTTTGGTTTGTCAAAGCGCGGAGCGCCGGATGGAGATGATCCCCTCAGCAGCCGGGGCAAAAGCCCTCTCGCGCGGCCTATTTGCGCTGCCGGGCCACGCGCCCGCCTGCGGCGCGGGCTGTTCCGTTGCACAATTTAGGCACTCAAAGCGCCAGAGTAGCGCAGTGTGCACGCAGTGAATCTGTTCCAAATTTCCGGCGTTTGCAGAATGGCTGAGCAAGAGCACGCTTGAAACTGCACCGCCCCCGCGCTTTAAGCAGGGAGAAACGCCCGCCAGGAGCAACCCGATCGACACGTCTGCCCATAACGGCCCCCGTCATGTCGCGATCATCATGGACGGCAATGGCCGCTGGGCGACAAAGCGCGGGCGTCCCCGTCTGTTTGGTCATCATGCAGGCGCTCGGCGTGTGCGCGAGGTGGTTGAAAGCTGCCCGGATGTGGGCGTGCAATACCTGACCATATTTGCTTTCTCGACCGAGAACTGGAAGCGCACGCAAGTCGAAGTCGCTGGCCTCATGAGCCTTTTCAGACGCTACATTTCACGCGAAGCGCGGTCGTTGGCTGAGTTTGGCGTTCGTGTGCGCTTTATTGGTGATCGTGTTCGACTTGATGACAAACTGACGTCGCTGATGGACGAGCTGGAAGTCTTGACCTCGGGTAACACCAAAGTGCACCTGACGATTGCGCTGAATTACGGTGGCCGGGATGAGGTGGCCCGGGCGACGAAACGTCTGGCGCTGGACGTCGCTGAAGGGCGTCTGAAACCGGAAGATGTAGATGAGGAAACGCTTCCAAGGTATTTGGATACTTATGTTTTGCCAGATCCGGACTTGGTTATTCGCACAAGCGGGGAAGCGCGGATTTCGAACTTTCTGCTTTGGCAATCCGCCTATGCGGAATACGAATTTGTCGAAACGCTGTGGCCCGATTTCTCTGCAGAGGAATTTGGCCGGCTCTGCGCGGCTTATGGCGGGCGCGAGCGGCGTTTTGGGGCAACGCCCGTATGAGCACCAAATGAACTCTGTGTCGCGCTGGACGGACCTGCTGCCACGGGTGGCTTCGGGCGCCGTAATGGCTCTGCTGGCGGTCGCGGCGATATGGGCTGGCGGGTATATCTTTGTGTGTTTCATCGCCATTATCTGCGGGGTGATCCTTTGGGAACTGGTCCGAATGCTGGCACCGGGGCAGCGCAGGCGTGCGATAAATCTGGGGCTTCTGGGCGCGCTGAGTTCGATTGCGGCAGTGCTTGGCCCCGCTGCACTTGCCCTTCCGATCCTGCTTGTTCCCGCCGCGCTCGGGTGGGTCTGGATTCGCCAGGACAAACGCATTTACGTCGTGTTCGCCGCGCTTATCCTGCTGGCCGGGTTCGGGCTGTCATCGGTGCGCGAAGAGTTTGGGGTGATCTGGCTGTCCTGGCTGATCCTAACCGTCGCGGCCACGGACATCGCCGGATATTTCGTGGGCAAAAGCCTTGGCGGGCCAAAATTCTGGCCGGCGCTCAGCCCCAAGAAGACGTGGTCTGGCACGATTGGTGGATGGGTCGCGGCCGGGCTGACGGGCCTGTGCTTTACCATCATTCTGCCCGGCGGCGTTTGGCTTGTCATTCTGTCGGTCGCCACATCGCTCAGCAGCCAGATCGGCGACATGGCGGAAAGCGCGGTCAAACGCCGGGTCGGGGTCAAGGACAGCTCGCGCCTGATACCGGGCCATGGCGGCGTGTTTGACCGGATGGACGGCATGTTGGGCGGCGCGGTTCTGGTCCTTCTGGTGATGGAGCTGTCGGGCTACCCGCCGGGGCCGCTATGAGGCGCGTGTCGATCTTTGGGGCCACCGGGTCCATCGGGCAGAACACGATCGATCTGATCGCACGTGCGCCGCAGGATTATGACGTCGTTGCACTGACCGGGGCAGGAAACATCGCGCAACTGGCCGCGGATGCGCGCCGGCTCGGGGCCGAGGTGGCCGTGACAGCCCATGACCACCTGCTCGACGATCTGCGCGCGGCTCTTGCCGGCTCAGGTGTCGAAGCGGCGGCGGGGAGCCAAGCGCTTGCCGAGGCCGCGGCGCGTCCCGCAGACTGGGTGATGAGCGCGATTGTCGGCGCCGCAGGCCTGCGCCCGGGCCTGATCGCGTTGCAGCAGGGGGCGACGCTGGCGCTTGCGAACAAGGAATCGCTGGTCTGCGCCGGAGCCCTGATGCTGGAGACGGCGCAGGCGCACGGCGCGCGCCTCTTACCGGTCGATAGTGAGCATTCGGCGGTCTTTCAGGCGCTGGTGGGCGAGGAGATGGACGCCGTCGAGCGGGTCATCATCACCGCGTCGGGCGGCGCATTTCGGGACTGGCCCATCGAAAAATTGGCCAGTGCAACGCTTGATCAAGCCTCGGCCCACCCGAATTGGGATATGGGACAGCGCATCACGATCGACAGCGCGAGCATGTTCAACAAGGCCTTGGAACTTATTGAAACAAGAGAATACTTCGGCGTATCCCCAGCGCAAATCGAAGTGCTGGTGCATCCCGAATCCATGATTCATGCCATGGTCGGCTTCAACGACGGCGCGCTCATGGCCCATGTTGGCCCGCCTGACATGCGTCACGCGATTGGCTACGCGCTGCACTGGCCGGAGCGGCGCGCTCTGCCTGTTGAACGGCTGGATCTGGCGGCGCTTGGGGCACTGACTTTCCGCGCGCCGGACGAAGTTCGCTGGCCCGCCTTGCGGCTTGCGCGCGAGGTCATGGAACGGCGCGGACTGGCTGGCGCAGTGTTCAACGCGGCCAAGGAAACGGCGCTAGACAGCTTTATCGCGGGCGGCTTGCGCTTTCCCCAGATGGCCGAAGTGGTCGAAGAGGTGCTCAACCTCGTTGATCCCGGCCTCATTGATGCCCCAATGACCCTTGATAACGTCACCCGAGCGGACCAAATCGCACGCAAGGCCGCGCGAGAGACAATACTAAAAGCAGGTTAGGCAGCATGGACGGTGTTTTTGGATTGATCCCCGCATTTGGTGGGCTGGCTTGGACGTTGCTGGCATTCGTGGTGGCGCTGAGCATCATCGTAGCGATCCACGAATACGGCCACTACATCGTCGGGCGCTGGTCGGGCATTCATGCTGACGTGTTTTCCATCGGCTTTGGCCCTGTGATCTATTCTCGCGTCGATAAGCGTGGGACGCGCTGGCAGATCGCCGCGCTGCCCCTGGGCGGCTACGTCAAATTCGCCGGTGACGCGAATGCGGCGTCCGGCAAGGACGAAGACGCGATGGAGGCCGCCGCAGAAGACCCTGCTGCCCTGCGCCGCACGATGCACGGCGCGCCGCTGTGGGCGCGGGCGGCTACGGTTGCAGCGGGGCCGGTTTTTAACTTTGTTCTTTCCATTGCGGTTTTCGCCGCAGTACTGATGTCGGCCGGAGAAACACGCGATCCGCTCACCGTGGGTGAATTGCGCCCAATGCCGAATGCTGTTGAGGGGCTTCGCGCAGGGGACGTTATCCTGCAGATCGAAGGCCTCGACGTTCCCGCAGCCGGAAGTGAGGAATACGGCTCGTTTCTTGAAGCGCTGCCCAGCAAGCCCGTGCTCGATTACACCGTTGAGCGGGATGGGGATCGCATCTTGACACAAGGCCCGTATCTTTTGCCGCCCCTGGCGGTTGGCGTGTCGCCGCAAACGGCCGCGATGGAGGCGGGGCTTCAGGAAGGCGATGTGATTACCGCGGTGAACGGCACGCCTATCCATGATTTTGAACAATTGCGCGACGCGGTCGAAGGATCCGGGGGCGCCGCGCTGGACCTGTCCGTATGGCGCGCGGGCGAGACCCTGCAAAAACAGATGACGCCGAAGCGCACGGATGAGCCTGCGCCAGACGGCGGTTTTCGCACGGAATGGCGCATTGGAGTCGCAGGTGGTTGGTCTTTTGAGCCAGCGACAGAGCGCGCCAGCCTTGCAAGTGCGATCGAAGGCGGCATCGCCCAAACATGGCGTATCATCGACGGCTCGATCACCGGGCTGGGCTACATGATTTCCGGTGCGATCAGCACCTGCAACCTCAGCGGTCCCATCGGCATTGCCCAGACATCTGGTGCGATGGCGAGTCAGGGCGTGGTCGATTTCATCTGGTTCATCGCGGTGCTCAGCACAGCCGTCGGGCTTCTGAACCTCTTTCCCATCCCCGCGTTGGATGGCGGGCATCTCGTATTCTACGCATACGAGGCCGTAACAGGAAAACCGCCAAGCGACACGGCTTTGCGCATCCTGATGGCCGCCGGGCTTGCGCTGGTTTTGAGCCTGATGGTCTTTGCCCTCGGGAACGACATCTTCTGCCCCTGAGGTATCTGCCTTAAAATTGCCTTAATTGGCGCAACAAGGCGCCGCATTGCGGCTCTATACCTCGTGGCGAGTGGGAAGGGTTGAACATGCAAACAATTACACGTGGATATCGGGGCCTCAGCCTCTTGATGCTCCTGAATTGGGATCGCGCGCTTTATATTGCGACGATTGCTGGCGCGCTCTGGGCGGGGGCCTGGATCGGCAGCCTCTAGCGGCGACGCAGTAAGCGAACATGACAAATGAGCCTGCCGGTCCCGGCAGGCTTTTCCCGTTTTGACAACCCCTTGTGGTTTGGCTAGTGAAGACCCACTGGATGTCTGTTGAAGTGGGCTTTGCTATGGACCTTGGGGGAAGGTGCGGCACTGCCGCGCGAACGTTGCGCGGTGCCGTTTTGGTTTCGGTCTTTAAGGCCTTTGCGGTTTTCCTTTCGGTTTCCGCTACTTGGGTCCTCGTTGCTCCCCCAGCACAGGCGCAAAGCTTTACGTTTTCCCGCATTGATATCGAAGGCAACGCGCGCATCGGGCGCTCTGCCATCCTGAGCCAGGCTGGAATCGCACCTGGCCAGACCGTGTCAGCCGGTCAGTTGAACGACGCGTTTCAGAACCTGAACAATTCGGGCCTCTTTGAGAGCGTATCGCTTACGCCCCAAGGCTCCACCTTGCGTATCGTTGTTGTTGAGTTCCCGACAATCAACCGGATCAATTTCGAGGGCAATCGCCGCATCGATAATGATGCTTTGCGTGCCGTCATCACCAGTTCGGAGCGGCGGGTGTTCAACCCAGCGCAGGCCGAACGTGACGCGGCAGGGATCGCCGAAGCTTATGCAAATGCGGGTCGGATCGCAGCACGTGTTACCCCACGGATCATCAAACGCCGCGACAACCGCGTTGATCTCGTGTTCGAGATTTTCGAAGGCGACGTCGTGGAGATTGAGCGGCTGAGCTTCGTCGGGAACCGCGTTTTTTCCGACCGCCGTTTGCGCCGCGTGGTGGATACCAAGCAGGCGGGCCTCTTCCGGCAATTGATCCAGGCGGACACGCTGGTCGAGGATCGCATCCAGTTTGACCAGCAATTGCTGCGCGATTTCTATCTGAGCCGCGGTTATGTCGACTTCCGCGTGAACTCCGTAAACGCGCAGCTGACCGAAGAGCGTGACGGCTATTTCCTGGTGTTCAACATCCAGGAGGGGCAACAGTTTTCGTTCGGCGAGATCACGGTCACGTCGGACATCCCAGACCTAGACCCATTTGAGTACGAACAAATCATCAAGATACGTCCGGGTGTTGTCTACTCGCCGACCTTGGTGGAGGCAGAAATTGCGCGCATGGAGCGGCTTGGCATCCGCAACTCGGTGGATTTCCTGCGGGTCGAGCCGCGCGTGACGCGCAACGATCGTGCGCTGACCCTCGATGTGGAATTTGTGCTCAGCCGCGGACCGCGGGTGTTTGTCGAGAGGATTGATATCGAAGGCAACACAACAACACTGGACCGCGTGATCCGACGCCAGTTCGAGATTGCAGAAGGCGACCCGTTCAACCCGCGCCAGATCCGGGAAAGCGCAGAACGTATTCGCGCGCTGGACTATTTTGCGCAGGCCGACGTCGCGGCACGCGAAGGCTCAACGCCCGAGCAGGTGATCGTCGACGTCGACCTTGAGGAAAAGCCGACAGGCTCGCTGAGCTTTGGCGGTACGTTCTCCAATACAAACGGCTTCGGCCTTGCCATCAGTTTCAGTGAAACAAACTTCGTTGGTCGCGGGCAAACGCTGCGCCTTGATGTTTCGACGGCTGAAGAGGCAAACGCCTATGGTATCCAGTTCATCGAGCCAGCATTCTTGGGCCGTGATGTGGCCTTTGGGTTCGAAGCGCGCGCGCTGACGGGCAGCAGTTCCTTCTTTACCCATGACACCGAGCGGTTCACGCTGCGGCCCAGCCTGACCTTCCCGACCTCTGAGAACGGCCGTTTGCAGCTGCGCTACAGCTACACAGACACCGAAATGGTTGCGCGCGACCCCAATAATGCGGGGGTCATCCAGGCCAACGAGATTTTGGTCGGCGGTCAGACGGCGAGTTCGATCGGCTATACCTACACCTTCGACACGCGCCTGACCGGCCTGAACCCCAACGCAGGGGTGCTGTTCGAGTTTGGCCAGGATTTTGCCGGGCTGGGCGGTGATGCCGACTATATCCGGACCACCGCGCGGGCCGTGGCGCAGACCAAGATTTTTAATGAAGAGGTCACCCTGCGGGCCACGCTTGAGGGCGGCGCGTTGGCATGGAATGGCGGCGTCAACCGCACTATCGATCGCTTCGTCCTCGATCCGTCCATCATCCGCGGCTTCGAACCGGGTGGGATCGGGCCGCGGGATCAGTCCGGTACGGCCAACGATGCGCTTGGCGGCAATCTCTATATCGCCGCACGGTTTGAGGCCGAATTCCCGCTGGGCCTGCCCGAGGAATACGGAATCATGGGTGCGGTGTTCTACGACGTCGGTAACCTTTGGGATCTTGATGGTGCCAACCTTGCTGGCGGTACGGTTGTCGGCGAAAGCGGCTCTTTCCGCCATGTGATCGGCTTTTCGATCCTGTGGGACACCCCTGTGGGCCCGCTGCGGTTCAACTTCACCGATGCGATCAAGAAAGAAGCCTTTGACCGCGAGCAAAGCTTTGATCTGACGCTCACGACGCGGTTCTGACGGAGCGGTGCGGGCGGTGGTGCTTACACGCCGTTTGCTGCTGACAGGTGCGATGGCCTGGAGCAGTTCGGCGTGGGCGCAAGAACCAGCCGCGCCGCAAAGCCCGATCCTGACGGTCGACAGCCAACGCCTCTTCACGGGAAGCGCGTTTGGCCAACGCGTGGCCTCGGAAATCGAAGCGCGCGGCGCGGCGCTGGCGCAGGAAAACCAGCGCATCGCGGCCGAACTTGCGGCCGAAGAACGCGACCTGACCGAACGCCGTTCCACGCTTCCCTCGGATGAATTCCGTGCTTTGGCAGATGCTTACGACGAAAAGGTACAGGCGACCCGCCGCGCCCAACTGACCAAGTCGGACGAACTTGATGCCTATGCCGCGGCGCAGGAACGCACGTTTCTGACGGCGGCGGCACCTGTACTTGAAGCCCTTATGCGCGAAGCTGGCGCGCTTATCGTGCTCGAAAAAGACCGGACGTTGCTGTCTGCCACGGCCATTGAGGTCACGGACATCGCCATCGCGCGGATTGATGCCGCCATCGGCGATGGCACCTGACCTGCTTGCCCCGCTGTACCGCTGCCTGATAGGCAGGCTTCGACAAAACAAGGCCCGAGCATATGACTGACCTCCTGACCGCCGATATCGGCCTGATCCAGCGGATCATCCCGCACCGCTACCCGTTCCTGCTTGTGGATAAGGTCGTGGATATTGACGGCTACGCCTCGGCCACTGGCATCAAGAACGTGACCATGAACGAGCCACATTTCCAGGGCCATTTCCCGGGTAAACCGATCATGCCAGGCGTCACGATTGTCGAGGCGATGGCGCAGACGGCGGCGGTCATGGTCGGCACGGCGCTTGACCTCGCGGACAAGAATTTCCTTGTCTATTTTATGGCGATTGAGACCTGCAAGTTCCGCCGCATGGTGGTTCCGGGCGATGTGCTCGAGCTGAAGCTGACGACAGTACGCGGTAAGCCGGGGGCCAAAGTCTGGAAATTCAGCGGCGTCGCGGAAGTTGAGGGCGAAATGGCCTGCGAAGTGGCCTTTACCGCCATGATGGATCTGCCCAAGGACGCCTGATCGATGCCCATCCACCCCTCCGCCGTTATCGAGGATGGCGCGCAAATCGACGCCAGCGCGACGGTTGGCCCGTTCTGCGTCGTCGGCCCGCAGGTAACGCTTGGCCCAGGGGTCGAGCTGAAGAGTCATGTAGTCATCACCGGCCAAACGCGCGTGGGTGAGGGTACGGTGATTTTCCCCTTCGCCGTGATCGGGGAGATTCCGCAGGACCTGAAGTTCAAGGGCGAGGACAGCCGGCTGGAGATCGGCGCGCGGAACCGAATTCGCGAGCACGTCACGATGAACGCAGGCACCGAGGGTGGCGGCGGTGTGACCAAAGTGGGTGATGATGGGCTTTTCATGGCGGGCTGCCATATCGCGCATGATGCTCAGATCGGCGACCGTGTCATTGTTGTGAACTCGGCGGCTGTTGCGGGCCACTGCGTGTTGGAAGACGACGTGATCGTCGGGGGCCTTTCTGGCATACACCAGTGGGTCCGTGTGGGCCGCGGGGCCATCATCGGCGCAGTCACGATGGTGACCCATGATGTCATTCCCTACGGTCTCGTGCAGGCGGATCGGGGGCGGCTCGACGGGCTGAACCTTGTGGGGCTCAAGCGCAAGGGCGTGGCGCGCAGTGACATCACGGCCCTGCGCGCGGCCTTCCAGATGCTGGCCCAGGGCGAGGGCAGCTTTCAGGAGCGCGCATCGCGGCTTGGCGCAGAAGCAGACAGCGCATATGTCAAACGGATCGTGGATTTCGTGACATCCGCCTCTGACCGGTCCTTCCTGACGCCAAAATGACGGGTCGGCTTGCACTCATCGTCGGAAAGGGCGCTTTGCCGGCCCGTGTTGCTTCGGCGCAGGACGCACCGCCGCTGATCGCCATGCTGACAGGGAACCCGCCCGACGGGCTTGAACCAGATCTTGAATTCCGGGTGGAGACCATCGGCTCGCTTCTGGTTGATCTGGGCAAGCGCGGGGTGACGGAGGTGTGCCTGTGCGGTGCGATTGATCGGCCGCAGTTGGATCCCGCGGCGCTGGACGATGAGACCGCGCCGCTGGTGCCCCTTCTCATGCAGGCTGCGGGGCAGGGGGATGATGCCGCGCTGCGCGCCATTATGGGCCTTTTTGAACAGACGGGGTTCACGGTGCGCGCCGCGCACGAGTTGGCACCCGATATCGTTGCACCGCCGGGCGTGCTGTCTGAAAAATGGCCAGACGGTCAGATGCGCAGCGATGCGGCGCGCGGGGCGGCTATACTGGCGGCACTCGCGCCTCTGGATGTCGGACAAGCGGTTGTCGTCGGTCAGGGCCAGGTTCTGGGCATAGAAACCATTGCCGGGACCGATGCGCTGATCGCTGGCCTGCCCGATGTTCCGCAACGTGCCGGCGCAGTTCTGATCAAAGGTCCAAAGATTGGACAAGACGCACGCGCTGACATGCCCACGATTGGTCCCGCGACCATGACAGCGGCGCATGCGGCTGGGATGGCCGGCGTGGTGATTGACGCAGGTGACGTGATCTTGCTCGAGCCCGACCGCTGCGCGGCACTGGCGGATGAATACGGGCTGGTCCTGTGGTCACGCACGGGCGACTGACATGCGCGTTTTCCTGATCGCGGGCGAGGCGTCCGGCGACAAGCTGGGCGGCGCCTTGATGGCCGGTCTGCGCGATCTGGTGGCCGCGCCGCAATTCGAAGGGGTTGGCGGCGCGCTGATGCAGGCGCAGGGCCTGACCAGCCTGTTCGAGATGTCAGAGCTCAGCGTGATGGGCCTGGCCGAAGTGCTGCCGAAATACCGCCACCTCAAGCGGCGCATCGCGCAGACAGCAGACGCGGTGCTTGCCGCGCGTCCCGATGTCCTGATCACCATCGACAGCCCTGACTTCTGCCTGCGTGTGGCCAAGATCGTCAAGGCGCAGGCGGATATCCGTGTTGTGCACTACGTCGCGCCCTCAGTCTGGGCATGGCGGCCGGGGCGGGCGGAAAAGATGGCGCGGCACGTCGATCAGGTCCTGGCGCTCTTGCCGTTCGAGCCGCCGTTCATGGAGGCTGCCGGGGTGGCATGCGATTTTGTCGGTCATCCGGTCGTCGCTGAACCCCAGCCAAGCGCCGAAGAGGTTGCCGCCCTGCGTGCCAGGCTTGATCTGCAGGGCGCCGCGCCGCTCATCCTTGCGCTGCCCGGCTCGCGCCGGGGCGAAATTGTGCGGCTTGGACCGCGCCTAGGGGCCGCGCTGGCGCCGGTCATCGCAAAGCACCCCGGCGCACGGGTGCTCGTACCGGCCGCCCGCGCGGTGGTGCCGGAGGTGCAGGCGCTGGTCGAAGGTTGGCCCGGCGCGCCGGTAGTTCTGGACCCGACCGGCCAGCCAGTGGACGCGGCGGAGGCGGCCAAGCGCACCGCTTTTGCCGCGGCGGATGTTGCCCTTGCCACGTCCGGGACCGTGGCGCTTGAGCTGGCGGCAGCGGCCACGCCGATGGTGAGTGTGTTCGATCTGAACCGCCTCAGTCGCCTGATCGTGCAACACCTGATTCGCCGCCACCCCGGCAGTCTGGTCACACCGGACCGAGGCAACCTGATCAACATTGTGACAAACAGCGACGTGGTCCCCGAACTGATCGGCGCGCGCGCGGTGCCGGGCCTCATGAGCGATGCCATGTTGCGCCTGATTGATGCCCCGGACGCGCAGCGCGCGGCCATGGCCGAAGTGATGCGTATCTTGGGGCAGGGCGGTGAAGACCCAGGGCTGCGGGCCGCCCGCGCCGTGCTTGCGCGGCTTTAGGGGATATCAAAGCCCGGGCGCGCCAGCGTAAACCCGTCAAAGGTGAAGCCGGGGCTCACAAAACAGCTGACCAGCGAATAGGCGCCCGTGGTCTGAGCGCTTTGCCAGTGGTCCTTTGGCACGACGATCTGCGGCGCGCCCTTGGATAGATCAGGGGCCAGCTTGTGCACCTGCGCCGGGCCAGTATCCCGCGCCGCAATCCGCAGCGTCAACGGCGCCCCATCATGCCATAGCCATAGCTCATCCGCGTCTACACGGTGCCAATGGCTCCGCTCTCCGGCGCACAGCAGGAAATAGATGCAGGTGGCCAACGGCCGTCCATCGCCCGGCGCCGCCCATGTTTGTCTGTAATGGCCGCCCTCGGGATGCGGGGCGAGTGACAGTCGGTCGATGATCTCTTGCGGGTCCATGTGCGCAAGCTAGGCTGTCGCGGCAGTCAGGAGCAAGCCATGCGAGTCATCATCATCGGCGGAGGCATCATCGGTGCGGCCTGCGCCTACGCGCTGCGCGACCACGACCTCACGCTTCTGGATGCGGGTGGCGGCGCGACGGACGCCAGTTTCGGCTGGATCGGGGCAAGCTTTCATCTGGATGCTGCACATTTCCGTCTGCGTGCCGAAGGAATTGAAGCATGGGCGCGCCTGTGCCGCGATCTGGATCTGCCGGTAGAGCGCTGTGGCTGTCTGAGCTGGGAAGACATAGACGTGCAGGCGCTGCGCGACTTGGGCTACAGTGTCGAAGAAGTAGATGCGGCCCGCTTTGCAGCTCTAGAGCCCGCCATCGCACCGGCGCCCGCAGCCGCACTTCGCTTTGAGGTTGAGATGGCCGCCGATGCAGCGGTCACGGCGCAGCGTCTGGCGCAGTGTGCACGCCAAATCGTCGGCGTGCGCGCGTTGGCAATTGAAACCACGGCAGGACGCGTGACCGGCGTTGCGACTGCCCATGGCATCTTGCCAGCGGATGCTGTGGTGCTTGCTGCGGGTACAGGCTCGGCGCTGTTGTTGCAGGGGTTGGGTATCACCCTGCCGATGCTGCCGCGCCCGGGGCTGATGCTGCAGACGGCGCCGGTGGATGTGCGCCTCAATCATATCTGCGTCGCGCCCGATCAGGAATTGCGCCAACTGCCTGACGGGTCGCTGCTGGCTCCCACGGCCGCGTCACACCAGTCTGACAGCAACGCGGCGATCACCGAACGTCCTGATGTGCTGGCCGATGCGGCCTGCGCCAGGATCGGCGCGATGATCGGCAGGGACGTGCAATGGACGCAGCTGATGCGCGCGGATCGCCCGATGCCGGGCGACGAACGACCGGTCATAGGGCCTGTTGGGCCGGATGGTCTGCACCTCGCCGTCATGCACAGCGGTGTCACGCTGGCCGCGATCACGGCAGAGATCATGGCTGCCGAAGTCACGGGGAAGGGGATGTCCAACCTGCACACGGACCTCGTCGCACCCTACCGGCCCAGCAGGTTTCAAAGCGCGATATCGTAGAAGCGCAGCGCACGCACAAATTTGGGATCGGGGTCATAAAACGGCGCGCAGGGGGCAAACCCCATCGATTCATAAAGCGCGATGGCCTCTGTGAGCGCTGACACCGTGTCGAGGACCATGCGGCGGTACCCATCTTCCCGCGCCCGCGCCATCGCCTCCGTTACCAGCGCGCGGGCTGCCCCTTGTCCGCGGCCTTCAGGGGCGACGTATACGCGCTTGATCTCTGTCACGTCAGGTTCGATCGGGTAATACATCGCGCAGCCCACCGGGCCGCCCGCATCCGCCAGAAGGATATCGCCCCGGGGTCGGGCATGAATGCGCGGCAGATCGGTGATCAGGGCCGCATAGTCGTCCTTGGCGTAGTAGGTCTCGACCATCTCGGGCACATCGGCCATGCGTTCTACCAGCACATCGCGGTACCCCCAGCACAGGCTGGCGATCGCTTCCATATCGGCGGGCGTGGCGGGGCGTATGATCATGCGTGCGATGTTACGAGCCGAAGGGTTTCAGCGTCCAGCCCGCCGCGTAAGGACACCTCGCGCACGCAATCAAGTGACGCGGTCAGGCCCCGATCCCGCCGATAGGTGCGAAAGGCCTGCAAACCTTCGGCCAAGGGACGGTAAAGCCACGGCCCGCGTGTGTAGCGGTGCGGGTTCTCTGCGGGTCGGGCAACGGGAATCTGACGAAAACTGCCGGAGTTCAACGCTGACACGTCCAACCGGTCGCCCGCAACACTGATCAGCGCCGCGGTGTCGATCCACAGCAGATGGACCTGCACGTGTCGCGCGATGCTTGCCGTAAAGGCCGTGCTTTCGCCCTCTGGCCAAAAGAACACGCGCTCATCCAGCTGCGCCGCCCAAGCCTCCGGGCTGACCTCGAGCCAAGCTTTTGCGGCGCGGAGGTAACGAACAAGCGGCAGTTGGTGGTTCAGCCGTGCGCCTCTGATCTCTAGCCGCGTGCGGCGCAGGAGAAGTGTGCCCGGATCGACCCCCGCCCGGCGGGCCAGCTCTGCTGCTGGCCATAGCCCGTCGCGGGCAATCGAGGCGGCATTGTCGGCGGCAGTGACGTGCAAAAGCCGAGGGCCTAGGTGCGCTACAGCCTCGGCCAGCAACTTATCGCAGAATGGAAGCGCCGGCATAAATCGCGGTTTCACCCAGCGCTTCTTCGATCCGGATCAACTGGTTGTATTTGGCCAACCGGTCGGAGCGGGCGAGGCTGCCGGTTTTGATCTGCCCGCAATTTGTCGCCACGGCCAGATCCGCGATGGTTGCATCTTCTGTCTCGCCTGAGCGGTGCGACATCACGTTGGTCATGCGGGCACGGTGGGCCATATCGACGGCCTGCAACGTCTCCGTCAGCGTGCCGATCTGGTTCACCTTGACCAGCATTGAGTTGCCGCAGCCGCGCGCGATCCCCTCTGCGAGCCGCGCCGGGTTGGTGACAAAAAGATCATCGCCTACCAGTTGCACCTTGTCGCCCAGCGCCTCAGTCAGAGCGCGCCAACCGTCCCAGTCATCTTCGGCCATGCCATCCTCGATCGAGATGATCGGATAATCCCGCACCAGCGCCTCAAGGTAGGCGACGTTCTGTTCCGAACTCAGGGTTTTACCCTCACCGGAAAGAACATACTGGCCGTTCTTGAAGTATTCTGTCGCAGCGCAGTCAAGCGCGAGGTAGATGTCTTCGCCAGGTGCATAGCCGGCCTTTTCGATCGACTTGAGCACGAAATCCAGCGCATCGCGGGTGGAGGAAATGTTGGGCGCAAAGCCGCCCTCGTCTCCGATACCGGTCGCAAGGCCTGCCGCGTGCAGCTCTTTTTTGAGCGTGTGAAACACCTCTGCGCCCATGCGCACCGCGTCGCGCATCGACGTCGCGCTGACGGGCATGATCATGAATTCCTGAATGTCGATCGGGTTGTCCGCATGCTCGCCGCCGTTGATGATGTTCATCATCGGCACCGGCAGGGTGCGGGCCGATGTGCCACCAACGTAGCGAAAGAGCGGCTGACCGGTGTAATCCGCCGCGGCTTTCGCGGTGGCCAGCGACACACCAAGGATCGCATTGGCGCCCAGCCGGGCCTTGTTGTCGGTGCCATCGAGCTCGATCATCGCGGTGTCGATCTCGACCTGCTCGGTCGCGTCGATGCCGACCAGCGCCTCTGCAATCTCGCCATTCACAGCGGCGCAAGCCTCCAGCACGCCCTTGCCCAAGTACCGCGCGGCGTCGCCGTCACGCTTTTCTACCGCCTCATAAGCCCCGGTCGACGCGCCGGAAGGCACCGCAGCGCGGCCCATCGTGCCGTCTTCAAGCGTCACGTCCACCTCCACGGTCGGGTTGCCGCGACTGTCGAGGATCTCGCGGGCGTGGATGTCGATAATGGTGCTCATGGGGCGCGTCCTTTGCAAACTTGCCGCGTCCTTAAACGCCGCAGCGCAGAACCTGAACCCTGTTTGCGCTCACCCTTTTCATTCTTCGTCTCGCCAGTACGAATGCGACGCGGCCTTATCCTTTGACCACCCGCTCGCGCCACAGCATGTATAGCCCCGAGCCGACGACGATGGCGCAGCCTACCAGCGTCAGTGCATCGGGCCGTTCTCCAAAGATCACGATACCAATCACAAGCGCAAACAGAATGCGCGAATAGCGGAACGGTGTGACGAAGCTAATCTCGCCCACGCGCATGGCCAGCACAATGAAGTAGTAGCACAAAACGCCGATACAGACCGCGCCGCCCATCAGCGCCCACTCGGCGCCTTGCGGCATCACCGGCGCGGTCCCGGCACCCCACATCAGCAGCCCCGCCGCCGGGATCAGCGTCAGAAAGGCGAGCAGGCTGAGCTGCATCGATGACGCCTCGGGCGGTACGCGCCGCGTCATCAGATCCCGCAAGGCAAGGCCAAACGCCCCCTGCACGGCGAAAAGCGACAGCCAGTCAAACCCCTCAAACCCCGGGCGGATGATCAAAAGGACGCCGCAAAACCCGACAAGGATCGCCGACCAGCGCCGCCAGCCCACCTGCTCGCCAAACAAGAGCGCGGCAGCCAGCGTCACCAGCAGGGGCGTGACCTGCAGGATCGCCGACGCGGTCGACAAAGGGATAAGCGCAATTGCCGTCACAAACCCAAGCGTGCCGATCAGCTCACCCAGATTGCGCAAGAGCACCGCACCCCGCGCCAGCCCCGCATGCCAGAAGGGTACACCCTGCACAGCCATCAGCACGGCCAGAATAGCCGCGCCGCCGATCCCGAGCATCCCGATGATCTGACCCACCGGAAGCGCGCCAGCGAGGCCTTTGATAAACGCGTCCTCAATGGCAAAGCCCAGCATCGCAAGCACCATGAGGCCTGCGCCGCGCAGATTGTCCGCACCCATCAGTCGATGCGCCGGATCTGTAGCTGGTTGCCGTCCTTGCGCACTTCGATAGAGGGAATTTCCCGCACCAGCGCGCTCAGCTTGGCGTGCCCATAGCTGCGCGCGTCGAAATCAGGGTGCGCAGCTTGGATCGTCTGGCCGATCTGGCCTAGCGAATACCACTCGTCATCCTGGGCGATCTTGCCCATCGCAGCCCGGATAAGAGGCAGCGCGTCATTCACTTTCTCGGTTGCCTTGGCCGGTGCCACGTCACTGCCGATATTCTCAATAAAGACAAAGCGGTTGCAGACGTTGCGCAGCGCCTCCGGCGTCTTTTTTTCGCCGATCCCGATCACCGTCAGGCCATCTTCACGCAGCCGGTTGGCCAGCGCTGTAAAGTCGCTGTCCGAGGACACGAGCACAAACCCGTCAAAACGGCGCGTGTGCAGGATGTCCATCGCGTCGATCACCAAACCAATATCTGAGGCGTTCTTGCCCACCGTATTGGCGCTTTCTTGGTGGGCGACAAGGCCCAACGCGGTCACCTTGTCAGACCAGTTCTTGAGCCGGCCCGACGACCAGTCACCGTAAACGCGGCGCAGCGCGGGTTCTCCCATCGAGGTCACTTCGCGCAGGATGGCGTCCGCATATTTGGCCGGGACGTTGTCGGCGTCAATCAAGACGGCCAGCAACGGACGGTCGCGGTTGGTCGACATCATTTTTTCTTCACCTTGTCCTTGCGCACACCAAACAGCTCCAGCCTGTGACCGCGCAGATCGTATCCCAGCTTTGCTGCGATTCGTTCCTGTAGGGCTTCGATCTCCGGATCGACAAATTCGATCACTTCGCCGGTGCTCATGTCGATCAGGTGGTCGTGGTGTTCGCGCTCGGCGTCCTCGTAGCGGGCACGGCCATCACCAAACTCCAGCTTGTCGATGATACCCGCCTCTTCGAATAGTTTCACCGTACGGTAGACCGTCGCGATGGAGATGCCCGCATCGACCGCGCTTGCACGGGCATAAAGCTCTTCGACGTCGGGATGGTCGTCACTCTCTTCCAGCACCTGCGCGATAACCCGCCGCGGCTGGGTCATGCGAAGGCCCTTGGCTTCGCAGCGCTCTAAAATGGTGGGACGCATGGCGCACTCCTTGCACGTAGCGCCGGTCTAGCGCCCTGCAGCCCGGCCCGCCAGTAGGACGCGGAAACTTTCAAAGCTCCGGGCCCATTTCGATACGAAGCGGTTGCGCCGCTCAGGTGTAGAGCGACGGAACCCCAAGCTGTGCATGAACCTCGTTAACCTGAGCAGGCTGCAAGCCGAGGCCCTGCGCCAATCCGTGCAGGTATTGCGCCTCCGCTTGGCTGTCGAGGTCGATGGCCAGCACCGACATCAAATAGACCTGCGGGCCAAGACCTTCGGGCACTTCTGCGACCAGCCCGTCGATGTCCACCGGGCGCTGCATTTCTGCGCGGACAAAGGCGGCCTCTTCGGCGTCCACCTCATCACCAAGTTGCCCGACCAGCTTTTGCTCCTCTGCCGCATCGAGGTTTCCGTCGCACTTTGCTGCCTGAATCATCGCGCGTAGCATCAATGCAGCGACGGCCTCCTGATCGGCCGAAGGCGTCATTGGTGCCTCGGGCGTCTGGTCGAATTGCGAATTCAGGACGGCGCCAAAGCTTGCCGGTGCGTCCTTGGGCTTGCCGGCGAGCGCGCCCGCCAATCCGCCCAAAAGACCACCTGTACCCGCACCCCCTAGGAGGCGACCAAGGTCCGGGCCACCGCCGCCCTGAGTCCCGCCGAGCAAACCAGCGAGGCCCAAGCCACCTTCCGAGCCGCCGATACCATCAAGCATGGCGCCCAAACCGCCGCCACTGCCGTTTGCACCGCCAAGCAGTCCGCCAAGCATGTTCTGCATCCCAGCGCTGTCGCCGCTGCCCGTTAACCCGCCAAGCAGCCCGCCAAAGCCCGCCTGGCTGCTGCCAGAGGCCTTTTTTTGCATCATCGCGCTGGCGCCTTTTGCGACAGCTACGCCAATGGCCACCTTTGCCAGTGTTTTCATCAGACTCATGCCGGCCTCCTTTTGTTGCTTGCCGGGCTTCAGGGTGCCACAGCACAAGCGCTGTGGGAACGGGTGTTGACCTTTGTCGCAGCGACGCGCCCTATTGCGCCATGGAACGCAAAAGCCAAATGGACGCGATCGGCGCGGCGATGCTGATCGCATTTGCGCTGCATCTTGCGTTCAACCAGGTTGTAATCAAGGTCACGAATGGCGGCTTCGGACCAGTCTTTCTGGCCGGTCTACGCAGCGCAGGGGCAGTGGCTGTCCTGCTGCTCTGGATGCGTCTTCGCGGCGCATCGCTTAGTCTGCCGCGGTCGTCCTGGGTTGGCGGCATCATCTCTGGCCTGCTCTTTGCGCTCGAGTTCATGTGCCTATTCACGGCGCTGGACCTGACAACCGTCAGTCGCGCCTCGATCATCTTTTACTCCATGCCGGTCTGGCTGGCGCTGGCCGCGCATGTCCTGTTGCCCGGTGAGCGGCTGAGCGGGCTTCGCGTGATGGGACTTGTCCTCGCGATGGCTGGTGTCGCACTGGCGGTGCTGGACCGGGGCGAGGGGGCCGGATCGCTGATCGGCGACCTTCTGGCGCTGGTGGGGGCGATGTGCTGGGCCGGCATTGCCCTGTGCGTGCGCGTCACGCCGCTGTCCGAGGTGCCGCCCGCCAGCCAGCTTTTGTGGCAGGTGGCCATTTCGGCGCCGGTTTTGCTGCTGGCCGCACCGCTGTTCGGTGACTTGCTCCGCGATGTGCAGCCGATCCACATTGCCGGGCTTGTCTTTCAGATTGTGGCCGTTGCCTCGCTTGGCTTTCTGGCGTGGTTCTGGCTGATGAAGATCTACCCGGCCTCTTCGGTCGCCTCGTTCAGCTTTTTGTCGCCGGTGTTTGCCGTTCTGCTTGGCTGGCTGCTGCTGGATGAGGCGGTAACGTGGACAATATGGGCCGCGCTTGGTCTCGTTGCGGCGGGGGTGTTTCTTATCAACCGTCGGTGAGCGCTCACACGCGGGATTGGGGCCAATCACCGAGCCCCAGAGGTTTACTGTACGAAGCGAAACAGGATCATGTGCCGCAGAATGTGGCGGGGACGATTTCGTGCTGCGCGGGGGCGCGGGCCAGCTCTGTATCGTCGGTAAAGGGCGTGCTGAACGCAGTGCGTAGCCGTTCGAACGGGGCCATATCACTGTCGACCGCGGCAGCGATCATCGCCTCAATCTGGTGATTGCGCGGGATGATCGCCGGGTTGGCGGCGGCCATCGTCTCTTCCGGGGTGGCTTCGGCCTTCAGCCGCTCTTTCCAGCGCGCGCGCCAAGCGTCAAAATCGGCACGGTTCAAGACCTGGTCCTGCGCGTTGTCTGTGTTCAGCGCACGGAAAGTATTGGTGAAATCCGCCCCGTCTTGCTGCATGAGCCTCAGCAGATCTTCGATCAGCGGCTCATCTTCGGGGAGTGCATCCAAAAGCCCGATCTTGCGGCCAAAGCGGGTGCGCCAGTGCGTGTGTATCTGGGCTGGCATCGCGTGCACAATCTCAGTCGCTTCTTTTGCGGCGGCCTCAACATCGTCCGCTTGCTGAATAAGCGCGGTGGCAAATTGCGCCATGTTCCACACTGCGATGCGCGGCTGCATGCCAAAGGCATATCGCCCCGACTGGTCGATGGAGGAAAACACGCGCATCTCGTCATAGCTGTCCATGAAAGCGCAAGGACCGTAGTCGATTGTTTCCCCAGGGATGGAGCAGTTGTCGGTGTTCATGACCCCATGGATAAAGCCGACGGACATCCAGGCCGGTATCAGCGCGGCCTGCGCCGCGCACACGGCGCGCAGCAGCCCAGCCCAGCCGTCGGCCTGCGGATAGTGGCGTTCAAGCGCGTAGGCGGTCAGGGTTTTCAGATCGTCTATCTGGCCCCGGTAGGCAAAGACTTGAAAGGTGCCAACGCGCAAATGGCTGCTAGCAACGCGGGTGAGAACGGCACCGGGAAGGCCGCCTTGTTCGCGGTAGACAGGCTCACCCGTGGACGTGGCAGCAAGGGCGCGGGTTGTGGGTATGCCAAGCGCGTGCATCGCCTCGGACACCACGTATTCGCGCAGCACGGGGCCGAGCCAAGCGCGGCCATCGCCCATGCGCGAATAGGGCGTCGGGCCCGAGCCTTTAAGTTGAATATCCCGCCGTAAGCCTCTGTTATCGATGACTTCGCCTAGCAAGATGGCGCGCCCGTCGCCGAGTTGCGGGTTATAGGTTCCGAATTGATGCCCCGAATACAGCTGCGCCAGCGGAGCAGCTTTGTCCGGGACGGTATTGCCCGCCCAGATCGCCGGATCAGGATCGCCAGACAGGCCAAGGTCTGCGGCCAGGCCATCGTTCCAGGCAAGCATGCGCGGCGCCTTCACCGGCGTCGGATCAAGCCGGGTGTGGAAGGCGGCTGGCAGTGCGGCGTAGCTGTTGTCAAAAGCGATGTGCATGCGGTCCAGATAGGGCGTCAAAAGGTGCGTGTCATCAGGTGATAGTCGTCCCGCAGCTTGAAGCCGGCGCGAGCGTAGAGGCGTTGGGCGGGGGCGTTTTGTGTTGCGACTTCGAGATGCAGCGCCTTCAGACCAGCGCCGGCTAGCGCGCGGGGCAGGGCGTGCAGAACTTCGGAAGCGACGCCGCGCCCGCGGACGCCCGGGCGGATGAACAGCTCATCGACAAACCCGTCCATGCCGCCAAACTCGACGGAATAGCCAAAGGAAACAATGATGTAGCCGATGGGGGCGCGGGGCGGGCCGATCAGATAAGCGGCACCGTGCGGGCTGCCTTCAAGCAGCGGCGCAAGCGCGGCGGCGCGGTGTTCATCTGATAGGGCCAAGCCCGCCTCGGCGTGGAAGGCCGCGACCAGAGAGGCCAGTTTATCCAGATGCTCGGGCGCCGCGAGGGTTAGGGCGGCGCTCATGATATCAGGCCATATGGTACGTTTTGTACAGCCTGCGATCCGCGGATTGTACGTTTTGTACAGGTCTCGCGGCAGCGTTGATGTGCCATCCCGCCCCTCATAGCCGCCCCAACCGTTCCGTGAGCAAGGCAAAGAAGCCGTCTGCGTCGACATCGCCCATGAAGGTCGCATTGGGAGTGCGGCCGGAGACGCGCCACCAGTCAGCAACGGTCATGCCCATGGTCAATTCGGAGCCCGTTTCAATCTCGACATTGATATGGCGGCCTTTGAAGAGGTCCGGCGCGATAAGATACGCGGTCACGCAAGGGTCATGCAGGGGCGCGCCCGCGCTGCCGTATTTCTCTTTGTCGAACCGTTCGAAGAAATCGGTCATCTGCGCGACCGCAATCCCCACGGACGTGCCCAGCGCGCGGAACGCGTCGTTGCGCGGCTTGGTCACGAGCGCCTTGTGCGTCACATCAAGCGGCATGACGACGATATCAACGCCGGATTTGAACACGATGTCAGCCGCTTGCGGATCGACATAGATGTTGAATTCAGCCGTTGGCGTTATGTTACCAACTTCGAAATACGCACCGCCCATCAGGACAATCTGCTGGATCCGCGTCGCGATATCCGGCGCGCGTTGCAGGGCCGCTGCGATGTTGGTTAGGGGCCCCAGGGGGCACAAAGTGACCGTGCCCGAAGGCTCCGTGCGCAGGGTGTCGATGATATAGTCAACCGCGTGCTGATCCTGCAGCGGCATCGCTGGGTCCGGAAGGGTTGGCCCGTCAAGGCCGGTCTTGCCGTGTACATGCTCTGCGGTGACCAGATCGCGGCCCATGGGCCGGTCGCACCCCGCATAGACTTTTACATCAGGCCTGCCTGCCAACTCACAGACAATGCGCGCGTTTTTCGCCGTCAGCTCAAGCGGCACATTGCCCGCAACGGCAGTGATCCCCAAAACGTCGATCTCGTCCGGGCTGGCCAGCGCCAAAAGGATGGCCACGGCGTCGTCCTGTCCGGGGTCCGTGTCGATGATGATCTTGCGCGGTGCCATGCTGCCCCCTGATTTGTGGCACGAACGTCGCAAGGGGCGCGGGGGTTGTCCAGAGCGGTTGCGCGGCGCAGTCCCGCGGGCGAAAAGATGCGCAATGAGCAGGCAGTTTTACATCCACGCCGGCGCGCATCGCACAGGTTCGTCGTCTTTCCAGATGTGTCTTCACGTCAATCGCGCTGGTCTTGATGCGGCGGGCTACGACTTGGCTTATCCGGGCCGGGACGGGATCCCGTCAGGCAAGCTTGATCTGCGGCTCCCAAGTCCGCGGCACGGTGACGGCCCCCATCCGGTATTCGTAAAGCGATCAAAGCAGGCGTTAGGCGCCGGGACGCGGCCCATGATCCTGTCCGAAGAAAATATTCCCGGCCGGATGTTCCATTTTTACCAAGGCCAGTTTTATCCGGCGGCAGAGGCGCGGTGCCGCGCGTTGCGCGAAGCGCTGGACGGGCCGGTCGCGCGCTTGGTGCTGGTTATCCGGCCTTATGCCGCGCTTTATGCCTCGGCCTTTCGCAAACGCGCCGAAGACAACCCGGTGCGCCCGTTTCGTGAGGTTGTTCCGAAGCTGATGCGCATAGATCGCGGCTGGCCCGAACTTGTTGCGGTGTTGCGGGATGTGCTGGCGCCGGATGCGTTCGAGGTTGTGCCGTTTTCCGCGCGTGGGGCGTCACGTGATCTGCTGTACCGGTTGGTGCCCGAAGCGGGAGCGGCCTGGTCCGAGCCGTCTGACGTCGTGAACCTGTCGGCCACCGATGCGGCGCTTGAGGCGCTTCAGGCGCGCTATCATGCTGGCGAGGACCTCGACCGTGCAGCATGGAAAGCGGTGATTGCGGAGCATGCGGCGGACCGGGGCAGAGGCTTTGCGGCCTTTACCGACGACGAGCGTGGTGAGCTGGACACACGCTACAACGCGGACTTGTTACGGATCGGCCAGATGGACGGGGTCAGCCTCGCTCCGGCGCCCCCCGTTTAGACCTTTTGCGCCTTTTCGTCGGCCTTTACCTTGTTCCACAGGGCGTCCATTTCGGCCAGATCGCTGGTTTCAGGCGATTTTCCGGCGTCTGCAAGTTCGCGCTCTATCGCTTTGAAGCGCCGCGTGAATTTCGCATTAGTGCGCCGCAGGGCCTTTTCGGGGTCCACGTCCAGATGGCGCGCGAGATTTGCGAGGACAAAGAGCAGATCGCCCATCTCGTCTTCTACCGCGTCCTGGCTTAGGGTATCTTTCGCCTCGACCAGTTCGGCGGCTTCCTCGGTGAGTTTGTCCAGCACGTGGGTGGTTTCCGGCCAGTCAAAGCCCACGCGCGCCGCCCGCTTTTGCAGTTTCACTGCGCGCAAGAGGGCCGGCAGGCCAAGCGCCACACCGTCAAGCGTGCCCGTCTGCGCCTTGGCCGCGCGTTCGGCGGCCTTGATCGCCTCCCAGTCGCGGGTTTGCTGATCCGCGCTCTTGTCGCGGCTTTCATCCCCGAAGACGTGTGGGTGGCGGGCCACCATCTTGTCGGCCATGCCCGTGGCCACATCGTCGAAGGTGAAATGCCCGGCCTCTGCCGCCATCTGCGCGTGAAACACCGACTGGAACAGCAGATCGCCCAACTCCCCGCGCAACTCGTCCCACGCCTCGCGCTGGATCGCGTCCTCGACCTCGTAGGCCTCTTCGATCGTGTAGGGCGCGATGCTTGCAAAGGTCTGCTCAATATCCCACGGACAGCCCGTTTCCGGGTCTCTCAGGGCCGCCATGATGTCCAGCAAGCGCGCGATTCCGGTTTGTTGCATTGCAGCCCCCATCGGTTTGCGGTCAGATGGCCAAAACCGCCATCAGGAGTCCAGCCCATGCCGCCCGTGAACCGTATCGCTGCCTTTGCCGAGGAAATGGCTGGCTGGCGCCAACACCTGCACACGATCCCCGAACTGGGCCGGGAGTGCCACAAGACCGCGGCCTTCGTGGCCGAACGTCTGCAAGAGATTGGCGTTGATGAGATGCACACGGGCTTTGCCACGACCGGCATCGTCGCGATCATCGAGGGCAAGGGGGAGGGGCCGACCATTGGCCTTCGCGCCGACATGGACGGGCTGCCCATCTTGGAGGATACCGGGCTGGGCTATGCCAGCACGCATGAGGGGCGGATGCACGCCTGCGGGCATGACGGCCACACGGCGATGCTGCTGGGCGCTGCGAAATACCTGGCTGAGACGCGGAACTTCGCGGGAAGGGTCGCGCTGATCTTCCAACCGGACGAGGAGGCCACGGGCGGCGGTCAGGCCATGGTCGAGGAAGGCGTGATGGACCGCTTTGATATCCGAGAGGTCTTCGGCATGCACAACGCGCCGGGCTTTCCCGAAGGCCTGATGGGCACGCGCGGCGGCCCTATCATGGCGGCGGCGGACACGATCCAGGTGACGGTGAAGGGGCGCGGCGGGCATGGCGCCCAGCCGCACGAGGCCGCCGACCCGGTGATTGCCGCCTGCGCCATCGTGCAGGGCTTTCAAACCATCGTGTCGCGCAATGTTGATGCGGGCAAGCAGCTGGTCGTCTCGATCACCCAGATCCACACGGGCAGCGCGGAAAACGTCATCCCCGCGGAGGCCTGGATCTGCGGAACCGTGCGCAGCTTTGATGCGGACGTGCGCGACATGGCCGAACAGCGGCTGGGCGAGATCGCCCGGGGCGTTGCGGCCGGCTATGGGGTCGAGGCAGAGGTGACCTTTACCCGCGGCTATCCCGCGACGGTCAACCACCCGGACCATGCCGCCGATGCGGCCGATGTTGCGCGCGAGGTTGTAGGCGCGCAGGCGGTCATCGACAATGTCGACCCGGTGATGGGGGCCGAGGATTTTGCCTATATGCTGGAGGCGCGGCCCGGGGCCTACATGTTCCTTGGTCAGGGCGAGGGGCCGATGCTGCACACGCCGCAGTACAATTTCAACGACGCGGTGGCGCCGATTGGGGCAAGCTTTTTTGCCCGGCTGGTGGAGACGCGGCAGCCGGTAGGGCAATAGGGGGCCAGCCCCCTCGCGCTGCGCGCTCACCCCCGGAGTTTTCCTTGCCAAGTGAAGGAGGGGCGTATGGCCCTTGAAGATGCAAAGACGCAGATTGATCATGCGTTCACGCGGCAGGACCCGCGGGGGCCGTCCTTTGAGCTGACCTTTGCCGGGGCAACATCGTTTGTGCGGCGGCGGTACACAAAGGACTTGAGCGGCGTGGACATCGCCGTGACGGGTATTCCGTTTGATCAGGCGGTGACAAACCGGCCCGGTACGCGGCTGGGCCCGCGCGCGATCCGAGAGGCGTCCTCGCTGCAGGCACCGGATGCGCCTTATGGCTGGGATTTCGATGTGCTGAGCGAGCGCACGGTTGTGGATTATGGGGACATGGCCTTTGACTACGCCGATATCCCCAGCTTTCCGGGGCTGGTGCGGGCGCATGCAAGGGGCATCCTTGAGGCGGGGGCGGCACCGGTGATCCTTGGCGGCGATCACTACATTTCCTTTCCGATCTTGCAGGCCATGGCAGAAGTTCACGGGCCGATCAGCCTCATTCAGGTGGATGCCCACACGGACACCTGGGCGGATGACGACATGTCTCGCGTGGATCATGGCACGATGTTCTACAAGGCGGTGAAATCGGGCGTGGTCGATCCTGCCAGCTCTGTCCAGATCGGCATTCGCACCACGAACGAGGATACGTTGGGTGTGAACATCATCGACGCGCCTGAGTTTCACCGCATCGGTCCCGAAGCCGCCGCAGCGCGTGCGCGGCAGATCGTGGGCGAGCGGCCCTGTTACCTGACATTCGACATCGACGGGCTGGATCCGGCCTTTGCGCCCGGGACCGGAACGCCGGTGTGGGGCGGTCTGTCGAGTGCGCAGGCGGCGGCCCTTTTGCGCGCGCTGGCCGGCGTCAACATTCGGGGCGGTGACGTGGTCGAAGTCTCCCCGCCCTTTGACACGACAGGCGCAACAGCGATCGCCGGGGCCCACGTGGCGGTGGAGATTTGTCAACTGCTCGGGGAAAGGATGAGAAAATGACTAGAGTAACCAGTCTTATGTTGCTTGTGTTTTTCGTTTTGTCCGTGCCCAAGCTAGCTTTGGCCAGTTATTGTACGTCCAAGCTTTTGGTTACATGCACGCCCGAAGTTGGTAACTTTGTAAAAAATAGATTTCAGCGGAGCGTCACCGGAATAACTTTCGCTGACGAAGTTACCGGCGATATGACGTTCTATTGCCAGCTTCCAGAACCACAGCAAAGCAGGAGCTTTTTCTCCGGAGTACAATCACAGTGGCATTTGATCCTTTGGGGCAGGGACCCCGATGGGTCTGGTTTCGACTACAATGTATCTACTGTTTTGATTCAAATTCCAAAGCCGAGCGGAAGGCCGAAAATCCTAGGTGAAGTCTACTCTTCTAGGGAGAACTCCACCGCGACACTTGGAATGGATCGCGAGTACTTTTCAAGTATCGAAGAGGGCGGCATCGACTTTTCCACAAACAGTTATCTAGCCGTCGTTAAACTGTCTCGTCGAATTGACAACAATTTCGTTCGAGCAACCAGCGTCAGCCTTTGCTCAGGAAAGTACCCTCGATAATGAAGAACCAGCCGCTGTCGGGCAACGCGCTGGCACGGTTTTCCGGGCCGAACACCTTCATGCGGCTTCCCAGCTCGACCGAGCTGCAAAAGCTGGATGTCGCGTTTCTTGGCATCCCGATGGATATTGGCACCTCGTGGCGGTCGGGCACGCGGATGGGACCTAAGCAGGTGCGCGAACAGTCTGCGATGCTGCGGCCCTACAACATGGGGACGGGAGCGGCCCCCTTTGACAGCCTGCACTGCGCGGACATTGGCGATCTGGCGATCAACACGTTCTCTTTGGCCGACAGTCTGCGCATCATCGCGGACAGCTACGGCGAGATCCTCAAGTATGACGCAATTCCTATGGCGATCGGCGGGGATCACTCGATCACCTTGCCAATCCTGCGCGCGATGGCGGCGCGCCATGGGCCTGTGGCGCTGGTGCACGTGGATGCCCATGCCGATGTGAACGATGAGATGTTCGGAGAGCGCGAAACCCACGGCACGGTTTTTCGCCGCGCCTATGAGGAGGGCCTGATCGTTCCGGAAAAGACCTACCAGATCGGCATTCGGGGCACGGGCTATGGCGCGGATGATTTCCGCGAGGCTGCGGGGTGGGGGTTTCAACAGTTCCCGGCGGAAAGTCTTTGGGGCCGCGACTTGAGCCCAATGGCGGCAGAGATCCGGCGCGATATTGGCAAGCATCCCTGCTATGTCACCTTCGACATCGACAGCCTTGATCCGGCTTATGCGCCCGGCACCGGCACGCCTGAGATCGGCGGACTGACTACGCCGCAGGCGCTGCAGCTGATCCGGGCCCTGCGCGGGCTTAACATCGTGGGCTGTGATCTGGTCGAGGTGTCGCCGCCATACGACATGGCGGGGACCACGGCGCTTGTCGGGGCAAATGTGCTATATGAGCTGCTGTGTGTTTTGCCGGGCGTGTCGGTGCGCTAAGACGTGTGGCGCCTAGAATAGTGGGACACATGAGGGTGAGGAGCCGTGCGGTGATAGGATGGATTTTTGTGGCTCTGATCGTTGCGGCGCTTGGGTATATTCGCCTTGCGCCACACGATGTCGGCCGTTGGCATGTGCCGGTTACAGCAGAGGCTGATCGCGACTTTACAGCAGGCGCGGTGCGGGTGCTGCCCGGCGATGCTGCGGCGCTGGGGCGCGTGGATGCTGCGGCTCGCGCCCTGCCGCGTACACAGGTTCTAGCCGGAACGGTGGACGAGGGGCGCATCACTTACGTCACGCGAAGTGCGCTCTTTGGCTTTCCCGACTATACGACAGTCGAACTGGCGGATGGCCAGCTCCGGTTGATCGCGCGGCTGCGCTTTGGCCGATCAGATCTTGGGGTAAACGGCCGCCGACTGGAGGGGTTGGTGGCTGCCGCCAAGGCCGGAGGATAGGCAGCCGTCCTGCACCTCCCGCCACATCGGGTTGTTCTGCGACATCTGGCACTGGGCGGTGAACATGCGGCCATCGACCTGCAAGCAGATCGTTTCGCCAAGCTCGACGCGCGATCCAGTGCGGTCGGTGCAATAGCATTCCACGGTTTTACCGCTCGGGCTGGTCACATCTGCGAGTGCTGGTCCGGCGGCGAGAAGGGTCAGGGCAAGCGTGATATGTTTCATGGTAATAACATAGCATTTCGGTGGCACTTGACCAAGCCGTTGCGATGCCGCAGGACAGCAAAATGATCCCCGACGTGCGCCTTGCTCAGATCCGTGACCGGTTCG
Source organism: Pseudomonadota bacterium (assembly GCA_038530575.1). Taxonomy (GTDB): domain Bacteria; phylum Pseudomonadota; class Alphaproteobacteria; order Rhodobacterales; family Rhodobacteraceae; genus JBCBCP01. Next base: position 77,573 of record JBCBCP010000005.1, read on the forward strand.
AATATCTCGAGGCGGCAATGGCCGATGGGACGGGCAATATCGCTGTCTTGGCCAAGGAATATTCCGACCTCAAGCCAGTGGTCGAGCAGATCGCGGCCTATCGCCAGCTTCTGAATGACATCGATGAGGCCCGCGTGTTGCTGGAGGATGCCGAGATGGCGGAGCTGGCGCGCGAGGAGTTGCCACAGCTGGAGGCGGCGTTGCCCGCTGCGGAACACGCGTTGCAGCTTGCCCTGCTGCCCAAGGATGCAGCGGATGCGCGCCCGGCAATGCTGGAAATCAGGCCCGGCACGGGCGGGGACGAGGCGGCGCTGTTCGCGGGGGACTTGCTGCGCATGTACCAGCGCTATGCAGAGGCGCAGGGTTGGAAGCTGGACATTGTCGAGCTGTCCGAAAGCGAGCTTGGCGGGGTGAAAGAGGTTGTCGCACATATTACCGGGGAGAACGTCTTTGCCCGGCTTAAGTTCGAATCCGGCGTGCACCGGGTGCAGCGGGTGCCGACAACCGAAAGCGGCGGGCGGATCCATACATCGGCCGCAACGGTGGCAGTGCTGCCCGAAGCCGAAGAAGTTGATATCGTGATCCCTGACGCGGATATCCGCATTGACACGATGCGGTCGTCCGGTGCGGGCGGGCAGCACGTGAACACCACGGACTCAGCCGTGCGGATCACGCACCTGCCCACAGGTATTGTCGTGACAAGCTCTGAAAAGTCACAGCACCGAAACCGCGAGAAGGCGATGCAGGTGCTGCGCGCGCGGCTTTACGATGCCGAACGGGCGCGGGCTCAGGCAGAGCGATCGGAGGCGCGGGCAACTCAGGTTGGCAGCGGCGATCGGTCCGAGCGGATCAGGACGTATAACTTTCCGCAGGGGCGGATGACGGATCACCGCATCGGGTTGACACTGTACAAGCTGGACGCGGTGATGGGCGGCGACCTCACGGAGATCATCGAGGCGCTGCAGGCCGACGAGCAGGCGGCCAAACTGGCGGAGATGGGCGCATGACGACGGCCGCCGAAGCCATGGTATCGGCGACAGCGCGGCTGCGGGCGGCGGGCGTGCCGGACCCTGCGCGCGATGCAAGGCTGCTGCTGGCCCACGCGGCGCAAGTCGATGCCGCGCGCGTTACGTTGATCGCCCCGGAAGACATCGCGCCGGAAATCGAGGAACGTTACGACCAGCTGATTGCCCTGCGCGCGGTGCGTGTGCCGGTCAGCCACCTGATTGGAACCCGGGCGTTTTATGGCCGCTCTTTCAAGGTCAGCCGAGAGGTTTTGGACCCGCGCCCCGAAACGGAAACACTGATCGAAGCGGCTTTGGCCACGCCCTTCGCAAGCGTTCTGGATATTGGCACCGGGTCGGGCTGTATCCTCGTGACGCTGCTGGCGGAGCGCACGAGCGCCGTTGGCACCGGCACGGACCTGAGTGAGGCCGCCTGCCTGCAAGCCAGCGCCAACGCGGTGCTGCACGGCGTGGCCAGCCGGGCGGAGATTGCGCAATCGGACTGGTTTGGCAGCGTGACAGGGCGCTACGACCTGATCGTGTCAAACCCGCCATACCTTTCCGCGGACGAAATGCAGGACGTGTCCCCCGAGTTGCGCGATCACGAGCCGCGCATGGCGTTGACGGATGAAGCGGATGGGCTGACGGCTTACCGCATTCTGGCTGCGCGCGGCCCCTTTTACCTTGAGCCTGGCGGGCGCCTTCTGGCTGAGATCGGCTGGCAGCAAGGGCCGGATGTCTGCGCAATTTTTGCTGAGGCAGGGTGGGGAGTGGTCAGGCTCCTGCCTGATCTGGATGGGCGTGACCGGGTGATTTGCGCCGAGGGTCCACCGGAGTAAGGCGGATAAACGCCAAAAATCCTGTCGAAACCGTCATTTCCACTTGCTAGGGCGCGGCGGCCATGTTTTATCCTTACGCATTGCAGTGATGAGGCCCGCGCGGGCATGCTCCTGCAGGACAAGCCACAGAGCAAACATCCGGCGGCCAAAGGGCGCGCGTGGCATGCCGGAACTTCTAAACCTGCCAAAAAGCGAAGCCTTATGAAATCATCAAGAAGCCGGTCCCGGTCCAAGAATAACCGCAACCGTAATTCGGGCGGCGGCGGCAATGTCGTCAACCGGGTGTTTGACAGTTCCGGGCCAGAGGGCAAGGTGCGCGGCACGCCGCAACAGATCATCGACAAGTACAATCAGCTTGCGCGCGATGCGCAGCTGTCGGGCGACCGGGTCGCGACCGAGAATTTTCAGCAGCACGCCGAGCACTATCTGCGCATGCTGAGCGAAGCGCAGCGCGAGCAAGACGCGCGGCGTGAAGAGCAGGAACGGCAAAATCGTGAGCGTCAGGCCGAGCGCGACCGCGAGCGGGCCGAACGCCAGGAACGTGAAGCCGCGCAAGGCGGGGCAGAGCAGCAGAGCGCGGGCAAGCCGAGCGCTGGTGATCCGGCACCCGGCGATTTAGGCGCGGGCGAACAGCCGGACGTGATCGAAACCGGTGGTGGCGACGACACTGGCCTTGTGGAGACGCCAGAGACGCAGCCCAAGCCGCGCCGGACGCGGGCCCGCAAACCAAAAGCGCCTAAGCCCGAGCCCGAAGCAGAGCCTGCGGTCGAGGCAAAGGATACACCTGAAGAAGGTGGAACCGCCCCTGAAGCGGCGGAGTGACGTGTGACGGGCAAGCTTGACGGCCTCGCCCCCTATACCCCCTACAGCCGCGAGGACGCCGCCCGCTGGGCGCGTCTGAGGGCTTTTGTAGCGGCGGGCGTGGAAGTCTATACCCGAAGCACGGCGCATGGCGGACATGTGACGGCGTCCGCCTTTGTCCTGTCGCCCGACATGGGCTCGGTGCTTTTGACCCATCACCGCAAACTCGACATGTGGCTGCAGTTGGGCGGCCATTGCGACGGCATTGTCGATACCCGCTTCGTTGCGCTGAAAGAGGCCTACGAGGAAAGTGGCCTGCGCAGTATCAGCCTCGTTGCGCCCGATATCCTGGACGTCGACTGTTTGCCCGTGCCGGCTTTTGGTGATGACCCAGCCCATCTGCACTACGACGTGCGCTATCTGATGCGTGCCGGGGACATGCAGATCACGGTTTCGGCGGAATCCCATGACCTTGCGTGGGTTCCCCTGCGGGATCTGGAGTCGGTCACCCAAGAGCTGACGATGCTGCGCCTGCGCGACGCGGCGCTTCGCTGGCTTTAGGCTAGAACGCGGGCCAAGGCGCAAAAGCCTTCGATCGGGATCTGCTCTGCCCGGTCCGTAGGTTTGAGGCCCGACGCGCGTAACTTGTCTTCGATGTCTGGTGCGAGTCCCTTCAGTGCCGCACGAAGCATCTTCCGACGCTGGCCAAAGGCGGCGGCCACCACCCGCTCCAGCACCTTCGGGTCCGCCTCAAAACGCGGCGCGGGCAGGGCGGTCAGGTGCACGACCGCGCTCGACACTTTTGGCGGCGGGGTAAAGGCTTCGGGCGGCAGGCTCATCACGATGCGCGCCTCGCAGCGCCATTGCGCGAGCACAGCGAGCCGCCCATAAGCCTTGGAGCCCGGCGCGGCCACGATACGCTGTGCAACCTCGCGCTGGAACATCAGCGTCAGGCTGTCCCACACTGGGGGCCATGCGGCGGGTGTGAGCCAACGGATCAACAGCTCGGTCCCGACGTTGTAGGGCAGGTTGGCTACGATCTTGATCGGTTGGCTTAGGTGATCCAGTGGGTTCAGCGCCAGCGCGTCGCCCTCCAGCACCTCGAGGCGGCCCGGATAGCGCGCCGCGATCTCGGCCAGTGCAGGAAGGCACCGCGGGTCTTTTTCAACTGCCAGCACCCGCCGGGCGCCTTCCGAAAGCAGCCCGCGCGTTAGCCCGCCGGGGCCCGGGCCAATCTCCAGCACGTCCGCGCCGCTCAGATCACCGGCTTGCCGGGCGATCTTGGCGGTCAGGTTCAGATCCAGCAGGAAGTTCTGCCCCAGCGCCTTGCGCGCGCTGAGCCCATGCGTCGCGATCACGTCGCGGAGGGGGGGCAGGTCATCAATCGTGCTCATGTCATCTTTTGGCTTCAAATATGCTGGGGGGCGCGAAGCGGGGGGCAACGCCCCCTTTCAACTCTAGCCATTCGCCATGGCATGCGCCATCCGGAGCGCCTCGATCAGCGAACGCGGGTTCGCGATGCCGCGCCCGGCGATGTCAAAGGCGGTCCCGTGATCGGGCGAGGTGCGGATGATGGGTAAGCCCAGTGTCACGTTAACGCCGCGGTCAAAATCCAGCGTCTTGATCGGGATCAGCGCCTGGTCGTGATACATACACAGCGCCGCGTCATAACGGGCGCGAGCAGCGGGGTGGAACATCGTGTCGGCGGGCAGGGGACCAATCACCGCGCGCCCTTCGGCCTGCGCCTCGGCCACGACATCTGCGATCCAGTCCAGCTCTTCGCGGCCCATCGCACCACCCTCGCCGGCATGCGGGTTCAGCCCGGCCACAGCGAGTCGCGGCGCGGCGATCCCGAACTGTGTGCTCAAGGCATCCGCCGTGATCTGGATCGTTTCACGCAGCAGGCGCGGGGTCAGCGCGCGCGGCACCTCGGCCAGCGCGATGTGGATGGTTACCGGCACAACGCGCAGTTGCTCGGATGCGAGCATCATCACCGCCCGCCGTGCGCCCGTCAGCGCCTCCAGAAACTCTGTGTGGCCCGGATAGGTAAAGCCGGCGCCGTCCTGCAGCGCCTTCTTGTGGATCGGCGCGGTACACAGCGCCGTTGCCGCGCCAGACTGGACCAGCTGCGTGCCGCGCGCAATCACGTCGATTACCGATTGCGCGTTCTCCGCAGACGCGCTGCCGGGCGTGTTGGGGGCCGGAAAGGGGTGCGCCAGAACCGGCAGGCCGCCCGCCCCGTGCGCCTCCGATGGCGCGTCGATCAGTGTCACGGGGGTGCCCGCAGGCAAGTGCGCCGGGTCGCCAATCCAGGCAAACGGAACCTCTCCCTTCAGGGCGGTCCATGCTGCCGCGGCGATTTCGGGTCCTATGCCTGCAGGCTCGCCGCAGGTCAGCGCGACGGTCATGGCGCGTGCATCATTCGAAGACAGTGATCCGCGACTCGGCGCGCAGCTGCTCGAGCGTGGTGGACGCATAGCCCTCGAGCCGCTCTTGCCGGAGCTGGCGTTCGATCTGGTCGCGGCCAACCTCTTCGTTCAGAACCGCGGTACGCCCGCAGAGCATCAGGAAGACAAGCGTCTGACCATTCGCCCGGGTGAGCGCTGTGGAGACCTCGCCCGGGTCAAGCTTGGCCAGTTCTATGGCGATGTCCTGAGGGATCTGCTCGGGCGGAAGTGTGCCGCGATCCAGGACGCTTTCCGGCATGCCCTTGGCCACGCCGTAAAGATCGTCACAGACATCCACCCGGGTCTTGAGCCGTTCCGCAATGGCCAGCGCCTCCTGCGACCGCCCGCCGTTGATGTAATAGGCGGCGTACTCGATGGCGGCAAATTCGGGCGCCGGCGCGTCTGTCTCCTCGATCGCGCGCAGTTGGAACAGCGCCACGGCGTTCGGCAAGCTGATAGGCTGGGTTACTTCCCCGGGAGCGAGGCCGAGAACCAACCCGCGCAAGGCAGGGGGCAGGTTGGACACCGGAACCCAGTCAAGGCGGCCACCACGGCCTCTTGTGGGCGTCGCTGAAAACCGACGGGCGAGCGCGCTGAATTCGGAAATGGTTGTGACCTGAGCGATCTCCTCTGCCCGGGCCTGAACGGCCGCGCGCCGGTTGGGCGGGGCGGGCATGATGATCTCTGAAAGCAGCACACGCAGACCGCCTGCCGCGCTTGTTTGCGCCAGAGCGCGGTCGATCTCGGCCTCTGTAATTTCGACCCGCGCCCCAAAACGCCCGCGGATATAGTCGCGCCAGGCAATGTTAACGCCGACAAAGTCGCGGAAGGTCTCGCGCGCAATCCCGGCCCCTTCAATCGCGGCAACAAAATCCTCAAGCTCGAAATTGCCCTGCGCGGCAAAGGCCGTCATTCCCTCGATCAGCCCTTCTTCGGTCACTGTCAGGCCGACGGCCCGGGTTTCGGCGAGGCGCAAACGGTCGTCGATCAGGGCCTCGAGTGCGCCAGAGCGGCTGGCCCCCGGCGCGTTCAGAAGCTGCAGGAAGCGGACGCGCTGTTGCAGCTCGTATTCGGTGATGACCGCGTCACCTACTTGCGCAACCGGAGCAAAGAGGTTCTGTGCGGCGGCGGCAGCGGGCAGCATCAGTGCGGTCAGCAGCACAAGCGCGGCGGAGCGGAGGGACATCATCACTTGCATGTTCGGGCGTAACTTTCGGTTCCGGTCTGTGCGGAGAAGCCCCGCAAGGACACTGTAAAGCCCACATTTGTCGAAGGCTCAACACTTGTTGACGAGGTATAGCGGCGGTTCACCGACAGGCGGGCCGATACGCATTCATTATCGTAGGTCAGCCCGATACCGGCATAGGTCGCGCGGTCGCCATCCAGATCGTAGCGCACATCGGCCGTAGCCGACCAGTGCTTGTCGATGTTGAACGCGCCATCAAGCGTCAGTTCGGACACCGGGTCGGGCCGGTCCTCGGCCAGATCGTCTGTCAGCCAGATGTAGCTGCCCGACAGGCGCGCGCGGCGATTGGACCAGCCCCCGCGCAGCTCTGCCTTGGTGGTGTGGAAATCGCCGCCGATCAGGGCGCGGCCCGTCAGAGACAGCCCGCCCGCCAGCGAAAGATGCGCCGCGACCAGAACATCGGAGGACGTGCCGCCAAGGCCCGAGCTGAGCGTGTAGCCCGCCGCCGGATCATTGCGGATCACCTGGCCCAGGGACAGCCGGGTGTTCAGGCCACTGTCGCCAAAATAGCTCCAGTTGACGCCAAGCGCCGCGAACGTGCCTCGCTCGCGCGCGTCGGGCCGGGGAAAGCGGGACAGGGCCAGAAGATTGCCCTCGTCAAACTCGACCCGCGCGCTTTCCTCGATTGGCACGGCGAGCGTGCTGCCGCCGACCCAGGCGATCTGCAGGATCGGCTCCAGCAACTGGGTGCCGCGCGCGCCCGTGCGGGTCATCGGGTAGCGAAAGGTTAGCGCAGCCTCCGGCGTCAGGCCGGCGGCATTGTCTGGCGTGGTGGAGTCCTGCGCGATGCGAAACGCGTCCCCTTCCAGCCCCAGCAGCGCTTGCATCTGAAGGCCCGAAGCAAAGCTCCAGCTGCGCGTCCATTCCGCGCCCACATTCACCCGGTAGACATCGCGCCCGTCCGGCAAAAGGTCCGCATCCGGCCCGTCGACCGACACCGTTGAGGTCCGCACATGGCTATGCGCTGCCGCCGTCAGCCGCAGCTCGCCCCCTAGGGCGCGGGGGAACATGCGCCGCTCGTAGACCGCATCGAAGATGTTGGTGGGCAGCGTCGCGTTATTCTCGCCGTCGCGCAGGGTCTTGTAGTTCACAAAGCTGAACTGGCGCAGCTCGTCCCGCTTGGCCCGGGTAAGGGTGACGGCGCTGTCGAGCCGGTCTTTCTCGGAATAGCTGTATTCGGTCAGGTAGGCATCGTCCGATGTGGTTTCGATATCGAAGGTCAGCACGTAATCGTTGCCAAGGTTGAACGTGCCAAAGCCAAAGAGGTAGCCGCGCGCCTCGCCCGGGCGCAGGTCGTCACGGGTGTAGGCGCCGTTGAATTCGATGCGACCGTTGGTAAAGGCTTGCCGGTAGCGGAATTCGAGCGTCTCGGTGCTGGACGACAGGTAGGGCGTGAGCGTCAGGTCGCGGCTGTCGCCGAGCTTGATGAAATACGGCACCTTGATCCCGGTGCCCAGCTGCGAGGTCGAGCGCAAGGACGGGATGAGAAAGCCGGTTGCCCGCTCCAGCGTCGGGTCGGGCATCCTGAGGCGGGGCAGGTAAAGGATCGGCACCGCGCCGATGCGGAACTGCGCGCCGTCAAAGTAAAGCTGGCGTTCTTGCTGGTCGTGGACCACGCGCTTGGCCCGGATAGACCAGAGCGGCGGGCGGCCCGTCTCGCACACCCGGCAGGAGGTCACGGCAGTCTTGTATAGCTGGGTGTAGCGTCCGCCGACGCGGTTCATCTCGACCGCGGCGAGCTGCAGCTGATCGTTCAGCACCAGCCGCGCGCCTTGCAGAAGGCCGTTGCGCAGGTCGCGGCTGAGCTGCGCCTGATCGGCGAGGATGATGATATCCTCGCCGTCTTCGATGGTAATTGGCCCGGTGATGTCCAGCGTGCCGGTCTGCCCGTCATAGCGGATGGCGGCGGCGGTAAGGCGCGTGGTACCCTGAAACGCCTCTACGTTGCCGGTGGCGATCAGTTGGCGGTCGCGGGTCAGGGTGACGTCATCGGCGATCAGGATGGCGGGCGGGGCGTCCTGCGCGGCCAGCGGCATAGCCCAAAGGACCAGTAGGAGGGCGGCAAGCCATCTCATCCGTCTTCACGCTGCAACAGCAGCCCCAACGCGAGCATGATAGAGGCCACAGGGGCAGACCATGCGGCCAGAACAACCGGTATCTGGCCGTTTTCCCCAAGGATCTGGGCAAAGCTGCGGATGAAATACAAACCGAACCCTAACAGAACTGCGGCCAGCACGGCGGTGCCGGTTCCCCCAGATCTTGTATGCCGCATCGTGAAGGACGCCGCAATTAGAACCATCGCGACCAGAAACAGCGGCCGCGCCAGTTCCGCCTGCAGCCAGACATGGTGGCGGCGCGCCGAAAAACCGGCCTGCTCAAGCTGCGCGATGAACGTTGTCATGTCCCAGATCGACACGCCGGAGGGCGAGCCCAGCGTCTCTCGAATGCGGTCGAGCGTCAGGGTCGAAGGCAGCTCGTAAAGCGCATGCGCGGTGGCTTGCGCTTCGGGATTGAAGCCTGTGGACAGCGGCCAGACCTTGGCATCGCGCAAGGTCCACGCGCCGCCCGTCAGCGCTGCCGAGGCCGCGTCGATCCGCCGGACCGGCCCGCCGCCGGGCGCATAGGACAAGAAGGTCACGTCATAAAGCACGGAGGCATCCGCGTTGGAGCGGGCGGCGCGGATCACGGTCTGCCCATCCTCGCTGCCTTGCCGCAGCCAAAGGCCATCTTCGGACACCGCCAGCGTGGAGGCGCCGCCCGTCCGGTAGCTTTCAGAGAGTTGCGCGTAACGCTTGGACGTCGCGGCCGAAATAGGCCCCAGCATCGCCACCGCCAACGCGCCGATGATCAGCGCGACAACCACCGGCGCCACCAGCGCCCGGATGGCAGAGCGGCCCGCCGCGCGGGTGACAACCATCTCAGAGCTGCGCGCAAGCCCGACAAACAGGGTGATCGTCGCCAGAATGGTCACCAGCGGCAGAATTTCATTCATCGCCCCCGGCGCATCGAGCATCACGAGACCCAGCCGCGCGCCAAAGCTGACATCTGCGCCCGCATAGCTGCGGCTCTCATCAATCAGGCCGATCAGGCTGATCAGCACGAGAAAGACAACAAAGATCAGGCCAAAAGCCTGTGCAAAACGGCGCGCGAAGTACAGGTGCAGGATCACGGCGCGGCCCCCGCGCGTTTACGTCTGCGCAGCAGGTAGGGGCGGCTGGCAAAGAACAGCATGCACGCGGCCAGCGCGGCGCCGATGAGCGTCGGCAGGTACATGATCGGCCAGAGGCCGGGATCGCTGACAACCGCATTGGACAGCGTCCCGCGCATCCCGTCGAGCGCCACCAGAAGGACAAAGGCCAACACGGTCTCGCGCCACACGCCAAAGCGCGAAAAGCCGCCGATCAGCAGCGTGGAAAAGCCGATCAACGCAGCAACGATGCAGAACAACGGCTGCGCAATGCGGGCGTGCAACCTTTCTGTCAGGCTTCCGGCGGTTTCACTGGTGGTTTGCCGCACTTCTGACCAGTCGCGCAAAAGCGCCAGCGTCGGGAGGTGTCGCACGGAGGTGCCGGGCGTCGCATCCCCGGTGATCAGCGATGTGATATCAAACGAGAAGTCCCGGAAATTGGCCGTCGATAGGCGCCGTGTGGCCGTGTCGAGCCGCTGAACAAGCCCGTCGATCATGATCAGCGTTGTCGTATCGTCCTCGGTGCGGACCAGATACGCCTCCGCGGCGGTATAGATCACGCGGCTGGAAGGATCGCGCCGGTCCGACAGGAACACATCGCGCAGCACACCGTCCTCGCCCACGGCGCGGGTGTAGAAGGTGACTGCATCCGCCGGAGAGAGAAACGCCCCTTCGGTCAGCAGGCGCGCGGTGACGTTCTGGCTGACTTCGGCCTCGCGCGCGTTCAGCTGCCCGGTCGCCAGCGGCACGAGGATATGGGACAAGAGCGACATCATCAGCGCGACAAGCACGCCGAACGCAAACACCGGGCGCGCCAGCCGCCACGGCCCCGATCCGGTGGCCTGCATCACGGTCATCTCCGACTCGCGCATTGCGCGGTTTGTGACATATGTGGCGGCCGCGAAGGTCGCGATGGGCAGCACGGTGGTGATCAGTTTGGGCAGGCCGAGCGCGGTGAACTCAAGAAACACCAGCGCCGTCTGCCCGTCGCCGATCAGCCGGTCGAACAGCACAACGGCGCGGTTGATCCAGAAGACGGCCACCAGAACGAGCGCAAAAAAGCCGAACAGCAGCAAAAGCTGCGACAGCATATAGCGGTCGAATCTGGCCATGCGCCCCCCTTTGGCGTGTGAAGGTTGTTTAAAGGTTGAGACCGCGCGGCAAAAGCCCTTCCCGCCATGCATTCGCCGGGCTAGGTCTGTACGCAAAGAAATGGAGCGCCTCATGACTGACCTGACCCCGATCACCTTTGCCGAAACTGATATTGACGCGCTGACGCAGGCAAAGGGGCGGATTGCCGTCGTGCTGGGCGAGGAAGGCAAGATGGATGCGGCGGCCCGTCGGGTGAACCGGCTGACCAAGGGGGCCTTGCAGCGGATGGTGGACAGCGAAAGCTGGTCCGGTTTCAAACCGGGGCAGGTGCGCAGCCTCGCGATGCCCGCAGGGCTGATGGCTGAGGCGGTCGACGTTGTCCGGCTGGACCGAAAGGTCGACGCCGCCGTGATGCGCAAGGCCGGGGCCGCACTGGCCAAGTTGCGCGGTGCCCATGATCTGACCATTGCGCTTGGTCCACTTCGCAAACCCGAAGAGTTGGCCTTTGGTCTGGCCATGCGGGACTATGACTACCAGGCCCAGAAATCCGAGCCCAAGGCGCGCGAGGGGGCTGTGACGGTGATGGTCTCCAAGCCCGAAGAGGCCGCCGCCGCCGCCGCGCCGCTGATGGCCGTGGCGGAGGGCGCGTTCTTTACCCGCGATCTGGTCAATGCGCCTGCAAACCACCTGACGACAACCGCCTTCGCCGAAGAGCTTGCCGCGCTCAGCACGCTGGGCCTTGAGGTCGAGGTGCTGGAGGAAGACAAGCTGGCCGAGCTCGGGATGCGCACGCTGCTGAGCGTCGGGCAGGGCTCTGACAGCCCGTCCAAGGTGGTCGTGATGCACTGGAAAGGCGGCGAGGCGGGGGACGCGCCGCTGGCGCTGGTCGGCAAGGGCGTGGTCTTTGACACCGGGGGCATCAGCCTCAAGCCCGCAGCGGGCATGGAAGACATGACCATGGACATGGGCGGCGCCGGGGTTGTCGCGGGTGCGATGAAGGCGCTGGCGCTGCGCGGCGCAAAGGCAAACGTGGTGGGCCTTGTTGGACTGGTAGAGAACATGCCGTCTGGCAATGCGACGCGGCCGGGCGACGTCGTGACCTCCATGAAGGGCGACACGGTCGAGATCATCAACACCGATGCCGAGGGGCGTTTGGTTCTGTGCGACGTGATGTGGTACGCGCAGGAGCGGTTTGCCCCGGCTGGCATGATTGATCTGGCAACGCTGACCGGCGCGATCATCATCGGCCTTGGGCACGAGAATGCGGGCGTGTTTTCCAACGATGACGCCTTCTGCAACGGGTTCCTGAAGGCCGCGCAGACCGAAGGCGAGGGAGCTTGGCGCATGCCGCTGGGCCAGGCCTATGACGACATGCTCAAAAGCCGGATCGCTGACATGAAGAACATTGGCGGCCGCGCGGCGGGCTCGGTCACGGCGGCGCAGTTCCTGCAGCGGTTCGTGAAGGACGGCGTGCCGTGGATCCACCTGGATATTGCCGGGGTCGCCTCGGTGAAGTCCGATACGGCGCTTGCGCCCAAAGGCGCGACGGGCTGGGGAGTTGCCGCGCTGAGCAGGTTGGTGGCAGATCGTTACGAGACCTGATCCGTTCCGCAGAAGTGGGGAAAAGCGAGAGCCATGGGGGCCGCCTATTTCTATCATCTGACGCGCCGGCCGCTTGAGCAGACGCTGGCGATGCTGCTGGGCAAGGCGCGGCAGGCAGGCTGGCGCGTGGCGGTGCGAGGTCGCGACGCGGCGCGGCTGGATTTTCTGGATGAAAAGCTGTGGCTGGGGCCGGAAGACGGGTTTCTGCCCCATGGCCGCGCGGGCGGGCCGCATGATGCGCGCCAGCCGATCCTGCTGACCGAGCATGCGGCCGCCCCAAATGCGCCGCACTGCGTGATGGCCATCGACGGCGCTGAGGTTACGGCGGCCGAGGTGGCCGTGCTTGACCGGGTCTGTGTCCTCTTTGACGGCACGGACGAGGACGCGGTCCAGATCGCGCGCGGGCAGTGGAAGGCGCTGGCCGATGCCGGTGCGGCGGCGCAATACTGGTCCGAGGCCTCGGGCAATTGGGAAAAGAAGGCCGAGACCGGTTGAAAGGCTTAAGATGAAAGCCCGCCGTGAATTGAGCTACCCAGCGAGCCAGTACCGCGGATAATCCTGAAAAAGGTGACAAAGCTGACCAGCGCCCAAATCAAGGCGCTGCCAAAACCAAAAAGGCTGAAGACGATAAGCACATCGAATGTGTCCTTGATGCCCTGAACAAGAGCAGCCCGCTCGATAAGCACGACAAAAGCGGCAATGCATATCGCGGAAATGACGCCGATTGACACGCACAGAAGCGTAAGAAAGGCGGTCATGACATGCTTGTCGTAATCATAGTCGTTCCGAAAACGTTTGTCGTTTGCCTCGTACCCGTGTTGTGAGAGGTAGTTTTCCCAGAACAGAAACCCCTTCAGGTTTGCCGTGCGAAAAATGTGGCTGTCTCGTTCCCGGTCTAACTGTTCGACGATAGGGGCGAACAGGTAGTCCTCAAAGTGCACTTTGAGATAGTCCGCGGCCCGCGTTACTGCTTTGAACTGCGCGACGCCGAGTGTTCCAAGATAGGTTGCGATGACCACGAACATTGGGCTGAGCAGGCAAAAGAGGCCGAGCAGTATGGGGCGTTCGGTGACCATTGTCCAAGTCTGTTGATCGGCGACGAGTGCAATAAGCGCACCGGACAGGATCGGGATTGTCGCGAGCGATATTTTCAGCACGTCGTACATTCGGGCCATGTACTGTTCGATTTCGGCTCGAATGGTGTTGAACTGCACCTCAATGATTTTGAGGGCAAATGTATCCGGTTCGCTGACGTTTCTTTCCGGTCGTTCGGTCATGCGCCCGACACTGCCCCGAAAGACATTTGCCGCCAAGCGAGAATTTGTGTCCTAACGCGACAGCCGCAGTTCTCCGCCGGTTATCTGAATGCTGTCCCACCGCTGCAGGTAGCCCATGCCAAGCAGGGAGCCAAACATTTCGCCCCCGTTCACGACCGCGGGCACATTGCGATCCACGACGGGGCCAAGGGCGATCGAGTCGAGCCGAACGGGCGCTGTGCGCACAACACCGTTGGCGGTGCTGGCGCTGCCGATATAGCGCAGGTTCGCCGGATCTAGCCCCACGCGCGCGGCGTCCTCCTGGCTCAGCACGATGTCCGTCGCACCGGTGTCCACGACAAAGCGCACTGGCGCTCCGTTCACGTCGAGCGTTAGGTGATAGTGGCCATCAGGGCCGCGCGGCACGACGATGGTGCCGTCCTGGCTGACGGTCGCGCGGGGCTGCACGGTTTGGCTGATGTCTTCCCAAAGCCCTACGGCCGCGATCGCGCCAAGAAAGATGAAGGCCCAGATCGACGCCTGTTGCAGGGTTTTGGACCAGTTCGTGCGGCCCGACACAACAAACCAGCCGCCGACCATGACAAGTAGCAGGATCAGATAAACGAGGTGGCCGATGTCGACGTTGTTCATGAGATGGATATAGGCACGCGCAGGCCAGGCGTCAGGGCGCGAGGCCGAAATTCCGAAGACCGTCGAGCACGAACTGGACTGCAAGCGCGGCCAGCAGCATGCCCAGAAGCCGCGTGACGACGGTGATCCCTGTCTTGCCCAACGCACGTTCCAGTAGGCTTGCGGCGAGAAACAGGGCCAGCACCAGTACCATGACCGCAGCCGTGACGCCCAATGTCAGGCCAAAGCCCACCCAGCCGGGGTTCTGCCCGGTCAGCAGGATCACGGACGCGATTGCCCCGGGGCCTGCGATCAGCGGGATGGCAAGGGGAAAGACAGATGGATCGTCGCCCGGCTCGTCCTCGGCCTGATCCTCACGCCGTTTGGTGCGGCGTTCGAAAAGCATGTCGAGGGCCGTGATGAACAAGAGGATGCCGCCCGCAATCCGGAAGGCGGGCATGGAAATGCCGATAAAGGTCAGGATCGCCTCGCCTGCCAAAGCAAAGAGCACCAGCAGCGCCATGCCGATCCCCGTGGCGCGCAGGGCAATGCCAAGACGGCGGCGGCGGCTCATGCCTGCGGTCAACGCAACGAACAGCGGCGCAAGGCCGATGGGGTCGATCACCACAAACATGGTGACAAAGGCGGTGATGAGGAAAGCGGTGTCGATCATTTCTACTGTTCGGCTGGCGGCAGGTGTCGGACTGGGGGCCAGCCCCCAGACCCCCGGAGGTTTACTTGGCCAAGTGAATTGAGAGTTCGGCTTCTAGGTGCCTTCTGCGGCCTCCAGACGTTCAAGGTCTTTGAGCCAGATGTCTTCGGCGCGGGCCATGGCCTCTTCCAGTTCGGCATATTTGCGCTGGAGGGCGAGACGGTCGGTGGACTGGGCGGCGTCATAAAGGTCCGGATCGGCGAGGCGTTTGGACAGTTTGTCGTGCATGGCCTGCAGTTTTTCGATCCGCTCTTCGGACTTGCGGGCGGCGGAGCGCAGGGCGGTCAGGTCGGCCTTTTTGGGCTTTGGTGCCGGCGCGGGTTTTGCCGGTTTCGGCGCGTCCGATTTCAGCAGAAGGCTGCGGTAGGCTTCAAGGTCCTCAGAGTAGGGGGTCACTGTGCCGTCTTTGACCAGCCAGAGGCGGTCGGCGACCAGCTCCAGCAGGTGCATGTCGTGTGACACGAGGATCACCGCGCCGGTGTAGTCGGTCAGCGCCTCGACGAGTGCCTCCCGGCTTTCAATATCAAGGTGGTTGGTCGGCTCGTCGAGGATCAGAAGATGCGGCGCATCGAGCGTGGCCAGCAGCAGTGACAGGCGTGCTTTCTGCCCGCCCGAGAGCTGGCCGACGGGCGTGTCGGCCTGATCAGCGTGCAGGCCAAAGCCCGCAAGCCGCGCGCGCCATTTCTTGGGCTCCTCGCCCGGGCGGGCGCTGCGCAGGTGATCAAGCGGCGTGTCCTCGAGGATTAGCTCATCAACCTGATGTTGGGCAAAATAGCCGATGCGCAGGCCTTTCGCGTTGATCTGCCGCCCGCCCCGTTTGTCCAGCCGGCCGGACAGCAGCTTTGACAGGGTCGACTTGCCCTGACCGTTCTTGCCCAGAAGCGCGATGCGGTCGTCCTGGTCGATGCGCAAATTCAGACGATTGAGCACCGTCGTGTCGCCATAGCCCGTGGCCGCGCCGTCCAGATGCACGATGGGCGGCGACAGCTCTTCGGGTTCGGGGAAGGCAAAACTGCGCAGACCCGCCTCTTGCGGCGAGGTGATAGGCTGCATTTTGGACAGGGCCTTCAAGCGGCTTTGGGCTTGCCGCGCCTTGTCGGCCTTGTAGCGGAAGCGGTCGACGTAGCTTTGCAAATGGACGCGGCGGGCCTCTTGCTTCTTGGCCATGGCTTCGGCCTGGGCCAGCCGCTCTGCGCGCTGGCGGGCGAACTGGTCGTAGGGGCCTTGGTAGAGCGTCAGCTTGCGGTCCTCGAGGTGGAGGATCGCGCCAACCGCCCGGTTCAGAAGGCCCCGGTCGTGGCTGATCACGATGACGGTGTGTGGGTATTTGGCAAGGTACGCTTCGAGCCACAGCGCGCCCTCAAGATCTAGGTAGTTGGTCGGCTCGTCCAGCAGCAGAAGGTCAGGTTGGGCGAAAAGGACGGCGGCCAACGCCACGCGCATGCGCCAGCCGCCGGAGAAGTCGGAGCAGGGTCTGTGCTGGTCAGGCTCGTCAAAGCCGAGACCCTTGAGGATTGTGGCCGCGCGCGCTTCGGCCGACCAGGCGTCGATGTCGGCGAGGCGCGTCTGGATTTCGGCGATGCGCGCCGGATCTTCCGTTTCCTCGGCCAATAGTGCGGCGCGTTCGGTGTCCGCGGCCAGCACGGTATCGAGCAGGGATGTCGAAGAGCTTGGCACCTCTTGCGCGACGCCGCCAATCCGGGCGCCTGTGGGCAAAGCGATATCACCCGACTCAAGTGCCAGTTCGCCCCGGATCAGGCGAAAGAGCGTGGTTTTGCCGGTGCCGTTGCGGCCCACAAGCCCGACCTTGTGGCCCGCCGGGATCATGGCGGAAGCCCCCTCGAACAGGGGGCGGCCAGCGACGGCGTAGCGGATATCGGTCAAGCGCAGCATGGGCGTGCAATGGCGCAGGGGCGCTGCGCCGTCAACGGGTCAGGGCCGCCGCCGCATTGTGTTTGCGCGAACGAGCCGCGACGCCTAGGTTTCCGGTATGCCGAAAGACAACCCGCACAAGCCGTTTACACCTGACCCGCGTTTGCTGGCGCGCATGCCCGCGCGGTCCGGCAATGCGGTCAACGGGCTTGGCGAGCAGGCGTTCCGCCGTCCCGAGGTGGTTTATTGGGCGACGGACCTTGGCAGCATCGCTCATGGTGACGTGCAGCAGTATTTCTTCGAACGCTCCGCCGAGGCGCCCGCCTTTGCCGAGGCGCGGGCGCGCCGCGTGGCGGCCACGTCTTTTGACATGGGTGCGGTGGCGTGCACACCTGAGAAGCGCGAACCAGAGGCATGGACAAAGGCTCTGAACGGCTTTGTTGCGGATGGTCTGTGCGACATGGTTGGCGTGGCCGAGATGTCGCCGGATTGGGTCTATGAGGGGGATGAGGTCAGCCAGTCGCGGGTCATCGTGATTGGCGTTGAGCATGATTACGAAGAGATTTCACAAGCGCCAGCGGAGGCCGCTGGGCTTGAGGTTATGGCGCAGTATCAGCGCGCCGCTGTGGCAGCCAAGCGTATCGCGGCGTGGTTGCGCAGTGCGGGCTGGGACGCAGAGCCGGTTACCGGCCCAAACACAGGCGCCATCACCCTGATCCCGCCAGCGCTGGCCTGCGGTTTTGGCGAATTGGGCAAGCATGGCTCGCTGATCAATGCCGAGTTTGGGGCCTCTTTTCGCCTGTCAGCAGTGTTGACCGATGCGCCATTTGCCCCAACGCCGACACGGGATTTTGGCGTTGACGAATTTTGCACCAACTGCCGGATCTGCGAGGATGCGTGCCCGCCCGAAGCGATTGCGCCCAAAAAGCAGACGGTGCGCGGGGCGCAAAAGTGGTATGTCGATTTTGACAAGTGTATCTCGTTTTTCAACGAAACGCATGGCTGCGCGATGTGCATCGCGGTCTGCCCTTGGTCGCGGCCCGGTGTCGGCCTGAACCTTGCCGCCAAGCTGGCGCGGCGCGCTGCACGCGATTAAAGCGGGTCGAGTCCCTTGAATTCTGCGGTAATGCGAAACCCGATCCGGTTGCCAACGCCGGTGCGCGTGCCCGGCGGGGGAAGCCCTTCGGTCAGGCCAAAATCTGCCCGCTCGAACGAGCCTGTTGCGGTAAAGCCAAGCCGCGGTACCGGCTCCCACGGCGCCTCTGCATAGCCGCCGTGAAAGTAGACGTGCAGCGTGAGCGGTGCGCTGACCCCCAAAAGCGTTAATTTGCCTGTCACACGCGCGGTCCGCGGTCCGGTGCGGTCAAACCCGTCCGAGCTGTAGCGGATCGTGGGAAACGCAGCCGCCCGCAGCCAATCCGGCCCAAGTATCGTGTCCAGAAACCCAGCGGGCGGCGCAGGAAGATCAAGCGATGCTGTGCGCACTTCGGCGGTAAGCTTGGTCGCGTGCAGCTCTTGCGTTCCGATGTCGAGCGTGGCCGAGAAATCGTCGAAGGTGAATGTAAAGGGCGCGACGCCCATATGGTCAATCTGTGCAGCCAGCGTTGCATAGGCGGGATCAAGCACCAGCCGCTGGAAAGTCAGATCGGGAATGTCAGGCGATTGCGCAGATGCGGGCTGGGCCAGGCACAACACAAATAAGGCGGATCGCAGCATAAAGGTCTCCGGCAAGCTTTGATTTCAGACTAGCCTGAGTAGGGCGGTTTTGGGCAGTCTTTTTCGCGCTTTGCATCCTGCCGCGCTCGGCCCTTGTGCCGGAGCCGCCGCAGGCTTAGGCGGGTGCGATGACCCCGACTCCACCCCGCCTTGTCACGCTTGTCCTTCTGACGGCGCTGACTGTTCTGACGCTGAACATGTTCCTGCCGGCGCTTCCGGCTATGCGGGCCTATTTTGACGTCAACGAAGCCGTCATGGGACGGGCGATTTCGGTCTATATGGCGGCAGCAGCGGCGCTGCAGCTTGTGATCGGGCCGCTCTCGGACCGGCTGGGGCGGCGGCCCGTGATCCTGGGGCTCTTGGCCGTCTATGTTATTGCCTCGGCAGTTTGTCTTTTGGCGCAGGACATCACGGTTTTTCTGATCGCGCGTACGGCGCAGGCGGTGGCCGTGGGCGGGGGCATTCTGGCCTCCGCGGTTGTGCGGGACATGTATGACGGGCGCACGGCCGCCGCCAAACTGTCGTTGATCGCATCGGCCATGGCCATCGCGCCGATGCTGGCGCCGATGGTTGGCGGCCTGCTGGAAGCTGCGGCGGGCTGGCGGGCGGTGTTTGTGACATATGCGGTCATGGGCGCGGGCCTTTTGGCGTGGTGCTGGTTTGATCTGGGCGAAACGCACGAGACCGGGCAGGGCGTGCGGCTGGAGGTCGGTGCGCTGCTGCGTGCGCGGCTCTTTTGGGCCTATGTCGGCGTGCAGGGTTTTGGGGTTGGTGTGTTCTACGTCTTTCTGACCGGCGCCCCCTTTGTTGCCGCGGATGTCTTTGGCCTTGGCCCGGCGCAGACGGGCATCGCGCTTGGCTCGACCACGCTCGGTTTCATGGCAGGCGCCGCGATGAGCGCCCGGCTGATGGAGCCGGTCGGCCCGATGCGCCTGATCCTGATCGGGCGGCTGGTGCCGCTGGCGGGGCTGGGCGCGTCGCTGGTCTATTACCTTGCAGGGGGCGCGGCGGTCTGGCCGCTCTTTGTCTCGACCATCTCGGTCGGGATTGGCAATGGCCTGTCGCTGCCCGGGGCCAATGCCGGGGCGCTGTCGGTGCGGCCCGATCTGGCGGGCAGTGCGTCGGGCTTTGGTGGCGCGGTGTCGCTTGGTCTGGGGGCTGCGCTGACATGGGCGGCCACACAGGTGATTGCGGCCAACACAAGTGCGGCGGCGCTGCTGGCCCTGATGATCGGCATCTCGGTGATCGCGCTTTGTGCCGCGCTGCTTGCCCGGCTTTGGGAACGCCACCCGGATGGGGTTTCCAACGCCTGAGTGCCGTGTTAGGCGGGCCGCGAAATTCGCCGACATCCGGCATGAACAGGAGTATACCCATGGCGCTCGAGCGTACCTTTTCGATCATCAAGCCTGATGCAACCCGCCGTAACCTGACTGGCAAGATCAATGCCAAGTTCGAGGAGGCCGGCCTGCGCATCGTCGCGCAAAAGCGTATCCATCTGACCAAGGCGCAGGCGGGCGAGTTCTACGCGGTGCACAAAGAGCGCCCGTTCTATGACGAGCTGTGCGAATTCATGGCGTCCGCCCCGATCGTGGCGCAGGTGCTGGAAGGCGAAGGCGCAATTGCCAAGAACCGCGAAGTGATGGGCGCCACCAACCCGGCCGACGCGGCACCGGGCACGATCCGCGCCGAGTTTGCCGAATCCGTGGGTGAAAACTCCGTGCACGGCTCCGATGCGCCCGAGACCGCAGCGGTCGAGATCGCGTATTTCTTCTCGGGCCTTGAGCTGGTCGGCTGATCGCCCACTATAGCGTTCCGAAAGGGCCCCGGCGTGTGCCGGGGCCTTTTTCATTCGCCCGGGTCAAAATCACCGTCCTTGAGGATCTGCCGCGTCAGTAGGCTCTTGTAGCGGCGCTGGCGCCGGCGGGCCTTGGCGCCACTAGCGCGCCAGCCCTCGCGCTTGTCCTGCACGATATCTTCAAGGTCATCTGCGCGCTCAATGCGCTGCGCGTCGCGGGGGTCTGTGCGTTTTGCCATGGGCCGCATGTGGCCCGGCGCCGCGCGGCGTCAAGCGGGTCAGATGCTTGCGAAATCGGTAAAGATCTGGCGCACTGGCGGTGTGGGCTTGGGCGCTTGAGGCTTGGGGGTGCGGGGTGTGTCCTTGGACATGGGGTAACCTTTCACTCGTTGATGTGGAAAGGGTGCGCCGCGCCCGGGGCCTCCCAAAGGCGGAAAAGGGGCGTTTTCGTGCGGGTTCAGCGCAATTCGACGCGATATGCGCTGGTTTGGCGCCATGGCGCGCCCGCCTTCAGCAAAATCGACGGGAAGCCATGGTGGTTTGGTGCATCGGGCCACATTTGCGGCTCAAGCGCGAGGCCCGCATAGGGGCCAATGCGGCCCACCCGGGGCAAGTCGCGCCCGTCATAGACTTGCAGCCCGGGTGCAGTGGTGCGCAGGTGCAGCCGCGGCCCGGACGCGCCCCCGTCAAGTCGGGCGGCAAACATGGCGCCAGGGCGCGGGGCGGGGGCAAGACAAATGTTGTGATCTAGCGGCACGTCGCCGATAGGTGCCGGGTGGTGCGGGATCAGGCCCAGCGCGCTCAGCCGTTTGGTCTCGCCTGACGGCAAGAGGTCTTCGGTCATGCTCAGAAATCGTTCGGCCGCAAGCCACAGGCGGTGACCTTGCAGCGTGTCGCCCGCTGTCATCGTCCAGTAGGGGTGCAGGGCAAGGTTCATGACCGTGTCGGCGTCAGAGGTGGCGGAGAGATCGACGGTCAGCGTCTCCCCCTGCACCGCAAACTGCGCGGTCACGCGGCGGTTGCCGGGCAGGCCGCACGCACCGTCTGGCAGGTCGCAAATCAGGGTAAGCGCTTCCATGCTGTGCTCGGTCACAGACCAATCGCGGGCGTGCAGGCCTTCTGGCCCCGAATGAAGCGTGTTGCGCCCGACATTGGCGGGCAGATCATAGCTGCGCCCTGCGATCGTGACCCGTGCCCCGCCGATGCGGTTCGCAACCGGGCCAACCACGGTGCCCGCGAACGGGTGCGCCGCCAACAGCACGCCCGGATCCTCGGTGCCCAGCACAAGGCTTTGCGCCCAACCCGCGCGCCAAAGGCCGACAAGACCCGCGCCGCGCGCGGTGATACGGGCGCGCAAAAGGGGGCTTTCAATCTCGAACCAATCCATGGCCTGACCCTGCCTTGTGCGTCAGGCCTTGACCAGAGGGCGAAGGGCGGAAACCCTGCTCGAAAACGGAGACACAGCATGGCCATTTCCACCCACGACGCCGCGGAGGACGCGCGCAACGACGATATCCTGATCTATGTCGATGGTGCGCTGAAGCCCAAGGCGGAGGCGGTTGTGTCGGTCTATGACAGCGGCTTCATGTTGGGGGACGGGGTGTGGGAGGGGCTGCGCCTCTATCAGGGGCGCATTCCGTTTCTGCGCGAACATCTGGACCGGCTGATTGAGGCGGCGTTATTCATCGACCTAGATATTGGGATGGACCGGGCGGGGCTTGAGGCCGCGATCTGGCAGACGCTGGAGGCCAACGCGATGCGAACCGACGTGCATCTGCGCGTCATGGTCACGCGTGGGCGCAAGCGCAAACCCTTCCAGCACCCGCATTTGTCGGTCTGGGGCAGCACCGTTGTGATCATCGCCGAACACTCGGTGCCGGTTGAGAACCCGGGTGGGATCAAGCTGGCCTCGGTGCCGCATCATCGCGGGCTGCCATTGACGCAGGACGCCAAGCTGAATTCACACTCCAAGCTGAACTGCATCATCGCGCTGACCCACGCGATCCGGCAGGGCGCGGACGAGGCCCTGATGCTCGACCCCTTTGGCTTTGTGAACACGACCAACGCGTGCAACTTCTTTATCGTGCGCGGCGGGGAGGTTTGGACCTCTACCGGCGAATATTGCATGGCGGGCATCACCCGCGCCAAGGTTATCGAGATTTGCCGCGACCTGGGCATTCCGATCTTTGAAAAGAACTATTCGCTGCTGGAGACCTATTCCGCTGACGAGGCCTTTCTGACCGGAACCTTTGGCGCCCAGACCCCGGTCAGAGAGATCGACGGCAGGCGCATCGGGGATGGAACCGCGGGCCCCGTGATGCAGCGCATCCGGGCCGCCTACAAGGCGATGGTCGCAAAGGACTAAAGAACCGTCCCGACTTTGAAGATCTTGCGCAGGCACGCGCGGGCAAAAAGGGTGCCGCCGGTATACAGCATCGCCTCGTGTTCGTGCCCGAGACCATCCGCCTTCAGGTAAATGTCCAGCATGTCAAAGAAGTCTTCGAACAGCTTGGGGTCCGTATCGATGTCCTTGGCCGCTGCGTAGAAGGCCGAAAGGCCCTGTGACCACAGGCTTACAGACCAGTTTACGTCATGGGTGAAGTGCAGCAGCTTCGCGTCCGTGCAGATGTAGAGATTGGTCCCCGCCGTATGCATCAGCAACGGCAGCGCATAATCCCACCAGGGCACGCCCCAGGCCAGACCATCGAGCTTGACCGCCTCGAACGCGGCGCGGGGGAAGATGCAAAAATCAAAGCCGTGCAGGTACGGGCGCGCGGAGGATACCGACAGGTTATCGGCCTCCTGCCGGCAGAAGATCACGGCAGCGTTTGGATCGTGGGCGATCACATCAAACACTTTGTCCGGCACGCCGCCCAAATAGACATCCGCATTGATGATCCCGACATGGGTCAGATCCGGCTGCGCGGCGACGGCATCTTGCACACGGGCAAATTCGACGAGTGGGTAAGGAAAGGGGCAGGTTTCCTGCGGCCCGGCCGAGACGATTACGGCCTCTGGGTAGAGGCCTTGGATCGTTTCGATCTCTTCATCATAATTGATGCTGACAACATGCCCGAGCGCGGTGCGGGCCGCGTCATAGCACTGCCGCTGCAGCGCTAGACCAATATTCTGGTCCTGCACCGTGCGGTTGATCTTGGGCGCGATCGAGGTGAACGTCTGGAGGGCGAGGGACACTTTATCCTGCCTCATTGATCGCGGTGACGAGCGAAAGCGCCAGCGCGTGATCACCGCCATGCTTGCTGCTGATCGCGAAGGGCTCGACCCGCGTCAGCGCGCTGTGGCTTTCGGTGTCATACACATCGTAGCTGATCTGCCGATCCTGCGTGGCCAGCAAAATCCGTGGGAAAAAGCGGTTACGGTAGAACGTATTGATTGCATAGAGCATCGGCCCCAGCTCACCCTCGGTTGTCCCGGCATCCATGAAATAAGCCGTGTCACCGTCGATCAACCGGCTTTGAAAACCCCGCACGACCTGCGCCGTCTTACCCATCAGGATACGGCCAAGTACGGGGCGGTCGCTTGGATCGGGGACGCTCAGGCCGAGCGTGTCCAGCGTGTGCCCTGGCATCATCCGCACCTGAAAGGAGAGGATTGCGAGCGTCATCAGGCGACCGGAGAGATTGGCCGCTTCGGGCATGATCCCGAAAGAGGCGGGCAGCTGCAGCGTGATCTTGTATTTCTCGTCCAACGCGGCCTGATCGATCTGCGCAAAGATGCGCACCATGAACCGCCCGCCCGTGCGGAATACGCTTACCGCTGCGGGCTGGCCCGCGACCAGAACGTGCAGGCCGCTCAGGACGGCAAACGGAAGCGGGCTCAGACACTCGAACTGGAAGGCGAGTACGCCGCTTCCGTCCGAATGGGCGATTACAGTGTTTTCAACCTCAAGCTCGGTCTCGCGATCCGGTCCAAACCAGCGCAGAACGAAACCTTCATAAGGCTCTGGCCGATAGATGTTCGCGCCATTCACCGGCAGGCTGATGTCGAGCGGTTGGGTCAGGGGCGTGACCAGGTTCTCAAAGGCTATCGTGTCAATGGCCCGGGTCAGCTCTGGCGCAGATGCCAGAAACAGCATCCGTTCGGAGCGTCCCGCGTGCATGACGCGGGCAGATGTCCAATGCGGGTGCGCGGCGGGCCAATCATTTACCTCGGAGCTGCGCAACGCAACGCATGTTGGGGCATCATCGGGCGCGGTGGTGATCACCTGTTCGGCGTCTTTGTCCAAAACGCGCAGTGCCCAGCCTTCAACCTCAAAGACGCTCGCGATGCTGTCCATCAGGATCATTGCTCGTACCCCAGTAGTGCCAATTGCGGCGCAAGCGCGGCGTTCAGCTGTTCCGTCGTGGCCGCGTCCAGTTTTCTGAACATGCCATAGGTGCCGCCGGTCGCATGCCCCTGCAGCGCTTTGCTGTTTGCGATCCGAAGTGTCAATTGTGCCAGCGCAGCATCAGGATCGAAATCATCAGGCAAAAATGGTGCAAGATGCTCTGTCACCGTGCGCAGCAATAGGTCAGACGAAAAGCCCTCGTCAGTAAACAAATCCTCGTAGCGCAGGACGCGGATGCCTTTTTCGACCATGGGGCGGTAGCATTCGACGATGCGCTGCGCGAACGCGATGGAATGCGGATCCAGCACGAAGGCTTCGCGCGTGATTTCTGCCGTAAGATCGCGAAGTTTGACGATGTCTGCGCCGGATGCGCCTTCGGTGGTGTGACGCGCCACGGCACTATATTGGGAATAAAGGATGTCGCGTGGATCGCGGACCAAAAGCACGGCGGCCGCGATAAAGTCAAAGGCATCGGAAAAGCCCGGTGGGACCTCGCGAAAACCGTAATGCAGGCAACCCGGCACGGCCTTCATCTGATCCATCAGGTCCTCAACGCCCGACAGGTAAACGCTTTCGCGGGAATAGTCCTGCGCATCGGACAACAGCACGCCATTGCGGTCCAGCGCCTGCACAATGTTTAGCGGGGCAAACCCTGCGACGCTTGCAATGGCCTCCGCGACGGCCTCCATAACGGAGCTACCCGCACGGTATAAATTGAAGAAATACAGAGACTGTTTGTGCTCGGCAGGGCGTTTGACGCGCAAACGTACCCGCGCGTCAAACTCGATAACAATGTCTTCGTCGTCCATGAGGGCCGGGCGGCCTCCTGCGCCTTCAGTAGACGAGGCGATCGCGCGACTTCGTCCGTTGCCGTTTCAGTTCGGCCAGTTGCTCCTGCACCGCCCGGCGCACTTCTTGCTGGGCGAAAATCTCGGCATAGGCGAACCCTTCGGCCTTCATATGATCGATTTCATCGGTCAATGCCAAGACCTTACTGTGCGCGGTGCGGATCTCATCGGTATAGAACGTCTCAAGCGCCTCGAAGGCTTTGAAGTTCGCACGTCTATCGACAGGAACGGCTGTCTTGGCGTCTGAACCGGACTCACTTAAATAACCTTCACCCATAGGTCACTCCTATTCTTTCGTCGTTCCGAGAGGCTGGCGGCTCCCACTGCCGCCTACCTGCCGGACATATGCAAAATATTTTTCTCAAGTCGAACTGATGGGCGAATATTCGCCCGTCAACGTAAGAAGTTTTTCCGGACAAGCCCTAAAATTAAGCGCAGACCAAATTGAATTCGCGCCGGGCGGGTATCCGCGCCGTGGCCAAAGCCTTGAGCAGGGATATCTCGTCGCCGCCCGATGCAGACCACGCGTGGCTTAGCCCTCGTCGGCATTCTCCAGCGTCACGGTCAGCCCGCGTGCCATCATTTGGCGCAAAACGATGCGCGCTTCCTGATAGGGCTTGTTTTCTTCCTCTTTCCAGCCAGTCACCAGCGCTTCTGTGCTGATGTCGGGCTCAGCGACGCGCTTGTGCGCCATCCAGATCGAGGCCGCGACGCGGACGACAATCTGCTGGTCCAATTCGACGGTTTCGGGGGTGTCGGCCATAATAGTCTCCTGTTCGGGAAGGGTGACAGCGTTTGGGCTGTCTTTGGCAATAGATTTCATGTGTGCGGCTGAGTCTGACAGGGACAAGCCGCTGGTGGCAAGGTGCACGGCCTGCCGGAACCAGTCGTAATCCGTTGCGCTCAATCGCGCGGCGGCATGCGGCGCAACCTCGTTGGCAAACTGCGCGCTCATCTTCAGAGCAGAGGATTGCGGGACATGGTTTGTCTCCGCTTTAAAGGTGCCGCCATAGGTCTCTTCGAGCCACGTGCGTTCCTGCGCCCACTGGGCCATGATCTGCGAAAATTCAGGCTCGGCTATAAAGGACTTCGGCGAGGCGTCGACGTCTTCGACCTTGCGGGCAAGCGCGTTGCGCATTCGAATAAATCCGCGCATTGGCATGTCGTTTGGCTGCTGTGCGCGCAACGCCCAGAACAACAGGCCCGCATCCCGGCCATAGGATTTTACGTTGGTAGCTTTTTCGCGCGCGGGCTCTGTCATCAATGGGATGTCGATGGACGTGCAAAAATCCGCAATCAGGTCCGAGCGCGCCTGTTCATACGAGCGGACGATCACCTCGCCATGGCGCGCAAACGTCTCGATCAATCCGCGGTACCCAACCGTCGCGTAGTTGTCGATATGCCCCTTGAGCATCGTTTCGAACTGCGCGCCGCGAAGGGGCGACCCCATGATCAATTGCAGGACCAGCGAGTTCAAGAAATCGATTGGTTGGCGAAGATAGAGAATAAAGACCGGCTTTACGTTGTCCGGCAGGGTCGCGAAGACGCTGTGCCGCAGACGGTCATGTGCAGGGCCGAACCCTTCACAGGAGACGATCAGTTTCCGCCGCGAGTCATCTTCGGCAAGTCTGCGGATTTTGTCGCCCCAGTCCATGCGGGTGATGGTTTCCGGCACGTGGTAGCCGTCGAAAAAGAACCGTGCGCTGTCCAACTGTGGTGCACCCACCACGCCGCCGCCCGGGGTGCGCGGATGTCCCGATGTGTCCGCCGGTATATCGATGCCGATGTCAGAATAGACCTGTGCGTTCCGCTCCAGATAATGCTGGATTGCCGTTGTGCCGGTCTTGGGCATGCCCAAGTGCATTACCAGCTGCTTGTCTTCAATGGTCATCAACAAATGCTTTCGTCCGGGGTGCGGTGCCGAAACCGGGCCGCACCCGCTGTGTCGCTTTATCACTCCAAAGCAAGCTGTCAAACCCTCGATCTGGCGCTGTGCGGCACAGCTTCCATCAATCCGGGAAGAGCGCAAAGCGCAGCGTTAGATCAAACGAGGTGTCATCCTTTGCAGACTGACACCCAAGGATGTCACGCGATTCTCCGAAGAACGATAGAGTGTGACGCTTGCCATCCACGATGTCTCGCAACTCATGGGATTTCTTGGGGGAGATGGCTCCGGCGGTAGGGATCGAACCTACGACCAATTGATTAACAGTCAACTGCTCTACCGCTGAGCTACGCCGGAACGGTTTGGGCGATATAGCAACGTGATTTCGGGGCGTCCAGAGGGTTTTGTGGGGCGCGGATGGATTTTTGTGGCCTTATGTCCGGGTGAAACGCGCGGCCGCTGACAGCGGGCCTTCGTGCATCACCTGACCCTTGCCCAAAAGGTCTATTAGGTGGGCCAGAACATTGCGCTCGGCGGCGGGCAGAAGGGCGGCGGGCGTCTCGGTATAGATCGTCTGGGCGAGTGCTGCTGCGTTCTGCGGGCCAGCGGCGAGTACTGTCAGGATCGCCGCCTCGCGCGACTTGCGATGCTGCACTAGCCAGTCGAGCCGGGCGTTTGGCTCCTGAATCGGTGCGCCGTGCCCGGGGTAAAAGACGCGCCAGGCCCGCTCGGACAGCCTCGTGCAGGACGCCATGAAGTCGGTCAGATCACCATCCGGGGGCGAGACAAGCGATGTCGCCCAGCCCATCACGTGATCGGCGGTCAGGCAGGCGTCCCCAAAGCCGAGCGCGATGTGATTGCCCAGATGGCCGGGGGTGTGGATCACCTCCAGCTTCCAGTCCGCGCCGGTGATGATCGCGCCGTCGGCCAGGGCCTGATCGGGGGCAAAGCTTGTGTCGATGCCCTCGCCCCCGCCCGCAAGCCCTGTTGCTGCCAGCTGCTGCATCACGGCGCTGCGCCCGGCCTCAGGTCCGCCAAAGGCCAGAACGGGCGCCCCCGTCCGCTCGGCCAGAGGGGCCGCGAGGGGGCTGTGATCGACATGGGAGTGCGTGACGACGATATGGCTGATTTTCCGGCCCGCGCAGGCGTCCAGGATGGCGGCAAGGTGCGCCTCGCTCTGCGGGCCGGGATCCACCACCGCGATCTGCTCTGTCCCCACAAGGTAGGTGTTGGTGCCGCGATAGGTCATTGGCGACGGGTTGGGCGCCACGATGCGGCGCAGTCCTGGCTCCATCACTTCGGCAACACCGATGGGCGGGTCAAAATCGTCGGGCGGCGTCATGGGCGGGCCTTTCTAAGCGCGGCGGGCAGGGGTAGGCTCTATCCCATGACGATGGTGTGGCTCAAACACTATATGCCGCGCAGCCTTTATGGACGGGCTGCGCTGATCCTTCTGTTGCCTGTGGTGTTTCTGCAGGTGCTCGTGTCGGTGCTGTTCGCCCAGCGGTATTTTGAGGACGTCACCCACCAAATGACAGACGCCGCCCTGCGCGAAGTGCGTCTGGCACTGCGTGTTATCGAGACGGCCGACGTCCAGGGCGGTGCATTGCGCCTGGAACTTCCCGAACTCGCCATGACGGCCCGCGCGATCCCTGCGGAAGACCTCTCGCGGCCGGATTTCCGGACCTGGGACGATTTTTCAGGCCGGATCGTCACGGAGAGGCTCAAGTCACGTCTGCCGGAGCTACGCCGCGTGGTTCTGACCGCAGACAAGGAGGTCCGCCTGTCGTTGCTCAGCGCCGCGGGTCCCGTTGAGATCACGTTTGACCGGTCCAGGGTCTCTGCGTCGAACCCACATCAGCTGCTGGTGAACATGGTCTTTTTTGGTATCGTCATCAGTATTGTGGCGCTGATCTACCTGCGCAATCAGCTGCGTCCGATCAAGCGGCTGGCGTCCGCGGCAGAGGCATTCGGGCGCGGCCGGGTTGAGCCATTTTCCCCCACAGGCGCAACTGAGGTGCGTGCGGCAGGTGCGGCATTTGTGGACATGCGCGGTCGGATCGAGCGGCAGATGGAGACGCGCACGCTGATGCTGTCGGGGGTGAGCCATGATCTGCGTACGCCGCTGACCCGCATGCGGCTGGCACTGTCCTTGCTGGAGGACGAAGACCGGATACCGCTGGAGCGAGACGTAGACGAGATGCAGGAGATGATCGACGCCTTTCTCGACTTTGCCAAAGGCGCAAATGAAGGCACGGCAGAGCCTGTGGACCCGATCGCGTTGGCCCGCAGCGTGGTTGAGGACGCCCAGCGTGCAGGGCAAGACGTGATCTTGGCCGACGTGCAGGGGGAAGGAGAGGTCAAGCTCCGCGCGGCGGCGATGCGGCGGGCGCTGTCGAACCTTGTTGGTAATGCCGTGCGCTATGCGGGCCGGGCCGAGGTGTCGGTGATGCTGACCGACAAATCCATGCGGTTTCGGGTTGAAGACGACGGGCCGGGCATTGCCGAAGATGACCGGGCGCGTGCCGTGCGGCCGTTCCTGCGGCTTGATGCCGCCCGAAATCAGGACAAGGGGGGCGGGACCGGCCTTGGTCTTGCGATCGCGACGGATATTGCCCGGGCCCATGGCGGCACCTTGAGGCTTGGCGTGTCCGACCGGCTTGGCGGGCTTCAGGCAGACATCGTCGTGGCGCGGTAGGCGTTTCTTGCAAGAAACGCGGCGCTGCAATCCTTTGAAGGATTGCCTGACCCTGCGGCAGGCTTGCACGAAACCGTGGCCCGCCATTAGCTGCGGAGAACACAGGAGGACGACAATGAACCCCTATGAGATGATCCGCGCGCAACTTGAACAGATTGTACCCTTTGCCAACCACACCGGCGTTGAGGTGCTTGAGGTTGGCGACGGGTTTGGCCGGACGGGGCTCGAGCAGCGGCCCGAGACGTCGAATCATATCCAGAGCCAGCACGCAGGTGCGATGTTCACGCTGGGCGAAGCCGCCTCTGGCGCGGCGCTGGCCGGCGCATTGGCGCCCGTGATGCTTGAGGTGCGGCCCGTTGCAGCAGGGGCAGAGATCAAATACGTCAAGATCGCCAAGGGCCGGCTCGAGGCGACGGCCCGCACGCAGCGACCGGGTGCGGAGTTGCTGGCCGAGCTGCAGGACCAAGGCAAAGTGGCATTCGATGTCGAGGTTGACGTCACCGACGCAGACGGCGACACCGTCGTCACGATGCGCGTCGGCTGGCATGTGCGCAAAGGATAGCAAAAGGCGTGGTAGGCCCGGCAGGACTTGAACCCGCAACCAAAGCGTTATGAGCGCTCTGCTCTAACCAATTGAGCTACAGGCCCGCCTGACCTCGTGGCTACCCACGCAGTCAGGCGCGGTCAAGAGGAGTAAGTGATGACAGACACCCAGATCCTGACGCGGTTCGCCGTTGTCACACTGATTGTCTTTGCAGCGGTCATGGCGATTTCCGCATTGCTCCAGATCGCATTTCAGTACGAGGCGGGTTCGGGCCTTGGGATTGTCACGATTATCGTTCCGGCGATGGAGGCGGGGCAAACGCAGGCCCGGCGAACAGGGCAGGCCATGCCCGGCGGACGTATGTGGCGGTTGTCGCTGCTCTTTGGGCTTGTGGGGCTGGTGCTGTCCAGCGCGCTTGCCTTCGGCGCGGCGGCGGTCATGGGATCTGGCGCGCTCGCAACGGCCTTGGCAGATGCCGACCTTGGCCTGATGGCCGTGATGACGGTGATTATACTGGTGGTCTATATTCTTGCCGCGCGTTTCTTTTTGGCCTTCGGTCAGCGGCTTGAGCTGAACCGCGCCAAGTAAGGGCATTTACGCCGCGTTGTGTGCGTTGTATCGCAACGCGGACAGAATGGGGCGCAGCATGAGCGAGACGGGCAAGAACGGGCTGACCTATGCCGAGGCAGGGGTCGACATTGACGCGGGCAATGCACTGGTCGAACGGATCAAGCCGGCGGCGCGAGCGACCAACCGGCCGGGCGTCATGGCGGGCTTGGGCGGTTTCGGCGGGCTGTTTGACCTGAAGGCGGCTGGCTACAGCGACCCGGTGCTGGTGGCTGCAACTGATGGGGTTGGAACCAAGTTGCGGATTGCCATTGATACCGGGATCGTGGATGGCGTTGGCATCGATCTTGTTGCCATGTGCGTGAATGATCTTGTCTGCCAAGGCGCCGAGCCGTTGTTTTTCCTCGACTATTTCGCGACCGGTAAGCTTGAACTGGACGCAGCCGCCGCTGTGATTGAAGGCATCGCCAAGGGCTGCGAGACCGCTGGCTGTGCACTGATCGGCGGCGAGACTGCGGAAATGCCGGGCATGTACCCGGCGGGCGACTTTGACCTTGCGGGATTTGCCGTCGGCGCGATGGAGCGGGGTGGCGCGCTGCCCGATGGCGTGGCCGAGGGCGACGCGCTGATCGCTCTGGCGTCTAATGGTGTGCATTCGAACGGCTATTCGCTGGTTCGGCGCATCGTCGAGGCAGATGGCAAGACATGGGCCACAGAGTTTGCAGACGGGCGCAGCTTGGGTGCGGAGCTTTTGACCCCGACGCGGATCTATGTCCGTCCGGTGCTTGATCTGCTGCGCGGCGGGCAGCTACGGGGCGTGGCGCACATTACGGGCGGCGGGCTGACCGAAAACCTGCCGCGCGTCATGCCAGAGGGCCTTGGCGCGCATGTCGATCTGAACAGTTGGGAGCTGCCGCCAATCTTCGCCTACCTCGCGCGCGCGGGCGGTGTCGAAATGGCGGAAATGCTCAAGACCTTCAATTGCGGGGTGGGCATGGTCGCCGTGGTGCC
This sequence comes from Pseudomonadota bacterium, assembly GCA_038530575.1. Lineage (GTDB taxonomy): Bacteria > Pseudomonadota > Alphaproteobacteria > Rhodobacterales > Rhodobacteraceae > JBCBCP01. The sequence continues at coordinate 109,673 of JBCBCP010000005.1, forward strand.
TGCCGAAGCTGCAGATGCGGCCGTTGGCATCCTCGCGGCGGCAGGAGAGACAGCCTGGGTGTGCGGAACGATCCGCGCGCAAGACGGCGTGACCTATAGTGGCAGCCTGATGTGACCAAGCGGGTCGCGATTTTTGTCTCTGGCGGCGGATCGAACATGCGCGCGCTGGTCCAGGACATGGCGCGCCCGGGGCACGGTGCGGAACCAGCAGTCGTCTTCTCCAATGCCGCCGATGCCGGTGGTATCACTTGGGCGGAGGGGCAGGGGATCGCAACCGAGGTTGTCGATCATCGCCCCTTTGGCTCGGATCGCGCAGGTTTTGAGGCTGCGATAACGGACGCCCTCGCACCTTATGCCCCGGATATTATTTGCCTTGCCGGTTTCATGCGGGTGCTGACCGCCGGTTTCGTGACGCCGTGGCAGGGTCGTATGTTAAATATCCATCCCTCGCTGCTGCCGAAATACCGCGGCCTGCACACACATGCACGCGCGCTTGAGGCGGGCGATCAAGAACATGGCTGCACCGTCCATCTTGTAACACCCGAATTGGACGACGGCCCAATCCTGGGTCAGGCCCGCCTTAGCGTTCCCGCTGGCGCAACCCCGCAGACGCTTGCGCGGGAAGTGCTTGTGTTGGAACATCAGCTTTACCCGGCCGTGCTGCGCCGCTTTGCTGCCGGAGAGACGGGGCGCATCGACCTGTGACCGTGGCTGGTGCTTGGGGCAGGTCTGGTGTAGGAAGGCGCGATAACAACAAGAACGCGGGCGCAGAATGCAGACCCTGACCACGACCGCCGAACTGGCTGCCTTTTGCGAGGCCGCGGCCAAGCACCCCTACGTCACTGTCGATACCGAATTCCTGCGTGAGCGGACGTATTATTCGAAACTGTGCCTGGTGCAGCTTGCCATGCCCGGGTCGGGCGATGAGGGGGCAGTTCTGGTCGATCCGTTGGCCGATGGGCTGTCCTTGGAGCCGCTTTACACGCTTTTCCGAGATGAGAGCGTAGTCAAGGTGTTCCATGCCGCGCGGCAGGATCTGGAGATCTTCTTTGTCGATGCCGGGGTCTTTCCGCAGCCCTTGTTTGACACCCAGGTCGCCGCGATGGTCTGCGGCTTTGGCGAGCAGGTTGGCTACGAGACGCTGGTGCGCAAGATCGCCAAGGCCAACCTTGATAAATCATCGCGCTTTACCGACTGGTCCCGGCGTCCCTTGTCCAAGGCGCAAAAAACCTACGCGCTGGCGGATGTCACCCATCTGCGCGTGATCTACGAATACCTCGCGGCCGAGCTGGAAAAGACCGGCCGCGCGCGCTGGGTGCGCGAGGAACTGGGCACTCTGCTGAGCCCGGACACCTACACGACCGAGCCGCGCGAGGCCTGGCGGCGGATCAAGACACGCTCGTCCTCGCCCAAGTTCCTGTCCGTGGTGCGCGAGCTGGCGGCCTTCCGAGAGGAGCTGGCGCAAAGCCGGAACATCCCTCGCAACCGGATCTACAAGGACGACGCACTGGTCGAGCTGGCCTCGAACAAACCGACCAACCTAGACGATCTGGGCCGTTCGCGCCTCTTGCTGCGCGAGGCGCGCCGGGGCGATATCGCGCAAGGCATCCTGGATGCTGTGGCCCGGGGGCTGGACGTGCCGCCAGAAGACGCACCGAAACCCGTCGTGGGCCGCGAAAAGCTACAAGTGAACCCGGCGATCGCCGACCTGTTGCGCGTGCTTCTCAAAGCAAAAACCGAACAGGAGGGTGTCGCGGCCAAGCTGATCGCTTCGGCGGCGGACCTTGATGCCTTGGCTGCAGGAATGCGCGACGTGCCCGCCCTGTCCGGCTGGCGTCATGAGGTGTTTGGTGAGGATGCGCTGCGTCTGTGCGAGGGCAAGGTCGCGCTGGCCACCGAGGGCCAAAAGGTTAGGATCGTATCGCTTTAGCGTCGCCGTGAGCTTCGGACATTTTCAACCCCCGCAACGCGGATCGTGCGCACGCCCCGCAACTCCTGATCAGTGAGCGCGAGCGCGGCGGTCACGCGGCGAGTGGCCTCCGGCCCGCCGGGCCGCGCGTTGTCCGGCCGGCGTGCTTCAAGCCGATACGACAGCACGCCGTCCACCGCCTCGCCATCATTTTCGGGGGTGAGCTGCACGTCAAACAGACCCTGAAATTGATCCACGCCCGTCGCTCGGATAATCGCGCCGCCCGGCACCCGCTCAACGCGCATATCGCTGACAACAGCAACAGGCGTTCCGGTATAGATGGCCTCCAGCGCGCGCTGCCGGGCAAAGATGCCTTGGCGCTGTCGCGGGATCAGTGGGTTTGCCGCCTCTGCCGGTACTGCAACCTGACGCGGCTCCGAGCGCGAATTACCAAACCAGTTGAACGGGTTAACGCGGCTTTCGCGGAGCCCACAGGCCCCGAGGACGAGGCTTGCAATCACGATAACTGTCAGAGGGCGCATCACGGGCTTGGCCTTTCGTCGTTTGCCTGTTGGTAGCAGTGCTTTGCAGCGTTGAAAAGGTCGCACTGGACGCAAGGCGGCGGGCCGATTACCTCAGGCACACCAAGGAAAGGCGCACCCAATGGCACAGCCCGATTTCGAAGAGATCGTAGAGGATTTCGAGTTTCTGGAGGACTGGGAAGACCGGTACCGCCACGTGATCGAGCTGGGCAAGGCGATGGACCCGCTGGACGATGCGCTGAAGGTGCAAGCGACCAAGGTGGATGGCTGCGCCAGCCAGGTCTGGCTGCATCCGCAGATCGAGGCGGGCACGTTCCGCTTTGACGGGGACAGCGACGCGATGATCGTGCGCGGGCTGATCGCGGTGCTGCGGCGCCTCTACAACGACCTGCCCGTGGCCGAGGTCGGCGCGGTGGATGCGCGGGCCGAGATGGCCCGGCTGGGCCTGAACGATCACCTCTCGGCGCAGCGGTCAAACGGGCTCCGGGCCATGATCCAGCGCATTCAAGAGGTCACGGCTGGGTAGCCGATCCTTCAAAGGATCGGCCCGTGCCAAATCTTGAAGATTTGGCCTAGCAGCAGCTCACAAGCTCTTGCGGGGCAGGATCGCCCGGCGCACAGCCGTCAAACACGCCATAATGGGTCGAAAAGTCGCCGATGAAATCGAAATGCGGGGCCAGCCGCGTCTCGCGCAGCATCTTCCAGGTGTTCCCGCAGACCGAAAAGACCTTGCCCGTCTCGATCATGTGGTGGTCGTCCAGCATGAAAGCATCCGGCGCGTGTTCGATGGTCCCTTTGTAGATCACGGCTTGCCCGTAATCTTCGCAGAGCGGCTCAAGCCCCTCGAGCTTGAAGAGGCGATAGGTGCGCGAGGAAAAACCGATCTGTGCCAGCTTGGCAGCCAGCGCGGGGTTCTGAATGGTCAGAGGCCGCGCCTTCACCTGGCGCGGGTCGTCAAAACCTGTCTCGCGCGCAAGGCGCAAAAAGTCGTTGATATACAGCGCCCCCGACAAACACTCGCCATAAAGCACATCATCGTCCCGCAGCGCTTGCGGGATGCGGCGGCTGGCGTAGACGTCCGAAAAATACATCTCCCCGCCCGGTTTGAGCAGGTCGTAAACCCCGCGCAGAACCGCCCCCTTGTCTTCGGCCAGGTTCACGACGCAATTGGACACCACAACGTCGAACGAGCCCGGCTCAAGCCCCAAATCGCCAAGGTTTTCAATGAGCCCTTTGTGGAATGCGGTGTTGATATGCGGCAGGCCAAACACCTCTCGGTGGTAGTCTTGGTGGGCCCGGGCCACATCAAGCTGGGCATCGGTCATGTCGACGCCGACGACCTCGCCTTTTGGCCCAACCAGCGCGCTGAGCGCATAGACGTCGCGCCCCGTTCCGCAGCCGAGGTCGAGAATGCGCGCACCTGACAGCGCCTCCGGCGCAATCAGCCCGCAGCCGTAGTAGCGCATCATGACCTCGTCATGCACTTTCGACAGGACGGGTTTCAGCCACTCGGGCATCGCCTCGTCGGTGCAACAGGCATCTGTCTGCAGATCAGCGGAGGATTGCAGCGTCTCGCCGTAATAGGTCTTTACGATCTCGTGTTTCATGTGGGGGCCTTCCTGCAGCTGCCGTTGTTGGGCATCGCTAGCGTGGAAGGGTCAGGCGCAACAATGCACGCCGTCTCACCTTATCGTGACGCAGGGCGTTGCAAAGCGCCAAGCGTGGTGGACAGATCGCCATACCCGGTAAAGCGCCGCTCAAACGCAAGCCCAAGGGTTTCAGCCGCCGCTTGCGCCTTTTCTGTCAGCGCCGGATCGTCGGTTTGCGCCTGGTAGACCAGCTTGGTGTAGTTGCCGAAATACATGTCCCGCAGCTCTGGGTGGCGGTCGAGGCCCATTGGTTTGAGGATGAACGCTTCGAACTGCCGGACGAGAAAATCGGTCAGATAGAACGTCGTGATCTCGTCCTCGGCAATTTCCGCGAAACGCTCGTTGCCTTCGAAAAAGCTGTAGCAATGGGGGCCCGGGATCATCTGCACGCCCATCTCCGCGCAAGCAGCCTCCAGCAGGCCCCCCGTTCCGCAATCAGCGTAGACGACGAAAATATCCGCGTAGTCCGTGCGGTGTTTTGAGACCGCTTTGCGCACCTCGTCGGTGATCTTTTCGGGGTAGAGGTGGTATTTGGCGGGAAGGCAGGTCAGGTCCAAATGACTCCACCCGTTCATCTTCTTTAGCGCCAGGATCTCGCGCGCGAGCGCACCGCAAGCAATCAAAAGCACGCGGCCCCGCCCGGTCGGGGCGAGGCCGCTTTCCGTCAGTCCCTCATCCGAGGGAAGGGTCATCCCGCGGCCATCTGGTTGTGCTTGCGGGCGACAAATTCCTTGGCGGTTTCGACCGCAACAGCGGCATCGCGGCAATAGGCGTCGGCACCGATGGCCTTCCCGAACTCTTCGTTCAGCGGTGCGCCGCCGACCAGCACGATGTAGTCGTCGCGCTTGCCCTGTTCGACCATCGTGTCGATTACAACCTTCATGTAGGGCATTGTCGTGGTCAGAAGGGCCGACATGCCGAGGATGTCCGGCTCTTCGGTCTCCAGCGCTTCCATGTAGTTCTCAACCGGGTTGTTGATCCCCAGATCGACCACCTCAAAGCCCGCGCCTTCCATCATCATCGACACAAGGTTCTTGCCGATGTCGTGGATGTCGCCCTTCACGGTGCCGATCACCATTTTGCCCACGCGCGGCGCGCCGGTTTCGGCCAGCAGCGGCTTGAGAATGGCCATGCCGCCCTTCATCGCGTTGGCGGCCAGCAGAACCTCGGGCACGAACAGGATGCCATCGCGGAAGTCAGCGCCGACAATCGTCATACCGCCGACAAGCGCCTTGGTCAGGATGTCGTAAGGTGCCCAGCCGCGTTCAAGAAGGATGTTGACGCCTTCCTCAATCTCTTCCTTGAGACCGTCGTAAAGGTCGTCGAACATCTGTTGGACCAGTTCCTCATCGTCGAGTTCGGAGAGGATGATGTCGTCTTCGTCTGCCATTGTCCGTCCTTTTCAGGGCTGCCACAGGTGGGCGTGTCTTGCATGATGTGTGCCGTGGTGTGCTGCAATCTACTGTCGAAATAACGACATGAGCCGCGCGGTGCGCGACGCGCCATGTCCGTTTGCGCGATTGTGAACTTGTGATGTTCTGCAAATGTTCTAATCTGTGCCCATGGCGACACGCGGATATATCGAACGGGCGCGCGGGCGGGGCGCGCGCAGTAATGCCGCCGGGCGGTTCGAAGCGCTTGATCGGGAAGCGGTCGATGACGGGTGGGCGCCCGATGCTGATTTGCCGCCCTTGCGCACCGAAGTTCGGGTTGAGCGGCCACGCAGCGTGATCACTTACAACAAGTCGCCCGATTTGCCCTTTGACAGGTCGATCAACGTCTACCGCGGGTGCGAGCATGGCTGCGTTTATTGCTTCGCGCGCCCCAGCCACGCCTATCTGGGTCTGTCGCCGGGTCTGGATTTTGAAACGCGGCTGACCGCACGCCCCGACGCGCCCGAGGTGTTGGAACGGGAATTGGCCGCCAAACGCTACCGTGTGGCGCCGCTTGCGATGGGCACCAATACCGACCCCTACCAACCGATCGAGGCAACATACGGCATCACGCGCGCCTGCCTTTCCGTACTGCAGCGTACGGGACACCCGGTGGCCATCGTGACCAAGGGCGCGCTGATCGAACGGGACATCGACATCCTGTCTGACATGGCCCGCCGGGGGCTGTGCCGAGTTGGCATCTCGGTCACCACCCTCGATGCGGGCCTGTCGCGCGCGATGGAGCCGCGCGTGCCATTGCCTGCGCGCCGTCTGAAAACCATCGAACGCTTGGCGCGTGCTGGAATTCCCGTGCGGGTGATGGCCGCCCCATTGGTGCCGGCGCTGACGGATCCCGAGCTTGAAGCCATTCTGTACGCAGGGAAAAAGGCCGGTGCACGCTCGGCAAGCTGGATCATGCTGCGCCTGCCGCGCGAGGTGTCGGGGCTGTGGCGCGAGTGGCTGGAAGCGGCTTATCCCGATCGGGCGGCGCGGGTGATGGCACGGCTGCGAGAGATGCATGGCGGTCAGGACTATGATGCGCGCTGGCACACGCGGATGCGGGGGGAGGGGCCTTACGCCGAGATGATCGCGGCGCGGTTCGATGTGGCGGTGCGGCGGCTTGGTCTGCGCACACGCCTGCACCCGATGCGCACCGATGTGTTCCGCCCACCGGTTCCCCCCGGCGGCCAGTTGCAATTGCTGTAGCGTCACGCCGCGCGGCGACGGCCCCGGCGCGCGCGCTTGGGGGCGCCGCAGCAGCTGTCGCCTGTGCCATCGCTATCCGAGCTGAACGCACCAAGCCGGGAGGCGACCTCATCAAGCGTCGGCGCCGCACCGATCGGGCGTGTGTCCAGCGCCTCGCGCATATGGCGCAGATGCAACGGCAGCGTGCCGCAGCATCCGCCGATGATGCGCGCACCGGCGTTGCGCACCAGTTCTGCATAATCCGCCATAAGCTCGGGCGTGCCATTGTAGTGAATTTCGCCGTCTACATATTGCGGAATGCCTGCGTTGGCCTTTGCAATGATGGGCCGTTCGGTGCCGGTCGCGGCAAAACCGAGGATCGTACGCACGAGATCGGAGGCACCGGTGCCGCAATTGGCGCCGAAAGCGAGCGGCGGGGTGGCCATCTCGCTCACCTGAGCCGCAAGGGCCGTGCTTGTGACGCCCATCATGGTGCGCCCGGCGGTGTCAAAGCTCATGGTGCCCACCCAGTCGAGACCTGCGCGGTCAAAGCCTTCGGCGGCGGCGGCGAATTCTTCGGGCGCTGAGATGGTTTCAAGCCAGCCGATATCGGCCCCGCCGCTCTTCAGGCCATCGGCGGCTTCGTGGAACATCTCGACCGCCAGCGTGTGGGAGAGCGCGCCCACAGGCTCCATGATTTCGCCGGTCGGGCCGACTGAGCCCGCGACGATCACCTTGCGCCCGACCGTGTCGGCAACCTCGCGTCCAATTTCGGCGCTGATGCGGGCAAGGCGATGGGTGTCCTTTTCCGCGCCGTGCAATTTGAGCCGCGCCGCGTTCGCGCCAAACGAGTTGGTCAGGAAGATGTCCGACCCGTTATCGGTCGCACCGCGGTAGAGCGCCGCGATGCGGTCCGGGTGTGCTTCGTTCCACAGCTCTGGCGCATCGCCTGCTTCGAGACCCGCCGCAAAGAGGTTCGTGCCGGTGGCGCCGTCGGCCAGCAGCGTGCCGCGTTCGTTCAGAAGGCTGATAAGCGGATTTGTCATCGGATCCCTTTCAATACTGGCATGAGTGTCTCACGCTGCCGTTTCTGAAGCCAATTCATAATCATCAACATGTTTATGCGCGCCATGCATGTCGAGGGGCGCAACAGGGTCCGGGAAATGCACCTCGCGCGCGATGTCGATCAGAGCGAGGACGAGCGAAAACGCGCCTTGCGCGGCAACGTATCGTGGCGTCCATGTCGGCGCAAAACTGGACTTGAACTGGCGCAGGCCAGCATCTTGGCTGTGCGCCACTGCACGAAAGGTAATAGCGCGCCAGATCGCGCTTTGGGGGTTGGGGCAGGCGATGTTGGCCGCAAGGCTCACGCGCGGCACCCCTGCTGCGGCTGCCGCCTCGATCCCGCTATGGACGAGTGCATGCATCGTGCCGGCGGGGGCCGCAGCGCCCCCCCGCATCAGGTCAAGGCACCATTCCTGCGTACTGCGGTGAAAGGTGACAAAGGCAACCGGAATGCCATTCACTTCCGCAACACACAGCATTTGATGGGCGATGTAAGCCGGATTAAACCGGCCCATTGTACCCCCGCGGGCAGGCCCGTTCCGGTCCTGCCATTCGCGATCAAGCACCGCGAGATGTGGGTTGGTGGGCGCCACGTCCATCCGTATTACAACACCAGATTTCGCCGCCCCGCGCAGTTTGCGCCGCAGGGTACGCAAAGCGGGACGTGCAAGATCAAACCCGGCCGTGTGCACCATCGCTTCGTCCGCGCTGTGTAGCACAGACCAGCCTGCGCGGCGCGCAGCGGCGGCAACCGAACGTCTGCATTTATAGATGACGGGCAGCCGGTTTGTTGCTGAAGCGGCATGGGTAAGCGCGGCAAGGGCCGACGCCGGCGTTCCACGCACTGGATCAAACAGCGCTGTCAGCGTTTGCCCGGTTTGCCACGTGGCGATGCAGCCGTCATCGCTGGCCAGGAGCGCACCTCCGTTCTGCCGGATGATGCCAAGCTCGGCCCGGGAGGCTTGCGCAAGCAAACCAGCATGAGGCACCGCGACCGATGACGGGTGCGCGGGCAGGGGCCGGATCAGCGCCACCAGGGCCAAAAGCGCTGGCATGGCGTAATAGACCATTCGAAAGGCAACGATGCTGCCCAGCACTTGCGCCTCTGGCACGGCTGGCAGGAGCGTAAGAAGCATCAGCTCGAACGGGCCGACGCCGCCCGGGGTGTTCGAGATCAGCGCCGCGCCAAGCGCCAGCAGAAAGAGCGGCAAAAGCGCGCCAAACGCAATCTCTGCCCCAGCGGGGAGCAAGACAAAGAGCGCCAGCGCTGCAAAACCGGTATCAAGCGCCGCCAGTAAGGCCATCGCACCCATTGCCTTAAGCGTTGGTGCATGAAACGACCAACGTCTCCATCTCAAGACCGGGTGGCGAAACGCCGCCCAGACACCCGTGCAGCTTAGGACGATCCCTACGACGGCTGGCCAAAACGTCCATCCCGGGCTGGGCAGCAGCAGGCAGGCAAGGGCCGTGACCAATCCCCACGCGCCCACGAAACTCACCGACACGAAGGCTGAAAGGGCGGCCGCTGTTCCAAGGTTAAGGTCGGAAAAGATCCGCCACCGAACAAGTGCGCCCGTGACCACGCCGAGGCCAAGTGTCTGGCCCAACGCAATAGCTGCGCTGCCGCCCAAGCGCGCCGCGCCCGGATTAACGCCAGTGCGCAGATGACGGTGTGCGATGGCATCATAACGGCCGACCGCCCAAAAGCTGCAAGCCGTTGCGGTCAGCGCGAGACCCCAAGCACCAAGCGATATGCCTGACACTTGGGCGGCAATCGTGCTGAGCGTCGCAGGCGTGAGGTAAGGCGCGAGCCAAACAGCGCAAAGCGCGAGAATGATCGCGGGAGGCACGCCGCGCAGCAGATGCGCGCGCAAAAAGCCTTTTGCCGTTGTCGTTGCCATGTGACCCCCGCGTCTTTGCTACAGGTCACCTTAGGAGAGGCGGGTCAGCGGGCCGTTAACGCCGGCCCGCGAATTCTTATAAATTTAAAGGGTTCGAGACGTCTTACGGCTCACCCGACCTCGGACATGATTTGGGCTTTGGCTTCTGCCATGAGTTCAGCCATCTTGGCACGGATCGTAGCCTCGTCTGCCTTGTCACCCAAATCGCCCGCGACCTTGCGGTAGACATCCTCGTGCCCGGCTTCCTCGAAATCGGCCTTGACGACTTCTTTGGCGTAGTCAGCAGCCGCGTCGCCGGTTTTGCCCATCAGCTCTGCCGCCCAGAGGCCAAGCAGCTTGTTGCGGCGCGCTTCTGCCTTGAACTGCATCTCTGCGTCGTGGGCGTACTTGTTTTCGAAGGCGTTTTCGCGATCGTCGAAGGTGCTCATTTGGGTCTCCAATAGTGCGATGTCATCTGCTGATTGACAGATAAGAACCGTGGCGGCGCATGTATAGGATAAATCGTTCGCTAAACCGGCGCGCTCGCATAGCGACTTTGCGCGCGCGTTGCGGCTCGCAGGCCGCCGACAATCCAAACAAGAGCAAAGCGAGCGGATACTGGCCTTTTGTCCCGGCGCGCAAGTCGAAGCGGAGCCGCCCGGACAGGTGCTTTTTCAAGCGGCGGACCCTCAGATGCCGAGACAGATAGCTGCGCTTGGCAAGGGGACGCGCTTGGACTAAAGGTGCGCCACCCGCGCCCTCCGCGGGGTATGCTCTTTGCGCCCGGCCTCCGGGCGACCTCACGCGAAAGGCCCCCACCATGGCGCGGCGCAAGAAAATCTACGAAGGCAAGGCCAAGATTCTTTACGAAGGCCCCGAACCGGGCACGATCGTGCAATACTTCAAGGATGATGCGACCGCGTTCAACGCGCAAAAGAAGGACGTGATCGAAGGCAAGGGTGTGCTGAATAACCGCCTGAGCGAGTTTTTCATGACCGGCCTGAACCAGATCGGCGTGCCAACCCATTTCATGCGCCGCCTGAACATGCGTGAACAGCTTGTCCGCGCCTGCGAGATTATCCCGCTTGAAGTCATTGTGCGCAACTACGCCGCCGGGAGCCTGTCGCAGCGCCTTGGCATCGAAGAGGGCACGCAGCTGCCGCGCCCGATCGTCGAATATTGCTACAAGGACGACGGGCTGGGCGATCCGCTGGTCACCGAAGAGCATATCGCCGCCTTTGGCTGGGCTAGCCAGCAGGACATGGACGACATCCTGAGCCTTGCGCTGCGGGTGAATGACTTCATGTCGGGCGTCATGCTCGCGGTTGGCATCAAGCTGGTTGACTTCAAGATCGAGATTGGCCGCGTCTATGACGGCGATTTTCAGCGCCTGATCGTTGCGGACGAGATCAGCCCCGACAGCTGCCGCCTGTGGGACATGGAGACGGGCCAGAAGCTGGACAAGGACGTGTTCCGGCGCGATCTGGGCAACCTCGCCGATGCCTATACAGAGGTCGCGCGCCGCCTTGGCGTGATGCCGAAGAATGCCGCGCCCTTGGGCAAGCCGACGCTAATCAACTGAGAAATTAGCGCTTGTGGCACCAGTGGGAGCCTCCGGCGGGAGTTTTCTTGGCCAAGTGAAGAAGAAAGGCCGCGCGACGCCCGTGCGGTGCAAGAGGACAAAATGAAGGCTACAGTGACTGTCATGCTGAAAACCGGCGTTCTGGATCCGCAGGGCGAGGCCATACGCCATGCGCTTGGAGCGCTCGGCTTTGACGGGGTCGGCGGCGTGCGGCAAGGCAAGGTGATCGAGCTGGAGCTTGCAGATGGCACGACCGAGGCGCAGGTGATCGAGATGTGCGAAAAGCTGCTCGCGAACACGGTCATCGAAAGCTACCGGATCGATCTGGGCTAGGCCTTTTCTGACGGCACTTGTCACTTTGCAGCGCTGCCAGCGCGCGCTACCATCGCGGCCATTCATTTGACCGGAGGTGTGCCGTGCGTATTGGAAGGCTTGCCGTTTTCACTCTTGCTCTGCTTTGGGCTATGCCGGGGATGGCATTCGAGTATCCGCGTTTGGAGGGCGCCAACGCGGCGCAATATGAGGCCGCGGCTTCCGGCGATGCTTACGCCGCCTTTTCTTATGTGTTGCCCGTTCTGAACAAGGATGCCCTGACCGAGGAGGAATGGGCCGACGCGCGGGACTGGCTTGAATGGATGTACGCAGAGTTCAAGGCCGATGGCAGCGTGCATGGCATGGCAGCCACCGCAACGAACATGGCAAACCGCCTTGTCGCGCGGCAAGACTTCGACGATGCAATCGGGTGGATCCAGATCTGCGCTGATCTGGAAGGCGCCGAAGAGGTCGCGCCGCGGGCCTATCTTGGCTGGTGCTACAATATCGGCGGCACGCTGCATGTCCAGATGGCGTTGCCGGAAGAAGCGCTCACGTGGCATTCGGAAGCGCTGGACATCTTTACCACGCTTTATGAGGAGACCGGAGAGCATGCCTATCTGGAAAGCGCGCTCGACACGCATGGCAGCCGCACCTATGCGCTGACGCTGATGGCGGCCTATGACGAGGCGGTTGAGCAGCGCAAGGAGGGCCTGCAGCTTGCCATTCAGCATACCGGGCGGGACAGCATCTTTACCGCTGCCGGAATGCTGAACCTTGCCACGACGCTCTGGTACGCGGGCCGTTACGAGGAAGCGGACATCTGGTTTGATGCCGGGATGCCGCTCGCAGAAAAGCATTTCCCGCGCTACTCGCTGCTTGACGCCGTGTCGAAGATGAACAACGCCCTTCTGGCCTATGACCTGGGCGAGCTAGAGCGGGCGCGCACCCTTGCGATGTCCGTTGTGCCCTACCTCGCAGCCTATCCCGAGCTGAGCCTCGAGCAGCAGCGCTGGACGTTTCAGGTGCTGCGCAAGGTGGCCGCGGACCAGGGCGATGTGGACCGCGCGATCCTTTTTGGCAAGATGGCCGTGAACGCGCAGCAAGAGATCCGGTCGCGCAATTCGGGCTTTGCCGATGCCGAGGTTCAAGCCCTGCGCGACCGCTGGAGCGGGCTGTATAAAGAGCTCGCAAGCCTGCTCATTGCCGAAGGCCGTTTTTCCGAAGCGCAGGCCGTGCTGAACATGGAAAAGGAGCAGGAGGCGTTTGATTTTCTCAAGCGCGACGGCAGCGCGGTGTTGACCGAAACCCGCGCGGTCCTGACCGACACGGAGCGGAGCGAGGACGAAAAGCTGCGCGCACTGGCCGCCGCACCGGTCGCGGCCGCCCGGCTTTACGATGCGCTGCTGGCAGAGGCTGGGTCCACGCCAACCGCCGAACAGGACGCGCAGCTGTTTCTGCTCGACGAGGCGTTGGTCGCCGCCGAGGACGCATTCCTTGCTTCGGTCGACGAATTTCTCGCCAAGGTGGATGTGGGCGACCGCAAGGGGTTCGAAGCCGCCTTCGACGCGACAGGCACGTATCAGCGTATCCTCGAGGAAAAGGAACGCCCCACCGCGATCTTGCAACTGGCCGTTCTTGAGGACAGCCTGCACCTCTTCCTGACGCTGCCCGGGACAACCGTGCACGAAACCGTGCCGATTGCGCGGGCCGATCTGCGCGCTCAGGTGTTCGAGGCGCTGAAGGCGATCGAGCGGATCGACCCGAATGTGGAGCGGCACATGCAGGGCCTTCATGCGCTGCTCTTGGCGCCGGTTCTGGGCGCGCTGCAGACCGCGGGGACAGAGGTGGTCATGCTGAATGCGGGCGATGTCATTCGCTATGTGCCCTTCGCGGCGCTACATGACGGGACCGGGTACGCCGTGCGCGATTTTGCCTTTACGCAATATGTCGCCGCCGTGCCGGCGAACTTCGCCGTTCCGGACCGTGATCGCGGGAATGCCGCGGGTTTTGCCGTCACGCAGGCCCATGGCAACTTCTCGGCTCTGCCAGGCGCGGGGTTCGAGATCGAGGCGCTGTTCGATGCCGGTGACGGCCTTGGCGTGCTGGGCGGGCACACGGCGTTGGACGAGGGGTTTGATGAGGCGGCGCTCAGCCGCGTTTTGCGCAGCAACCCGGGCGTGCTGCATATCGCCAGCCATTTTGCGCTGCGGCCGGGGCAGGTGGACGATTCGTTCCTGCTACTTGGTGACGGCTCGGAATTGCCTCTGTCTCGCTTCAGCTCGCGCCGGTTCAACCTCAAGGGCGTGGATCTTTTGACACTCAGCGCGTGTCAGACTGCCGTGGGCAGTGGTGACGGGTCCGAGATTGACGGGATCGGCGTTGCGGCCCTGCAAAAGGGGGCGAGCGCGGTGATGGCTTCGCTCTGGCCAGTGGCGGATGCGGCCACCCCGATCCTTATGCACGACTTCTACGACGGTCTTTACGCGGATGGGCTGGACAAGGCCGAGGCGCTGCGCCGGGCGCAGATCGAAATGCTGGACGGGGGCGAGACGACGATCCTGCTGGCTCAGCGAGCTGCCGAAGCGCTGGAGCCTGAAACCGCGGTGCCGCCGCAGGGCTTTGCGCATCCGTATTTCTGGTCGGCATTCATCATTATGGGCAACTGGCTTTAGGTCGCCTGCGCACACGGCGGTGTCGCATGCGGGTGTTTTCCGCTGCGCCTTGGGTCTCTAGGCTGGGCTAAACACCAGCCGGAGACCGCCATGCGCGCTGCGCACCTTACTGCTTTTCGCGCCCCTCTTTCCCTTGCCACGCTGCCCGACCCGGACTGCCCGCCGGACGGCGTTGTGATCGAGGTGTTGGCCTGCGGGGTTTGCCGCTCTGACTGGCACGCATGGACCGGTGCGGACCCGGACGTTGCCTTGCCACATGTGCTGGGGCACGAGTTTTGCGGCCGGGTCGTGGCGGTGGGCAAAGACGTCACCAATTGGCGATCCGGCGACCGGGTGATCGCGCCGTTCATCCTCGCTTGCGGCCGCTGTGGTGACTGCCGGGCCGGCAACAGCACCATCTGCGGCGATCAGGCTGTGCCGGGCTTTACCATCCCCGGCGCCTTTGCCGAATTCGTTGCCGTCCCGCACGCCGACGCCAACCTGACGCGACTGCCCGAAGACATGGCGCCGGAATTGGCCGCCGCGCTGGGATGCCGGGTGACAACCGCGTGGCACGCGCTGACAGGGCGCGCGGGCCTGCAGCCGGGTGAATGGCTGGGCATTTGGGGGGCAGGCGGCATTGGTATCGCGGCGTTGATGCTGGGCCGGGCCATGGGCGCACGGGTGGCGGTGGCGGACGTGGTGCCGGAAAAGCTGACCTTTGCCCGGGAACTGGGCGCGGAGGTGGTGCTCAACGTCTCCAACGGAGATGGGGCTCAGATGATGCGCGAGGCAACGCGCGGCGGGGTCGATGTGGCGGTCGAGGCGCTGGGCCTGCCGATCACCACCGAAAACGCGATGAAGTCCTGCCGCAAGCTGGGCCGAATGGTGCAGGTCGGCATGCCGGCTGGGGAACATACGCGGATGGAGCTGCCGTGGGATGCGCTGTATTCCGGCCAGTTGGCGATCTTTGGCACCCGCGGCATGCCCGCGCATCGCTACCCGTCGCTGCTGGAGTTTATCGCGGCAACAGGCCTCGACCTGTCGCCCATGATCGCGCGCCGAGTGGCGCTGAGCGACGCCAGCGCAGAGCTTGCGCTCTTTGACGGTCCGGCACCGCCCGGTGTGGCCGTGATCACCGACTTCAGCCGCTGAGCACGCGGAACCCGTGTCGGGTTCCGGTTCGCTTTCTTTGCAAGAAAGCGCCTTTCTTGTGGCCATCGTTTCGCCTAAACCGCTGTCATCTGTCAGGAGCCCGCCGATGAAAGCTGCCGTCCTCGTTTTTCCCGGATCGAACTGTGACCGCGATCTTGCCGTGGCCTTCCGCGCTGCAGGCGCCGAGGTCGAGATGGTCTGGCACAAGGATACCGAGTTGCCCGCGGGCACGGACATCGTTGGTGTGCCAGGCGGCTTTTCTTATGGCGACTACCTGCGTTGCGGGGCGATTGCGGCCAATTCACCTATCTGCGGCGCGCTGAAGGCGCATGTGGAGCGGGGCGGCTATGCTATGGGTATCTGCAACGGGTTTCAGGTACTGACCGAAACCGGGCTGCTGCCCGGCGCGCTGCTGCGCAATGCAGGCCTGCACTACATCTGCAGAACTGTGGGCCTGCGGGTCGAGACGTCCTCGAGCATCTTTACCGAAGGCTACAATGCGGGCGATCTGATTGACATTCCGATCGCACATCATGATGGAAACTATTTCGCCGACGGCGCCACACTTGACAGGTTGGAGGCTGAGGACCGCATCGCGTTCCGCTATACGGACAACCCGAACGGCTCTCTACAGGACATTGCCGGCATCCTGTCGGAAAACCGGCGCGTGCTTGGCATGATGCCTCATCCTGAACGGGCGGCGGATATCGGCCATGGCGGGACCGATGGGGCGGCGCTTTTCCGCGCGCTGGCCGGGGCACTGACAGCGGCGTGACTTCCCTTGGCGCCCTGCGCGCCGTATCTTACGCCTTATCATGGCGGGTGGTTCCAAACTCTTTACTCCCAGCACGATAAGCTGGCGCGTGCGCGGCGCGCTGGCCGCGTTGTTTGTGCTGGCGCTTGCAACGGTCTGGTTCACCAACCGATTTCTGACGGACCGCTTTACCGAAACGACCGAAAACCGGGCCGAACTTCGGCTGACGCTTTACGCTGGTAACTTGCGCGCCGAAATGCGGCAGGCACAGATCGTGCCGCAGCTTCTATCGCGTGATCCGACGCTGATCGGAGCGTTGAACTCGGCGGACTACTCGCAATCAACCCAGCGCCTGCTGAGCTTTGTCGAAGAAATCGGCGCGGCCTCGTTGCAATTGCTCGACGGTGGGGGCCGCACGGTCGCGGCGACGGATCGCAACACAATTGGCACCCTGCACCGGGCGCAGCCCTATTTTCTGAGCGCCATCCGCAGTGCCCAGACCGTTTTTTCCACGATCGAGCGGGAGGCGGGCGGCTATCGCTTTTTCTACTCCCGCCGTATCCAGTCAGGCGGTGAAACGCTTGGCGTGATCGTTGTCGAGGTTGATTTGCGCCAGTTTGAACGCGCGTGGGCCGGTATCTCGGACGCGGTGCTTGTCACCGACAGCACGGGTGTAATCATCCTCGCGACCGAGCCACGCTGGCGAGGCCGGACTGAGGCGGACGCACTGGCCCGGCAGGACCCGCAAGGCGCTATTGAGCGGGCCATTCGGGCGACGGCCGACTGGACGGCGCTGCCCCCCGACGCCTACTTGCAAGGCGAGGCGGTGATGCGGCGCGAACAGCCCGTGGCCTTTCGCGGGTGGCGCATTGCATCCTTCACCACCTACGCGTCGGTACGCGAGCGGGTGAACGGGGTTCTGGCGCTTGAAATCATGGGTTTCGCGATCCTGCTGGCGTTGGCTTTTTACATCCTCAATCGTCGCTCTGCTGGCCGCGCGGTGCTCTTCCAGCGTGAAAGCGCCGAGCTGCGCGCCCTGAATGCGCGTCTACAGCGGGAAATCGCCGAACGCGAACGGATGCAGGAAAACCTCGCTGTGGCCGAACAGACGCTCGAACAATCCTCCAAGCTGGCCGCTCTTGGCGAGATGTCAGCCGCTGTGAGCCACGAACTGAACCAACCGCTTGCGGCGATGAAGACCTATCTTGCCGGGGCGCGCCTTTTGCTGAACCGCAACCGTCCGGACGAGGCGCTGTCGTCTTTTGGCCGCATCGACGATCTGATCGAACGCATGGGCGCGATCACCCGCCAGCTCAAATCCTACGCGCGTAAGGGGGCTGACACGTTCAGCCCCGTGGATATGGGCGAGGCGCTTGCCTCCGCACTGGCCATGATGGAGCCGCAGTTGCGCCAGCGGCAGGTGGAGATCAGCAGGATCGTGCCGGATGCCCCTGTGCGGGTGCTGGGCGACCGGATGCGGATCGAGCAGGTCATGGTAAACCTGTTGCGCAACGCGATCGACGCGACCCGGGCGCATCCACGCCCCGCCGTTGATCTGATCTTGAGCGCTGGTGAAACGGTTACGCTGACCGTGCGCGACAACGGGCCGGGCATCGACGATCTCGATGCGTTGTTCGAACCTTTCTACACGACCAAACAGCCCGGGGACGGTGTTGGCCTTGGCCTTGCGATCTCATCCGGGATCGTGAGCGATCTGGGCGGGCGCCTGACCGCACGTAACGGCGCGCAGGGCGGCGCGGTTTTTGAAATGCAATTGCCAGTCCTTGACGAGGACGGCGCGAAATCACAGGCGGCGGAGTAAGAGCAGATGACCCAAGCAATGAAGGTCGCAATTGTCGACGACGAACAGGACATGCGCCAATCGATCAGCCAATGGCTGGCCTTGTCGGGGTATGACACTGAAACCTACCCAAGCGCCGAGGAGGCGCTGAAAAAGCTCGGGCCAGACTATCCCGGCATCGTGATCTCGGACATCAAGATGCCCGGCATGGACGGGATGCAGTTTCTGAAAAAGCTGATGGGATCGGACAGCGCGCTGCCCGTCATCATGATCACAGGTCATGGTGACGTCCCCATGGCAGTTGAGGCGATGCGGGTCGGCGCGTTCGATTTCCTCGAAAAGCCGTTCAACCCTGACCGCATGAGCGATCTGGCCAAGAAGGCGACCAACGCCCGCCGCCTGACGATGGACAACCGCGCCTTGCGCCGCGAGCTGTCCGATGGTGGCCAGCTGATGAAAAAGCTGATTGGCCAGAGCCCCAGCATGGAGCGGTTGCGCGAGGATATCCTCGATCTTGGCCAAGCTGACGGTCACGTGCTGATCGACGGGGAGACCGGCACGGGCAAGACGCTGGTTGCGCACGCCCTGCATGCCGTGGGCAGCCGTGCGGGCAAGAAATTCGTGCTGGTCAGTTGTTCGGCCTATGAAGAGGAAGCACTGGCCAAGCGGCTCTTTGGGCCCATGTTGCCCGAAGATACGGCGCTGCCCGCGGTGGAGGAAGCCCGCGGCGGCACGCTGGTGCTGGAGGACATCGAAGCGCTGTCGGAGACGTCGCAGGCGCGGCTGCTTTCGGTCATCAACGAACAGGGCACCCCGGCGGAAACCCGCCTTGTCGCCATCGCCAACCTGCAAGAGGCCGGGCGCACGATCGAGGACGCGCTGCGCCCGGATCTGTTCTACCGCCTTGCCGCCTTGCGCATCACGGTCCCGCCCTTGCGCCAGCGGGGGGAGGATATCCTGACGCTCTTCACCCGCCTGTCCGAGCAATTCGCCGATGAATATGGCTGCGAGGCGCCGCAGGTGTCGGCACAGGAGGCCGCGCAGCTGCTGCAGGCCCCATGGCCCGGCAATGTGCGCCAGCTGATCAACATCGCCGAACGCGCGGTGCTGCAGGCCCGGCGCGGGTCGGGCACCATCGCCTCGCTGCTGATGTCGGACCACGAGGAAATGCAGCCCGTCATGACGACCGAAGGCAAGCCGCTGAAGGAATATGTCGAGGCGTTCGAGCGGATGCTGATCGACAACACCATGCGCCGCCACAAGGGCTCCATCGCCGCTGTGATGGACGAGCTGTGCTTGCCGCGCCGGACGCTGAACGAGAAGATGGCGAAATACGGCCTCCAGCGCGCCGATTACCTCTAGGTCCTGTCGCAACCTGAAACGCTTTGTGACGCGGCGGCGGACCCGCGGCGTGTTATGCCGCGGCCATGATGATATTTGACGCCTATCTTTTCGACATGGACGGCCTGCTGCTGGACACAGAGCGCGCCTTTCTGAACGCCGCGCTGACGCTGCTGGAGCCGCGCGGCCATGATCCCGCGCGGATCGAGGCGCTGTTTCGCAGCCTTGTGGGCAGTGATGTCGCGACGACCCGCGCCGCGCTACAGGGCGAACTGGGCGGCGCGGCGGCCGTGTTCGAGGAGGAGTGGTATGCGCTGCACGGCGCGAACATGGCGCGCCATGTGCCCGTCAAAGACACCGTGCGCGAGACGCTGGATACGCTTAGCGGGCAGGGCGCGCAGATGGCGGTTGTCACGTCGACCCGCGGTCATTTGGCCCGGGCAAAGCTGAAGACAGCCGGGCTGGATCACCATTTCGCCTTTGTCATCGCAGGTGACGAGGTTCCGGCAAACAAGCCCGACCCGGCCCCGTACCTCATGGCCGCCGAAGCCTTTGGCGCCCCGCCGCAGGCCTGCGCGGCGTTCGAGGACAGCGACCGCGGCATCGCCTCTGCCATGGCCGCTGGCTGCCGCGGCGTGCAGATACCTGACCTGCGCCCCGAAGACGTACCGCTGCCGCAATTGGGTCAACTCGTGGCCGAAACCCTCGCGCAGGGCGTGGCGGCGGCTCAGGCGGCGGGCAGGGACGGGCCGCGCAGTTTGACCAATTCGGTCGCCTGATTCTCGTCATTGGTGTAGCACACCCACGAGGCTTGGCCCGGCACATCGATGATGTACTGGTTGACCTCGACCACGGGCACGGACGTGTTCGCGGTTGCGCCGCTGGCCCCGGTTTCGGCCTGCACCGCGCGGATGCAGCTACGCGTGCCGCGCAACTCGGCCAGCGCATCAGGATCGTCGGCAACCGCGATCTCGTCGCAGGCGGTCACAGCCAGAAGCGCGATAGGCGCAAAACGTAAGATATTCATAGGGTCCCCCGGGTCCGTCGCTGCGCAGTTTGTCCGGGCCGACTGGCGATCTGTCAACCCGCGCGCCTCGAGGTTATGCATGTTGCCTGATTACGTATTGTATTTACGTCCCAAAACACATTATCTGGTCTGGCCGGGTTCGCGCTTTTGCCGCAGACTTGGATGTTCAGTTTCGCTGTCTGAGGCGCTGGCGGGCAAAACGTCCCGCAGGTCCGGACAGACCGATCAGGCCAATTTGGTCAAACCGGCTTGCGCCACGGCGCTGCCAGATAAACGGATGCAGGGGCGCGCCGCGCGCGTCTTGCGTCGGAGAAGAACCGCGATGACGCGCGCAAAACACCGCTGCAGTGAGGCCCGGGCAACGCCCGCCACTGCCACGCGTGCCGCGTCCCTCGCCCTGACAAGACACATCGCCAGACTTGCCGCGCCACCCGGGACACCGGAGGGCAGGGCAGTCATGCCGCTGTGCAAACGGACAACATGGCAAAGAAAATGCTTATCGATGCCACCCACGCGGAAGAGACCCGCGTCGTGGTGGTGGACGGAAACAAGGTCGAGGAGTTCGATTTTGAATCCGAAAACAAGCGTCAGCTTCAAGGCAATATCTATCTAGCAAAAGTCACGCGCGTGGAGCCTTCGCTCCAGGCGGCTTTTGTGGATTATGGCGGCAACCGCCACGGCTTTCTGGCGTTCTCGGAAATCCACCCGGATTATTATCAGATCCCCGTCGCCGACCGCGAGGCGCTGATGGAGGAAGAGCGCGCCTATGCCGAGGCCATGCGCGCGCAGGAAGAAGAAGAGCCCGCCAAAAAGCCGCGTCGCCGGTCGCGTGCCGCCAAGGCAAAGGACGCGGACGCCGTGACTTCCGCCGAGCCGGAAGGCATGGAAACGATCGAGCTTGACGATGGTGAGGTTGATGTGCCCGAGGGCGAGGCGTCGTCGCCAATGGAGACCGTCGCGGAAACGCCTGTCGAAACGCCCGCCGCCGAAGAAGAGCAGGCCGCAGATAGCGCCCAGCCGGAGGAAGCTGCCGCAGTCCCCGACGCAGAGGCTGAAGATGGCGCAGATGACGAAGAAACCGGCAAAGGCACGGATGCGTCGGCCAAGGATGACAGCATCGAATCGGTCGCGGACGACGACGATCACGAGGACATTCGCCCGCCGCGCAAACCCCGCCCGCGCCGCTATAAGATCCAGGAAGTCATCAAGGTCCGCCAGATCCTGCTGGTGCAGGTCGTCAAGGAAGAGCGCGGCAACAAGGGCGCGGCACTAACCACGTATCTCAGCCTTGCGGGTCGCTACTGCGTCCTGATGCCGAACACCGCCCGGGGCGGCGGCATTTCCCGCAAGATCACCAACGCGACCGACCGCAAGAAGCTCAAGGAAATCGCGAACGAGATCGAGGTGCCGCAAGGCGCCGGTCTGATTGTGCGCACCGCGGGCGCCAAGCGAACTAAGGCAGAGATCAAGCGCGACTACGAATACCTTCAGCGCCTGTGGGAGCAGATCCGCGAGCTGACATTGAAGTCCATCGCACCCGCAAAGATCTATGAGGAAGGCGACCTGATCAAACGCTCGATCCGCGACCTCTACAGCCGCGAGATCGACGAAGTTCTGGTGGAGGGCGAGCGCGGCTACCGCATCGCCAAGGACTTCATGAAGATGATCATGCCGTCCCACGCCAAGAACGTGAAACTCTACGGCGAAAGCCTGCCGCTTTTCGCGCGCTATCAGGTGGAGAGCTACCTCGCGGGGATGTTCAACCCGACCGTGCAGCTGAAATCGGGCGGCTATATCGTGATCGGCGTGACCGAGGCCCTTGTCGCCATCGACGTGAACTCCGGCCGGGCCACCAAGGAAGGCTCCATCGAGGAAACCGCGACCAAGACCAACCTCGAGGCCGCCGAAGAGGTGGCCCGTCAGTTGCGTCTGCGCGATCTTGCGGGCCTCATCGTCATCGACTTCATCGACATGGACGAGCGTAAGAACAACGCCAAGGTCGAGAAGATGATGAAGGACAAGCTGAAGACCGACCGCGCCCGCATTCAGGTGGGCCGGATTTCGGGTTTTGGCCTGATGGAGATGTCCCGCCAGCGCCTGCGCCCCGGCATGATCGAGGCCACGACCCAGCCGTGCCCGCATTGCCACGGCACGGGCCTGATCCGGTCGGACGGAAACATGTCGCTCAGCATCCTGCGCCAGATCGAAGAGGAGGGCACCCGTGGCCGCTCCCGCGAGGTTCTGGTGCGTGCGCCAGTTGCGATTGCGAACTTCCTGATGAACTCCAAGCGCGAGCATATCGCCCAAATCGAAGGGCGCTACGGCCTTGCGGTGCGGATCGAAGGCGATCCGCATTTGGTCAGTCCCGACTTCAGCCTCGAAAAGTTCAAGACGGCGACGCGCGTTGTGCAGCAGACAGAGGCGCCTGTCGTGTCTGTAGATACCTCGATTATGGACGAGGTGGACGACGCCGAGGCGGAAGCCGACGCCGCGCTGGAGGCAGAAGCGCAAGCCGAAGCCAGCGGTGAGACCGCGGGCGAGGCTGAGACGGACGGCAAGCCCAAGCGCCGCCGCCGCCGCCGTCGCCGCAAGAAATCTGGTGGCGACGCAGACGCTGGGACCGAGGGCACAGAGGCCGCCGGTGAGGCAGGTGCTGAGAAAAGCGCCGAAGACGCGCCGGGTGATCCCGCGTCTGTTGGTGACGCTGCCGAAGACGAAAAGCCCAAGCGAAAACGCACACGCCGCCGGCGCAGCAGCAAATCGGATGACGCAGTCAGTCCGCCTGCAGAAACGGCGGAGCCAGCGGTGGCCGCGGGTCGTGAAGCCGACGCGCCAGTAGCGGCGGACGTGCCTTCCGACAGTGCGACCGTCGAAGTGCAGCCGGTTGATACTACGGCGGATGCAGAAACCGCGCCCGAGCCGGAAGCGGCGACCGATCCAGAACCTGCGAAAGAAGCAGAAGCGGCGCTCGAGCACGCGCCTGAACCCGAGCCTGCGCCTGCAGAAGAACCGGCGCAAGAGCCCCAACTTGCCGTCGATCCCGCGCCTGCACCTGGGCCGGAACCGGTTGCTGAAACCCCCGAGGAACCGGCGAAGCCCAAGCGGCGCGGCTGGTGGTCGCTGGGATCGAAATAACAACAAACGCCCCGGTCACAGGCCGGGGCGTTTAGCATCTGGCCTCAGGCTTTTTCGATCACATAGGTCTGAACAGCGCCGTCCAGATCGGTATCGACAAGCCTGTGTCCTGCTTCGGCGCAGAAATGAGGCACGTCCACGATGGCTGCCGGGTCATCCGCGCGCACAACCAGCCGCTGGCCTACGGCGAGCGCTTGCAAGCGCTTGCGCGCCTTGAGAACGGGCAGGGGACACAAGAGCCCTGTTGCATCAAGCTCAACATCTTCCATAGGCGGCGAAATAGGCGGGATGTTTCACCCTGTCCACAGCCTTGTGACCACACGCCGCGTGACGGCGTGCGCTGGCAGAGATAGGTAGGAGGAATGTTCGGGATCGAAATCATGGATGCTGGCCTATTGCCGGCCATGTTGGTGGCGCTGATTGCCGGGGGCCTCAGCTTTTTGTCGCCCTGCGTGCTGCCCATCGTTCCGCCCTACCTTGCCTATATGAGCGGCGTGAGCCTGAACGACATCTCGGACCAAGGGACAGCGCGGCGCAAGGCAACGCTGGCTGCGCTGTTCTTCGTATTGGGGCTCAGCACGGTATTTATCTTTCTCGGGTTCACCGCGTCCGCGTTTGGCGCATTCTTCCTGAGCAACCAGATCCTCTTTAGCCGCATCGCCGGCGTGGTCGTCATCATTTTTGGCCTGCACTTCCTCGGCGTGTTCCGCATCCCGATCCTCGATCAGGAGGCGCGGCTTGAAGCAGGCGATCAGGGGGGCAGCGCGCTTGGCGCCTATGTCCTCGGCCTTGCTTTTGCTTTTGGCTGGACGCCGTGCATCGGCCCGCAACTTGGTGCGATCCTGAGCCTTGCGGCAAGCGAAGGGGACGTCGCGCGCGGCACCACTCTGCTTGGTGTCTATGCGCTTGGCCTTGGCGTGCCGTTCCTGCTCGCCGCGATGTTCCTCGGCCAGGCTATGCCGCTCATGAACCGGATCAAGCCGCACCTGAAGCTTATCGAACGGATCATGGGCGCGCTTCTGATCGCCGTGGGCCTCGCGCTGGTCACCGGCGCCTTCACGTCCTTTGCCTTCTGGCTGCTCGAGACATTCCCAGCCCTCGCTACACTCGGCTGAGGCGGCGGAAAATTCGAATTTTCCGGACCGTTTTCTTACTAAGAAAACGCCTTACTCTCGCCCCAGCCCTTGCCTAAACTGCCCCCATGAGCGAGCGGGACGATAAGGTGGTGCGCCGCCGGCGGGTGTTCTACATCCCCGGCTACGATCCCATTCACCCGCGCCGCTACCGCGAGCTTTACCGCTCAGAGGGGGCCGCGCAGGCCGCGATCTCGGGCTATGAGATCGGCCTGAAACCTCGGAAATTCGCTGGAAACTACGGCTGGCAGGCGAAAAGCGTGCAGGATGGCGCAGAGGTCACGGCGGATGTCGAAGTGCTGGTTTGGTCCGACATCGTGCGCGGCTCGATGTCCCAGACGATCCCGGCGACCTATTGGCAGATGCTGCGCACGGCGTGGGTCTATATCGCATCGGGCGCGCTCTTTCGCTTGATGCGCCTGCGCAAAGGGCCTGTGATTGCGGCCTTGTATCCCGTCGGCGCGTTGATCCTGCAGGCGCTCGTGGCCTTGCTCGTCGCTTATGGTCTGGCCATACTGGGCGGATTGCTGTGGCCGGGACCCGGTACATGGGCGGGGCTCGCGCTGGGCCTTTTTGCTGGTTATGGACTCTTGCGATTTTTGAAGGCGCGGGACGGCAAGTATTTCGTCTATTACCTGATGCACGATTACGCCTATTCTGCCGCCTCCCGGGGGGCCAATCCGCCCGAGCTTGAGGCGCGCATGGCCGAATTCGCGGACCGCATCGCTGCCGCCATGGCCGAGGACTGGGACGAAGTGCTTGTGATCGGCCATTCGTCGGGCGCGCATCTGGGCGTGTCGATCCTCGCGGACCTCGCGCGGCAGGGGCGCATCCGGGGCACGCTGGGGTTCCTGTCGCTGGGGCAGGTTGTCCCGATGGTCAGCTTCCTGCCCGCAGCGCACAGGCTGCGCGCGGACCTTGCGGCGCTCAGCACATCTGACCAGTTGACCTGGATCGACGTGACCGCGCCAGGTGACGGCTGCGCCTTTGCGCTGTGCGATCCGGTCGCGGTCAGCGGCGTCGCGCCCGCGGGCAAACGCTGGCCGCTGGTGATCTCTGCCGCCTTCACGCAAACGCTCAGCCCCGCACGCTGGAAAGAGCTGCGTTGGCGGTTCTTTCGGCTGCACTTCCAGTATCTCTGCGCCTTCGACCTGCCAGGGGACTACGATTATTTCCGCATCACCGCCGGGCCCCTGACACTCGCCCAGCGGTTTGAGGGACGCAGACCCTCGGCCAGCCGGATCGAGGCGCCCGTAAACCGCTTCACGAGCCAAGCCGCATGATCCCGCCCAAACCGCCCAGCCGAGCGGACCGCGTGCCGCTCTGGCGCTACGCTAAACTGTTTCGCCGCGATATCCTCAGTGCCCAGCCCGCGCGCCTCTACCGCGCGTGGATGGCCGAGTTTCGCACGCCGTTTTTCCGCTCCTTCCTGCTAAACCAGCCGGACCTTGTCGACACGGTGCTCAAGGCGCGCCCGGATGACTTCCCGAAATCCGACCGG
Organism: Pseudomonadota bacterium; assembly: GCA_038530575.1. Lineage (GTDB taxonomy): Bacteria > Pseudomonadota > Alphaproteobacteria > Rhodobacterales > Rhodobacteraceae > JBCBCP01. The sequence goes on from JBCBCP010000005.1 coordinate 135,731, forward strand.
ATTGGCGAGGGGCTGCGCCCGCTTCTGGGAAACTCGGTTTTTCTGACAAATGGCGAGACGTGGAAGCGCCAGCGACGCATAATCGACCCGGCTTTTGAGGGGGGGCGCCTGCGCGAGACCTTTCCGGCCATGTGGGATGCGGCCGATGCAGCTGCGAACAGGCTGGCGCAAAAGGCCGGCCAAACCGTGGAAATCGAGGCAGAGACAAGCCACGCCGCAGCCGATGTCATCTTTCGCACGCTCTTTTCGATTCCCATCGAACACCGGCTGGCCCGCGAAGTGTTTGAAGAGTTCCGCACCTATCAGCGCAGCCAGCCAATCCTGAACCTCGCGGCCTTTATTCCACTGCCGCGCTGGCTGCCAAGGCCGCACCGGCGGGAAACCCGGGCCAGCGCCGCGCGCATCCGCGGGCTCATTGCGCAGCTTGTTGCCGAACGGCAAGAGCAGATCACACGCGGGACCGCACCGGATGATCTCGCAACCAAGATCATGACCACGCGCGATCCGCAGACGGGCGATTTGTTCAGCCCGGACGAGATGGTCGACCAGGTTGCGATCTTCTTTCTCGCGGGGCACGAAACCAGCGCTTCGGCGCTTGCTTGGGCCCTCTACCTCTGCGCGCTGTACCCCGATTGGCAGGAGCGCATCGCCGCGGAGGCCCAAGCGCTCGAGAATGAGTTTGCGACGATGTCACGGCTTCCGGTGACACGAGATGTGTTCCGCGAAACGCTGCGCCTCTACCCGCCCGTGCCCATGATGGTGCGGGAGGCGACATGTCCCGAACGGTTCCGGGACCGCGATGTGCCGAAGGGCGCTCAACTGGTGTTGAGCCCGTGGCACCTGCACCGACATGAACGGATCTGGAACAGCCCCGATGCGTTTGACCCGGCGCGCTGGCAAACCGAAGACGGCAAGCGCTGCGCGCGCACGGCCTATATGCCTTTCAGCGCGGGGCCGCGGGTCTGTACGGGCGCGGGGTTCGCCATGATCGAAGGCACGCTGATCCTCGCACGGCTGCTGCGCGACCTGCGCGTGTCACTGCCGGGCGGCCCCGCTCCGGTGCCTGTTGCGCATCTCACAGTGCGTTCTGCAGAGGGGATAGCGCTATCGGTCACCCCACGGGGTTGAATCCGCTTCCAAGCCTTGGTCCCCGCACGGTAGGACAACATCAAGATTCGAAAGTGGAGAACTGGGCATGACCGACAAGCGAACGCAAATGGCAGAGGGGCAGGGCTTTATCGCCGCGTTGGATCAGTCGGGCGGCTCGACCCCCAAGGCGCTGTCGCTTTATGGGGTGGCTGAGGATGCCTATGACGGCGAAGCGGCGATGTTTGCCGAAATGCACGCGATGCGCGCGCGGATCATCGAAGCGCCTGCCTTTGCATCGGGCAAG
>JBCBCP010000006.1:0-127691 GCA_038530575.1 Pseudomonadota bacterium
CTTATGGCGTGATGGGCGGCTACATCGCCGCATCGGCCATAAGCCTTGGCCAACGTGCCGTTGATGATGTCGAGCCGGTCCATAAGGCCGTCCCGCTCCGCAACCCCAGCCCCGCGAGCGCCGTACATGCCCACCGCGTGCACTTCGTCAATATAGGTCAGCGCGCCAAATTCGTCCGCCAGATCGCAGATTGCATCGATCGGGCCAAAATCGCCGTCCATGGAGTAAATCGACTCAAAGGCGATAAGCTTGGGCGTATCCGGATCGTCCGCCTCCAATAGCTCACGCAGGTGCGCAACGTCGTTGTGCCGGAAGATACGCTTCGCCCCGCCGTTGCGGCGCACACCCTCGATCATCGAGGCGTGGTTCAACGCGTCGGAATAGATGATCAGGCCCGGGAACAGCTTTGGCAGCGTCGACAGTGTCGCGTCGTTAGCGATGTAGGCCGAGGTAAACAGCAGCGCGGCTTCCTTACCGTGCAGGTCCGACAGCTCCGCCTCGAGCCGCTTGTGGTAGACCGTCGTGCCTGAAATGTTCCGCGTGCCGCCCGACCCCGCGCCTGTCGCATCAAGCGCCTCGTGCATCGCCGCAAGCACAACCGGATGCTGACCCATGCCGAGGTAATCGTTGCCGCACCAGACAGTTATGTCTTTTTCATCCCCTTCTGGAGTGGTCCAGACGGCATGTGGAAACTGGCCTTTGCGCCGCTCGATATCAATGAACGTGCGGTAGCGGCCTTCGTCGTGAAGGCGGTTCAGGGCATCGTCTAGCTTGGCGGTATAATCCAATGCTGGCTCCGTTCGCTGGCGTCTTAGAATGATTATAGGCAGGGCGGGCGGCTTTCAACGCCGACCCGGCGGCCAAATGGCCGCAGGCGCGTCTGGAACTCGGAGCATGGCGCCGATAGGTTACGCATCGGCACCTTTAGGAGACGCGCATGCTCGACCCCGTTCTGACCCGTATCGACGATGACATCGACGCCGCACTTGAGCGGCTGATGGCGCTTTTGCGCATCCCGTCCATCTCGACCGACCCGGCTTATGCCGAGCATTGCCAGACCGCGGCGGACTGGCTGGTGGCGGATCTCCAAAGCCTCGGCGTGAACGCATCCAAGCGCGAAACGCCGGGCCATCCTATGGTGGTCGGACATGTTGAGGGTGATGGCCCGCACCTGCTCTTCTACGGCCACTACGACGTGCAACCCGTTGACCCGCTGGAGCTGTGGGACCGCGACCCGTTCGACCCGGCGCTGGAGGATACGGACGCAGGCCGGGTGATCCGCGGGCGCGGCTCGTCCGATGACAAGGGCCAGCTGATGACGTTCATCGAGGCGTGCCGCGCGTGGAAGGCCGAACATGGCACCCTGCCCTGCCGGATCACGTTCTTTTTCGAAGGCGAAGAAGAGTCCGGCTCGCCCTCGCTGGTTCCGTTCCTTGAAGCCAACAAGGACGAACTGCGCGCTGATATCGCGCTGATCTGCGACACGGGCCTTTTTGAATCGCGCGTTCCGGCCATTGTCACGATGCTCCGCGGCCTTTTGGGCGAAGAGGTGCACGTGACCGCGCCCGACAAGGATCTCCATTCGGGGATGTATGGCGGCATTGCCATGAACCCCATCCGCGTGCTGACCAAGGTGCTGGCGGGGCTGCATGACGAGACGGGCCGCGTCACCGTGCCGGGTTTTTACGACGGTGTGGACGAGCTGCCCGAAGAGATGCGCCAGCAATGGCAGGGGCTGGCTTTCGATCACGCGGCCTTCCTTGGCGATGTCGGCCTATCGGTGCCCGCGGGCGAGCAGGACCGCACGCCGATTGAGATGATCTGGTCGCGCCCGACCTGCGATGTGAACGGCATCTGGGGCGGCTATACGGGCGACGGGTTCAAGACTGTGCTGCCGTCTGAGGCCCATGCCAAGGTCAGCTTCCGCCTTGTCAGCCGGCAAGACCCTTTGGCCATTCGCGAGAGCTTTCGGGAGATGGTGCGCGCGGCAATCCCCGCCGATTGCGAGGTCAGCTTTACCGGCCATGGCGCGGCACAGGCGGGGCAGTTCGACATCTCGGACCCCGCGTTCGAGCGCGCGCGTGCGGCACTTTCCGAAGAATGGGGTCTGCCGGCGGCCTATATCGGCTGCGGCGGCTCGATCCCCATTGCCGGGCACTTTCAGGACATTGTCGGCATGACGCCGATGCTTGTGGGCTTTGGCAAGGACGATGACCAGATCCACTCGCCCAACGAAAAATATGATGTGGAGAGTTTTCACAGAGGCATCCGCAGCTGGGCGCGCATACTTCATGCCCTTGCGTGACGGCGCAGAATTCGCCCGGAAGGCAATGACCGCATGATATCCGGCTTTAATGAGCACATGGTCGAGGCAAATGGCCAAACCATCGCCTGCAGCACAAGCGGCGGGACAGGCCCCGCGGTGCTGCTCCTGCACGGGTTTCCGCAGACCCGTGCGATGTGGCATAGCATTGCGCCCGCGCTTGCCGAACGGTTCACGGTCGTCGCTGCGGACCTGCGCGGGTATGGAGCGTCTTCCAAGCCGAGCGGCACTGAGCCCTATCGCTTTCGGCACATGGCGCAGGACATGGCGACGCTGATGGCCGCGCTTGGGCATGACCGGTTTCACCTTGTGGGACATGACCGCGGCGCGCGCGTAGCGCACCGTCTGGCGCTGGATCACGGCGCGCGCGTTGCCAGTCTAACGCTGATGGACATCGTGCCGACGCACCTTCTGCTTACTGAGCTGCGGCACGAGGTGGCGCGGGCCTATTACCACTGGTTCTTCCTCGCCCAGCCCTACCCAAAGCCCGAACGCATGATCGGCGCGGATCCGGACGCCTATTTCGAAAGCCTTCTGGGCGCATGGGGCCCGGACGGACTGGCCGCGTTCCATCCAGACGCCTTGGCCGCATACCGCGCCGCGTGGCGCCTGCCAGACACGATCCGCGGCATGTGTGCGGACTACCGCGCGGCGCTGGATCATGACGTGGTCGATGATGCGGAGGATCTCGGCAGGCGTGTCGACTGCCCGGCGCTTGTTCTTTATGGTGCGAACGGGATCATGGCGCGGCAATTCGATGTGCCGGGCACCTGGGCGGACCGGCTGGCCGGTATGCGCAGCGCCGCCATCCCGGGCGGGCATTTCTTTCCCGACACCGCGCCTGTGGCTACGACCGAGGCGCTGCTTGCCTTTTTGGGAGAAAGCGAATTTTGAAAATTCGCTGGCCCGCAATTCTTGAAGAATTGCAGCCCTCTAGAAGATACCGTTAAAGCGCTCTGGCAGCTGGTACTGCACCTTGTAATCGGGCCGGGCAAATTCGTAATAGCCTGTGGTGCCGCGGGGGCCAAAGCTGCGGTTCATGCGCTTGCGCACGTAACCAACGTCAAACCCCTCTTCCATTGGCATGTCCGCGAAGGCCTCGAACACGGCGCGGTCTTCGCCCCGTGCTTCCGCGAACCAATGCCGCCCTATCGCCGTGTCCTTGATCCCCGCGCCGATGTCGGAAGTTACACCATTTCGGCGGTCCATCGCTTCGACATAGGCGCCAAAATCGGCAAATTTCAGGTGCATCAGATAAAGGAAATCGGGCGCATGCAGCTTGCCGTACTGGGTAAAGTGCCCCCCCCGCGCAATCTTGGTCGGTGCCGAGACGATGCAGGGTTTGGAATAGTGCGGCGCAAGGCGCACGTGGCGGCGCGGGCCGAGGATCATGTCCTCGGCGCTGTCGTGTTCCAGATCGATCCGGTGCAGCACCTCAAGGCCGACAGGGGTAAACACACGGTCCTCCGGCGCGCCCTCCAGCCATTCTTTTAGCGTCTTGCCTTCTTCGGGGTCCACGACGACCAGCTCGTCCACATCTCCGACGATCACGTGGCGGTAATAGCGGCGCAGGCCCCCCGTCAGGTTGTTCAGCAGGCCCCAACGTTTCACGTCGAAATTCTTGTGTGGATCGCCCGGAATGCCAATGACGTTGCACCCGGCGGCCAGTTCGGCCACTTCGGTGCCGCGCCCGTGGTTGATGATATAGCAATTCTCGCGCCCGAACATCTCGCCGTAGTGGCGCAGCCAGGCGCGCAGGAAAAACGCATCGTCACGGACCATCGTGACCACAGCGGCCAGTTGCATAATGCTCACCTCTTCACGCGGCGTAATCGGTACGCCTTGCGCCGCACCATAAACGACGCTTTTCTGACGCGGAATCGTTAATTTCGAGGGTATTGCCCTGCTTCCCCCTGACTTTGCCCGGACCGGACTGCTGATCCAGCGCCCCAGTGACACGCCCATCAAGCGTATCAACGTGCTGGGCGAGCGCTCTTCGGGGACGAATTTCGTCAAGCGGCTGATCGGGCAGAATTCGGCCCTCAGGCCTGTGGAGCTATTGGGGTGGAAGCACGGCTTTCCGCAAGCGGTCGCCATTCCGCCAGATATCGCAGTGGTGCTGTGCGTGCGGCAGGCGGAGGATTGGGCGCGGTCGATGTTTGCCAAGCCCTGGCACACCAGCCCCGAGATGCAGGCCTTGCCCTTTTCGGAGTTCATCCGCGCCCCATGGGATACGCGGTTGGACAAGATGCGGTATTTCGAGGGGATCGGCTTGCCCGCCGCGCAGGGCCAGCCGTTGCAGTTGGACCGTCATCCGCTGACCGGCGCGCGCTTTGAGAACCTTTTCGCCCTGCGCCAGGCCAAACTGGCAGGGCTTTTGAGCTATCTTGCGCGGGACTGCACGGTTGTCCTGTGCCGCATGGAGGAAGCACAAGCGGACCCGGAAGGCTTTCTGAGACGCGTTCTGGAGCCGCTGGGCGTTGCGCCAAACGCACCGTTCAAGCCAGTGGTGAAACGGCTTGGCTCGCGTTTTGCCCCGGCTGTGGCGAGCCGCCCCGCCCTTCCCGCTGAAATGAGCGCCGCGGACCGTGCATTCATGGCCGCGCAGCTTGATCCAGCGCAGGAAACTGCGCTCGGCTACAGCCGCTGAGTGCAGCGGCCGAATAGCCAAACGTCTGAACCGATAACTCCAGCGGGCATCGATGCAGTCACACAGGCGCCAAAAGAAAAAGGCCTCCCGCAGGAGACCCTTTTGAAGCAGCAGTGGCGCGGTTGACGGGGCTCGAACCCGCGACCCCCGGCGTGACAGGCCGGTACTCTAACCAACTGAGCTACAACCGCCCGCTGCGTTTGGGCGTAATATGGGCGGGGCGCTGGGGCGTCAAGCACTCAATGCAGCCCAGAGGGGCAAAATTTACACGCTCTTGGTTCGTTCGGCGCGGAAGGCGACGTACAGTCCTGCTGCGATAACCAATGCAGCACCCGAAACGACATATGCAGTCGGCATTTCGGCAAAGAACAGCCAGCCCCAAAGGGTCGCGTAAAGGAGCAGAGTGTATTCAAATGGGGCGACCGTCGCGGCGCGGCTGAGGCGATAGGCTTGCGACATGGTGTAGCCGATGCAGGCCGAAAGCCCGCCCAGACCGATCAGCACCGCCCAATCACCCGGCGGTGGCCACGTCCAGGCGCGCAACAGAAACTGCACAGGTGCTGACTGCCCGTCTGCCAGATAGCGACCGTCGCCCGCGACAACGAAAAAGGCAAGGCTGCTTAGGATGAACGCGCTTTGCAGGTAGATTGCCATGGCCGACGCGCGGCTTTGCCCGCCCAGCTTGCGGGTCAGCACTGACATCCCCGCATAGCCGGCGGCCGCGATAAGCGGCAGCACGGTCGCCCAGCCCGCAGCAATGTCCTGGCCCGAGACTTGCGGCCAAAGCATTACCAGAACCCCGCCAAAGCCGAACAGAACGGCCGCCGCCCGGCGTGGACCAACCCATTCGCCGAGCACCGGGCCCGACAAGACGGTGATCAGCAGCGGTGCGATGAAGTAAAGCGCGGTTGCGGTCGCAAGGGGCATGGCGACGATGGCCGCATAAAAAGACAGGTTAGCCACAACGACAAGCACGGCACGCAGGACATGCAGACCGGGGCGGGCTGTGCGCAGAAGCGAAAAGCCCCCTTCAAGCCGGAGCACGACAAATGAGAAGAAGAGCCCGATGCCGTTGCGGACGAACACAATCTGATGCAGCGCATAATCACCCGACAGCGCCTTGATCAGCAGGTCATTAACCGAGATGAACAGCATCCCGGCCATCATGAAAAAGATGCCGATGCGGCCTGAGTCTTGGGTCATGCGTCGTGGGTCATGGACGGCGGCGCGTTTGAGTCATTGCGCCGCGATAGCGGAACGCGCCGCGCGGCTCAATGCTGTGCACGGCGCGATGTCAAATCTTAAAGATTTGACGAGGATCGATCCTTGCAAGGATCGATGACGTGCAATCCTTCAAAGGATTGCCGGGACATGTTCACTTCTCGGGCAGCGGGATGAACTCGTGATCGTCACCGGGCGGCAGCTGGAAACGGCCGTGCGCCCAGTCGCCCGCCCGCCAAGCCTCCTTAGCCGCGTCGATGCGATCCTTAGAGCTTGCCACGAAGTTCCACCAGATGTGGCGCGGGCCGCCAAGGGTCTCCCCGCCCAGAAGCATGAGGCGCGCGCCTTGATCGCCTGCTTTGAGGCTGATGCGATCGCCGGGGCGAAAGACCATCATTTGGCCCGCCTCAAAGGTGTCGCCCGCCACGGTGATGGACCCTTGGGTGACGTACACGCCCCGGTCCTCGTGGTTGTCGGGCAAGGGAATGGACGCACCGGCTTCGAGGATCGCGTCGGCGTAGAACATCTCTGAAAACGTGCTGACCGGCGCCGTTTCCCCCCAAGCGGTGCCAAGAATCATGCGGACCTGTTTGCCCTCCCCTTCCAGTTCGGGCAGCGTCTCCTTCGGCGCGTGTTCGAAAGCCGCGGGGGCGTCCTCGTGTTCTTCCGGCAGAGCGACCCAGGTCTGGATGCCGAAAAGGCTGTGCGGGTTCTTTCGCACCTCACCATCCGCGCGCTCGGAATGGGTGATGCCGTGACCTGCGACCATCCAGTTCACTGCGCCGGGCTCGATCCAGCTGTCGGTGCCAAGGCTGTCGCGGTGGTGGATCTTGCCCTTGTAAAGATAGGTCACCGTGGCCAGACCGATATGCGGGTGCGGGCGCACGTCGATGCCCTTGCCGGTCACGAATTCGGCGGGGCCCATCTGGTCAAAGAAGATGAAGGGGCCGACCATCTGGCGTTTTGGCGCGGGCAGCGCGCGGCGCACCTCAAACCCGCCCAGATCACGCGCCCGGGGAACAATAACGGTCTCAATGGCGTCGACGGCATCCCCGATGGGGCAATCAGGGTCGAGGGCGGGGTTCCAGCTCATGGTGCAGGCCTTTCGCGTATCTTGTGGCGTTGGCCAAAAGATGGTGCGGCGCCTTCAGAATGCCAACTGCACAGGACGGCACGCCCGCTCTGCGCAGATGCGCAGATCGCAGCATTACGCCTGCTGTGCCAGGCTGGCCGCGGTACGCTCCATGTCTGCTGCCATCAGAATTAGGCGCGCGACCTGCTTGGCCTGTTCAGAGCGCGCGAGCTCATAAGCAGCAAACTCGAGCAAGGGTGCGGCCGCCTTCAGCGCAGCGGCCGTGCGTTCGTTCGCGGGCATCTGCGTGAGGCGCGCCAGGACGGCACGTATGTCAGGCGGGAACTCGCGTTGGTCAAAAAGCGGCAGATCGGTCATGCGGGCGGTCTCAAAGCTGGTGGCGTGGGTAACGGTTGGTACGCGCCATATGCGGCGCGTTGACGTGAACGTCATGTCACGGAGTTACGCCACATGCTGTGATTGCAGGTCCGGTAGACGGGACCGTCAGGGGAGGATCAAACCTGCGCCCAGCCCCTCGATCGCGGCGGTGGTCCGGTCACGCGTTCCCAGTTTGTCATAAACCCGGCGCATCAATGTATCGACCGTGTGGGGCGACAGGCCAAGGATGTCGGCGATGACCGAGTTCGACTTGCCACGCGCAATCCACTGCAACACATCGCGTTCGCGCGGGGACAGGGCCGGAGCATCCGCGGCCTTTGACGTCAAAGCGCAATACCGGATATGCGCGGCCTGCGCGGCAAACTGATATTCCAGAATGTCGGCGGCGCCGGGCGGCGCGGCCTCTGGCGCAAAGCCCAGCCCGACATAGCCATTGCGAAAGCCGGGGCCAAAGACTTGAAAGGCCAACCCATTGCCCAGCCGCGCCGCCTCCATCCGGGCAAGATATACGTTCTGTTCAGCACTCAGCGTCACCAATTGCGGAATTTCGGACCACAAGAACGGCCGTGTTTCACGCATGGCAAGATCGGTGATCGGGTCCACAAGAAACAGCTTTTCACGGATATATTCACAAACCCAACGCTGATCGAACCCGTCGGCGGCCACGGTCACAGCCCCGCTTGGTGCATCGCCACCGCCGATATGGTGGTAACTGATCTTATCGAAGCCCTGACTGTGAAAGTAGCCGCGCATCAGCGCCCAGAGCGCCTCGGTGGACGGGCTGGCGTCGATATCCTGCAGAAGCGCGCGCACCGGGCTATAAAGCCACGCAAATCTTGTAGCGTCGATCACGTGCCATGATCCGCCTTTCCCCTGCGCGCGGCGCGACATTTCCCCCGGCATCGAGTGTACCACATGCGAGTGGAGTCTATGCGAAAAAGCCTGTTCGCAAGTGCCACTTTTTTGAGCGCGGTCCTGCCCGATGCAAGCATTTCGGGCGCACCGGTTGAAGTTCGGGCAAAGAAGTTCGTACCTTATAACCACGTTTCGACTTTCGTGCGTGACAGGAGCTGACACACCACATGGCGGATTCGCCCGACTTTTTTGATGAACTCTCCGGTAATTCGGGCGCGCCCCGCGTCCCTTACAGCCGCTACTGCGACTGGTTTGACGGACAGGAGCTCAAGTCGTTAAAGCGCAAATCCTCGGAAGCTGAGTTGTTCTTTCGCCGAACCGGGATCACCTTCAATGTCTACGGCGCGGCTGAGGCGGACGAGCGGCTGATCCCCTTCGACATCGTGCCCCGCATCATTGCGGCCAAGGAATGGGCGCGCCTGACGCGCGGGATCGAGCAGCGCGTGCGCGCCATCAACGCGTTTCTGCATGACATCTACCACCGGCAGGAGATCCTGAAGGCCGGGCGGGTACCGGAGGCGCTCATCGCGCGCAATGACGCGTTCCTGCCGGAAATGATCGGTGCCGCGCCGCCAGGCGGCATCTACACGCACATCACAGGGATTGATCTGGTGCGCACCGGAGAGGACGAGTTTTTCGTGCTCGAGGACAATGCGCGCACGCCGTCGGGCGTCAGCTACATGCTGGAGAACCGCGAGACGATGCTGCAGATGTTTCCGGACCTGTTCTCCAAAGTGCGGGTGCGGCCGGTGTCGAACTATCCAGCCATGCTACGCCGGGCGCTGGCGGCCTGCATGCCGGAAAATGCCTCCGGCGAGGGCACCGTCGCCGTGCTGACGCCGGGCATTCACAACTCGGCCTATTTCGAACATGCCTTTCTGGCCGACAATATGGGCGTCGAGCTGATCGAGGGCACCGATCTGCGGGTGCAAAACGGCAAGGTCGCGATGCGCACCACGCGCGGCTACCGGCCGGTTGACGTGATCTACCGCCGGGTCGACGACGATTTTCTGGATCCGCTGAACTTCAATCGCGATAGCCTTCTGGGTGTGCCCGGAATTTTCGACGTCTACCGCGCGGGCGGGATCACTATTGCCAATGCCCCGGGCACAGGCATCGCCGATGACAAGGCCATCTACAGCTATATGCCCGACATCGTGGAGTTCTACACCGGCGAGGCGCCGATCCTGAAGAACGTGCCGACATGGCGCTGCAGCGAGCCAGAGGCGCTGGCTTACGTTCTCGATAACCTCGCCGAGTTGGTGGTTAAGGAAGTGCACGGCTCGGGCGGGTATGGCATGCTGGTCGGCCCCGCAGCCTCCAAAAAGGAAATCAGCGCGTTCCGGTCCAAGCTGAAGTCAAACCCCGGCAACTACATCGCGCAGCCGACGCTCGCGCTGTCGACCGTGCCTATTCTGACCAAAGCGGGCCTTGCCCCAAGGCATGTCGATTTGCGGCCCTTTGCGCTTTTCTCGCCGCGCGGGGTCGAAATTACGCCGGGCGGGCTGACCCGTGTCGCAATGAAATCAGGCAGCCTTGTCGTGAACTCTTCGCAGGGCGGCGGGACGAAAGACACCTGGGTGCTGGAGGACGACTGAATGCTCGGACGGACGGCAGGCGGGCTTTTCTGGATGTTCCGCTATCTTGAAAGGGCTGAGAACAGCGCCCGGTTGATTGAAGCAGGCTTTCGCATCGCGCTGACCCGGCCCGGTACGGACGATTGGGCCAGCGTGCTCAAGACGGCTGGCGCGGCCGAGGCCATGGGCGGCGGCGCCAAAAGCCAGTCAGAAGCCATCGATTTCCTGCTGCGTGATCCAACCAACCCATCCTCGGTGATGTGTTGCATCTCGCTTGCGCGCCAAAACGCACGCATGGTGCGCACGGCGATCACCCGCGAGGTTTGGGAGGCGGTGAACGACACCTACCTGTCGCTAAAAGCCCGTTTGGCCCGGCCGGTGCCGGAAAAAGACCTGACCGAGGTGCTGGGCCTGATCCGCCAGCAATCAGCGCTGGTGCGCGGCGCGCTGCATGGTTCTATGTTGCGCGACGATACGTTCGATTTCTGCCGGATCGGCACCTTTCTTGAACGCGCCGACAACACCGCCCGCATTCTGGACGTGAAATACTATGTTTTGCTGCCATCGGTGACCCATGTCGGCAGCACGCTGGACAACGTCCAGTGGGAAGTCATCCTGCGGTCGGTGGCTGGTGCGCGCGCCTTCGCGTGGCTGAACAAAGGCGAGATAACTGCAAAAGGCGTCACGGATTTCCTCGTATTTGACCCGCGCATGCCGCGATCCTTGCGCTTTGCCGTCAGCAAGATCCGTTCCAACCTCGACATGCTGGAAACCGACTACTTCGAGCGGCATGCCTGTCACGATCTTGCCGATGCGCTTGACGCCGCGCTGCGCCGCCAAAACGTCGATCAAGTCTTTGAAACGGGCCTGCACGAGTTTCTGAGCGATTTTCTGAACCGGATTGGCGGCCTTGGTCGCGCGATCGAGAGTGACTACAGGTTTGCCGGCTGATGCGCCTCCGAATTGATCACACCACAACCTACACCTTTGACGCGCCTGTCGAGTACGGGCTGCAGCAACTGCGCAAGACCCCCAAGAGCCGTGACGGCCAGCGGGTCGAGGATTGGTCGGTGGAGGTGAGCGGCGGCACGGTCGAAGCGGAGTTTACGGACGAGCATGCGAATGTCGTGAACCTCGTGGCCATAACGCCAGGCGTCGAAGCGGTCACGTTGCGCTGTTCGGGCTATGTCGACGTCGAAGACCGCGGCGGCGTGGTCGGAGTGCAGAAAGGGCATGTCCCCTTGTGGCTGTTTAAACGCTCGACGCAGCTGACACGCGCAGGTGCCAATGTCCGGCGCCTGGCCAAAGGGCTGCGCGGCGAGCACACCGACGCGTTGCCCCCGCTGCACGCGCTGTCGGCGCGGATCCTGTCCGAAGTGCCCTACCAGATTGGCGAGACAGACGCGGAAACGACGGCAGACGCTGCAATCGAGGCCGGGCGCGGCGTCTGCCAGGACCACGCGCATATCTTTGTCGCAGCAGCCCGCGCGCTTGATATCCCTGCCCGGTACGTATCGGGCTACGTGATGTTGAACGACCGGATCGATCAGGAGGCTGCGCATGCCTGGGCAGAAGCGCATGTAGACGGGCTGGGCTGGGTCGGTTTTGACGTCTCGAATGGTATTTCGCCCGATGCACGTTACGTCCGTGTGGCGACGGGGCTGGACTACCGCGGCGCTGCACCTGTATCCGGAATCAGGCTCGGCGCGGCCGGCGAAAAGATGGACGTCACGATCGCTGTGCAGCAGCAGTAAACTGGGAAGACTTCATGACTTATTGCGTGGGCCTGCGTCTGAACCGCGGCCTGGTGTTCATGTCCGACACGCGCACCAATGCGGGCGTCGACAACATCAGTGTGTTTCGCAAGATGTTTCATTGGGAGACAGAAGGCGAGCGGGCCATCACCATGATGACCGCTGGCAACCTTGCCACCACTCAGGCCGTGGTCAGCCTGCTGAACGAACGCGCCATACCTGCCGAAGATCGTGGCCAGCCATCGCTTTTGGAAGTGCCGTCAATGTACAGGGCCGCCGAACTGGTCGGCAAAACCCTGCGCGAGGTGATCGCGAACCAGACCGGCACGGGCCAGGAGGCAGAGGCGTTTTCGGCCACGATCATTCTGGGCGGGCAAGTGCGGGGCGGCGAGCCACGCCTGTTCCTGATCTATCCCGAGGGCAACTTTATCGAAGTGTCCGAAGAAACCCCGTTTTTCCAGATTGGCGAGACCAAATACGGCAAACCAATCCTCGTGCGTGCCTATGACCCGGACATGTCCTTTGAAGAGGCGGTAAAGCTGGTCATGCTGAGCTTTGACTCTACGATCAAAGCGAACCTGAGTGTCGGCCTGCCGCTGGATCTGCACCTTTATGAGGCGGATAGCTTTCAGCTGGGCCGGGTGCGGCGGATCGAGCCCGGGAATGCGTTTTTCGAGACGCTGTCTTCAGGATGGGGCGACGCGCTGCGCGATGCGTTCCAGCATTTGCCCGACTACGCGCTGGACTAGGCAATTCTTTGAAGAATTGCCCGGTGGCGATCCTTCAAGGATCGCTGGGGATCGTTTCTTCAAAGAAACGAGGGGCCGGATTGCGGCTTTCCCTCTCGTGACATGTGCCCGCGGCACCTGCACTGTCGGACTACGCCATTTAGCCTTTGGCGAAAAGGCTTGGTGGGTGGTGAGGGGCTCGAACCCCCGACATTTTCGGTGTAAACGAAACGCTCTACCAACTGAGCTAACCACCCTTGCCGCGCAAATAGCGCGAGTTGGGTGTGGGCTTCAACCCTCTTCCCGCAAGCATGTTTGTACACCGCCGCACAAGGCGTACACCACGCCCTGCCCGCCACCGACTTCTTCGAACGCATCCACCGGTAGGCCCTGCAGGTGACAGCGCAATACTCGGCTGGTGATCCCGTGCGTCACGATCACCGCTGGACCCTGCAATGCCATCAGGAACGCCTGAGTGCGTGCGCCAAGTGCCATCAGCCCTTCACCTCCGGGGGCGTGATCGTACCAGGCCAACCCCTCTGCCTGAAAGAGCGCAGGATGCGCTGCCGCAAGCTCTGCACGCAGCTTGCCAGTCCAGTCGCCCATGGCAATTTCAGCCAACGCTGCATCCGTGCGCAGGGGCGTTTCCGCCCCGGCTGCAATACGTGCTGTAGCCTGCGCGCGTCCCTGAGGGCTGACCCACCAGTCGAACCCCAGCCCGCCATTTTCGCGCACAAGCCGCCCTTGCGCTGCCGCATGCGCACGCCCGCGCTGCGTCAACGGCGAGTCCAAAGCGCCTTGCAGGCGGCCCGCGCGGTTCCACTCGGTTTCGCCATGGCGCAGGATCAGACAGTCAGGGAATGTGGTCATAGCGCTGGACATACGCGCGAGGGTACTTAGCTATCAACCCATGAGACGCGTCGCTGTCACACTTGCCCCGCTTTCGCTGGCCGCCGGGCTTGCTTCGGTCCTGCCCGCCGCAAGCGCGGAGCTGACGGTGATCGTGAACCGCAGCGACGCTGGCACCGAAGTCTACCTGTCGGCCCCTGCCCCTGACCTTTTCACGCTGACCGCCACGTCTCCTGACGTCGTGCCGGGCGGTGGTGGTGCGGTGGATATCGCGGCCTTTTCCCAAGGCACGTGGGAGATTGGTGATGCGCTTTTCGCCAACAGCAGGCTGGAAATCGGGGGCGCGGCCGCACCGCTCGAAGCAATGTCATTCATGCTGCATGCGGCGTCCGAAGCGATGCCGATGGACACGCCGCTAGATGCATTGATGGCCATTGAACTCTGCAACGTTGCCGAGCCGGGCCAGACGCAGGACTGGGATGCGCTGGTTGGGTATGTGGGCTATTTCACACCGCGTGTTGCCGCGGGCGACACCATCACGCTGGACCTTCCGCTGCAGACAGAAGTGACCGCCCGCGTGATCGACGCCGCAACTGACGGCACCCTGCGCGAATGGCGCACCACGCTTGGTCCCAAAGAGGCGCTGCTGCTGTCCCCGCCGGAGACGCGGCAGTCGGGCCTCTGGCCGCTTGGCGGACTGGCGGTTTTCGCGGCAGTGGTGTGCGCCGCGCTGATCGGGCGTTTGCGGCGCGCCTGAGGCTGAGGCCACTGCGCATCTGTCGCGGTTAGCTTACGGCCCACGCTCGGTCATCAATGAACGCGCAACATTCGAATTGGAGAACGGTGGGTAATAAGAGATTTGAACGCCTGACCCAGCGTGCCGCGCAGCGGTGCGCGGCGGTCAGGGTGAGCCGTCGACACCTACAAAACGGATCGGCAATACGAAACGTTCGGGCAAGAATAATGGTGGGTGATAAGAGATTCGAACTCCTGACATCTTCGATGTGAACGAAGCGCTCTACCACTGAGCTAATCACCCGTGCAGGCGGAGTTACGGCAACCGCGCCTGCCTTTCAAGTCCTTCATCGCGCAAAAATGGGCCGGACCCGCCTGCGGGTTTACTCCGCTGCCTCGGGCGCGGTTTCGGGCGTAGGTGCAGCGCTGGCGCCGGGTTTGCTTTGACGGACACGGGTCACCATGACCTTGGCATTGGCAAGCTCCTTGGCACGCTTGACCTTGATTTTGCCCATGGGCTGCAAGTTCAACTCGCGCCCTTCGGCCAAGGCCTCACCAAGCACATCGAGCATGGCTTCGATCGTGGGCTTTGCATCTTTCTTCTTGATGCCGGAGCGCGCGACGACAGCCTCGATCAGCTCTTTTTTGTTCATGACCGGACCCGATACGACGGGTGCGGGCGCATCGACCACAACAGGCGCGGCCTTGGGCGCCGCGGTTTTGCGCGCAGTGCTGGATGTCGTCTTGCGCGCCGTCGTCTTTTTGGTCGTTGTGGTCTTTTTAGAGGTTGTGGTCATGCTCGGAGCCTATTGTTGCTGTTTCGGACACAATAACGCGACCCGTGGTAATTTTCCATGCGTCTATCACCACAAGGTAAAAATCGCGGCACTCATGCCACGAAAAAAGGCCCCGCCAAATGCTGGCGGGGCCTGATCTGTCCAAGTGATGCGGGCGTCAGTGCGCGGTGGCCCCTGCCCCGGCATCACGAGCGGTTGCAGCGGCAGCAGCGGCAGCTTCTTCTGCCGCCTCGTCCCACTCGATCGGCTCTGGCGTGCCGACAAGTGCGCGCTCCAGAACTTCGGTGACATGGGTGACCGGGATGATCTCCAGCCCCTCTTTCACGTTGTCCGGGATCTCAGCCAGATCCTTTTCGTTCTCTTCGGGGATCAGCACCGTCTTGATGCCGCCGCGCAGAGCCGCGAGCAGTTTCTCCTTCAGCCCGCCAATGGGCATGGCGTTGCCGCGCAGCGACACCTCGCCGGTCATGGCGATATCCTTGCGCACCGGAATGCCCGTCAGGACCGACACGATGGAGGTGACCATGGCCAGACCCGCCGAGGGGCCATCCTTTGGCGTCGCGCCATCGGGGACGTGGACGTGGATGTCCATCTTGTCGAAGGCCGGGGGCTTTACCCCGATCTGCGGGCTGATAGAGCGGACATAGGAGCTGGCCGCGTCGATGGATTCCTTCATCACATCGCCCAGTTTCCCGGTCGTCTTCATCCGGCCTTTACCCGGCAGCTTCAGCGCCTCGATGTGCAAGAGATCACCGCCCACGGACGTGTAGGCCAGACCCGTCACGACCCCAATCGCATCATCCTTTTCGGCCAGCCCATAGCGGAACTTCTTGACCCCGAGGAAGTCGGGCAGGTTTTCGTCGGTGACGACGATCTCCTTTTCCTCCTTCTTGACGATCTTGGTCAGCGCCTTGCGGGCGGTCTTGCCAATCTCGCGTTCGAGGTTCCGAACGCCCGCCTCGCGGGTGTAGTGCTGGATGATGCCCGAAAGGCCCTCGTCCGTCAGCTCGAACTCGCCCTTTTTCAGGCCGTGGTTCTTGATCTGCTTGGGCAGCAGGTGCTGCTTGGCGATCTCGCGCTTTTCGTCCTCGGTGTAGCCCGCGAGCGGAATGATCTCCATCCGGTCGAGGAGCGGGCCAGGCATGTTGTAGCTGTTCGAGGTCGTCAGGAACATCACGTTGGACAGGTCGTATTCGACCTCAAGGTAGTGGTCCACAAACGTCCCGTTCTGCTCCGGATCAAGCACTTCGAGCATGGCCGACGCTGGGTCGCCCCGGAAGTCCTGCCCCATCTTGTCGATCTCATCGAGAAGGATGAGCGGGTTCGTCGTCTTGGCCTTCTTCAGCGCCTGAATGATCTTGCCCGGCATGGAGCCGATATAGGTCCGGCGGTGACCGCGAATTTCGCTCTCGTCCCGCACGCCGCCCAGCGAGATGCGGATGAACTCACGCCCCGTCGCCTTCGCCACGGATTTGCCAAGCGAGGTCTTGCCCACGCCCGGAGGGCCGACAAGGCACAAGATCGGCCCCTTCAGCTTTTTCGAGCGTTGCTGCACCGCGAGATACTCAACGATCCGCTCCTTGACCTTCTCAAGGCCATAGTGGTCGTCATCGAGGATCTGCTGCGCGCGGCCAAGATCCTTCTTCACGCGGGATTTCACACCCCACGGGATCGACAACATCCAGTCGAGATAGTTGCGCACAACCGTCGCCTCGGCGGACATGGGTGACATTGTCTTGAGCTTTTTCAGCTCTGCGTCCGCCTTTTCCTTGGCTTCCTTCGACAGCTTGGTTTCGGCGATCTTCGCCTCAAGCTCGGCAATCTCGTTCTTGCCGTCCTCGCCGTCCCCCAGCTCTTGCTGGATCGCCTTCATCTGTTCGTTCAGGTAATACTCGCGCTGGGTCCGCTCCATCTGGGACTTCACGCGGGTCTTTATCTTCTTCTCGACCTGCAGCACCGACAGCTCGCCCTGCATCAGGCCATAGACCTTCTCCAGCCGCTCGCTCACGCTGAGCGTTTCAAGCAAGTCCTGTTTCTGGTCGACCTCGATGCCGAGGTGGCCGGCGACAAGGTCAGCGAGCTTGGCCGGCTCGGTCGCCTCGCCCACGGCCGACAAAGCCTCTTCTGGCACGTTCTTCTTGACCTTGGCGTAACGCTCGAACTCATCAGCCACGGAGCGCAGCAGCGCTTCGGTCGTAGCAGCGTCGCCTGGCATCTCGGTCAGATACTCTGCCCGCGCTTCAAAGAAGTTGTCGTTCTCAAGATAATCAGTGATGCGCACGCGCGCCTGCCCCTCGACCAGCACTTTGACCGTGCCATCGGGCAGTTTCAGAAGTTGCAGCACATTGGCCAGCACGCCGGCCTTGTAGATGCCGGAGCTTTCTGGATCGTCCTCGGATGGGTCAACTTGGCTCGACAGCAGAATCTGCTTGTCGTCCTGCATCACTTCCTCAAGCGCGCGGACCGATTTGTCACGGCCCACGAACAGCGGCACGATCATGTGGGGGAACACAACGATGTCGCGCAATGGCAGCACCGGGTAGGAAGCGTTGAGAGGCTCTTGCATGCTCTTATCCTTATCTGGCAAGACGCCCGGCCCCAGCGTTAGGCAGCACACGCGTCTCCTCGTTATAGGCCTCTTTACCTGTGGCTGAGGCCATGGTTGTTCAAGGCCCAGCATGACCGCGGGCTAAGCCGGGTGCAATGGGACGCGGGCAAGTGTCCACAGTTTTCAAGCGCAGACGCACGCTTATCTGGCGCAGACGGGCGAGTTGTCCTGTTGCCGCACGCTATGGTGCCGCCAGACGGAAAAAGGAGCCACGCCATGATTCCCCAATTCGACCACACCACCGCTCTGCTGCTGATCGATGTGCAGAAGGGCGTGCATAGGCTTGAGCATTGGGGCGGGCCGACAGGGCGCATGAACAACCCAGCGTGTCTCGACAACCTGACCACTCTTCTGGATGCGTTTCGCACCGCGGGCCGTCAGGTCGCATTCACCCGCCACGACAGCCGCGAGGCGGCAAGCCCGCTCAAATTTTCCCTGCCCGCGGGGCGCAGTTGCCGGGTATGGACATTGAGACCCGGGACATCGTGGTGGAAAAGGACGTCAATTCCGGGTTCATCGGGACCAGCTTGGAAATTGACCTGCGCCGCGCTGGCATCCGCCGGCTGGTGATCGCCGGATATTTTACTAATTTCTGCGTCGAGACGACGACGCGCATGGCCGGAAACATGGGGTTCGATTGCTACCTCGTGCACGACGCCTGCGCGACGACGAACCGCGTGGACCTTAATGGCGTCGATCACGATGCCGAAGTGGTGCATGACATGGCCGTTGCCTCGATGCACGGAGAATTCTGCACGGCCGTGACGACCACAGACGCGGCGGCCCTTCTGTCCAGTGATGCGCACCATCTCGAACGGGTGCAGGGAAACGAGTGATTCTCCGACGGCGGTCGCTTGCGCAAAACAATTGCAGGCATGCAGCGCGATTGTTCAACATTCGGCGTCAATCCGTTGCACAGTGCCGCAGCTTTATTGCCTGCTGCGGCCAATTCGCGTCAAATCGAAGGAATCGTTTGGGCGGCCCCCTCAAACAGCGTAAGACTGACCTCAGTTGCCACGCCTTGGGGGGCGTATTTTTATATGGGTCTGTTTTCGGCTCTCTTGATCGCATTGTTCGGCTCCGGTGCCGTGCTGTCCTTTGATTTTTCGAAGGACGAAGAGCCGGACGAGCCTGAAAGCCTCTGACCGGGAC
Source organism: Pseudomonadota bacterium (assembly GCA_038530575.1). Lineage (GTDB taxonomy): Bacteria > Pseudomonadota > Alphaproteobacteria > Rhodobacterales > Rhodobacteraceae > JBCBCP01. The sequence goes on from JBCBCP010000006.1 coordinate 18,781, forward strand.
CGCACCCCGTGGTCCCAGGCTTGTTGTCCATTGTCGTCACGTTCTACGACGAAACCCCGTTCCTGCGAACGGCACTGACGTCGGTCCTGAACCAAGGTATTGACGACCTTGAGCTGATTATCGTCAACGACAACCCCGAAAGGTTTTCGGCGGCCGACCTGGCCGCGCTGACTGCGGGTACAGGCGCACGCGTGCTGCATCATACCGTGAACAAAGGCTTATCTGCTGCGCGCAATACGGGCATCGCGGCGGCGAATGGGGAATGGATCGGCTTTCTGGACGCCGATGACTACTACACGATCGGTGGGCTCAGGGCCCAACTGAACTATGCCCGCGAAACCGGTGCCGACATCACCCACGCCGCCTGCTACCTCGGCGAGGTCGGTGGGCCGTCAGGCAGGGTGCTGATGCGCGATGCCAAGCTGCATATGCAGCGCCGCGTTGTCCAAGGCCGCATGGCAGCGCAGGAAGCGCAATTCATCGTCTCGTCCTGGTCCTCGCTCTACCGTACCGACTTTCTGGAACAAGAAGACCTCTGGTTCGACATTGCACAGCGCAAGTTCGAGGATCGCCTTTTTGTTCTGACGGTCATCACCCGCGCGCGGCGCATCGCCTTCTTGGGGGAGGCCGTGCGCGTGTGGCGTCAGCGGGCCAACTCCATCAGCTCGGCGGCCACCACGCCCGAAGTGCACCTGCTTCAGGTCCAGTTGCTGGAAAAATGCCGCGCGCTTATGGAGCGGGAAAGCGCCAAGCAAAAGCTGCCCGCGCGTTATACCAAGCGCGAGCTTTTCAACTGCGTCAGCCGGCTGATCTGGGATATGGATATCCTGCCGCACCTCGCAGCGGGCGATCCAGCCTACACGGAGATGGGTGCGCGGATCGTCGCGCTGCTGGGGACGGATAGCTTTGGCAACGCGATCTTCGACGATCCGATGGTTGCGGCCACATCCCGCGTCGGGATGCGTACGAAGCGTGGGCTGATCACGCGCACGGATTTCTTTGCGCTGCACAAGGCCCTGCGTGAGGGAGACTTTGCAAGCGCGCAAGCGCTGCTGGAAGATCGCGCGCCCGTGCCCGCGCGCCGGTCTCCGAAGGCAACTCATAGTACCAAGCGACTGGTGCTGCATGTCGGCCTGCACAAAACCGGCACAACCTTTGTCCAGCACCACCTACTGGCGCATCGCGACACCCTGCGGCGCGCAGGCATTCTGGTCCCCCAAACAGGGTTTGAAACGGACGTTGACGGTCGGCCCGGCGCACTTTCCGGCCATCAGGGGCTCGTCCGCGCCTTGCGCAGCGGCGAGGACGCAACGTGGCGCGCCCTGCACCGCGAAATCTCCCGCAGCCCAGCGCGCACGGTCGTTATCTCGGCAGAAAATTTTTCGTTCCCCACGGCCCCGGACCGCGATGATCTGATCGCGCAATTAGCTGCAGAGCTCGGCCGCTGGGGCCAGGTTTCGGTCATCGCGATGGCCCGCCGCCCCGACAGCTTTGCAGAAGCATTTTGGCGCGAGTGGGTGAGCCACGGACATCCGGCAGGATGCCGGTCTTTGCCTGAATTTCTTGTTGATCAACAAGACAGCCTGACCGATTTCCCCGCCCTTTTTGCGCCCTTTGAACATTGGACCGGCACACCTGTGCGCCTTGCCGATTTTGATGGGTCCAAAGGCGAGGCACTGTGGCCCGCTTTCTGCGCGCTGGCGGGGTTGCCGGCAGGGCTGCCGACACTGGATGTGCCGCGCTATCCGACGCCAGACCGAGACGCCGTGCAGTTGATGACGCTGCTGAATATGGTCCGCGAAGGCCGCTCCAGCCGAGGGCGCATTATGGCGGCATGGTTTGGTGCCCCGCCGCCCAGCGCACCGGGCGCGGATCAGAGCCTGCTGCCCCCCGCAACGCGCGTCGCGCTCCTTGACCGATTTGACGCTGCAAGCGCATCTTTTGCGGCCGCGCGGGGCTATGCGCCTAACCTAGCCGCGCTGCGCACGCAGCTCGCGGACGAGCAGTGGACAGCCCCTGAGGCAATCCCGCTGTCGCATCTGAACCACTTGCTGGATGTCACCGCGCAAGAGGCTGGCACACACGATACCGAACGCACCGCGCAAAGCGCACCGGCCAAAGCGCGCCGCGACCCCGGAACGCTTCGCATCACGATCAAGCCGCGGCCCTGGGTTGTGCGTTTGTGGGGCGCGCTGCGCAGGACTGCACGGCGCTGACACTCCGTCGCATGGCAAGATCCTTGCCGCCCTGATTGGGTGCCATCAACCAGAAAACCAACCATGAACTCCTCGGAATGACTTTGTGATCAAGCTCAAATACCTTGCCCTTGGCTGCGCTGGCCTAAGCCTTGCAGCCTGCGCCGAACTTACGCCCGTGACCACGCCGCCCCAGGCGGTGTCCTTCACCAGCTCGCAGGCACAGCAGAACATCCATTCGATGGAACCGATCACGATCCGGACACTGCAACCGGGCAATGGCGGCACGCTTGGCGACGAAGTTATCGGCGCGTCCTGCCGCCTGCGGGGCACCGGCTATACTGTAGATTTCGTGACACCTGCTGATGTGACCCTGCCGACCTATCTGGGCCGGACCGATCCGGTCAACGTGACCTGCCGGGCCAATGGCGCCACCGCGACGGAGCGGTTCAATGCGATAAACCAGCGGACGCAGTCGTCGCCTGTATCGGGCCCAATTGTCGCCGTTCTGATTGTCGCCGCTGCAGAGGCCGCGATCCGGGCGTCGCGCGATCCGTCCAAGGACACGTTCGCCTATGCGCCGACGCTGTTTGTGGAGTTTGAGAACAACGTTGCGGCCCCCGCGGAATGAAACGCGTGGCCACATTGGCGGCTTGCGCTGCGCTCATCGCTGCCTGCGAACCGCTTGAAGACCTGAGCGAGGCCGAAGTGCTCAGCTTGCGCCCAACCACGGCGCAGGTGCCGCTCCGCTTTGAGACGGTCGACATCCGCGCGCTGCTCTTGGGCGGCGGCGGGTCACGGACCGAAGTGCCCGGCTCCGAATGCCGCGTGTTCGGCGCGGGTGTGCGTACCTTAAGTTTCACCGCACCGCAGCGCGTCGCGGTGCCCGTATTGGAAGGCGCAGCGCGTAGCTATACGGTAGAATGTACCGGACTTGTTGGCCCGTCCAAGCTGACCACCACGGGGACGCTTGCCCCGCGGGACCCAGAGGCTGTTGTCACCCCGGACAGCACAGGCCGGGTGTATCCCCCGCGGGCGAGCGTGGCTTACGCGCTGCCGCGCTAAGGCAGACGAGTGGCCTGCACCGGGTAGGCTTGCAGGTGTACTCGGGGTCCGAACGTGCCGTGCCGCGCTTTGAAAGAAAAGCGTCTGGGAGGCTGCAAGTGTGGCCCCACAATTGGCTTTACCAAACGTGCCTTGCCTCCTGTTGAAAAATTCGGGGATTTTTCAACGTTGCCACACTTTGAAAAGGACGGGGCTTTTTCAAAGGGCCTCAATGTCTCCCAACGCCTGCTGGGCGTGGAACTCGGCCTGCCAGGCGGCAAAGCGCCCCTCGGCGATGGCGGCGCGCATGCCTGACATTAGCTCCTGATAGAAGTGCAGGTTGTGCCAGGTCAGGAGCATCGACGCGATAATCTCGTTCGAGCGGAACACGTGGTGCAGGTAAGCGCGGGAATAGCCGCGGCAGGTCGGGCATGTGCACTGCTCGTCCAGCGGACGCGGGTCATCGGCGTGGCGGGCGTTCTTGATGTTCACCACACCGCGCCGGGTGAACACCTGCCCCGTGCGGCCCGAGCGTGAGGGTAAGACACAGTCCATCATGTCAATACCGCGGGCCACCGCGCCGACGATATCACTGGGCTTGCCAACCCCCATCAGGTAGCGCGGCTTGTCCTTCGGCAGCTGCTCGGGCGCGTAGTCGAGACAGGCAAACATCGCCTCCTGCCCCTCGCCTACCGCGAGGCCCCCCACCGCGTAGCCGTCGAACTCGATCGCGCGCAAAGCCTCGGCCGAACGGGCGCGCAGGTCTTCCTCCAGCCCGCCTTGCTGGATCCCAAAGAGCGCATGGCCCGGCCGGTCGCCAAAGGCATCGCGCGAGCGCTGCGCCCAGCGCATCGACAGCTCCATCGAGGCCTCGATCCGGGCTCGGTCCGCGGGCAGGCTGGGGCATTCATCGAAACACATGACGATGTCCGAGCCGAGCAGGCGCTGGATTTCCATCGACCGTTCGGGGGTTAGCGCGTGCTTTGATCCGTCGATATGACTTTTGAAGGTCACCCCCTCCTCGGTCAACTTGCGCAGGCCTGCAAGGCTCATCACCTGAAAGCCGCCGCTGTCGGTCAGGATTGGCCGGTCCCAGTTCATGAAGCGGTGCAGCCCGCCCAGCCGGTCAATCCGCTCTGCCGTCGGGCGCAGCATGAGGTGGTACGTATTGCCGAGCAGCACGTCCGCCCCGGTCGCACGCACATTTTCGGGCAGCATGGCTTTCACGGTGGCCGCGGTGCCGACCGGCATGAAAGCGGGCGTGCGGATCTCGCCGCGCGGGGTTGAGATCACGCCGGTGCGGGCGCGGCCATCGGTGGCGTTCAGGGCAAAAGAAAATCCAGACATGCCCGCCCCATTGCCGCAAGCCATGGGCAAAGCCAAGGGCCGCATCGGGAAACAATCGGCCGCGCGGCGTAGGATTACCCCGAATTTCCCGACAAACGCCGCCCCTTCGCCGCGATCCCGCCCCAATCGCTTGGTTAACAAAGCGTCAATGACATGAGTGCTCGGGTTACGGGCCGCCCAAAATTCCAACGCCAGAACGGCACCAGATTAGGCAGGACACTATGCAGGCCCCAACGAGTACAATTTTCTTCCCACCGATCTATGGCGATATTGGTCAGACCTATACGGGCGATTTTCTCGACGACGGCGACACGCTGCTCGAGCTCTACTATGGCGACAGCTACTACAGCAGCGAAGAGTATTCGCTGCCAGGCCTTTACGGCGATGAGGGGGTCTTCAGCTTCAATCCCAGCGATGGAACCTATAACTTCGACGTCTACCAAAGCTTCATCGATGACGTGCTGTACGATGACAGCGACTACTATTTGGTCCATGTCGAGTTCACTTACGCGACCGAGGACTCTCCCCTTCTACATTACGACACGTTCTATATCGCCCTGAACCGGTTTGGCATCGAGTCCATGATCATACCAATCGCTGGCGTGCTTGGCGCCGCGACAGAGGCGCAGGACATGGTTGTCGGCACGCACGGCGATGACGTCATTGACGGCCTTGGCGGCGATGACCGCATCTATGGCAAAGAAGGCAACGACACGATCGACGGCGGCGCTGGCGCGGACAGCCTGTTTGGCGGCGAGGGCAGTGACCAATTCGTCTATGACGTGGCCGATACGTTCGACGGGGGCGAAGACTTTGATACCATGGTCTTTGCAAGCCGCGCCGAATGGGAAGCGGCCCGCGAGGGCGGCTATGCCGGTTTGACGAGCATTGAGCAAGCCACGTGGAGCCAGACCGTCGGCGCCTCCTTCACCGACCCTGCGCTTGGCGCAGAGCAGTCGGCCTACATCGACATGACCACGGGCGAGACGATCCAGCTGACCGAGTTCCTGGACAGCGGTATCTATGTCGACATTCACCGTATCGTGGACATCGACACCGGTACGAAGATCTGGCTTCAGACACTCTGGGGGCCGGGCGCGGTCTGGCTGTCGGAAACGATCCTGCAGACCGACCCACTGGCCGAAGCGGCCACCACGACCCAGGTCGAAACTGACACCAGCGGCAACAAGCCCTGGGACAGCATCACGCGGACCTATGATGCCACCAACGGCGACCTGATCGAGGAGATGATGAGCTTCGACAACGGCGCGACCCGCACCAAGCTGTTCGAGGACGGCCAGATGGTGTCTATGACCGAAACAGACAGCGACGCTGACGCCAAGGGATGGTCGAGCCGCACCACGACCTGGGACACGGACGGCACCAAGCTGAACCGCACCACGATTTCCGATGACGGTCAGCGTACGGTCGAGCATTACGACGCAGAGACCGGCAAGCGCACAAAGCGCGAGGAGCATGACGAGGCAGGCATCCACAACTGGGCCTCGCAAACGACGACCTGGGACGAGACCGGCAAGATCAAGCAAACCGAAACTATGGTCATGGACGACGGTCTGACGACGACGGCGACCTATGGCTCCGACGGGCGCATTGTCGTGTCGCGGCTGACCGAGGACACCGGCGACACCAAGAGCTGGGCGTCGCGGCTCGAGGAATATGATGCCGGCAACGGCAAGTTGAGCAAGCTGACCACCACGCTGGAAGATGGCACCGTGCTGACCAAGAGCTTTGGCGCCAACGGTACGCGTAAAGTGGGTGAAAGCCGCACTGATGGCGCCGACAGTTTCGAGTGGTCGTTTGAAGAAAAGATCTTCAACAACGCCGGTGCCCTCGCCCAACTGAACCTGACCATGGACGATGGCGACATCATCGAAACTGCTTACCAGAACGGCAACGTGTTTACGGTGACGACCTATGACTTGTCCGGAAACGAGGCATGGCACGTCGAGCGCGTCTTTTTCGATGGGGACGGCAATGTCACGGGATCGGATTACTTTGACGACATCGGCCTCGCGCTCTGATCCACAACTTGAAGCAACGAACGGCCCCACCCTTGCGCGGGGCCGTTTTGCGTTCTGCGCCCGCTTGACCGGAATGCCGTGAGGGCCGACACTCGCATGGATTGAACCTCAGGTCTTTGCGCGATGTCCGACGCCCCGCCCGAAATCGCCCGCATCAACGCGCTTACCACAAATGCGCGCAATACGTGGTTCGTGCTTCTCAGCGCGCTTGTGTTTGTGGGCATCACACTGATGGGCGTTGAACACATCGACTTTTACGGGGTCGATCGCGGCACGACCCTGCCCGTCGTGAATTTCGACATCCCGACGCGGGCATTTTTCATAGCCGCCCCGATCCTGCTTGCAGCGGTCTACGGGTATCTACACCTGTACCTCATTCGCCTTTGGGATGCGTTGGGCACTGCCGAGCCACGCATCGCTGAAGAAACGCTTGGCGACGCGATTTTACCATGGCTTGTGAACGATGCAGCGCTGGCCTTGCGCCTATGGCGCAGACAGGATGGCAGCACCCGGCGCCGCACGCTTGAAATCGGCGCGATGTTCTTGAATGTGCTGATTGCTTGGGCCTTAACTCCGTTCATCATCGCGATGCTTTGGTGGATGTCGATGCCCGCGCGGGACTGGCTGATCACCAGTGCGGGTGGCCTTGCGCTTCTTGCGTGCCTGCTCACCTGTTATGCGAGCCTGCGCTTGGTCTGGATCCGGATGGGCCCGCCCGCAACATGGCCCGCGCGGCCGGTCACAACCGAGCTGACCTGTGTGATCGGTGGCATCTTGCTTGTCCCGGGCGTGCTTCTCGTCGGCCACAGCCGCACCGTTTCGCCATCTGACTGGATCGCGCTTGCCCCGATCGAGATCATCGGTGAGGCAATTGTCGAGCGACCGCAGGGCTGGTTGCCGCACGATGTCGCGCGGAAACACTTTTTTGCAGCATGGTGCGAACGTGAAAGCACCCAATGTGAACTGAGCGCGCTGACCAGATCAGAACGGGATGCGTTTGATGATGAATGGAAGGCGCGCCGGGATGCAGCCCTCAAGGATATGCGCCGCCCGCACTGGCAAAAGCCTGGCCAAACAAAGCCAGATTTCCTCAACGCCCGGCTGGACGGATCATTCCTTAACGGAACCGATCTGCGCGGTGCACGGCTTGAAGGCGCGAGGCTTGCGGACGCACGACTGGAAGGCGCGCTTCTGGCAGGTGCAAAGCTTGAAGGGGCAATCCTGAGCCGGGCGCGCCTCGAGGGCGCGGACCTTTTCGAAGCGCAGCTTTCCGGTGCCAACTTTAACGGGGCGCGACTGGACGGATCAAAGATCGGATTTGCCAAGCTGCAAGGCACCGTCCTGCTCGAGGCGCAAATGAATGGCGCTGATCTCAGCTTTTCGCAAATGCAGGGTGCGGCGCTAAGCCGGGCGGAACTGCAGGGCGCCATACTGAGCAACACGCGGATGGATGGCGCTGTTCTCAGCGACGTGAACATGACAGGCGCTTTCCTTGACAACGCCCGCATGCCTGGGACGATTTTGGTAAACGCAATTTTGAACCGGGCCACGTTGACGGGCGTGACATTGGACGGCGCAACGCTGAGCGGTGCGCAACTCAACGCTGCCGTTTTGACAACCGCGAGCCTCGAAAACGCGCTGGTGAATGGCGCGTCCCTGCGCGGTGCAATTCTGAGCGGGGCGGTTTTGAATGGTGCAAACTTCAATGATGCCGCACTGGACGACGCCATTCTGAGCGATGCGCGTATGGCACGTGCCGAGTTGAGGGATGCCAGCCTCGATGGCGCTATGCTGAACGATGCGCGGCTTGGCGGCGCGGTCCTTAGCGGGGCCTCGCTAGAGCGGGCCCAACTGACCGGCGCCCGGATGACCGGAACGCTGCTGAACGGCGCCCGGCTGCATGATGCCGCGCTCGACAGGTCGCACATCGCTGGCCGCGCAGACCTCAAGCTTGAACTGAAGGCAACCTATTTGAACGGAGTCAGAAACAAAGCAGGCGCGATGCGCTATGCTGACCTGTCCCAAGCGATCTGGGACGAAAAAACGGATTTCCGTTTGGCTTTTCTCGATGGTACCTCGACGCTTCCCGAGGGGTTTTACGCGCGCATGGGCAAGCCCTGCCAGTGGGTTATTGGGCAAGAGCTTACCGCGCCGGAGTTCTACAGCCTTTGGCGCTGGTGGCTGCAACAGACTGGCGAGGCGCTTTATCTGCGCGACCCGCCCCGGTACCTGCAGGTCCCGGATGCCACGCCAAAACTGCTTGCCAAATATGGTCTGACGGATTGCAAACCGGGCCATGCGTTTGGACCAATGCCAGGATAGGGTTGCTGGCGCCGTGCCCTTTGCCCCAAGTTAGGGACACGTGGAGGAGACAGATATGAACCAGATGCAGAGCCCACCCCTCGTCGCAGAGGCTTGCGCGGACGGTGTCCTGACGCTTTCGCTTGGCGCAGCGCCCGCACACCCGTTGAGCCGCGCGATGATTGAGGCGCTGGATGGCGCGCTTGCAAAGGCAGCGGCGGACGAAGATGTGCGCGTCGTGCTGATCCATGGCGCGGGACGGATTTTCTGCGCAGGCCACGACCTGAAGGAAATCGCGCGGCACCGGGGCGATGCGGACCATGGCACCGCTTTTTTGACCGATTTGTTCGAGGCCTGCAGCGCCATGATGCTGCGCCTTGCGCGCCTGCCAAAGCCGACCATCGCGGCATGCGAAGGCATCGCGACGGCCGCCGGCCTGCAGTTGCTGGCGTCTTGCGACATAGCCATTGTCGGGCCATCCGCCACCTTCTGCCTTCCGGGGATCAAGAATGGCGGGTTCTGTACGACCCCTGCTGTCGCGGTCAGCCGTGGGGTTGGACAAAAAGCGCTAATGGAACTGATGCTGACCGGGGAGGCGCTGGACGCGGACTGGGCCTTGCGCACCGGACTTATCACGCGCGTTGAAGTCGACCCATTGGCCAAGGCACAGGCCATGGCCGCCACGCTCGCCACGCGCAACCCCGGCCCGGTAGCTGCGGGCAAAGCGGCGCTGCACGCGCATCTTGGGACCCCGCTGGAAGAAGCCTACGCCATCGCCACGCCCGTCATGGTAAGCCACTTCCTCGACAAGGGACGGCTCAAGGCCGAAGGGGAAGACGGCCGTTGGCGCTAGGCAATTGAGAGAAACAACGGACCCTCGCGATGTTAACCTGGCTCCTAATAGCCCACGCCATCGCAGCAGGAGCAGTGGCCATCGCCTTGCAAGCGACCGTGGTCTTCCTTCTGTGGAAAACGAGCATTGCCGAAGAAACGCCGGGTAAAGCACGCCTCGCCATGCCAGCAAACCTCCAACGGCTTCTATCAGGTGAGCTTTATCCAAGACTCGCGTCCTGGTGGATGCGATCTTTCATTTGGGCGATCATCGCTGTCCTGCTGCTCATAGCGTTCGGCCAGGAAAAAGGGGTGTAGGTTGCCCCGTTTTGCCCGGCGGGCTACCTCTGGGCGCATGACACACACCGATACATCCCGCGAAACCCTGAATTTCGGCTGGGAGGAGTGGATTGCCCTGCCCGGCCTTGGCTTGCCCGCGCTCAAGGCCAAGATCGACACAGGCGCGCGCACCTCTGCGCTTCATGCCCAGGACATCGAGGTCTTTGGCCCGCAAGCCAAGCCGAAGGTCCGCTTTAACGTTTTTCCGGTCGCGGGCGACACATCAGTTCAAGTGACCTGTTCGGCTCCGATCTTGGACCGGCGGGAGGTTACCTCGTCCAATGGCGAGGCCGAGCTGCGCTACGTGATTGAGACGACGCTGGAGGTGGGCGGGCAACACTGGCCCATCGAGGTCACGCTGACCAACCGCGACGGGATGACCAGCCGGATGCTGCTGGGCCGTCAAGCGCTGCAGGATCACATCCAGATCAGCGCGTCCGACCGGCGGTTGCAGCCCGACCTTAGCTACGACGTCTACCATTCCGCCGCCGTGCGCCACGCCGCACCCAAACGCGCGCTGCGGATCGCGGTGCTGAGCCGGGAGAACAACTATTCCACCCGCCGTCTGGTCGAAGTCGGCGAGGCGCGCGGTCACACCGTCGAGGTTATCGACACGACGCGGTGCTACATGGCGATCAATACAATGGCGCCAGAGGTGCATTATGACGGTGCCCGCCTGCCCCGTTACGACGCGGTGATCCCGCGCATTGGGGCCTCTGTCACCGCCTATGGCACCGCTGTGATCCGGCAGTTTGAAACCACCGGCACCTATTGCGTGAACGGCAGCGCGGGCATCACCGCCAGCCGCGACAAGCTGCATGCGCACCAGATCCTTGCCAGCCGCAAGATCGGGATGCCGACAACAGCCTTTGCCGCCTCGCCCCGGGATACAGCCAACATTTTGGGCCTCGTGGGGTCCGCGCCGGTGATCGTGAAGCTGCTGGAAAGCACGCAAGGAAAAGGGGTGGTGCTGGCCGAGACAAAGAAGGCGGCGGAGTCCGTCATCGACGCCTTCCGCGGCCTGCGCGCCAACTTCCTTGTGCAGGACTTCGTCAAGGAGGCCGCGGGCGAGGATATCCGCTGCCTCGTGGTGGGCGGCAAAGTCGTGGCGTCGATGAAACGTACGGGGGCGGAGGGTGATTTCCGGTCGAACCTGCACCGGGGCGGGTCAGCTAAATCCGTGCGCATCTCAAAGGAAGAACGCGAAACCGCCGTGCGCGCCGCCCGCGCCTTTGGGCTGGGCAAGGCGGGCGTGGACCTTCTGCGGTCCGAGAGCGGGCCAAAGGTGCTGGAGGTCAACTCCTCCCCCGGGTTCGAAGGGATCGAGGGTGCGACGGGCAAGGACATCGTCGGCAAGGTCTACGACATGATCGAGGCCCGCGTGAAGCCGCAGCCCGTGCGCAAGCGGCGTTGACCGCGCGCCCATGTCGCCGCTTCTGATCACCCTTGGCCTGCTTCTGGGCTGCCAACTGGTGGGCGAGATCGCTGCGCGCGGTTTGGCTCTACCGGTGCCGGGGCCGGTCATTGGTCTGGCGCTGCTGATCCTCCTGCTGTGGCTTCGGCCCGCCGTTGCAGACACAGCGCGCGGAACAACGGCCGTGATCCTTGCCAATCTGGCGCTAGTGTTCGTGCCCGCGGGCGTCGGGGTGATCGGCAACCTGGACGTGCTCAGCGCCGACTGGTTCGCGCTGCTGGTGGTCCTCATTGCCTCCACTCTGCTGGCCATGCTGGCCACCGTTTTCACCTTCCTCGCCGTATCGCGCCTGATCAGCGCGCCAGAAGACCCATGACACCAGATCCGATCACGGAGGTCGCTACCCTTTGGAGTTACCTCGCCGCCGCCCCGCTCACGTGGCTGACAGCGACCGTGCTGGCTTACCTCGCCGCCGACGGAGCCGCGCGCGCGCTGGGACAGCCGCCTTGGGCCAACCCGGTTCTGATCGCGGTGATCCTCGTGGCCCCAGTTCTTTGGGTCACAGAAACGTCCTACGCCGACTATTTCGAGGGCGCGCAGTTCATCCACTTCCTGCTTGGCCCCGCCACAGTCGCGCTGGCCCTGCCACTTTGGGATAACCGAGCGACCATCCTGCGCGCCGCCGCACCCCTCACGCTCGCCCTGGTCGTCGGCTCTGTCGTGGCGATCCTGTCGGCGCTGTTACTCGCGAAAGCCTTTGGCCTGCCCGCCGAGGTGATCCTTTCTCTCGCCCCCAAGTCCACCACCGCCCCGGTGGCCCTCGGCGTGGCCGAGGCAGTGGGCGGTGTGCCCAGCCTCACGGCGGTTCTGGTCATCCTGACCGGGGTGATCGGCGCCGTCACTGTGACGCCGATGATGAACCTACTGCGCATCTCAGACTGGCGCGCCCGCGGCTTTGCCGTCGGGGTGGCCGCGCATGGCATCGGCACCGCCCGAGCGTTTCAAGTCAATCCGGTCGCGGGCGCCTATGCGGGCATCGCGCTCGCCCTCAACGCCCTTCTCACCAGCCTGATCGTCCCGCTCATCGTACCTTGGCTGATGTAGCCCTACCCCCTCGCCTGCCCTGTGCGCGAATTTACGCTTGCGTAAACCGCCCGCTCAGCCATACGGTCGCGCATCCGCTTGATAAAAAAGCGGTTTTCAACCTAGGGGGGATGTTCCAAATTGACGACACTGACACTTGACGGCACCGGCACGGTAAACCTGACGCAAACATCTCTGGTGTGGCGCGATGCAACGAACACGCTTGTCGCGCTCAGCGATTTTGCGTGGCAATCGGTCAATCTCGACCTTGGGGCCGTCACGGAAATTGTTGTCGATAACGCGTTCAACAACGTCACGCTGCTGAGCCTGACATCAGATACCGATTTCACATGGTCCAGCACCGGCGGCGACCAGACACCGTTTTTTGCCGACGGCGCCACTGTCGGCGCACGCGACTTGCGGACCACCACCTTTGACAGCATCGACGTGGGCGCCCTCGGCACGCTCACCTTCGACGGCCGGGTCGAGTTCAATTCATCTTCGCTCAGCGATATGCCGGTCGGCGACAAATCCGCGTCGGACATCGACGTATTCTTTGGGCAATCAGACGGAACAGAACGACAGATCCGGTTGAACGCCTCCGACATCTATGGCGACGTCACGACCGATGCGGCCTCTTCCCTGCGCATGAATTTCGGCAACATCTTTGGTGAACTGACAGCAAACAACGACGTCGAAGTCGTGCGCGGCACAGTGGCAGACACCTTTTCGTTCTTTGGCGTCAACACGCTTGACGTACGGGGGACTTTCTCTGCCGGGACAAACCTGACATCGACCGGTATGGGGTTTGTTGGCGACAACGCCGCGCAAACAGTCCTGCTGAACGGGATCAGCGCGGTGATCAACATCAACGGCAAATCCGACTTCAAGGGCGGCGATGACGTGGTCGCCCTGAACGGCACAATTGTCGGCGATGTCCAGATGGGCAACGGCGCCGACACGCTGAACTTTACCGGCACGACCAGCAACGCGCTCAATGGCGGCAATGGCGACGACATGATGACCGTCAAAGGCACCATTGGCGGCATCATCCGCGGCGGCGCGGGCGAGGATAACATCGACATGCGGCTGTCGACCGTGACGGGCGGGTTTACCCGCGGCGGCGCAGATAACGACACGATCTTTGGCAGTTCGGGCAATGACCGGCTGTTTGGTGACGGGGGGAATGACATGATCAGAGGCGGCATCGGGCGTGACGTCATGATCGGCGGCGCAGGCGCGGACACGTTCATTATCAACTCCTTCGACAGCCTCGCCGGGTCCAAGGACTTCATCCGCGATTTCAGCAGCGCCGAAGGAGACAAGATCGACTTGAGCAGCGTGGCGTTTTACTTCAACTCGAATGGCCTCTTCACAAATCGCGCGGGGGAGGTCGTGCAACGGGGCCGGTCTGTGCAAATTGACGAGGACGGCGACGGCGTGGCTGACATGTTTGTCACCATTCAGGCCGGAGTGACGCTCAGCGCCAGTGACTTCATCCTCGACTGATCGCGCCGCGCTGCTGATTGAGGCCCACTGCTTTGGCGGCGGTGGGCCATGCCCTCTTTCGCCTGATGATTGGTAAAACTTGCTCGAACGCATGCGCTGACCTAAGGTCAGCAGGTAGTTTTTTTGTTCCCCAGATTTCAATCATAAAGGCATGTGATCATGACCGTCCTTACGTATATCGGCGGGTTCGATCCGCTCGAGACAAGCAGTTTCGCCTGGAACGATCCGTCCAACAACATCGTCAACCTGAGCGCGTTCTTTGGCTTGTCGGTCGATATCGACCTTGGCGCGGAAACCACCCTGACCTCACAAGATGCGTTCGTCGGCGTCATCTTGCTTGGCATGACCGCGGACAGCGCGTTCACCTGGGACACGAACACGGACACCAACCAACCGTTCTTTGCCGATGGCGCCACGATCAAGGCGCGTGATCTGAGCACAGTCACCATCAGCATCGAGGTCGGAAGCCTTGGCACGCTAAACTTTGACGGGGCCGTCACGCTTGACCGTGCCTCGCTCAGCGATGCGCCCGACGGGCTGAAATCCGGCTACGCCATCGATGTGAATTTCAGCCAGTCGGACAGCATGGCGCGGGACATTCTGATCGACGGCTCGGGCATCTACGGCAACGTGGTGACCGACAGCTACTCCAAGCTGATCCTGAATTTCTCCAACGTCTTTGGGCATCTTGAGGTCAACAATGACATCGACGTGTTCTTTGGCACGGTGTCAGGCACCTTTTCGATGTTTGGCGCGACGACGCTGAACCTGACGGGGTTCCGCTTCAACATTGGCGGCGACAACACGGCCACCAGCATGGGCATCATCGGCGACGATGCCGCGCAGATCATCAATGGCCTCGGCGGGTCAATCAACGTCACCGGCCGGATGGATTTCAAAGGCGGCGACGATCAGGTGACACTGTCCGGAAACATGACCGGCGACATCCAGATGGGCCGCGGTGCAGACATGCTGACCCTTGGCGGCTCGACCGACTACGCCATCAATGCCGGGCCAGACGGGGACACCATCACGATCACCGGCACGATCGATTCCATCATTCGCCTTGGTTCGGGCGCAGACACGCTGGACCTGAGCGCGGCGACTGTGAATGGCGGGCTGGCGCGCGGCGGCGCGGACAACGACACGATGATCGGCAGCGCTGGCGCCGACAGGCTTTTTGGCGATGCGGGCGACGATACGATCACCGGTGGGTCGGGCCGCGATTTCCTCGTGGGCCGCGCGGGCGCCGATGTGTTCGTCTTCGACTCCGGCGATAGCATCCAGAGCGCGCGCGACTACATCCGCGATTTCCGAAAGACCGACGGGGACAAGATTGACGTCAGCGCCATCGCCACGGTCTTCAACGGCAGCGGCTCCTTTAGCGGCACCGCGGGCGAAGTCATCGTTATTGGCCGGTCGGTTCGCGTGGACGAGGACGGCGACGGAGTTGGAGACACCTTCATCAGCCTGCAGGGCAGCATCGCCCTGACCGCAAGCGACTTTATCCTCGGCTGACGCCCCCTCTGGACGCGGGCGCGGGTATTGCCTAGGTAAAGGGTCAGGAACTGGCTCGACCCGAGGATCCCATGCCCGACGATATGATTGAAGGTGCGCCGCTGATCGCGCCCTCCTCCACAGATCACACGCTTTACGACCAGGTGGTCGAGGCGTGCCGCACGGTTTATGACCCGGAAATCCCGGTGAATATCTACGAGCTTGGCCTGATCTACACGATCGATATCAACGCCGAAAACGAGGTGCGGATCATCATGACCCTCACCGCCCCCGGCTGCCCCGTCGCGGGAGAGATGCCCGGCTGGATCGCCGACGCGATCGAGCCCATCCCGGGTGTCAAACAGGTCGACGTCGCCCTTGTCTGGGAGCCGCCTTGGGGCATGGACATGATGTCGGACGAGGCAAAACTCGAACTGGGCTTCATGTAGCCTGAGCGGTTTTTCGCTGCATCACCCAAAAGCAGCGAAATTTCATTGCACTTGCTGAATGCAGCGAATAAAAGCTGCCCCATGTTAATTGCAGCGCTTACCGGAGATCTGATCCGCTCCCGCACCGCGGCACCGGATGCGGTCGAGGTCAGCATGACCGCGCTGCGGGATACCGCGCTGGCGCTGGGCGCAAGCTGCGGGTTCGATCCACACTTTACCCGGCACCGAGGGGACGGGTGGCAGGCGGTTATGCCCCTGCCCGGCCCTCTCCTGAGCCTTCCGCTTGGCCTGACGGCTGGCCTCACGGCCGCGCAAACTGGCCTCGATACACGCATCGCCATTGCGGTCGGGCCAGCCGAAAGCCTTGGTACGCACGATCTGTCGGACGCTGCGGGCGCGGCCTTTGTCACATCAGGCGACGTCCTCGACAGCATTGACGGCCGCACAGGCCGCCGCATGGCCGCCGCAGGCCCATCCGCCACACAATGGCTTTCGGCCGTGGTCGAAATGGCAGACTGGATCGCACAAGGCTGGACCCAAGGACAGGCCGAAGCCGCTTTATGCGCTCTGCTAAGGCCGGGCACGACCAATGCGGAACACGCGCAGGCTTTGAATATCTCCCGCCAGTCCTTTGAACGCCGCCTCCGCGGCTCAGGCCTTTCGGCAATGCAAGAGGCCCGGGATGCCGTGGCCCTGCACGATTGGACCGCCGCGTGACAGAAACATTCCTTGCCCTGCTGCTGGCGCATCTGATCGCGGCCTTTGTCCTGCCGGAGCGCCCGGGGTTTGCCGGATTGGCGCTGCGCGTGGGCGGCTTTGCCGTGGCCGCCGCCGTGACGCTTGGCCTTGCCCCTTGGCAATTGATCCTTGCCGCGGCGGGGGCCCATGCGGCCTTGCACGCCGCCGCCACTGCCCTGCCCCGTTCGCTTGGTGCGTTCTTTGCGGCGCAGGCCTTGCACTTGGCCAGCCTGCTCGCCCTCACTGCTTGGATACCGTCAGCTTATGCGCTCGGCCTTTGGGGTTCCATGGACTGGGCCGAAGCCTACACTTTCGCCTGCGGCGCGCTCATCGCGATCCTTGCAGGCGGCCCGGCCATTGGCCTTTTGATGACGCGCTTTACCGCCGCTTTACCGGAGGGCCTGACCGGCGCGGGACGGCTGATCGGCGGACTGGAACGCACGTTGATCTTCGCCCTCGTCATGGTTGGTGAGCCCGCTGGTATTGGTTTTCTGATCGCGGCCAAATCCATCCTGCGCTTTGATGCCGCCAAAACGCCCCACGCCTCCGAATACGTGATCGTGGGCACGCTGGCCTCCTTCGGTTGGGCGTTGATCGCATCGCTCTTGACCCTTGAGGCGCTTGAGATTGTGCGCACCGCCCCCTAAATTGGCGACAACCAAGGAGCGCGCTCATGTTTTCCATTCCCGGCAAGCAAGCTGTCAGCATAACGCCGCGTGCCGCGGCACAAATTGCCAAGCTGATGACCAAAGACGGCCACCATGGCCTACGGATCGGCGTCAAGAAAGGCGGCTGTGCGGGCATGGAATACACCATGGACTATGTCGCCGAGCTGGACCCCAATGACGAGGTCGTTGAGCAAGACGGCGCACGCGTTGCGATTGCACCAATGGCCCAGATGTTCCTGTTCGGCACGGAAATTGACTACGAGACATCGCTGCTCGAGTCGGGTTTCAAGTTCAATAACCCGAATGTGACGGACGCCTGCGGGTGCGGGGAGTCGATCGCGTTCAAGGACCTCGACGAACTTAAAGCCGAGCAAGCAGAGAACGGCGCACCCTTGCTTTAGGCCTGATGAGCGTTTCATCCGAAGACATCGCTTTTGCCACCGATCTTTTTGCGGGTCTGGGTGATATCACCACGCGGCGCATGATGGGCGGCTTGTGTCTGTACCATGATGGGACGATCTTTGCGATCCTGCACCCAGATGGCGGCTTGATGATCAAAGGGGCTGGGGCCTTTCAGGCAGAGCTTGAGGCAATGGGCGTGGCGCGGTGGCGATACCAGCGCGCAGGCAAGACGGAAACGGCGATGCCATATTGGGAGCTGCCCAGCCACGCGCTTGATGATCCCGAGGAAGCTGTCGCACTTGCGCGCCGTGCGCTTGCGCATTTGTAGCGTGACTGCGCCTATTTCTTGAGGTGCAGGTAGGTTTCCGAAAACCGCTTGGCCATATGCTCCCCCGCACGTATCGGCGGCGCCCCGGGCGGCGCGACATCTGCGTTATGGGCGGGGTTGAAAAACAAAGGTACCGAAATGCGTTCGGCAGAGGTGCCCACAACCCGGTGCGGCGTCGCCTTGACGGCGCCTTCGGTCCAGATCTCCATCATCTCGCCAAAATTGATCACGAATTCGCCGACCGGCGGACTGAGCGCAATCCACCCGCCGCCGCGCTGGCGCACCTCAAGCCCGGGCGTTCCATCGGTGGCCAGAAGCGTTAGGCAGCCATAATCGGTATGGGTGGCAATGCCGAAATCCTTCTCCCCCGCCCAGGCGGGCCGCTCGGGGTAATAGTTCCCGCGCAGCAATGCCATGGGCGGATCGAAGGCGGCATCAAAGGCGCCTTCGGGTCGGCCCAGCGCCGCACTCAGCGCGCGCAACACATCCATGGCTACGACACAAGCCGCAGAATAGTAGGCTGAAATTGCCTCCTGAAAGCCCGGCACATCCGGCCACCGGTTTGGCGCATAGACCGGCAAATGCGACAGCGCATGGCCCTCGGGCAGCGTCACGCCCACGTCGAAGAACTGCTTGTAATCGGGGTTTGCACTCGGATCGACCTGCTCGGACCCCGGCGCGCCCCAGCCCCGGTTGGCCCCGGTCTGCGCCATGTCAACTGACGTCTTGAGCGCTTGTGGCAGGTGGAAGAAGGCGCGGTAGACCTCGATCACTTCAGACACTTGCGCTGTGCTCAGCGCGGTGTTGTGAACGGTCGCAAAGCCGACCCCGGCAGCCGCCTCGCGGAAAGCCGCAAGCGTTGCAGGGTCCCTCGCGATGAGTTTTTCGGCATCAAGCCGCGGGATAAGCGCATCTGTCATGGCGCGCGTCGTAGCCGCGCCGCGCGCGCTTGGCCAGCCCTCGGGCGCGTGATAACAGGCGCAAGGAACATGGGATGCGGGCAATGAAACGAAAACTGGCGGCGGGCAACTGGAAAATGAACGGCACAGCCGCGGCCCTCGAGATGGTGCGCGACCTGCCCGAGACACACAGCACCGACGTGGTCATTTGCCCGCCTGCCCCACTGCTTTATCGCGGGGTCGAGGCAGCGAAAGGCACTGGCATCGGCATCGGTGCGCAGGACTGTCACAGCGAGGCGAAAGGCGCATACACGGGCGACATCTCTGCCCCGATGATCGCCGATGCCGGCGCACGCTTCGTGATCGTCGGTCACTCCGAACGCCGCGAAGGCCACGCTGAGCGCGACCGCGATGTGCGCTCCAAGGCCGAGGCCGCCTTTGCCGCAAACCTCACTGCCATTTTGTGCCTCGGCGAGTCCGCCGAAGAGCGCGCGGCCGACAACACGCTGGACATCATCGCGGGCCAACTGAGCGGTTCGATCCCCGATGCCAGCACCGCGCAGAACCTTGTGATCGCTTACGAGCCGATCTGGGCTATTGGCACCGGCGCCGTCGCAAGCCCCGCCCAGATTGACGAGGTCCATGATTTCATACGCGCCCGCCTCATTCGGCGCTTTGGCGACACGGGCGCGGGCATGCGCCTTTTGTACGGTGGCAGTGTGAAACCTGGCAATGCGGCGGACATCTTTGCGAGCGACAATGTGGACGGGGCGCTGGTTGGTGGCGCCTCCCTTTCCGCCAAGGACTTCGCCCCCATCATCGCGGCGCTTGACGCGTCCTGATCACGCACTGCGAGGGCTGAGCGTCATTCGCAATTAATTTACAACGGCAATGCGGTCGTCGATTTGATCTCTTCCATCGACAAAAGCGCCGTGACGTTGTGTACCCGCACCTCGGAAATCAGCGCTTGATAGAAGCGGTCATAGGCCCGTGCGTTCTCCACCCGCACCTTGAGAATATAGTCTATATCGCCTGCCAGACGGTGCGCCTCCTGCACCTCGGGCCGGTCGTTCAGCGCCTTGAGAAACGCCGCCTGCCATTCGGCCTCATGTTCGGACGTGCGGATCAGCACAAAGAAACACGCCTCAAACCCCAGCGCCTCGGCGTTGAGCACGGCAACCTGTGGGCCGATGACCCCCGCCTCGCGCATTTTGCGGATGCGATTCCACACCGGCGTCTTTGAAGAGCCCACTTCCCGTGCGATTTCATCGAGCGACAGCGCTGCATCGCGCTGCAGCACGCCAAGGATTTTCCGATCTGTCGCGTCGATCCGAACGTCCATCCTGCTTTTCCTTCATGTCCAGACCAGATGTTCCCAATTGGGGATTATGCGGAACAATCATCCTTATCAATGCCGCTGTCTAGCGAAAAGTAAGGAAATTTTCCTATCTCTAGGGACAACGTAACACCAACGCAAAGGGCGCAGCATGGACCATTTTCCGATTTTCCTCAGCACCGCAGGTCGCCGCATTGTGCTGGCGGGCGGGGGTGAGGCTGCGTTGGCAAAGCTGCGCTTGCTGTTGAAGACCCACGCGCACATCACCGTTTTCGCTCCCGACGCTGACCCGCAGATCGTCACTTGGGCGTCTCAAGGCATGCTACGCCTCGTGAACCGCGCGTTCGATCATGGCGACGCTCTGTGCGCCGCGTTGTTCTATGCCGCCTCCGATGATGACGCCGAAGACGCCCGCACCGCTGCCCTCGCCCGCGCGGACGGCGCGCTGGTGAATATGGTCGACAACCTGTCTGGCTCACAATTCATCACGCCTGCCATCGTGGACCGCGATCCGGTCACCGTCGCCATAGGAACAGAAGGCGCCGCCCCGGTCCTCGCCCGCGCGATCAAAAAAGACCTTGAGGACCGCCTGCCCAGCACGCTCGGCCCCCTTGCCCGGATCGGCAAAGCCTTCCGCAAGGCCGCTGACGCCCTGCCCTTCGGCCGCCCACGCCGCGACTTCTGGCGCGACTATTACTTCGACGCGGGGCCGCGCGCGATCGCACAGGGCGAGGCAAGCGTGACCCCAGCGCTCGAAACCCTCTTGGACGATCACCTCACCCGCACGATGCGCCCCGGCCACGTCGCCTTTGTCGGGGCGGGCCCCGGTGACCCTGAACTGCTGACGCTCAAGGCCCGCCGCGCGCTCGATGAGGCCGACGTCGTGATCCACGACCGCCTAATTTCCCCCGCGATCCTGGAACTTGCCCGCCGCGAGGCAGTGATGATCGACGCGGGCAAAGAGGGCTTCGGCCCGTCGATGACACAGGCCGACATCAACGCCCTCATTGTCCACCACGCCTCCCAAGGCGCGCAGGTCGTTCGACTTAAATCTGGCGATTGCACGGTCTATGGTCGCCTTGACGAAGAAATTGATGCGCTGAGCGGAACCGATATCGGCTGGCACATCGTGCCGGGCATCACGTCTGCCTCCGCCGCCGTCGCCGCCCTGGGCCAAAGCTTCACCAAGCGTGGCCGCAACTCCGGCATTCGTTTTCTTACCGGCCACGACACCAAAGGGTTCGCCGATCACGATTGGCAGGCGCTGGCCCGGCCGGGCGAGGTCGCCGCAATTTACATGGGCAAGCGCGCCGCACGGTTCATCCAGGGCCGTCTGATGATGCATGGCGCGGATCCCGCGACCCCCGTCACGGTGATCGAAAACGCCTCTCGTCCCGAACAGCGCATCCTCGCCACCACGCTGGCGCAGATGGAGCCGACCATCACAAACGCCGGCATGACCGGCCCCGCCCTTACCTTCTTTGGCCTCGCCCCACGCGACGCCCTCCAGATCGAGGTTCCCCATGCCCAAACCATTCAAGCCTAGCGTTGTCACCGCGAACGACCTGCTGAAAGGCGACGTGATCTACCAGACCGCGACCGGCTGGACCCGCAAGATCGATGAGGCCGAAATCCTCACCGACGAAGCCGACGCCCAACTTCGCCTCGTCGAGGCCTCCCAGCAAACCGGCCAGATCGTCGGCGCCTACCTTGCCGAGGTCACGGATGACGGTGCCCCGACCCATTTCCGCGAGGATTTCCGGGCGACCGGCCCCTCCAACTATCCCCACGGCAAGCAAGCGGAGCTGACCTAATGTATCGCTATAACGACTTTGATGCCGCCTTCCTCGCCGAGAGGAACAATCAGTTCCGTGCGCAGGTCGAACGCCGCATTGACGGCTCCCTCACCGAGGACGAATTCAAGCCCCTGCGCCTGATGAACGGCCTCTACCTGCAGCTGCACGCCTACATGCTGCGCGTTGCCATCCCCTATGGCACGCTGAACAGCGCGCAGATGCGCCAGCTCGCCCTGCTGGCAGAGAAGTGGGACAAAGGCTACGGCCATTTCACCACGCGCCAGAACATCCAGTACAACTGGCCGGAATTGCGCGACGTGCCCGACATGCTGGATGCGCTGGCCGAGGTAGGCCTGCACGCCATCCAGACCTCCGGCAACACGATCCGCAACGTGACCGCGGACCATTTCGCGGGCGCCGCCGCGGACGAGGTGCTGGACCCCCGCCCCTATGCCGAACTGATCCGGCAATGGTCGACCGATCACCCGGAATTCCAGTTCATGCCGCGCAAGTTCAAGATCGCCGTGACCGGCAGCCCGAATGACCGCGCCGTGACAAAGGCACACGACATCGGCCTGCGCGCGTTGGAACGGGATGGCAAGGTTGGCTTCGAAGTGCTGGTGGGCGGCGGTTTGGGCCGCACGCCCATGATCGGCAAGGTGATCAAGGACTTCGTGCCAGTCGAGGACATCCTGCCGTACCTTGAAGCTGTGGTGAGCGTCTGGAACCAGATCGGCCGCCGCGACAACAAGTACAAGGCGCGCATCAAGATCACCGTGCACGAGCACGGCATCGATGAGATCCGCCGCTTGGTCGAAAAGCGCTACGCATTGGTCCGCCCGACGTTCCATGGCGCGGACATGGGCCTCCTTGACCACATCCTCCCCCAGTTTGCCGCGCCAGCCTTCGCACAAAAGTCCGAAGCTGCGTTCAAGGCAGCCTACCACGAAGACCCGGTCTTCCGCGCATGGGCCGACACGAACCTGACCGCCCACCGCGCGGATGGCCACGCCATCGTGACTGTCTCGCTAAAAGCCCACGGCGCTACGCCGGGGGACGCCACCGCGGAGCAGATGCGCCTGATGGCTGATCTTGCCGAGCGCTACGCCTATGACGAACTGCGCATCTCCCACGAGCAGAACGTCATCCTGCCGCATGTGCACCGCGCGGACCTGCCCGCTATCCACGCCGAACTCAAGGCGGCCGGCCTCGCCACGGCCAATGCGGGCCTGATCTCTGACATCATCGCTTGCCCCGGAATGGACTACTGCGCGCTGGCCACGGCCCGCTCGATCCCCATTGCGCAAGACATCGCCAAGCGGTTCGAGGAGATTGAGCAGGATATCGGCGGGCTGAAGATCAAGATCTCCGGCTGCATCAACGCCTGCGGGCACCACCATGTTGGCCATATCGGCATATTGGGCCTCGATCGCGGCGGCGTGGAAACCTACCAGATCACCCTCGGCGGCAACCACACCGAGGACGCGCGCGTCGGGGATCGCACCGGCCCCGGCTTCTCCGAATCCGAGATCGTGCCCGCTATCGAGCGGATCGTGGACGCCTACCTTGCCATCCGCGAGGAGGATGAGCCCTTCATCGACACCTACACCCGTGTCGGCATGGAGCCATTCAAGGCGGCGCTCTACCCTGAAAAAGCCATCGCTGCCGAGTGACCCCATGTTTCACTTGGCAAATAAAACTCCCCCCGGAGGGCCCATCCACCCCGATCCCGCCGTACTGGTCAGCGCGCTGAACGCCAAGCTGACCCATCACGGCGCGCGGGACGTACTGCGCGCAGCATTCGACGCGGTTCCGGACCTCGCGTTGGTATCGTCCTTCGGGGCGGAATCGGTTGTCCTGCTGCACCTCGCGGCGACCACAAGACGGGACGTGCCGGTCTACATGATCGACACGGAGATGCTGTTCCCCGAAACGCTGATCTACCAGCAGGAGGTGGCGGAACGTCTGCGCCTGACTAACATGCATATCATCCGCGCCAAGGACATTGCGGCACGCGATCCTTACGGCGCGTTGCACCTCAGCGATCCGGACGCTTGCTGTGCCCTGCGCAAGACGGCGCCGCTCAACCATGCGCTGCAAGGCCACGGCGGCTGGATCACCGGGCGCAAGCGCTACCAGTCGGGCCGCCGCGCGAGCCTCGACTTTTTCGAGATCGAGGGCGCGCGCATCAAGGTCAACCCGCTGGCCCGCTGGCGGCCCCAAGACGTGGCCGAATACATGGACGAGAACCGCCTACCCCGCCACCCGCTGGTGGCGCAAGGATACCCATCCATCGGCTGTGCGCCCTGCACCTCCAAAGTGGCCGAGGGCGAGGACGCGCGCGCCGGGCGCTGGCGTGATCAGGACAAAGACGAATGCGGCATCCACTTAGTGGATGGCAAAATAGTGCGAGGAAACGCGACATGACCATCATCGTTACCGATCAGGGTTTCGGCCCCGACCCGTGGGACAAGGGCTATACTCCGCTGGGCGAGGCGGCCAATGACGCCCGCGCGCTTGACGTGCCGGCGGATGCCAACCCCGACACGATCCCGCTCAGCGCTGAAATCATCCGGGTGGATGTTCCTTCGGCCGCCGACGGACGCGGATTTACCATCGCCCGCACGCTTCGTCTGCGCGGCTATTCCGGACGGCTGCGCGCGCGCGGCCACGTCATCGCGGATCAATACGCCATGGCGCGGCGCGCCGGCTTCGATGAGGTTGAAATCAGCCAAGCCCTTGCGGCCCGCCAACCCGAAGACCAATGGCTTTTTCGCGCCAACTGGCAGGCGCATGACTACCAAAACCGGCTGCGCGCCGCCCAAATCTGACGCAGATCAAAGCCACCCGCGACACCGCGCCCTATTCAAGGGCGCGAAGCCCCTTCCATTTCAGAGGGGCAAGGTTGTAAACCTTGCCTGACAGGAACAGATGACCGAGCAAACACCCGTGAACGAAGCCAAAGCCGTGCCCGCCCTGCCCGACGCCCAAGAGGTGACGGAGGTCAAACACTACACCGACCGGCTGTTCAGCTTCAAATGCACCCGGCCTGCCTCGCTCCGCTTTCGATCGGGCGAATTTGTCATGATCGGCCTGATGGGCGATCCCGACCCCAAGACCGGCAAGCAAAAGCCGCTCCTGCGCGCCTACTCCATCGCTTCCCCGTCCTGGGACGAAGAGCTGGAATTCTACTCGATCAAGGTGCAAGACGGCCCGCTGACCTCGCGGCTCCAGCACATACAGTCTGGCGACCAGATCATCCTGCGCCCCAAGCCCGTGGGCACGCTGGTGCACGACGCCCTGCTGCCGGGCAAACGGCTCTGGTTCTTTGCCACTGGCACCGGCTTTGCCCCGTTTGCGTCCCTCCTGCGTGAGCCGCAGACCTATGAGGATTACGATGAGGTCATCATCACCCACACGTGCCGCGAGGTGGGTGAGCTGACCTATGGGCGCGACCTGATCGCGGCGCTGAAATACGACGAGCTGCTGAACGAGGTCATCGGCGAGGGGTTCTGGAAAAAGATCAAATACTACCCCACGACCACCCGCGAAGAGAGCCCCAAGATGGGCCGAATTACCGACCTGATGAATTCGGGCGAGGCGTTCACAGACCTTGGCGTCCCGCCCCTAACGCCCGAGACGGACCGCGCGATGATCTGCGGCAACCTCGCCTTCAACCTCGAACTGAAGGACATGCTGGAGGCCTACGGGCTGGAAGAGGGCGCGAACTCCAAGCCTGCGCATTACGTCGTAGAAAAGGCCTTCCTCGACTAGAGCAGGCCGTTCTTCGAAGAACGGCGTCCCCCCGATCCTTCAAGGATCGGCTGCCTGCCGTTACGCGCCGGCCTCAAGAGGCTGGCCGGCCACGGTGATCCTGTGCATCAGCCGCGCGTGGCCCGCGTAGTCGGCGGTGGCGTAGTGCTGCACCAACCGGTTGTCCCAGATCGCCACCATCCCGGGCTGCCAGACCACGCGGCAGCAAAACACCGGCTGGGTGCAGTGGAGGTAAAGCCAGCGCAGGAGCGGCGCGCTTTCCTCTATGGTCCATCCCTCAAAGCGGGTCGTGAAATCACCGTTTACATAAAGCGCAGGCACGCCTGTTTGCGGGTGTTTGATCACCACCGGGTGCGTCACAGCCCCCTTGAAGGCCGCTGCATCGCCGCCAAGGCCCACAGAGCTGTCCGCGAAAGAGGCATCCGTGTGCTCAGCGCGCAAGCCCGCCAGCATTGCCCGCATCCCGGGCGACAGTGCGCCAAGCGCCGCGACCTGGCTGGCGAATTGCGTGTCCCCGCCATAGGGCGGCAACGCGCGCGCATTCAGGATCGAAGCCATAGCCGGCGCCGTGTCATAAGAGTGATCCGAGTGCCACGTCCCGCCGATGACGGCGGCTGCATCCGGGACGGTGCGGACCTCTGCAATTTCCGGGTGGTCTGACACGGGCGTAAAGAACCGGTTTACGTCGATCTCACCAAGATGCCGGGCAAGGGCCAGATGACCCTCGGGGCTCAGATGCTGGTCAGGAAAGACCACAACGCCATGCGCAAAAAGCGCATCGCGCGCTGCATCAAGCACCGCTGTGTCGGCCCCGTCCAGCCGCGCACCGGTAAGCTCCGCCCCGCAATACCCCGTCAGTTTTCGTACCGTCCAAACCATGGGCCGAGCCTGCCTGCTGTACCTGCGGTCTGGCAACAAAAAACCGCGCCCCGCTTGCAGCGGGACGCGGCACGATGATGCTCGCAGTGCGCGCGGTTTAGAGGCCCATCGCCTCGCGCAACTGCTCAAGAATGCCGGACAAAACTTCGGGATTGTCCCGCGCCTGCTCGAGGCCAGCCTTCAGCGTGGTTTTCTGCAGGGCGCCGATGTCAGAACCGTCAATCATCTCGATCACTTTGTCGTAGTTGAAACCATCGACGGTCAGCAAGGAGGCAGGATCCGCTGTCGCTGCTTCGGTGGTTGTCTCGGTCACTGCTTCGGCTGCAGTCTCCGTCGCGGCCTCCGTGGTCGTCTCCGTGGCCGCTTCGGTCGCCGCCTCCGTCGCAGTCTCCGTAGCCGCTTCGGTCGCAGTTTCCGTCGCCGCTTCTGTCACTGCCTCAGCAGCGGTTTCCGTCGCTGCTTCGGTAGCAGCCTCGGTTGCGGCTTCCGTTCCACCGGTAACAGCCTCGGTCGCACTTGTCACAGCATCGGTGGCCGCATCTGTCGTGGCGGTGACAGCTTCGGTTGCCGCATCAGCTGCAGCCCCCGCAGCTTCGGTCGCCGCATCAACCGCCGCGCCAGCCGTTTCGGCGGCCGCGCCTGCGGCTTCGGTGGCGGCATCAGTCGCCGCATCCACCGCTGCGCCTGCGGTCTCCGCCGCGGCTCCGGCCGCCTCGGTCGCCGCATCGGCGGCAGCGCCGGCGGCTTCGGTGGCCGCATCAACGGCGCCCGTGGCCGCTTCGGTCGCGGCATCTGCCGCAGCCTGTGCCGCTTCGCCCGCAGCCGTCACAGCTTCCTCGACCGCACCGCCTGTGGACTCAACGGCTGTTCCAACCGTCTCTGTTGCGCTTTCCAGTGCGGCCGGCGCGCCAACCGCCTCTGCCGCCGAGGTAACGGCTTCCTGCGGCGTCTGCCCCGAATAAAGAAGGTATGCCCCTGCAGCGATCACTGCGGCCAACACCACCCATGCCAGATTTCTCATCGTTCCATACCCTTTTTTCCTGTCGCACTACAGCTGTGCCACACACGTAACGCGCCAAAGGACATGTGGGTTTCCGGCACTACTCACAAGGGGAATTTGCGCGATGCGGCATCAAAGGCGCAAATCCGCCCCAACCGGTGTCCCAGCGCGCCCATCCACACTTGAACACGGCCTCACGCGGCGTTACCTTGCCGCCTCTATCACAGCAACGATCCAAAGGACCGAACCCATAGCCCGCAGACCCCACAACGCGCCGCCTCAACGTGACACAGGCCCGCGCGTCAACGACAAGATCAGAGCCCCCGAAATCCGCCTTATCGGCGCCAATGGCGAAAATGTCGGCGTCGTCTCGCCGTCCCGCGCGATGGACCTCGCCGAAGAGGCTGGCCTCGATCTTGTCGAAATCTCTCCGAACGCCACCCCTCCGGTCTGCAAGATCATGGACTTCGGCAAGTTCAAGTACGAGACGCAAAAGCGCGAGGCCGAAGCCCGCAAGAAGCAGAAGATCATCGAGGTTAAAGAGGTCAAGTTCCGCCCGAACACAGACACGAACGACTACGACGTGAAAATGCGGAATGTGTTCAAATTTCTGGAGAATGGCGACAAGGTGAAGGTGACCCTGCGCTTCAGGGGCCGCGAAATGGCGCACCAAAACCTCGGGAGAGAGCTGCTGGAACGGGTGGCCGAGGACACCAAGGAGATCGGCAAGGTCGAAAACTTCCCCAAGATGGAAGGCCGCCAGATGGTTATGATGATAGGGCCGCTGCCGCAAAAGGGGTGATTAAAACCGGTTGCGCATTCATTGCGCGAAGCAACGACTAATCAACAAAAAGGGCGCCTTACCGGCGCCCTCTTCTTTTGCATGCACCAGCGAAAAGCCTACGCCGCAGCGGCAACCGCGCGCTTGGTCATCACGCCGCACAGATGCGCGCGATAGGCGCCAGTGCCATGAAGGTCCGAAATCATGTTCGAGCCATCCAGCGAAAGACCATCGAGCGCGCCGGCAGAGAAGTCGGACGACAGTGCCGCCTCGGCTTCGGCCCAGCGGAACACACCATCGTTGGACGCACCAGTGATCGCCACGCGCACACCGTCCGCGTATTTCGCCACGAACACGCCAACCAGCGCGAAGCGCGAGGCGGGCTGAACGAACTTCTGGTAGTTAGACACTTCCGGCACCGGGAAGCGCACTTCGGTAATGATCTCGCCCTCTTCCAACGCGGTCGCGAACATACCCTGGAAGTAATCATCCGCCGCAATCTCACGGCTGTTCGTCACGATGGTGGCACCCGTGCCCAGCGCTGCCGACGGGTAGCAAGCGGACGGATCATTGTTGGCGAGCGAGCCGCCAATCGTACCGCGGTTGCGCACCGCTGGATCGCCGATATGGTTTGCCAGATCCGCCAGTCCGGGGAAGGACGCCCCGGCCTCAGCCGCCACGGTCGCGTGGGTGGTCGCGCCGCCGACAGAAAGACGCCCGTCATCCATCGTGCACACGCCCTTCATCTCCGCGATGCCAGACAGGGACACCAGCGTCGACGGCATCGCGAGGCGCGCTTTCAACGTCGGGATCAGCGTCTGACCACCACCCAGCGCCTGCGCCTCATCGCCGCCCAGTGCAGAAACAGCATCTGCAACGGTCGAGGGCTTCTCAAACTCGAAGTTATACATTGTCTTTCCTTTCCGTCGAAACAGGCCCGGGTGACGTCCCTTCTCTGTTCCCAAGATCTTTTGGGGGTCTGGGGGCAGAGCCCCCAGCCGGTCGGGCCG
Source organism: Pseudomonadota bacterium (assembly GCA_038530575.1). GTDB lineage: Bacteria > Pseudomonadota > Alphaproteobacteria > Rhodobacterales > Rhodobacteraceae > JBCBCP01. The sequence continues at coordinate 48,443 of JBCBCP010000006.1, forward strand.
CGTTAAGCGGCCCGAAACACCTTAATTCATGGCCGCCCAGACACGTGCCGGGGACAGCGGCATGTCGATGTGCGACACGTCCTTGCCCGCCGAGCGCAGCGCATCGACCACCGCGTTCACCACCGCAGGCGGGGAACCGATGGCCCCTGCCTCGCCACAGCCTTTCACCCCAAGCGGGTTATGCGTGCACGGCGTCTGCGAGGAATGGTCGACCGAATAGAACGGCAGATCATCGGCGCGCGGCATCGCGTAGTCCATGTAGGACCCGGTCAGCAGCTGGCCGTTCTCGTCATAGGCCGCGCCTTCCAGCAGCGCCTGGCCAATGCCCTGCGCGATGCCGCCATGGACCTGGCCGGTCACGATCATCGGGTTGATGATGTTGCCGAAATCATCCGCCGCCGCGAACCGCTCAATGGAGACCTTGCCGGTATCCGGGTCGACCTCAACCTCGCAGGCATAGGCGCCCGACGGGTAGGTGAAGTTGGCCGGGTCATAAAACGCGGTCTCCTCCAGGCCCGGCTCGATGTCCTCCAGCGGGTAATTGTGGGGCACGTAAGCGGCGAGGGTCACATCGCCCCAAGCCACCGACTTGTCGGTGCCCGCGACGCTGAACTGACCATCTTTCAGCTCGATATCGCCCTCGGCTGCTTCCAGCAGGTGTGCGGCGATCTTCTTGGCCTTGTTGATGATCTTCTCGGTCGCGCGGACCATGGCCGAGCCGCCCACCGCGATTGAGCGAGAGCCGTAGGTGCCCATGCCCATCGGGGTCTTGGCGGTGTCGCCATGGACGATCTCGACCATGCCTTCGTCGATGCCGATCATCTCGGCCACGACTTGGGCAAAGGACGTCTCGTGCCCCTGCCCGTGGCTGTGCGAGCCGGTCATAACGACAAGGCCGCCGGTCGCGTTCACCCGGACGGTTGCGGATTCGTACAGACCCGCGCGCGCGCCAAGCTGGCCAACAAGGTTCGACGGCGCGATGCCGCAGGCCTCGATGTAGCAGTTCACGCCCAGACCGCGCAGCTTGCCCTTGGCTTCGGACGCCTTGCGGCGCGCCTCGAACCCGCTGAGGTCAGCGATCTCTTCCAGCTTGTCCATCGTGCCGTGGTAATCCCCAGTGTCGTACTCGACCGCCACAGGCGTGGCGTAGGGGAATTCGGTGATGAAGTTCTGGCGGCGCAGGGCGATCGGATCGACGCCCAACTCCTGCGCGGCTTTGTCCACCACACGCTCCAGCTGATAGGTCGCCTCGGGGCGGCCCGCGCCGCGATAGGCGTCGACCGGCACGGTATTGGTGAAGACCGCCTTTACGTTCACGTAGATCAGCGGCGTTTTGTAGTTGCCCGCCATTAGGGTGCCATGCAGCCATGTCGGGACCGATGGCGCAAAGGTGCTCAAATAGGCGCCCATGTTGGCGTAGGTTTCGGTCCGCAGCGCGGTGAAGTTGTTGTCCTTGTCCAGCGCCAGTTCGATCTTCGTCACGTGGTCCCGGCCATGGGCGTCCGACATGAACGCCTCGGACCGCGAGGAGGTCCACTTCACCGGACGGTTCAGCTGCTTGGCCGCGAAGGTGCAGAACGCCTCTTCGGCATAGTGGAAGATCTTGGTGCCAAAGCCGCCGCCCACATCGGGGGCCACAACGCGCAGCTTGTGCTCGGGGATACCCAGCACGAACGCGCCCATGAGCAGGCGAATGACATGCGGGTTTTGCGAGGTGGTGTAGAGCGTCGAATCGTCCGACGACTTGTCATAGTCGCCCACCGCCACGCGCGGCTCCATCGGGTTCGCCACAAGGCGGTTGTTCACCAGCTCCAGCGAGGTGACATGCGCCGCATCGGCAAACGCCTTGTCGGTCGCTTCCTTGTTCTCTTCGACAAAGCCCCAGTCATAGCAGAGGTTCGACGTTAGATCGTCGTGCACCTTGGCAGAGCCATCTTCGAGCGCCTTTTTCATATCTACGACGGCGGGCAGCTCGGCAATGTCGAGCTCAATCGCCTCAGCCGCATCGCGCGCCTGGGCGGCCGTCTCGGCCACGATGGCCGCAATCGGCTCACCGACATGCCGCACCTTGCCTTGCGCCAGCACGGGGTGTGCGGGCTCTTGCATCGGATCGCCGTGCTTGTCGGTCACCTGCCAGCCGCAGGGCAGACCGCCAACGCCTTCGAAATCGGCGCCGGTAAAGATGCGCAGAACGCCAGGCATGGCCGCCGCAGCATCCGTTCCAACGCTGTTGATCGTGCCATGGGCAATGTCAGAACGCAGGAAATGCACATAGGCTTGCCCGCGCAAATTGATGTCGTCTGTATACTTTCCGTTTCCTGTCAGGAACCGCACGTCCTCGCGCCGCTTGCTGCTGGCGCCGATACCTCCATCCTTCGGCATGGTGGTCTTCCTCCCTTGTGCTGGCGGCCCGGGGATACGGGCGCACCCTGGCTTGGTACGTTTTTCGCGGGCACTGCCCGACTTTTTCTTCGTTGGGACCGCCCTGGCGGTCCGACCACGCGCATCTCGCGTGGGATCACGCGGCCCGCGCCCCTCCTCGGGCACGAGCCGCATGAGATGTTCTTAGAAGACGGCCTTGACGAATTCGCGTACCACCTTGCGGTCGTCCTGCGTGGTGCCGTCTTCACCAAAGATGTGGATAAACGCGTTGATCTGCCCCGCCACGTTCGGGCAGGTGATCACGACGTGGTTCTCGCCGGGCGACAGATTGTAAGCATAAACCGCCCATGTTCCACGACTAACAGACGTCCGACGGTTCGACGGCCACGTCTCAAGCGCGTTAACGGCGCGGTCCATGCAGGACTGGCGCGACGATACGTTGCCAAGATCAGAAATCGACCAGCCTTCGGCAGACGCCATTGTCGGCGCCGCAAATGGGGCCATAACGGCCACCGCGGCAAGTGCTTTGATAAATTTGAATGCCATAACGCGAAACCCCTTGCTGTGCGCTACTTATTTGAACAGGCGACACTCCAGGCGGCGCAAAAGCCACCCGGAAGGATCAGCCGTTAGTCGGCGTCCCAGAACGCGCTGATCACGTCACGCGTGGCCATCCGCTCTTCACGCGTGGCTTCACCATAAACGACGAGCAGCGCGCGGCGGTAATCATTGCCTGTGGACGTTGGCGCCGAGCACATGATCAGAACATCCTGATCACCCGGGCGCAGGTCCCAGCCAAAGACAGTCCAGTTACCCTGATTAACCTCTGCGGCGCCGAGGCCGGTCTTATAGCGGTCCAGCACCCGCTTGGCCTTTGCCATGCAGGTCGATTTGTTGGACACGGTGCCGAGGTCAGATGTGGAATATCCGTCGGCAAATGCCGGGGCCGTACCAATGAGGGATGTTGCCAATGCTAAGGCAAGAAGACGCATGATGAATTACTCCGCTGCTATTGCCCCGACATCCTGACCTGAAGCGGCCATGATTGCCTTGACGATGTTGTGATAGCCGGTGCACCGGCAAATGTTGCCCTCGAGATAGGTGCGCACCTCCGACTCGGTCGGCGAGGGGTTCTCTTTCAGCAGCGCCGCGGCGGTCATCACCATACCGGGCGTGCAGAAACCACATTGCAGGCCGTGGTGATCCTGAAAGGCCTGCTGAATTACGTTGAGCGAACCGTCGGCATTCGCCTGACCCTCGATCGTCGATACGTCGGCGCCGTCCGCTTCCATGGCGAGCATGGTGCAGGACTTCATGAGCGTCCCGTTCACATGCACCGTGCACGCGCCGCACTGCGACGTGTCGCACCCGACATGGGTTCCCGTCAGTTCAAGCGTGTCGCGCAGAAAGGAGGACAGTAGGGTCCGTCCTTCAACTTCGCCGGACGCAGTTTTTCCGTTCACAGTCATTGAGACCTGTGCCATGGCGTACCTCCCGTTGGCTCTGGTTCGTTCTTATTGTTGGAACGAGTTAAGCAGACGATTTGCCGTTTGGGAACCGTGAATTGCGTGAAAGTCGCCGTCACTTTTTGCAAAGCGGCCAAAACGTTTCCCGATACGACATATTCGAACTGCCCTGCAGAGGTTGCTGGCAAAAGAGCCCGCGTGCGACTTGCGCTATCATGCACCCCTGCGCGGTTGGGGTCGGGTCGGGATTTCCTTTAAAAGGCCGCCGACGCCCATGCCCGCAATTTCCGCATCCCCAACCTCAAGCCCGCACATGACGCGGGCCAACACCCAGTCTGCGCCGTTGAGCGCGGGGCTGCGCGCGCACCCGGGCAGCCCGATAACGGGTGTGCCATTGCGTGCCCCGATAAACAGCAGGTTCCCCGGATCAACCGGCATGCCGAAGCGCGAAACGGTCCCGCCCGCGGCGCGCAATGCGCTCGGCGCGACGTCGTCTGGGTCTGACGTGGCCGAACCCGTGAGAATGAGCACCACATCGCTTTGCGCTTCTGCAATCGCGCGGCTTAGCGGCTCAATCCTGTGCGGCACCGAAGCGACATCCTCCAAGGCGCCTCCCAGCGCTGCAATTCGGTCTGCGATCGCCGCCTGCCCTTTCGCGCCCGGCCCTCCGGGAATTTCAGTGACAATAAGCGTCGCAGTTGTTCGCACCGGCCGCGCCAGCTGCAGCGCACCTTTCGCCGCGTTGCACGCGGTCTCAAGTGCATCGCGCGGTACGGCGTAGGATATGATCTTGACGGTTGCCAGCATCCCCTGACCCGCCATCTGCTGAAACCCCGGGACTGTCGCAATGGTAATCATGGGGTGGACCGCGTTGGCAGCATGGATCGCGGCCGCGTCCAATATCGCCACCCCCGGCCCATCGGCCAAGACATTCACGCGGCCCGTGAATGCATCCGTCAAATGCACTCCCCGACCGACCAGCGCCGTAGCAAGCGCTTGGGCGGCGTCGTTTTCGGGCACATCGCCGGGCTCCAGCGCCGCGACGATCACGTCCTCAAGACCTGCCGCGGCAATCTTTGCGAGGTCCTCGGGCTTGAGGACCCGGCCCTTGCGCAAGCGTCCGTCCGGCGTCGCAACAGAATGCGCCAGAATAGCGCCCGCGGCCTGCGCGAGAGGAACAGGCCCGAATTTCACGCATGTGCTCCCAGATTACGGCCGCGCAGAACACTCAGAATTTCCGCAAGCACCGAAACCGCGATCTCCTGCGGGCTTGCGGCGCCCAGATCGAGGCCAATCGGGGCATGAATACGCGCTATCTCTTCGGCGCTGAACCCCGCATCCTGCAGCCGCGCCACGCGCTTGGCGTGGGTTCGCTTTGACCCAAGCGCGCCGATGTAGAAGGCAGCGGAGCGCAGCGCAATGTGCAGTGCCGGATCGTCCAGCTTGGGGTCATGGGTTAACAGCACCAAAGCGGTGCGCGCATCAAGGCCATAGCCCTGCAGCGCCTCGTCCGGCCAGTCTTCGAGAAGCGTCTCACCTGGAAAGCGCGCGTCCGACCCAAAGGCACCGCGCGGGTCAATAATGACCGGATCAAAGCCTGCGATGCGCGCCATTGGAACAAGCGCTTGTGCAATATGCACTGCCCCGACGATCGCAAGCCTGAGTGGCGCCGCCTGTATATGCACAAAGGTCTGGCCGTCTTCCTCAAAGCCTGACCGGTCCGCACGGAACCTTTCCGCGTGCCCGTCGGTGGTCACGTGCCGCGCGCCGGTCGCGGGATTCACGACATAGGCCAGCGGGGCGCGGGCCGCACGGGCGTTGACAATCTGCGCCAGGATTTCTTCGGGAAGCGCTGCCCCTACTGGTTCGACCAGAACCCGGATGGTTCCGCCGCAGGCCAGACCAACGGCAAAGGCGTCATCGTCACTGACCCCATATTCGAGCACGCGCGCCGCGCCCTTGGACAGCGCATCCTGCGCCTCAAGCACAACCGCGCCCTCCACACAGCCGCCTGACACGGACCCTTGCATTTCACCATCCCCGGCGATCACCAGCTGCGCGCCGACACGGCGGGGCGCACTGCCCCAGGTCTCGACAACCGTGGCCAGGGCTGCACCGCGGCCCGCACGATGCCATTCAAGCGCCAGCTCGGGCGCGTTTTCAAACGTCTCCATGCCCCAAGTGCTAGCATGCCTGACGCGCGCCGCAACCTTGCACCGCCCAACTGCCCGGCTTACATCTTGGCCAAAGACAAGAGCGGAGCGCACCCACCATGCCCATGCAAGCGTTTGAAATCGAAACCCTGCTGCGTGAAAGTTTTCCCGACGCCCATATCGAGGTTGGCGGGGATGATGGTGTGCACATGTCCGCGCTGGTGATAGACGAAAGTTTTCGCGGCAAGAACCGCGTGCAGCAGCAGCGCGCCGTTTACGCAGCGCTCAAGGGTAAGATGGACGGCCCGGCGGGCGAATTGCACGCGCTGGCGCTGACCACCAAAGCGCCAGAGTGATCTGGGCCGCTATCAAATGGCTGGTCACGCCCCAGCGTCGGCCCCTTGCCGCCACTCAGCCGAATCTGGCAAAACGCGAGGTGCCGTTGGGGATGGAGGCAATCGACACCGACCTGATCAACCAGGTGAACCGCCGCAACCAATCCCTGGAACGGACCCACAACCCGGTCGCTCAGAACTCTCGCCGCTTCGGCGCACTGCAAAACGCAGACACCGACGCGGTTATCCAGTTCGCCGATGATGAAACCTATGCCCGCCGCTTCCACGCGGCGTTCCAAGTGAAGGACGACAACAAATGACCGACGCCAAGACCCGTATCAGTGAGACCATCAAGGCCAGCGACGTGGTGCTTTATATGAAAGGCACCAAGGAAATGCCCCAATGTGGGTTCTCCAGCCGCGTGGCGGGTGTGCTCAACTACATGGGTGTCGATTACACCGATGTGAACGTTCTAGCCGACGAGGACATCCGCCAGGGCATCAAGGACTTTTCCGACTGGCCAACGATCCCGCAGCTGTACGTCAAAGGCGAGTTCGTCGGCGGCTGTGACATCATCACTGAGATGACCCTGTCGGGCGAGCTCGACACCATGTTCGACGAAAACGGCGTAGCCTATGACAAGGACGCCGCGGACAAAATCCGCGAAGCGAACGCCTGACGCCAACTTCCCATGCAAACAGCCAGATTGGCCCGCAGTCCTCTGCGGGCCTTTTTTGGTGGAAAGGGTCAGCATTTCCTGACTTCGTCGATGCATGTCTTTGCTTTAACCTATGCAAAAATTGACACTGAGGGATTTGACCATGACAACCACAGTCTTCGACACGAATACCGTTATCGGATCGGGCGTAGTCTGGACGTCGGCCGCCGTCGGTGACAGCGCCTTGGTGCTTGAGAGCGTCACCGCTATCAGTACCGCGACTGCTGGTTTCGTAGTAGACAACAGCGAGGTCGAGGTGCAGGTGTTTGGCTTGCTTGCATCGACCTTCGGAAACGCGCTCTTCTTTGACAACGGCGACGACAGCACAGTCTACATCGGCCAAACCGGCACAGTATCGAGCGCATTGTCGTATTTCGGCTCCGCAGGCATTTATGCGGAATCCGATGACGTGGACATCGTGAACGACGGAACAATCGTCGGCGGCTCCGGGATTTATATCAATGGTGACAGCTCGTATATCGAAAACACGGGCACGATCCGCACGACGTCCGATGAGGACAATGACCTCTCTCTAGCGGTTGCGGGCATCAGCCTTGGCGCTGCCAGCGCAGTCGGCACGGCAACAAGCCACACGGTCATCAACTACGGGCTAATTTCCGGGCTGGAATACTCGATCATCAACACGAATGGTAATTTCCGCAACGGCAACTCCTCTGCCAACATCGAAAACCACGGCACGCTGCAAGGCGCAGTGGAGCTGGGCGATCTGAACGACCGCCTGATCAATACCGGCACGATCAACGGCACGGTGGACCTTGGCGGCGGCAGTGACACCTATATCGGGCGCGGGGATAGTTCTGTGTCCCATGCGGTGACCGGCGGGAACGGCAACGACCACCTTGCGGGGGGCACCGGGGACGACACCCTCATCGGCGGCAATGGCAACGACACGGTCCGCGGCGCGGATGGCGACGACATGCTCAGCAGCCTGAACGGCAACGCCTCCATGCACGGCGGGCGCGGCGACGACACGCTGGACGGGGGCAGCGGCAACGACACCCTGCTGGGCGGGCGTGACAACGACATGCTGATCGGCAACGGCGGCAACGACCTGATGCTGGGCCACGCGGGCAACGACACGCTGGACGGCGGCGCGGGCCGCGACACGATCGAAGGCGGCGTTGGTACCGACGTGATCACCGGCGGCACTGCCGCGGACATCTTTGTCTTCAAGGGCAATTTCGGCAACGACACCATTACCGATTTCAACTCGATATCAGCGGGCGAAAAGATCGACCTGTCCGGTGTCGGGGCCATCGCCGATTTCGCGGACCTTGCGGCCAATCACATGACCCAATCCGGCACCAGCGTAATCATCGACGCCGGGCGCGGGAACACAATCACGGTGGAACGGACCGACATCTCCAACATGGATGCTGGCGACTTCCTCTTTTGACGGCGCGGCTCAGGCCGCGTCAGGCTCCCAAGTCAGCGAGGAATGGTGCAGCGAAATCAGCACCTTCCCGTCGATCTTGTGATAGGCAAAGGTGTAATCCGCCCGCGTCGTGGAGCCGTCCGCCTTGAAAAACGTGTAGTGACCCATGTCCTTGTAGCCGAGCCCCCCGGCCTTCAGGATCGGGCCCGCCGCGCTTTGAAAATCGACCCGCGTCCAGCCATTGGCCAAAAAGCCGTGATCGTTTGGATAGTCCGCGTCGCCGCCAACAAAATAGGCTTTGGCCCCCGCCCGATCGAGCCGGATGACATCGGCCAGGGTCGGCTTGAACAGCAAGGGTTCATCGGGCGTGCCAAAGTCGTAAAGCGCCAGCAGATTTTCGACGTCCTGCTCGGTTACGTATTTGGCCCAGGCCCGCTGCGCGGAAATCACCTCGGCCTTGGTCATCGGTTCGTAGTTGCGCTCTGTAATCTGTTCGTCCCCGCATTCCAGAAGGTCGGCGCCGTCATACCGAGGCAATACGCGCCCGCCAAGTTGGTAATATTGCCGCAACTGATGCGCGCCGCGCATTTTCGCGCGGTGCGTCAGCTTGCCGGCGCGGTGCGTTCCTCGGCTTGCGATGCCAACGCTTCGGCTTGTGCGGCCAGCTCGGCCAGCGCATCCGTGACCGTGTCCGGCACAACGGGTACCTCGACCCGCTCCGGTTCAGGTGCCGCAACAGACTTGAGGCCTTCAATCTCTGCCTCACGTTCCGCCAACTGGCCGCGCACTTCTGCCACCTGATCTTCGACATTAGCCGTTTTGTCGGCGAGCATCAGGCCTGCCATCAGCAACATGCGCGCCTCAGGCATTCGCCCGACCTGCGCGGTCAAAACGCGGGCTTCGTCATCCAGCATTTTGGCCGCTGCAAGTAGGTACTGTTCTTCGCCGTCCTGGCAGGCAACCTGAAAATCGCGGCCGCCGATGGAAATAGTGACTTCCGGCATCTTATTTTTCTTCCTCTGCAGTCTCGGCCAAAAGAGGCTCCAGCGCTGTGAGGATGGCGCTGGCCTCCGCCACGTCCACCGCGCGCGCCGCTCGAAGGCCCTCAAGCTCAGCCATCATCGCCTTGTTGATCAGGTGCGGCTCCGCCGATCCCGCGGCATTGGCCTCGCGCAGCTTGGCATTCGAGGCCCGCAATTCATCATTGGCGCGGCGCAGGCGCTGCAGCTCACGGTCCAGTTCGGTCATACGGGCTTGCGCAGCCTCCGCTGCGGCATCTTCGTTGGCCCGGCTTGCCTTGAACCGCGCGACCCGCTCTTCAAGCTGTGCGTTGGCCAGCTTTTCTTCCTCCAACGCCGCACGCAGCGCGTCGGCCTCGCCACTATCTGCGGCGTCCGGCACTTTTTCCAGCGCGCGCGCGACACGGTCCATCGCCGCACTCAGGCGGCGCTGCAGATCGTCAATGTCCGCCATGATTTCGTCCCTCAATCCGTCCCCGTTCCGACGCTTTGCGCGCCTGTTTCGCGCCTCCCGCGAATCGATTTGCGGTGGCACTGCACCAAGTCTACCCCAGCGCTGCGTTCAATTCCTCCCCTTTGCGGTCAAGCGCTTGGGCGGCAAAGTTCATGCGCAGCAAAAGCCGGTGCTTGACCACGCGAAGGGGCTTGGTATTCAGCGCAAACCCTGCCCTTTGAGGAAAACGCCATGGACCTGTCCGCTCGCGCCGCCGCGCATCCCGATCACTGGCCTTTGGCAACTGCCATCCGTGCCCTGACGCTCGACGCCGTTGCCGCCGCCAATTCGGGCCATTCGGGCATGCCGATGGGCATGGCGGACGTTGCGACGGTCCTGTTCGAAAAGCACCTTAAATTCGACGCCTCCGCCCCGCACTGGCCTGACCGCGATCGCTTCATCCTGAGCGCGGGGCACGGCTCCATGCTGCTATATTCGCTGCTGCACCTTACAGGCTATGCGGACATGACGCTGCAGCAGCTGAAGGATTTTCGGCAATGGGGCGCGGTGACCGCGGGCCATCCCGAATTTGGCCATGCGACGGGGATCGAAACCACCACCGGCCCGCTGGGCCAGGGAATTTCGAATGCCGTCGGCTTTGCCATGGCCGAAGAAATCCAGCGCGCGCAATACGGCCGCAAGCTTGTGGACCACTACACCTATGTGATCGCGGGCGATGGGTGCCTGATGGAAGGTGTCAGCCAGGAAGCCATCACGTTGGCAGGCCGGCATAGCCTCGGCAAGCTAATCGTCCTGTGGGATAACAACAACATCACCATCGACGGCACCGTCGAGCTGTCGGACCGCACCGACCAGCCCAAGCGCTTCCGGTCGGCGGGCTGGGACGTGATCGAAATTGACGGCCACGATCCGGACGCGATCGACACGGCCCTGACCCGCGCGCGCAAGACGCGCAAACCGACAATGATCGCCTGCAAGACGCATATCGCGCTTGGCCACGCGGCGCAGGACACTTCCAAGGGCCACGGCGCGCTGACGGACCCCGATCAGCTTCAAGCGGCCAAGGAGGCCTATGGCTGGACAACGGGTCCGTTCGATGTGCCGGCAGACGTGAAAGCGGCATGGGAGGCGATCGGCTCCCGCGGTGCGGTAGACCGCGCAGAATGGGAAGACCGGCTTGCCGCCGCGCCAAAGGCCAAGCGCGCCCGGTTCGAGCGCGTCTACGCCGGAGAGGCCCCTCGCAAGCTGAGCGCGACAATCAAGGCGCTGAAAAAGCAGATGTCTGATGCTGCGCCCAAACTCGCCACGCGCGCGAGTTCGGAAAAGGTGCTCGAGGTGCTCAACCCGATCCTGCCTGAAACTGTGGGCGGATCTGCGGACCTTACGGGGTCCAACAACACCAAGACCTCCGATCTGGGCGTCTTTGATACCGACAACCGCGGCGGGCGTTATATATATTGGGGCATCCGCGAACATGGCATGGCCGCCGCGATGAACGGCATGGCCCTGCATGGCGGCATCCGCCCCTATGGCGGGACGTTCATGTGTTTCACCGATTATGCGCGCCCCGCTATGCGCCTGAGCGCGCTGATGGGTGTGCCCGTCACCTACGTGATGACCCATGACAGCATTGGCCTCGGTGAGGACGGCCCGACGCACCAACCCGTCGAGCATTTGGCGATCAGCCGGGCAACGCCCAACACGCTTGTCTTCCGCCCCGCCGATACGATCGAGACGGCAGAGGCGTGGGAACTGGCGCTGACGTCGCAGAAGACGCCGTCAGTCTTGTCGCTGACCCGCCAGGGCCTGCCAACCGTGCGGCTGCGGCACACGGGCCGGAACCTGAGCGCCCAGGGCGCCTATATCCTGGCGGAAGCAGAAGGCAAAAGGCAGGTTATCCTGATTGCCACCGGGTCCGAAGTGCACCTGGCGCTTGAAGCCCGCGCCGTGCTGCAAGACGCCGGGATTGGCACGCGGGTCGTATCCATGCCCTGCATGGAGCTCTTTGCGCAGCAGGATGAAGCGTATCGCAAGCGCGTCCTGCCAACCGGCCCCGTCCGCATTGGGGTCGAGGCTGCTGTGCGCCAAGGTTGGGACCAGTGGCTTCTGGGCGAGCGCGGCCGCGAGGCGAAGGCGGCGTTTATCGGCATGGACAGCTTTGGCGCGTCCGCCCCGGCGAACGTTCTGTTTGAGAAATTCGGGATCACGACGGACGCAATCGTGGCCAAGGCCAAAGAGCTGCTGGGGTAAGCATACCTTCAAGACGTGCTGCGGGGTCGATCCTTCAAGGATCGATCTGCAGCGTTTCTTGGAAGAAACGCCTCAGACCGGCGTTGCCTTGCGCCAAAGGCCCGACACGGCGCGCCAGACCGGCGTGATCACCTTTTCACCAATCGGGATCAGGGCAAAGCCGATGGCAAGCCCCACGACGCCCAACATTGCCGCCTTCGCCAGCCATGTGGCAAAGCCGATGCCGCCACCAACTGCTTTGGCCGCGCCGTAAATGAGGTCTTCGGGCCCGTGCCAGCCCATCTGCGCGGCGCCATGCACGATGATTTCGCCGCCGACCCAGAGCATTGCGGCCGTGCCGATGACCATAAGCGCTTTCATAAAGCCGGGCATCGCCTTGACGATCCCGCGGCCCAGCGCGCGCACGATCCCCAGCCGCCCGTGCGAGGCCATGGCGAGGCCGGCATCGTCGGCCTTCACGATCAGGGCGACAGAGCCGTAAACTGCAACCGTGATCATGATCGCGACCGTGGCCAGCGTCGCGGCTTCCATCCAGAAATTGCTTTCTGGGATGTTCGACAACGCGATGGTCATGATCTCTGCCGACAGGATGAAATCGGTCTTGATCGCGCCGCGCGCCTTTTGCTCTTCAAGCTTGGCGGGGTCTTCGACCGTCTTTTCCTTCTCCGGGTAATCCTCATGCCCATGTCCGCCAACGCCCAGTGCATGGGCCACTTTTTCGGCGCCTTCAAAGCACAAATACGCGCCGCCCAGCATCAAAAGCGGCGGAATAGCCCCCGGCAAATAGGCTGAAAGGGCAAGGCCCACGGGCAAAAGGATCACCAGTTTGTTGAAGAAACTGCCCTTGGCGATGCGCCAGATGATCGGCAACTCGCGATCTGCGGAGAACCCGGTGACATATTTCGGGGTCACGGCCGCATCGTCGATCACCGCGCCGGCAGCCTTTGACCCGGCCTTGGCCGCCTGCCCGATCACATCGTCAACGGAGGCTGCCGCCACTTTCGCGATGCCTGCCACATCATCCAACAGGGCCAGAAGTCCACTCATACTGCCTCTCCGAGATCTTTTAACGCTAACAGGGACGGAATGTCCGTTTCGCCCGTATTGCTCCGCCTCTATAGAACGCGCAACGGCACGCATGACAAGGATTTCGGGCGTATGGCTATAAAGGTTGGCATCAACGGGTTCGGGCGCATCGGGCGCTGCACTCTGTCCCACATCGCGGCAAGCGGGCGCGACGACATCGAGGTGATCAAGCTGAACGCGACCGGCCCGATTGAAAGCGCGGCGCACCTGATCCGCTATGACAGCGTGCATGGCGCCTTTCCGGGAAAGGTCGAGATTGGCGACGGAACGCTTGATCTGGGCCGTGGGCCAATCGAAGTGATGAGCACCTACGATATGGCCGAGTTGGACTGGGACGGCTGCGACGTGGTGCTGGAATGCACAGGCAAGTTCAACGACGGCACGAAAGCGAGCGCGCATCTCGACCGCGGCGCGGGCAAGGTTTTGCTGTCGGCGCCGGGCAAGAATGTCGACCGCACGGTCGTCTACGGTGTGAATCACGAGGACCTGCAAGCCGGAGAGCGCATGATCTCTAACGGGTCGTGCACGACAAACTGCCTGGCCCCCCTCGCCCGTGTGCTGGACGAAGAGATCGGCATCGTGTCCGGCCTCATGACCACGATCCACAGCTATACCGGCGATCAGCCGACGCTGGACCGGCGGCACAAGGATTTCTACCGCGCGCGCGCCGCGGCGATGTCCATGATCCCAACTTCGACCGGTGCCGCAAAAGCCCTTGGCGAGGTGCTGCCGGGGCTCAAGGGCAAGCTGGACGGCACCGCGATGCGTGTGCCCACGCCCAACGTTTCAGCAGTGGATTTAACGTTTATCGCAGGCCGGGACGTGACCGCCGAAGAGGTCAACGCCGCCGTGCAAAAACGCGCAGAGACGGATATGGCCGCCGTTTTGTCCTATGACCCGGAGCTGAAAGTGTCGGTTGATTTCAACCACACAGAGCATTCGTCGATCTTTGCACCTGATCAGACGAAGGTGTCAGGCGGGAACCTCGTGCGCGTGCTGGCGTGGTACGACAATGAATGGGCGTTCTCCGTCCGGATGGCGGACGTTGCCGTGCACATGGGCCGCGTGGGCTAAAGTCAGGCACTGGACGCAGCGCGTGCGGGCTGGCAAGACGGGGTATGACCAACCGTCTTGCCATCGTCCTGGGCGTCATCATCGTCGCCGCAATCGCTTATGACGCCATTGGAAACGAGGGGGACAACCTCTTGTTTCTCGGCAAAAAACTGGCTGAGCTGATCGAATGGCTGGCGTTCTGGCGCTAGGCGCCGAACCGATCGCTCAATGCTGCGTTGACCGGCGGCGTCACGAATTTCGACACATCCCCACCGAGCCGCGCGATCTCCTTAACCAGCTTGGACGCGATGGCCTGATGTTCGGCTTCCGCCATCAGGAACACTGTCTCGATGGAATCGTCCAGCTTGCGGTTCATACCGACCATCTGAAACTCGTACTCAAAATCGGCAACGGCCCGCAATCCGCGCACGATAACGCCGGCCCCGACGTCTTTGGCGCAGTCAATCAGCAGGTTCTCAAACGGATGTGCAACAATCTCAGTCCCGGTGGCGTCTGACAGCGACGCGCATTCCGCCTCGATCATGGCCACGCGTTCTTCAAGCGAGAACAACGGGCCCTTGTCGCGGTTGATCGCAACGCCGATCACCAGGCGGTCCACGAGGGAACAGGCACGCCGGATAATGTCGATATGCCCCAAAGTGATAGGATCAAACGTGCCGGGATACAGGCCGATGCGCATGGGGCTCTCCTTTGCGTCAGTACTGGCAAATCAGCATGGAGGTTTCCGGATTGCAAGGCGATGCGTTCGGGCGGCCTGCCCCTCGCGTTTTGTCGAGGCTAGGCTACCGCGCTTCAGTGACCCATGATCATCCCTTCAAGCGCATCTTTCTCCATCGCCAGCTCGCTCAGCCGCGCCTTGACCACGTCGCCAAGTGTGATGAGGCCAATTAACTGACCATCCTCAATCACCGGCATATGCCGGAACCGTCCGTTGGTCATCAGCGCCAAGACCGCGTCGACGTCGTCTTCGCGTGCGCAGGTGACCAGTTTCGATGTCATGTGCTGGTCCACCGTGTCCGACAGGATGGCGGCGCCCTTGCTGGAGAGGACCCGCACGATGTCCCGCTCTGACAGAATACCCGTTGCCGCAGCGCCGTCTGCGCTTATCACGACCGTACCAATACGCCGTTCAGCGAGAACCTTGACTGCGTCTGCGATCGTCGTGCTTGGCGCGACTGTAACGACGCCGTCGTCGGATTTGGATTTCAGAATCTGGTGGACATGCATCGCGGCGCGCCTCCCTTGCTTGCCGTTGGGTCGGGCCTTCATCCTCGACGCGCCGGGTGTCTTTCGTCAAGCCTCATGCCATACGGTGGCGGATGTTGTTGATTTTCGGGGTTTTGGCGCTGCGCGAGGCACGCTAGGGTCCGGGCGATCAGCATACCGTGGGAGGGATTCATGAACACGATCGGGCATTATCTAGATGGCGCCGACACTGCAGGCACATCAGGGCGCATGGCAGACGTGATGAACCCCGCAACCGGCGAAGTGCAGGCGCAGGTGGCCTTGGCCAGCACAGCAGAGGTCGATCAGGCCGTCGCAATTGCCGCCGCCGCCCAGCCCGCCTGGGCCGCGACCAACCCCCAGCGCCGCGCGCGCGTGCTGATGAAATTCGTCGCCCTGCTGAACCGCGACATGGACAAGCTGGCCGAAGCGCTGAGCCGCGAGCATGGCAAGACCCTGCCCGATGCGGCAGGCGACGTGCAGCGCGGCCTTGAGGTGGTGGAATTCTGCATTGGCGCACCGCACCTGCTGAAGGGCGAATATACCGACAGCGCGGGCCCCGGCATCGACATGTATTCCATGCGCCAGCCGCTCGGCGTCACCGCCGGCATCACGCCGTTCAACTTCCCCGCCATGATCCCGATGTGGATGTTCGCCCCGGCCATCGCCTGCGGCAACGCCTTCATCCTCAAACCGTCCGAGCGTGACCCCTCCGTCCCGATGATGCTGGCCGCGCTGATGGAAGAGGCCGGGCTGCCCAAAGGCATCCTGCAGGTGGTGAATGGCGACAAGGAGGCGGTTGATGCGATCCTGCACCATCCCGTCATCCAATCCATCGGCTTCGTCGGATCCACCCCGATCGCCGAATATATCTACGGCACCGGCTGCGCGAACGGCAAACGGGTGCAGTGCTTTGGCGGGGCGAAGAACCACATGATCGTCATGCCCGACGCCGATATGGACCAGGCCGCCGATGCGCTGGTCGGTGCAGGCTACGGCGCCGCCGGGGAGCGCTGCATGGCGATTTCCGTCGCTGTGCCTGTGGGGGACGAGACCGCGGACCGTCTGATCGAAAAGCTGGTGCCGCGCATCGAAAAGCTCAAAGTCGGCCCCTACACCGCGGGCAATGACGTGGATTACGGCCCCGTTGTCACCGCGGCGGCCAAGGCCAACATCGAACGGCTGGTGCAATCGGGCGTCGATCAGGGCGCCGAGCTTGTCGTCGACGGGCGCGGCTTTAAACTGCAAGGCTACGAGGACGGCTTTTTCGTCGGCCCGCACCTGTTCGACCGCGCCACCAAGGATATGGACATCTACAAACAGGAAATCTTTGGCCCCGTCCTGACAACCGTCCGCGCGCAAAGCTACGAGGAGGCCATCGGCCTTGCGATGGACCACGAATACGGTAACGGCACGGCGATCTTCACCCGCGACGGCGACACAGCGCGCGATTTTGCAAACCGGATCAACATCGGCATGGTCGGCATCAACGTGCCGATCCCGGTGCCGCTGGCCTACCACACCTTTGGCGGCTGGAAGAAATCGGTCTTTGGCGATCTGAACCAGCATGGCCCGGATTCGATCAAGTTCTATACGCGCACCAAGACTGTAACCGCGCGCTGGCCATCCGGCATCAAGGAAGGCGGCGAATTCTCCATCCCTGTCATGGAGTGATCACATGCCGTGTGGCTTGATGCCTGTCTGATGTCGGTCGAGGTGCGCATTCTGCCCTGCGACGGGCTGGTCGTGGTGCGCTACACCGGGACGATCCTGGTGTCGGAAAGCGTCCGCGCGTTTTCCGACTACCTGGACCATCCTGACTTCGCGCCGGGCCAGAAGCATTTGATCGACCTGACGGATGTGACCGGGTTCGAGACGGACTACGTCAAGATCATGCAGATGCAAGCGCGCAAGGCGGCTGCCTTTGTGGGCAGCGGGGCGCCCAGTTTGATGGTCTATCTGGCGCCGCGGCAAGACACGCTGGGTCTGGCCCAACTGGTTGCGCGGTCCTGGGACAGTGTCGCGGGCGTTACCGCCCTTGTGCAGCAGGACGAAGCGCGGGCGCTATCGCTCTTGGGCATCGAAGATTGCACAATCGCGGACCTCATGGCGCGCGCAGGATAGCCCCCGCGCGCAAGTTTCGCTTTGCGTGCCGCTTGCGTTAATTTAACATGCGTTCAATTCTTGGGCCTTGGGAGGATCACATGGATTTTGCGCTATCGACCGAACAAGAAGCGATTTTCGACACGGCATACGTGTTTGGTCAGACTGAAATCGCGCCCGCCGCCCGCCAATGGGAGGCAGACGGCACCATTCCCAAAGACCTATGGCCGAAACTTGGCGAGCTCGGCTTCGGCGCGGTCTATGTCTCCGAAGAAGGGGGCGGCACAGGGCTCAGCCGCCTTGATGCTACGCTGATCTTCGAAGCGCTCTCGATGGCCTGCCCGTCCGTGGCGGCCTTCCTGTCGATCCACAACATGTGCGCCAAGATGATCGACAGCTTCGGATCGGACGATCTGAAGGGGCGCGTGATGCCGGGAGTCATCGGGATGGACACCGTGCTCAGCTACTGCCTGACGGAGCCGGGCAGCGGGTCCGACGCCGCCGCCCTGCGCACCCGCGCCGAGCGGACGAACGAGGGTTACGTGGTGAATGGGACCAAGGCGTTCATCTCGGGCGGGGGCTATTCGGACGCCTATGTCGTGATGGTCCGCACCGGGGAGGATGGGCCAAAGGGCGTGTCGACCCTCTATGTCGAGGACGGGGCCGAGGGGCTGTCCTTTGGCGGGCTCGAGGAAAAAATGGGCTGGAAAGCGCAGCCGACGGCGCAGGTGCAGTTTGACAATTGCAACATATCCAGCGCGAATTTGGTTGGCGTTGAGGGCGATGGTTTCAAATATGCGATGATGGGGCTTGATGGCGGCCGTTTGAACATTGCCGCCTGCTCGCTGGGCGCAGCGCAGACGGCCTTGAACGCAACGGTGGCCTATATGGCAGAGCGCAAGGCCTTCGGCCAAAGCATCGACCAGTTTCAAGGCCTGCAATTCCGCCTCGCCGATATGGAGATCGAGCTTCAGGCCGCCCGCACCTTCCTGCGTCAGGCCGCGTGGAAGCTGGACAGCGGCGCGCCGGACGCCACGAAGTTCTGCGCCATGGCCAAGAAATTCGTGACCGAGACCGGATCAAAAGTCGTCGACGGCTGCCTGCAACTGCATGGCGGCTACGGCTACCTCGCGGACTATGGCATCGAAAAACTGGTCCGTGACCTGCGGGTGCACCAGATTCTCGAAGGCACGAACGAAATCATGCGCGTCATCGTCTCGCGCCAGATGCTGGCGGCAAAATGACCGATATCTCGATCCGCATCACAGGCCGCGCGGGCCGTATCACGCTGCAGCGGCCCGAGGCGCTGAATGCGATGACCTACGAGATGTGCCTCGCCATCGAAGCCGCACTGGACGCCTGGCGGGATGACGACGCGGTGGCGCTGGTCGTGCTTGATGCGATCGGCGACCGGGCCTTTTGCTCGGGCGGGGACATTGCGGACCTTTACGCCACCGGCACCAAGGGCGACTTTACGTTCGGTCAGCGGTTTTGGGCAGATGAATATCGGCTGAACCACAAGATCTTTTCCTACCCAAAGCCGGTCGTCAGCTTCCTTCAGGGCTTTACCATGGGGGGCGGTGTCGGAATTGGATGTCACGGCACTTACCGAGTGGTAGGCGAGACATCACAGATCGCAATGCCCGAAGTTGGTATTGGCCTCGTGCCGGATGTTGGCGGCTCGCTGATGCTGGCCCTGGCACCCGGACGGCTCGGTGAATATCTGGGTACAACAGCGGCCCGGATGAATGCTTCAGACGCAATTTACGCTGGCTTTGCAGACTTTTACATACCAGAGCTGAAGTGGCCGGAACTCATCTCAATCCTCGAGAACACAGGGTCAACCGACTGTCTGGATGCGGCAGCAGAGGTAGCAGCGCGTGGGCCCATTCAGTCCATGCAGGCCGACATCGACAGGCACTTCGGCGGCGAACGGCTGAGCGATATTCTTGGCACCCTGCGCGCCGAGGACAGCGATTTCGCGCGCGAGACGCTGAAAAAGCTGGGCCGTAACAGCCCCCTGTCTATGGCCTGCGCGATCGAAACGCTCCACCGATTGCGCGGCCCGTCCCTGACGATGGAAAAGGCGCTGGACCTAGAGTACCGCTTTACCGCGCGAAGCATGGAGCATGGCGATTTCCTCGAAGGGATCCGCGCGGCGATCATTGACAAGGATCGCAATCCGCAGTGGCAATATGCCGATATGGAGGTGCCCGCGATGGCGGTCAGCAAGATGCTGATGCCTTTGGGCGATCTCTCCCTGAAGCTGGAGGAGCGGGGCATGAAGATCGGGTTTATTGGCCTTGGGAACATGGGCGCGCCAATGGCGGCAAACCTGGCGAAAGCCGGGCATGCCGTCAGCGGCTTTGACGTGGCGGGCACAACAGCGCCGGGCGTATCCGCCGCCGCGACCGCCGCTCAGGCCGCGCAGAACGCCGACATCGTTATCACAATGCTGCCAAATGGCGCCATCCTGCGGGATGTGGCCGCAGACGTGCTTCCGGCGATGAAAGCGGGCGCCACGCTTGTCGATTGCTCGACCGTCGACGTGGAAAGCGCGCGCACCGTGGCCGAAGCGGCCGAGGCGAAGGGCCTTATGTTCGTCGATGCGCCCGTCTCTGGCGGGATCGGCGGCGCGGCGGGCGGCACGCTGACCTTCATGGCGGGCGGCTCTGACGCCGCCTTTGCCGCCGCCCTGCCCCTTTTTGACATCATGGGCCAGAAGGCGGTGCATTGCGGCGCGGCGGGCGCGGGTCAAGCCGCCAAGATTTGTAACAACATGATCCTAGGCGTGACGATGATCGCGACCTGCGAGGCTTTCGCGCTCGCGGACAAGTTGGGACTGGATCGGCAAAAGATGTTTGACGTCGTCAGCACGTCTTCGGGCTACTCATGGACAATGAACGCCTATTGCCCTGCCCCCGGCGTCGGCCCTGCCAGCCCCGCGGATAATGGATACACGCCCGGATTTGCCGCCGAACTTATGCTGAAGGACCTTGGACTGTCGCAACAAGCGGCGGAGGCTGTCGATGCTGACACACCGATGGGTGCGGCGGCGCTGGCGCTGTACCGCACATTTGTCGACGATGAAGATGGGCTGGGCCAAGATTTCAGCGCGATGCTTCCCCGATTTGAAAGCCGGCGCCGCGGCAGCTGACGGATGGAAACAATTCGCTCGTCTTGCGCCCATTGCGGCGGAAACAGGCACCAATTGTGACCTGCTGCAAGACGCAGTCCTTCAAAATCCTATGGTTCAAAGCCATCCGCCGCCCGAAAGCCGCGCCTTAATCGGGTGCTGCGACACAGCTAGTTGTCCCGAAGTTTCCTAAAATGCGCACCTAATCTGGGCTAAATGCCACACGATGCTGACCTCAATCCGGCCGCAAGAGCCGGGCATTGAGGAAGGCACGTATGGCAACCGCAACAGAGCTGCCGGTCGACACGACTGCAACCGCCGAACAGATGGCGGCAGAGATTTTTGGCGATGGGGTCACCGTCAATTCGGCCACTTACACGGGCGATAATCTGAGTTCGGGCCTCTATACCGACGCGGATTTAGTCACGCCGGGTGTCGCGCCCGCGGACACGGGCGTCATCCTCTCGACCGGCCACGTGGATGATTTTACCAATTCAGACGGGTCGACTAATACCAACCAATCTGCCGGCACATCGACAGACACCACCGGTGTCGACAATGATGTTCAGTTCAACGCGCTGGCCGGCGGACAGACGCGCGATGCGGCGATCCTTGAGGTCAATTTCACGCCGCTGGGTGACTTCATCACGGTTGATTTCGTGATCTCCTCCGAGGAGTACCCCGAATACGCCAATTCTCAGTATAACGACGTCGTCGGGGTCTGGGTGAACGGCGTGGAAGCCACCGTAACTGTTGGCGATGGCAGTGCGTCGATTGGCAATATCAACGGCAGCAACACCGCCAACCTCTACAACGATAACACCGGCGACCAGTACAACACCGAAATGGACGGCTTCACGATGACGCTGACCTTCGTTGCGCCGGTGAACCCCGGCGTGCCCAACACGATCAAGATTGGCGTGGCGGATGTGGCGGATGCCCAGTACGACACCAACCTGTTGATCGCGGGCGGGTCGGTGCAGTCCACGATCGTGGCGCAGGATGATCAGATCAGCCTCGGCAATAATGACACCAAGGTTCTGGACGTTATCGCGAATGACAGCTCCACTGGGGGTGTTCTGACGGTCACGCATATTCAGGGCGTGCGGGTCTATGCGGATGACGAAGTCGTCTTGTCGACTGGCCAGACAATTCGCTTGAACGATGACGGAACGCTAACTGTTGTCGGTGATGACGACGCCGAGACGGTCTATTTCAACTACTCGGTCGTGGACGAGAATGGATCCACCGAAACCGCCCTTGTTGAGGTCACGCAGGTCCCATGCTTTGCGCTTGGCACCTTGATCGAGACCGCAAATGGGCACCGGGCGATTGAGACGCTGCGCGCAGGCGACCACGTCATGACGCGTGATGACGGCTTGCAGCCGGTGCGATGGGTGGGCCGGCGAACGGTGCGGGCTGTTGGAGATTTCGCACCCATTCGATTTGCGCAGGGTGCGTTTGGCACGTCACGGGATTTGTGGCTATCGCCGCAGCACCGGATCCTGATCGCTGGTTGGCAGGCCGAGCTGCTTTTTGGCACCGACGAAGTGCTGGTGAAGGCCAAGGACCTTGTTGGTACGCCGGGCGTGACGGTTGAGGGCCGGTGGGACGTCGTCACATATCTGCATCTGCTTCTAGATGCGCACCATATCCTTGAGGCGAATGGTGCGCCCTGCGAAAGTTACCTGCCCGGACCGATGACGATGCGCGGCTTCGATCAGGACACGCAAGACGAGATCATGGCGCTTTTTCCCGAACTGGCGCACAGCGGTCATCCTCCGGCTGCCCGCATGATGCTGCGCGGCTTTGAAGCACGCGCACTGGTGGCTGCCTGACACCAGGTAATGGCTATTCCGCCGCCACTTTACGAGCGGTCAGCATCGGCTTGAGATACCTGCCCGTGTGGCTTTCGGCGACCTCGGCCACCTCTTCGGGCGTTCCGGTTGCAACCACGCGTCCTCCCCCATCGCCGCCTTCGGGGCCGATATCGATGATGTGGTCGGCGGTCTTCACCACGTCGAGGTTGTGCTCAATCACGATCACGGTGTTGCCCTGCTCGACCAGCTCGTGCAGCACCTCCAGCAGCTTGCGCACATCCTCGAAATGCAGGCCGGTTGTCGGCTCATCGAGAATGTAGAGCGTGCGGCCTGTGGACCGCTTCGACAGCTCTTTGGACAGCTTCACCCGCTGCGCCTCGCCGCCTGACAGCGTCGTCGCTTGTTGTCCAACCTTGATGTATCCGAGCCCCACGCGCATCAGGGCGTCCATCTTTTCGCGGATCGAAGGCACAGCCTGGAAAAACTGCTGCGCATCCTCAACCGTCATGTCAAGAACGTCAGCTATACTCTTGCCTTTGAATTGAATTTCCAGAGTCTCACGATTGTAACGCTTGCCCTTGCACGTCTCGCATTCCACGTACACGTCGGGCAGAAAATGCATTTCGATCTTGATGACACCATCGCCCTGACATGCCTCACAACGGCCGCCCTTGACGTTAAAGCTGAACCGGCCCGGCTTGTAGCCGCGGGCCTTGGCTTCGGGCAGGCCGGCGAACCAGTCGCGGATCGGGGTGAACGCGCCGGTATAGGTCGCGGGGTTTGAGCGTGGTGTACGGCCAATGGGCCGCTGGTCGATGTCGATGACCTTGTCGAGGTGTTCGAGACCCTTGATCGTCTCGCAAGGCGCCGGCGTCTGACGCGCGCCATTGAGATGCATCGAGGCAGTCTTGAAAAGCGTCTCGATTGTCAGCGTAGACTTCCCGCCCCCGGAAACGCCAGTCACGCAGACAAACTTACCGAGCGGAAAGTCGACCGTGACGTTCTGAAGGTTGTTGCCTGTCGCCTTCACGACGGTCAGCTTCTTGCCACCCTTCTTGCCTTTGCGCCGCTCTGTCGGCACAGCGATTTCGCGTTTGCCCGACAGGTAGTCGCCCGTCACGCTGTCAGCCGCCGCCAGCTGTGCAGGCGTGCCGTGCGCGACCACCTGGCCGCCGTGGACCCCCGCGCCCGGGCCGATGTCGAAGACATAATCGGCCTCGCGGATCGCTTCCTCGTCATGTTCGACAACGATCACCGTGTTGCCCTGATCGCGCAGGTTCTTGAGCGTACCCAGCAGCCGGTCGTTGTCGCGCTGGTGCAGGCCGATGGACGGCTCGTCCAGCACGTACAGCACGCCCGTCAGGCCCGAGCCGATTTGCGACGCCAACCGGATGCGCTGGCTTTCCCCGCCCGACAGGGTGCCGGAGGAGCGGGACAGTGTAAGGTATTCGAGGCCGACGTTGTTCAGAAAGCCAAGCCGCTCGCGGATTTCCTTGAGGATGGCGCGGGCGATCTCGTTCTTTTGCGGCGTGAGGTAACCGGGGACACGCTCGCACCAGTCGAACGCTTCGCGGATGGACATTTGCACCACATGGCCAACGTGCAGCAGCTCGTCCTCGTTTCCGATTTTGACCGCGAGCGCTTCTTGCCGGAGCCGATAGCCGTCGCAGGTCCCGCAGGGGCGGTTGTTCTGGTAGCGCTCGAACTCTTCTCGGATCCAGTTGCTGTCGGTCTCCCGATAACGCCGTTCCATGTTGGGAATGACGCCTTCGAATGTGCGCGTGACCTGATAGATGCGCCCGCCCTCGTCATAGCGGAAGGGGATTTCCTCGTCCCCCGAGCCATAGAGGAACACCTGCTTCACATGCGCGGGCAGGTCCTTCCACTTGGTCGATTGCTTGAATTCGTAATGCTTGGCCAGCGCTTCGATGGTCTGCAGGAAATACGGGCTCTTGCCCTTTCGCCAGGGGGCCAGCGCGCCATCGGCGATCTTCAGGTTCTGGTCCGGCACCACCAGCCGTTCGTCAAAAAACAATTCGTGCCCCAGACCATCACAGTCAGGGCAAGCACCGAAGGGCGCGTTGAACGAAAACAGACGCGGTTCAATCTCGGGGATCGTGAAGCCAGAAACCGGACAGGCGAATTTTTCCGAGAACGTGATCCGTTCAGGCTCGTCCGTCGCTGTCTCGAGAATGGCAATACCGTCAGCGAGGTCGAGCGCCGTGCGCAGGCTGTCAGCGAGGCGCGTTTCCAGTCCTTCGCGGACGACGATGCGGTCGACCACGACGTCGATATCGTGGCGAAATTTCTTGTCGAGGGTCGGCGGCTCGTCCAGCTCGTAGAACTGCCCGTCCACCTTGACCCGCTGAAAGCCCTGCTTGCGCAGTTCGAGGAATTCCTTGCGATACTCACCTTTGCGATCGCGGATGATCGGAGCGAGCAGGTAAGCACGGGTCCCCTCCTCCATGCCCATGATCCGGTCGACCATGTCCTGCACCTGCTGCGCCTCGATCGGCTTGCCGGTGGCGGGGCTGTAGGGTGTGCCGACCCGCGCGAACAGCAGACGCATGTAGTCATAGATTTCCGTGACCGTGCCCACGGTCGAGCGGGGGTTTTTCGACGTGGTCTTTTGTTCGATGGAGATCGCGGGCGACAGGCCCGAAATGTGATCCACATCCGGCTTCTGCATCATGTCGAGGAACTGGCGCGCGTAGGCCGACAGACTTTCGACATAGCGGCGCTGGCCTTCGGCATAGATCGTATCGAAGGCCAAAGAGGATTTGCCCGAGCCCGACAGCCCGGTGATCACGACAAGCTGGTCGCGGGGAATATCGACATCAATGCCCTTGAGGTTGTGCTCGCGCGCGCCGCGCACCTCGATGTTTTTCTGCTCAGCCATGCCAACCCCACCAGTCGCGCCCACATTAACGATCTGTACATAGGCGGGAGCGGCGGATTCTCCAATCGAAATATGAGAACGGAGCATGAACGAAAGCTAAGGGCACCCCGCTGCTGCCAGCGCCTGACGCAACCCGTTCAACGAATAAGCAACGTCAAGGCGGGTGTCGGTCGCAAGCGTCATGCGCAGCACGTTCCCATTCAGGATCGCGGCGTAAACGGCATCATGGCCGTAATCAGGAAAGTAATGGGCCCGCGACGACGACCACGGCACGTCAGTGGCCACGCCGTCGACGTCCATACGCACCGTAAAGCTGGGGCCGGGCCAGGGATCGACGACAAATGGCTCGCCCCCGCATTGCATGCCCAGCGTCGGCACATCCGCGCGGTCCGAGGTAAAAAAGGCTCCGGGGGTGTAGGCCGGGCTGCCAGACATACCATCAAAGACCCAGCCGATATCGGCGGGCGTCCACGCATTTTGCAGGGCGGAGACGTCGACCCGTGCCGTGGGGCCAAGTGGCCCGGGCGGTGCGGGGCAGGTCAGGCTTGCCAGCGCGTCCGCAAACCCGTCCATCGCATAGGTGGCGCCGGTGAAATCGCCCGGCTCCATGTTGATGTCAAAGGTGATGGAGATGGAGGGCGACGCGCTGAGCGCGGCAATTTCGGCCTCGGTCAGCGGCTGGCTTGCCATGTCCAGCGCGCCTTGCGGTGAGAATTGCAGCGGGATGGTGCCCGAGGGCAATTCTATCGCCCCGACCCGGTCGGTTGCGCCATAGCCAAAGATCGGGCTGCGCACGGCGAGGCGGCGGTCGCAGGTCAGCGCCAGATTCGGCACAGCCGGCGCCTCAGCCGCATGCACAAGAACCTCGTCAGCCAACGCCTGACGCGACACGACGCGCACGCGGTCCTTTGTCCATCCGCCATCGGGGGCGAAGACGTCTCCGGCCAGGTATTGCCAGCGCTGTGTGCGCTGACTTGCACAGCCTTGGCCAAGCGCAGCCCCCGACCCGCGCAGGCCAAATTCAAGGGTCGGGCCGCTTTCGAGCGCCAATTGCACTCGGCTTCCAGCCCGCAAGGCATCCGCAACATTTTGGTAAAGCGGCATCAGCAGAACTGCGCCATCAACCGATTGGCCACGAACGTAACCTTGCACCAGTGGCGATCCGTTTCCCCGCAGTACGGTGATCTGCATTGGCTGCGTGACATTGGGCGTGCCAA
The DNA here is from genome assembly GCA_038530575.1 of Pseudomonadota bacterium. Taxonomy (GTDB): domain Bacteria; phylum Pseudomonadota; class Alphaproteobacteria; order Rhodobacterales; family Rhodobacteraceae; genus JBCBCP01. The sequence goes on from JBCBCP010000006.1 coordinate 75,175, forward strand.
TCCCTGCCAGCGCGAGGTACGGTGCAGAGGCGGTCAACGACGGCCTGCAGTCGGCGACGAGGATGCGCCCTGCCCCATCATGCACGCCTACCCCGCCCAGTTGATAGCCCGGCCCGCGAATGATGCTCAAACGCCCCCATGTTCCAGCGGGGCGATCCTCTCGAATAAAGATGGTCAGCGGAGTCTGACCATCCGGGCCCGCCAGGCGCGTTCCACGCACGATCGGACCTTGCACGGGCGGCCCCAGGATCCCGGCCGTCTGCGCTTCGGGCTGCGACGCGGGGGCGGGCAATGGTGCGGCTGTTACAGGAGGTTTCGGAGCAGGCGCGGCGGGGGCGGGCGCCACGGGTGCCGGCATCGGGGACGCGGGGACGCTGCCTAAAACGGCGCTCTGGATACACTGAACGTAGATTGCGCCATAGGCCTGAAAGGTAATGATCGGAATGCCGCTTGTGTCGTTGATCAGCAGCTTGGACAGCGTCTGGCCTGTGATGCCGATCGCTTGGGCTTGGTTAATGATGCACGCACACGCTTGGGGGAATTGCGGCGTCGATTGCTGGCACCGCGCAAGGTCCGTTTGCGCCCATGCAGGCAGGGAAAGGCAAAAGAAAAGGCAAAACAAGATGACTGAACGCATGACAGGTCCGTGGCAGCAAAAGGATTGGTGAAATGGATTGGTCGTATGTGCCGAGGTTAGGGCGCAGACGCCGATTCCTTCAAGCGCCGCCGCGCCATCCACAGGTGTACCCCAATGCCGCAGCCCAAAACCGCGGCAGCCGTCCAGATCAGCCCGGCGTAACCTGCAACCGACAGAACAGCCAGTAGCGCGGGCGTGCCAAGCGTGTTGCCCAGGTTGCCCATCTGGGCCATCGCGCCGTTTGCCTTGGCCTGATCGGCGGCGGCCACGTTCAGCTGGGGGACCGCCGCAAAGCTCGCCCCCTGGATGAGGCCCAGGGCCCCGGCGAGCACCATGCACGCCAGCGGATCGCCCGGCTCCAGCAGCAACCAAAGCAGTGACGCGATGCAGGCGGTAAATCCGATCTGCACCAACCCCACGGCAGAGACAAAGCGCAACGCATATACCCCTAGCGTCATCGACACGGCAATTGAGGCCAATGGCATGGATCCAAGGACCCATGCGCGCCATTCCGCGTCAATATAGGGCGGTAAGACCGTGAGTATCGCGAGAAAACAAAACGTATAGAAGAGCCAGCCGGCAGCCGGCGCGGCAAGGCGGGGGGAGCGGTAAATGGCCCCGTGATCCCGCAGGATTTGCGGCAGGCTCAGAGGCGGCACGCTGTCCTCGACCTTTGGCAACATCACGCCGAGCAACAGTGCAAAAGCAGCCATCCAGACCGCATGCGCTGCAAAAAGGGCTGGCAGGCCAAACGCGCTGACAAGCGGAAGACCAAGTACGACCAAGAGCGTGAAGGCGACGCCGAAAAATGTGCTCCACAAGGTCAGCGTCAGCCCGCGATGCCTCGGCGCGCTAAGTTGCGCAATGAGCGTGGGCGCGCAGACAACGATGGCAAGGTGCGAAACGCCTTCAAGACCGCGCAGGGCCAACATGATGGGCAGCGGCGGCAAAAAGACCTCAAGCGCGGCAATCCCCGCTCCCGCCCAGAGGGCCCAAAGCAGCGCACGTCGATACCGTATGCGGGCCACGACAAGTCCCGCGACCACGCCCAGAAGTATTCCAACAAAGCCTACCAGAGAGACGACAAAGCCAAGTGCGACGCCCGCGTCAGGGTAAACCGCAGCGAGCTTGTCAAAAACAATGGAGACTTTTGCGTATTGACCCGCCGCGCCCAGACCGGCGCCCCAGATCGCAAAAACGAGCGGAAAATCTGTGCGTTCGGTCATGGGTGCACCCTGTGCTGGCGCACCCGTGACGCGCAAGGCCCTTTTGCCACCCGCGCGCCCGCCCGAGCGGCGGATGCGGGCCGGGTCAGAAGTGGATCGCGCGTTTGTCGGCGTCCAGCACCGCCTCGTGCATCATCTCCGACAGGGTCGGATGCGGGAAGACGGTGTGCATCAGGTCTTCTTCGGTCGTTTCCAGCTGACGACCGACGACATAGCCCTGGATCAGTTCGGTCACCTCGGCCCCGACCATGTGCGCGCCAAGAAGCTCGCCCGTTTTCTTGTCGAAGACCGTTTTGATCATGCCCTCGGGCTCGCCAAGCGCGATGGCCTTGCCGTTCCCGATAAAGGGAAACTTGCCAACCTTGATATCGTAACCAAGCTCCTTTGCCTTGGCCTCGGTAAAGCCGACGGATGCGACCTGCGGATGGCAATACGTGCAGCCCGCGATGCTTTCCGGTTTGACCGGGTGCACATCGTGGCCCGCGATCATTTCGGCGACCATGACGCCTTCGTGGCTGGCCTTGTGCGCGAGCCACGGGGCGCCCGCGATATCGCCGATAGCATAGAGCCCATCGACCCCCGTTCGGCAGTACGCGTCCGTCACGACGTGCGAACGGTCGACGGTCACGCCCAGCGCCTCAAGCCCCAGCCCTTCAGTGTTCCCGACGATGCCCACTGCGGAAATGACAGTGTCGAATTCCATTTTCTCGGTCTTTCCGCCCGCTTCGATATGCGCGGTCACTTTGCCCGCCGCGCGGTCCAGCTGTTTGACCATGGCCTTGGCCATGATCTTCATACCCTGCTTTTCGAATGCCTTGCGCGCAAAGGTGCTGATTTCTTCATCCTCGACGGGCAGCACGCGGTCCATCACTTCAACCACGGTCGTGTCTGCTCCGAGCGTGTTAAAGAAACTGGCGAATTCGATGCCAATCGCGCCCGACCCAATCACCAGCAGTTTTTTAGGCATCCGCTTGGGCTCAAGCGCGTGTTTATAGGTCCAGACAAGCTCTCCATCCGCCTCAAGGCCGGGCAGTTCGCGCGCACGCGCACCCGTGGCGAGAATAATGTTCGGGGCTTTCAGCGTTTCGGTGCCCTTGTCCGTCTTGACGACCACCTGCCCTTTTGCGGGCAGCGATGCCTCGCCCATGATGGTGGTGACCTTGTTTTTCTTCAGCAGGTGCCCGACGCCGCCCGCAAGTTGCTTGGCCACCCCGCGGGAGCGCTTGACCACCGCGGGCAGGTCATAATCGATCCCGGTCGCGGACAGACCAAATTCCTTGGCGCGGTGCATCAAATGGAACACTTCCGAAGACCGCAACATCGCCTTGGTCGGGATGCAGCCCCAGTTCAGGCAAATGCCACCAAGATGCTCGCGTTCAATGATCGCAGTCTTCAGCCCCAGTTGTGCAGCCCGGATGGCCGCTACATAGCCGCCGGGACCGGCGCCGATCACAATGACGTCGTAGCTGGTGTCAGACATGAAAACCTCGTTGCGCAATTTAGTTTAGCGTTAAACTATATTGCGCTGTGCAGCAACGGCATGGGGGCGCGACGTATCGCCCCTGCCCCACGATTTACCGCTAGAGCAGGAGGTTTCCGCCAGAGGCCTGAAGGCTATGCCGCTTGGGTTTCCAGCGCGCGCACGGTGCTGCCATACCCGCCAGCGTTCATGTAAGCCGTTTCGCCTGCGGTCGAGGCGCGCCCAAGTGCCTCGTTGCGGTAGGGAAAGCGGCCGAACTGACGGATCACCTCGCGATGCGCGCGCGCATGCAAAAGGTTGGACCCACCATGCTGCGGCATCCGCTCGCAAATCAGGCGCACGGCGCGCGACTGATCGCACAGGTTTTCGGAATGCATAAGCGGCAGGTAGAAGAACTGACGCGCAGGCTCGTCAATGCGCAGGTCCCACCGCTTGTCCACGGCAGATTTCGCGGCAGCCAGGGCGGCATTGTCGAGCGCAAACGCTCGTGCATCATCCCGGAACATGTTGCGAGGGAATTGATCGGTCAGGATGATGTAGGCCAAAGCCCCGGACGGATAGGTGAGCCACAGCGCGTATTTGCCTTCGGCTGCGGCCTCGTAATCGGCCCGAAACCGCGCGCGGATTTCCGCATCCAGCGCGTCGTTTTGCGCATACCATTGTGCCGGCCCGCACTCATCAAGCCAGAACCTCAGAACTTCGTCCGCCCGTGCGGTCATCTCACCTCTCCCTACCGGTCCATACGGTTACGTTTGCACTTAGGTAAGGGTTACGCAGGCCAGTTACGCCACGCCAATCACGAAATACGACAGCCGCGTCATAATTACGCAGCTTTTTCGGTGTCATCGCCTGATTGATCAGCTTCGATGGCGTATTCCTGCGCGGTTTCCATGGCCACCGTCGTCACGCCCTGCGCCATTGCAACATAAGCACCGGTGTCTTCCACCGCGACCGCGGCCCGCTGGGTCGAGCGGTAGGACGCATAGAGCAGCAGCGCGGCGAACAAGGAAGCAATGAACAGGAAGAACCCGGCCGGACCCATCAGATCCATCACGGCCCCAACGATCAGCGGGCCCGTGATCGCCCCAAGCCCGTTGATAAAGATCAGCCCGCCAGAGGCCGCCGCCATGTCCTCGTATTCGAGGTAGTCATTGGTGTGCGCGATCAGCAACGAATAGAGCGGGTTCGACATGCCCCCAACCACAAAGGCAGAGGCGAGAAGCGGCAGGAAACTCCCCCCGAATGCAGCGCCAAGGGCAGCGCCCCCCAGGCCAATCACGCAGGACGCGATGATCAGCGCACGGCGGCCAACACGGTCCGACAGCCAGCCGATGGGATATTGCAGCACCAGCGCGCCAACAAAGAACATCGCCACAAAGCTGGAAATCTCAGCCACGCCAAGGCCCGCCTGCGCGCCGTAGACCGATGACATGCCAAACTGCGCGGCAAAGACCCCGCCGAGGATAAACATGCCGACACAGCCTAGGGGCGACGACTCGTAAAGCGTGCGCAGGCCCATCGGCTTGGTCGAATCGAAGGCCGGAACCGGCGAGATCGAAAGCAGGATCGGCGTGATCGCCACCGACACGAGGATCGACGGAATTACGAAGAGCACAAAGCCGGACGGGTCAGCCGCCAGCAGCAGGCCCTGCGCTGCGACGATGCCGGCCGTCTGCACGATCATGTAGAGCGACAGCGCCTGACCGCGGTTTTCCTTGGTGGAGGCGTTGTTCATCCAGCTTTCCGCGGTCACGTAGACCGCCGAAAAGCAAAACCCGATTAGCACCCGCGCGGCGCTCCAGACCCACGGGTCCGTCAGGGTCGGGTAAAGGATCATCACGGCGGAAATCAGCGAGGCCAGCGCGGCAAAGACGCGGACATGGCCGACCCGGCGGATCATCCGCGGTGCCATCTGGCTGCCACCCAGGAAGCCCACAAAATAGGCGGACATCACGATGGACATCTCGAAGGTCGAGAACCCTTCGATCTCGCCCCGGATGCCAAGCAGGGTGCCTTGCATCCCGTTGCCGACCATCAAAAGGCCCATGCCGAGCAGGAGCGCCCACGCACTGGAAAGGACTTGAAGCATGGCGGCCTCCTGTCGCCGGGTGTCTGCCGCTCTTAGGCCCGAAACGGCACGTCTTGTACCGCTTGTGCGCGACGCGATGCGCGTCGTTTTCGAAGCTTAATCCGCTAGAAAGCGCCGCATCAGCGCCTCGCTTTCCTCTGGCTGGTCGCGGTGCACGCCGTGACCGCAGCCTTCGAACAGGTGCAGTTCCGCCTGCGGGATGGCCGCGGCGATCTCCTCGGCGCAAATCGTTGGCGTAACCGGATCGCGCGTGCCGCCAAGCACAAGCGTCGGGCAGGTTGCGGCGGCAAGCCCCGGGCGCAGGTCCATGTCCAGCATCTCATTAGCAAAGAAATGCACGGTAACTTCGGGTTTCTGGATCGCGTTTGCGCGCATGGCTGACGTCGCCGCCGCGCTGGCATTGTAAAGCGGCAGGCAGATTTCGGCATAGCGGTCATAAGCGGCGCGTGTGGGCGTGGTAAACAGGGCGCGGGCCGCCTCCGCCGCGGTCTCCCCGCCCAGCTTGCGGGCCATTGAAACAGTGGCGTCTGTGTCGAACCGCGCCGCCGTGGACGACAGGATGAGCTTTGAGGCCAGCGCCGGGTGCCTTGCTGCGACACGCATCGCGACCATGCCGCCAAAGCTTTGCCCGAAGACGACCGGCGCCTCTATCCCAAGCGTTTCGCAAAAGGCCGCGACGTCATCGGCCCAATTGTCCAGCGTCCAAGTGTCCTGCGTGCCCCCGGATCGGCCGCACCCGCGGTGGTCGATATAGACAACCTGATGGGTATCCGCGAACCGGTCGAAATGAGGTCTGAGCCCTGATTGGTCGTAGCCCGGCCCGCCATGCAGCATCAGAAGGGTCGGTTTCTGCTGCATCGTTGCCGGGTCAAGACCGGAGCCCGCCACGTCAAAGAAAAGCTGGATGCCGTTGTTCTCGATATACATCAGGGCCCTTTCGGAAGCAGAAGCGAGGCGTCGCCGTAGCTGAAGAAGCGGTAGCGTTCGGCGATGGCATGGGCGTAGACCGCGCGCATGCGGTCCATGCCCATCATGGCCGAGACAAGCATCATCAGAGTGGATTTCGGTAGGTGGAAATTCGTCATCAGCGCGTCCGCGGCGTGGAACGTGAACCCCGGCGTGATGAAGATGTCTGTCGGCCCGCGCCAGGGCTGGATGGTGCCGGAGCGGGCGGCGGTTTCGATGAGGCGCAACGCGGTGGTGCCCACCGGGACCAGCCTGCCGCCCGCCGCTTTGGTCGCGGCCATCTGGGCGGCAGCCTCGGGCGTGACCTCTCCCCATTCGGCGTGCATCTTGTGATCGGCGATGTCGTCCACCTTGACCGGCAGGAACGTCCCTGCCCCCACATGCAAGGTCACAAAGGTGACCTCGACCCCGCGCGCCTTCAGCGCGGCCATGACGCCTTCGTCAAAGTGCAGCGAGGCGGTTGGCGCTGCGACTGCGCCCTGCGCGCGGGCCCAGATCGTCTGGTAGTCTTCGTGATCCTGCGCATCGGCGGCGCGTTTGGCGGCGATATAAGGGGGCAGCGGCATATCCCCGGCTTCCGCGAGCGCCGCGTCGAAATCGGGCCCGGACAGGTTGAACGACAAGAGCGCTTGCCCGTCCGCCGCGCCGAGGAAGGTGGCCGACAGCGCGGCCGAGAAGGTGATCACCTCCCCGTCCTTGAGCTTGCGCAGCGGCTTGATCAGCGCGGACCAGCGTCCTTCGGGGCGCGGCTCCAGCAAGGTCACCTCGATTTTCGCAGTCGCTGGCCCTTGCGCGCCGTGGCGCGTGCGGCTGCCAGACAGGCGCGCGGGGATCACGGCGGTATCGTTCAGGACCAGCCGGTCGCCCGGGCGCAGCCAGCCGGCAAGGTCGGTCACGCGCTGATCATGGATCGCATCGGGCGTGGCGACCAGCAGGCGGGCGGAGGACCGCGGGCGCGCGGGGCGCGTTGCGATCAGCGCGTCGGGAAGGTCAAAGTCGAAATCGCTCAGCTTCATGCAAGGGGGTTAGCGGTTTTCACCGGGCGCGCAAACCGGATTTTGGCGCGGTTAGGCTCAGCGCCCCTCGAACTGATCCGCGCGCGATTGCGGCGTTGTGGCGGGCGCCGGGGTATCCGGGACAAAGGCTTGCGGAACCTCACCTGCGCCCCCTGCGGGCGGCAGATCGGGGGGCGGGCGGCGGAAAATCTCGCGGAAAAGGCCTGGCGTCAGCGCAGAGAGCGGGTTGACCGAGACGCGCGGGTTCTGGGCCGGGCCCGTCAGGCGGTAGCTGAAGGCGATGAGCCCCTCGCCCTTGCGGGTAAAGATAGAACCAATGCCATTCAGCAAGTAGACGGGCGAGATCGCGCCTTGCATGTCCATGATCCCCCCCTCGATCCCGTAGCGGCCGTCCATCGACAGCCCGATCGAGGGGCCCACCGCGCTGCCTTTGGTCAGGGTCAGCACCGAAGGTGTGAGGCGGAAACTGGCCTCCACCTCGGAAAAGAGGATGCCCTCACCCGAAAGCTGTTCGAGCAGCCCGACCACGGAAATCGCTGCCAGCAGGTCGGCGATGGCCGGCGCGTCCTTGACCCGCGTGTTCGTGACGCGCAGCGTGCCGTCAAAGGCGCCCTCCTGGCCAACCGGGTTCAGCGTCAGGTCAAGCTTGCCGCCGCGCGCCTGCCGGATGATCCCGGCAGAGGCAAACACCCCGCCTGCATCGTCCGAACGGATACGGATGGCCGTCCGCCCGTTTTGCGGCACGACTTGGCCTGTGACGCGGGCGCCGCCGTTGATACGACCCGTGAAGGTGCCGTCCAGCCCACGGCCGGTGACGAAATCGCCTTGCAGGTCGGTGATCGCAATCGTGTCGGCAATCTGCAACGTGTCGAGGCGCAGATCGAGCGGCGTGCTTTGCCCGGCGCCATCCCCGCCGCCCTCGCCGAAATCTGCGTTGCGCAGGTCAATCCGCCCCCCCTGCAGGCGCACTGTTGGTGCTGCGCCCGGGCCGCGCCCCACGAGCGTGACCGGCGCGTCAAGCCAGCCGCCAACGCGCACCCGGTCGAACACCGCGCTGGCAAGGGCACCGCTATCGGTGAGGTCAATCTTGCCGGACGCGGTCAGACCCGGCGCATCAAGGCTGAGCGCGCCAACATCCGGGCGGGGGCCCAGCGTGGCGCCAATGCGCAGGTCCCCGGCCGCGCCTGCGGGTTTGCTCCAGCCAAGCGGCGCAAGGGACATGCGCACGCCGCGCAGATCGGAGCGCAGCGCCAATTCCGGCGGCGCGCCGCGCGGCAAGGTCACAGAAAAGCGCCCGCTGCCGGTGCCGGCTACGGATCCCGGCGGCAACCCAATGTTGAAGGCGTCCAGGGCGCGCGCGCTCAGCTCGACATCGCCGTCGATCCACCCGCCGCCCGACGCCTCGGGGCCCAGAGGCTGGCTCCAGGCTGCGTCAAAGGGCACGCCGTCCAGCGTCCCCTGCCCGGCGATCCGCACCCCGTCGTTTCTAGCCGTGACTGCCAGCCTGTCTGCGGCCAGCCTGCGCCCGTCGATCAGCACATCACTCTGCACGCCGCGCAGGGTGCCCGCAGCTTCAAAACGGACCTGATCAGCCTTGAGGCCCTTTACGAGTGGAATATCGAGCGTTCCCGAGACTTGCGCCTGCCCGCTGGCCAGGGCGACGGGCAGGTTGGCATCGCTGAGCACCGAAAGCGGCTCGGTGTCGAGCAGTGACAGCACGGCTTCAACCGGCGCGCGGGCCTCGAGCCGGACCACGGACGGGGTGTCTTCCTTGATGCGCACGTCAGGGATGATGAAAGACGATCCGGCCACATCGACGGGGCCGCCCTGCGCCGGGGTGACCGTGCCCTCGTTCAGCATCACGGCAAAGCGGCCGCGCAGCAGACTTGCATGCCCTGTGCCGCCCGTGATCGGCGGCAGGGTGCGGGCATAGCGCACTGCGGCATCGGTGAAGTCAAAGCTGAGGTATGTTTCGGCAGGCTCAGACGGCGCACCTCGCAGAACTAGGTCCACGCCGCTGATGGCGCCGCCCGTCAGGTTCTCGTCAATCCAGCGGCGGGTGTTGGGCACAAGCTCTTCGGGCCAAAGCGTCAGCAGACGTTCGCGGGCCAGCGCGTCGACGCGCGCGTCGAATGCAAACTGCCAACCTTCAGAACTGGCGGACAGGTCACCGGAAGCTGTCAGGATCTGCCCCTGATCCCGCACAACGGCCTGGCCCAATTGCACGCGGAACGGATCAAGCGTCAGTCGCAGATCGATCGCGACCTGGTCAAGCGACACCGGCGCGCTGTACAGCTCAAACGGGTTGAACGACAGGCTATCGGCGCGCAGCTGTGCGGTCAGGGCTTCGAACTGATCGGCGGCGCCCCGTGTCATCACGGCTTGCCCCTCCACGCGACCGGTCAACCATTCGCTGCGGACGCTCATTTCATCGACGCGCATCACGCCAGTCGCAGCCTCGTACGTGAAATAGGCACGCGCCGCTTCAAACGGGATTGGCCGCGTTTCAAGGTTGGGCTGCAGCACGCCCGCACCAATTTGAAGCGTGGCGTTGAGCGGCGCGAGGCTCCCGTCACGCTTGACACCGGAGCGGAGCGCGCCGGAAATTGGCGCGCGGAGCGGTTCAAGCCAGGCAAACGCGGGACCCTGCGTGGCGATATCCCGTGCTTGCACCCCGTCCATCCGGATACCAAAACTGGCCTCCGTTTCGCCGATCAGGGACGCATAATTCGCCTCGATCGAGGCAACGCCTGACCCGCCGCCGAGTAAGGCGAGGTCGGCCGATAGCGTCAGCGCATCGCCCTCACGTTTCAACTGCAGCCGCCCGCCATCGGCGGTCCAGCTTTGACCAGCGCGGGCATCGGTGAAACCCAGTGTCAGCCCATAGACATCAATCGTGCGCAGCCCGGCAAGCCGCGAATCCATCAGGACGGTGTCCAAACCGCCAATAAGTTCGGCAAAGCTGGCCGCCTGCCGTTGCGCGGCACCAATTTCTGTCCCTCCGGACAGTGTAATCCGCCCATCCGCTGCACGGCGAAGATGTGCGACCACACCGTCAACCTCGACGTTGCGCAGGGCCACCTTACCCTTCAAAAGCGCCCGCATCGACAGGCTGGCCTCAACGCTCGACAGCCGGGCAATCGGCGCGCCGTCACCGGTGGAAAGGTTCAGTCCGACAATGCGTGCGCGCGGGCGCCACCCTTTGTGGACGACAACTTCCATGCGTTCGAACCGAGCGGACAGCCCCATCTGGCCCGCGCGGCTTGCCACCTGTTCAGTGACCCAATCCGGCGCGGTTATCGTGCGGCCCATCAAAACGAAACCCGCCACGACCGCCGCAAGCGTCAGCAGTGCCATTCCAAGCAATGAGCCGACCCCCCACCGCCGGGCTCGGCGGCGGCGCTGTTCGCGCTTGTGGGATGTGACGGGTTCGGTCATGTCTTTACGCTTGCGAATTACAGGCTAGCTTGCCATGCCACAGGTTGCGGGCGGGTTACCGCCACTTGGTTTTCCAACGCACGAACAAAGGCTTTTGACAATGGTTGCGCTCAACGATCCTGCCCCCGATTTTACGCTCCCACAAACAGATGGCAGTGATGTAACGCTGTCCGATCTGCGCGGTGCGCCGGTGGTTTTGTTCTTTTACCCAAAGGACGATACCCCGGGATGCACCAAGGAATCCATCGCGTTTTCCGAAGCCCTGCAAGAGTTTGCCGATGCGGGCGCGAAAGTGTTTGGCGTATCGAAGGACAGCGTGGCCAAACACGGCAAGTTCACCGCAAAACACGATCTGACCGTGCCCCTCCTTTCTGATGAAAACGGGTCGGTCTGCGAAGACTACGGCGTGTGGAAGGAAAAAAACATGTACGGCAAGACCTACATGGGAATTGAACGGACGACCGTGCTGATCGATGCGGAGGGCAACGTGGCCCATGTCTGGCCGAAGGTGAAAGTCCCCGGTCATGCGGAGGCGGTACTGGAGGCGGTCAAAGCGCTGTGACACCGCTGGCTCAAATGGCCGAAGCGGTGTTGCACACGGCGGATGGCAGGGAAAAGACCGCCCGCGCACTTGCCTATGCAGCCGAATGGCAGGACGCACGCGGTCGGGGCGAACTGCCCGAGATTGGCAGCGCCAATCCGCCCCTGCGCCCCGCCCGTCCAGAAAAGCCAGAGCTGCTTCATCCGCGTGACGTCCCACACCGCAAGCCCGGCAGCCCTGAAGGCCGGATCGCCCTGCTGCATGCCGTGGCGCATATCGAGCTGAACGCGGTCGATTTGCATTGGGACATCATCGCACGATTTACGGATGTCCCCATGCCGCCGGGCTTCTACGATGACTGGGTGAAGGCCGCGGGCGAAGAAGCCAAACATTTCAATCTGGTCGCCGATTGCCTCGAAGCGCTTGGGTCATATTATGGCGCGCTGCCCGCTCATGCGGGCATGTGGCGCGCTGCCGAAGACACGGCAGAGGACCTGATGGGCCGCCTTGCGGTTGTGCCGATGGTGCTTGAGGCGCGCGGTCTGGACGTGACCCCCAACATGATCGGCGTGTTTCGCAAGGCGGGGATCGCGCATGCGGTTGCCGCACTTGAGACAATTTACGCAGAGGAAGTCGCTCATGTCGCCTACGGGTCCAAGTGGTTTCACTTCTTGTGCGGACGCGAGAACAGCGATCCCAAAGAAGTGTTTCATTCGCTTGTTCAGCGGTATTTCCACGGTGCGCTTAAGCCCCCCTTCAACGAAGAAAAGCGCGCTGAGGCTGGCATTCCCCCAGACTTTTACTGGCCTCTGACCGCGGCGGGAGCCCCTTAAGCGACCCGATCGGCAATTTTTTGCCAAGACGCTCAGTAGATTGGCTCGATAAGTCAAAGAGGTTGCCCGAACGGCGCCGTCTGGTTATCAAAACGCGCGAAGACACCACGCGTGTCGCAAATGATAAGACCTGCGTGGGGGCGCGGGGCCAAATCCGGGCCAGCGCGCTTGATTGCGTGCCTTCGACACCTGGACAGGGACAAGGGAGACGGGCGGTGCGCAGCACGCTTGCAATTAAATTGAACGCCACGCTGGAAAAGTGGTTCCCCGAACGACGGGTGTTTCTGAAATCGGACTCTGACACACGGTTCATCCGCTTGCGGCCCGGCACGCAGCTTCTGGCTTTCGCAGGCTCCTCCTTGGTTGTGGCGTGGGCGATCTTTGCCGCTGCGATTATCCTCATGGACAGCATCGGATCGGGCAATTTCCGTGAGCAAGCCAAGCGTGATCAGCGCACCTATGAAGCGCGACTGAACGAACTGGCAAGCCAGCGCGATGCAAGGGCGTCTGAAGCGCTGGCCGCGCAAGAACGCTTTAATGCGGCGTTGACGCAAATTTCCGTCATGCAGAGTGAGCTTCTGGAAAGCGAGACGCGCCGCCGCGAATTGGAAACCGGCATTGAAGTTATTCAATCGACGCTGCGCGATACGATGAAAGATCGCGAAGCGGCCCGGACCCAGGTGGCATCCTTGCAGGAGCAAGCTGCTGGCGGTACAACACTTGTTGCCAGCACGGCTGGTGCGCCGATGAACCTTGTCGCCGATGCGCTTGCGCGAACGGCAGCCGAAAGGGATAAAATCGCGCGCGACGCGCAAGATGCGCTGGTCGCCGCGGACGAGATGAAGCTGCAGATCGCGCTCATGAAAGAGCAGAACGACCAGATCTTCCGCCAACTCGAAGAAGCCATGACCGTTTCAGTTCAGCCGCTGGACAAGATGTTCCGCGCGGCTGGCATGCAGACCGACCGGATCATCGAAGAGGTGCGCCGCGGCTATTCCGGCCAGGGCGGCCCGCTGACCCCGCTGTCATTCTCTACCCGCGGGCAAGAGCCCGGGCCAGACACACTGCGCGCCAACCGCCTGCTGCAGCAGATGGACCAGTTGAACCTGTATCGAATCGCCGCCGCGAAGGCGCCCTTTGCCAACCCGCTCAAAACCCCCTACCGCTTCACCTCAGGCTTTGGCTACCGCCGCCACCCGATCACCGGCGGACGCCGGATGCACAACGGCGTCGACTTTGCCGGTGCCCACGGCTCGCCGATCTACGCAACAGCAGATGGCGTCGTGACCTTTTCCGGCTGGGCGTCCGGATATGGCCGTCTGGTGAAAATCCAGCACGAGTTTGGAATTGAAACCCGCTACGCTCACAATTCGCGCAACTTCGTCAAGGTTGGCCAAAGGGTCTCGCGCGGGGATCGGATTGCTGCTATGGGGAACACCGGACGGTCGACCGGCACCCATCTGCACTACGAAGTGCGCGTTGGCGGCAAACCCGTAAACCCTATGATTTACATCAAGGCAGCGAACGATGTTTTCTAAGAGCAAGATCAACGAACCCGGCCCCGGTGCCGAAGCGCCGAAGCCTGCAACGCCAAACCCGAGCGCGCCAAGCGCCCCTGCCGCAAGCGAATTCAAGGCCAGTGCGCCGAAGGCAAAACCGCCCGCATCATTGCTGTCTGCGGACCTTCACATCACCGGTAACCTCAAAACCACCGGCGACATCCAGGTCGAAGGCACTGTCGAAGGCGATATCCGTGCGCACCTGCTGACCATCGGGGAAAGCGCGACAATCAAAGGCGAGGTGATTGCCGATGATGTTGTGGTCAACGGCCGCATCGTGGGCCGCGTCCGGGGCCTGAAGGTCCGCCTGACCTCGACCGCGCGCGTCGAAGGCGACATCATCCACAAGACCATTGCGATCGAATCCGGCGCGCATTTCGAAGGATCAGTGCAGCGTCAGGACGACCCGCTGAACCCCGGCGCCAAGCAGGCTCCGAAGCCCGCCCCGGTGAAAAACCCGCAAGACGACCTCTAACTCAAGATGGAACGACCTGAATGGGCGCCCCAGGAGACTGCGGCGCCCGTTTTTGCGGATGGGTTCTGCGACCCAGGCCGCCGTCTCTATTTGCTTGTGGCTGCTATTCTCGCGTCTGCGCTTGGCTTCATCGACGGAACGGTCGTATCAATTGCGCTGCCTGCAATGCGTGCGTCACTCGGGGCAGGCCTGACCGAAGCGCAGTGGATCCACAACGCCTATATGCTCACGCTTTCGGCGCTGATCCTTGTCGGCGGTGCAGCCGGAGACCGTTTTGGCCTCGCGCGCGTCTTTGCGCTCGGGATCGGCGTCTTTTTGGCGGCCTCCGTCGTTTGCGCGGTGGCCCCCTCCCCCGGCGTGATGATCGGCGCGCGGACGGTACAGGGTGTTGGTGCCGCGATCATGGTGCCGGGCTCGCTTGCGTTAATTGCCCGCGCCTATCCCCGCGAAGACCGCGGCCGCGCCATCGGAATCTGGGCGGCGGCCTCGGCGCTGACCACGGCGCTCGGCCCGATTGTAGGCGGGCTGGCGCTCACGATCGGCGGCCCGGAGATGTGGCGCTGGATTTTCGCAGTGAACCTGCCGCTAGGCGCAGTCGCGCTCTGGCTTCTGTGGCGCGGTGTTCAAACGGACGCGCGCCGTACAGGCCAACGGCTTGACTGGGCGGGCGCCTTCGTCGCGACGGGCGCATTGCTGGCCTTGGCTTGGGGCCTGACAACCGAAGACTGGGTGTGGACGCTGGGCGGCGCGGCTTTGCTGGGTGTTTTCATTGTGCTTGAGGCGCGGGTCCCGGCGCCGATGATGCCCCTCGGTCTTTTTGCGTCCCGCGCCTTTTCGGCGGCAAACCTCCTGACGTTTCTGCTCTATGCGGCGCTCAACATCATGTTCTTCTTCATGCCAATGACCTTCATCGCGGGCTGGGGATATTCCGAAATCGAAGCCTCGGCCACCTTCGCGCCGATGTCTGTCTTCATCGCGCTACTGTCCGCGCGCGCGGGACGGCTGGCCGACAGGATCGGCCCGGCGCCGCTGCTTGCAGGCGGTTCCTTGATCGTTGCTACGGGATATGCGGCGATGGCCGCGCTCGCCCCTTTTCAGGAGCTATGGTGGCACATTTTGCCCGCCATGTGCCTTGTGGGCCTTGGTATGTCGGCCGTCGTCGCGCCTCTTTCAGGCACGGTTATGAGCGCCGTGAGTGACGAGATGACCGGCACCGCATCGGGTGTGAACAATGCGATCACGCGCATGTCCGGGCTGATCTCAGTTGCTGCGGTTGGGCCACTCGTCGCCGGCCTCTATGCAGCGAATGGCGGGCTAGCAAGCTTTGGCGTGCTCAGCGACACGCTGGCGCACGGAGATGCGATGACGTCTGCTTTTGCCGCGCTTGGCTGGATCAGCGCCGCGCTGTGTCTTGCCGCGGCAGCACTTGCGGCGGTTGCTCTACCGCGCGCGCAGTCTTCTGGCTAGAAATTTACCGGAGGTCTGGGGGCTGCTCCCCTCTCTCACCGTGAAGCTGCGTTGCCGGGGCGTCAGCGGCAAAGCCGCCTTGCCCAGGCAGTCAGACCGGGCGCAGCCGGTCCGAAATCACTCTGTAACTGTCACCGTTTGCATGACATCCGGGCGGCCCGTGATGGCCCCATTGTTGGCGCGGGTACCGGACTTGATGGCGTCCACCACTTCCATCCCTTCGCTCACGCGGCCCACAACGGTGTATTGGCCGTCAAGAAACGCACCGGGCTGGAACATGATGAAGAACTGGCTGTTTGCGCTGTTGGGATCCGTGCTGCGCGCCATGCCAACGACGCCCCGGTCAAAGGTCACGTCCGAAAACTCCGCCGGCAAATCAGGGTAGGATGACCCCCCCGTGCCCGCCATGCGCCCGTTATAGGCGTCGATCTTTGCGTTCACGCCATCGCCGGTCTGCGCCATGAACCCAGGGATCACACGGTGAAAGGCGACACCGTCGTAAAACCCCTCGGCGGCCAGCGTCGCAATGCGTTCGGCGTGCAGTGGCGCGAGCTCTTCGAGCAGGTCGATTTTGACCACGCCATTCGCCTCGCCTTGAACGACGATCTCGATGCCCGTCGCGGCGGCCGGCAGGGCCAGCGCCGCCCAGATGGCCGCGGCCTTACCCAGCATCGGCGGCCACCTTCACGGAAATCATCTGATCCGGCTCCGCTGGCGGCTCGCCGCGGGTGATGGCATCAACATGCTCCATACCGGAAGTGACCTGCCCGTAGACGGTGTATTGACCGTTCAGAAAGTCATTGTCCTTGAAGTTGATGAAGAACTGCGAGTTGGCCGAGTTCGGATCGGCCGCTCGGGCTGCCCCAATTGACCCGCGCGCATGCGGGATCTTGGAAAATTCCGCCGGCAGGTTCGGCAGGTCCGAGCCGCCCGTGCCTGCCATGCGCAGGTTGAAGTCCTTGGTCGCATTGCCGTTCGCTACGTCGCCAGTCTGCGCCATGAAGCCGTCGATCACGCGGTGGAACACGACGCCGTCATAGGCCCCGCTGCGTGCGAGCTCTTTCATGCGCTCGACATGCTTTGGCGCAACGTCGGGCAGCAGTTCAATCGTGACGGTGCCACCCTTGAGCTCCATCAGAATGGTGTTTTCAGGGTCTTTGATCTCGGCCATGCGGGGCATTCCTTCATGTTAGCGTTCGCTGTTACCTAAAGCCGCAGCAAAGCAATGCCAACCCGGTTGACCGACGCCCGTCTCCGGGCAAGAAGCGCGTCAAGGCAACAGGGGGCCGGGTGATGAAGGACACGCAGATGGGCAAGGCTTGGAAAACGCTGGACGAGATGGATCTGGCGGGCAAGCGGGTGCTGACCCGCGTGGACATCAACGTGCCGGTGGAAAATGGCCGCGTCACCGACGCCACGCGGATCGAGCGGATCGTGCCCACGGTGCAGGACATCATCGCACGCGGCGGCACGCCGGTGCTGATCGCGCATTTTGGCAGGCCCAAGGGCAAGGTGGTCCTGGACCTGTCGCTGCGCGTCGTTCTGCCCGCGCTGGCAGAGGCGCTGGGCCGTAAGGTCACGCTGGCCGAGACGCTGGAGGCCGTGGAGGCCGGCACCGAAGAAATTCGCGGCGCGGACGTCCTGCTGTTGGAAAACATCCGGTTTTACCCGGGCGAAGAAGCCAATGACCCGGAGTTCGCCGCGCGGCTGGCCGCTTTGGGCGATGTCTACTGCAATGACGCCTTTTCGGCCGCGCACCGGGCGCACGCGTCCACCGAAGGGGTCGCCAGGCTGCTGCCCTCCTGCGCGGGCCGCTTGATGCAGGCCGAGCTTGAGGCGCTGGAACGCGCGCTGAGCGCGCCGGAGCGGCCGGTTGGTGCGGTGGTTGGCGGCGCCAAGGTCTCGACCAAGCTGGCGCTGCTGGAAAACCTCGTCCAGCGGCTTGACGTGCTGATCATCGGGGGCGGCATGGCCAACACCTTCCTCGCCGCGATGGGCGCGCAGCTGGGCGCGTCCCTGCGCGAAGACGACATGCTGGACACGGCGCGGGATATTCTGGTTGAGGCCGAAACGCGCGGCTGCCGGGTGATCCTGCCCCGCGACGGGCGCGTGGCCCGCGCGTTCGAGGCGGGCGCGCCGTTCGACCTTGTTGAGCTTGGGCCGGACACGCAGTTGGACGGTGACCAGATGGTGCTGGATGCGGGCGACGCGGCCACGGACGACATCGTCGCCGAAATCGCGGGGCTGAACACGCTTGTCTGGAACGGGCCGCTGGGCGCCTTTGAGATCGCGCCCTTTGACACCGCGACCGTTGCCGCGGCCAAGGCCGCTGCCGCGCAGACCGCAGCTGGTGCGCTCGTGACCGTCGCGGGGGGCGGCGACACGGTTGCGGCGCTGAATGCGGCAGACGTGGCCAGCGAGTTCACCTACATTTCGACCGCGGGCGGTGCGTTTCTGGAGTGGATGGAGGGCAAGGAATTGCCCGGCGTCGCCGCACTCGCGCAAAGCTGACGAACAAGGGCTTGGAATAGCGCGGTGAGGTCCCACCTTGGGGTGGACGTTTTCGGAAGGAGCCTTGCCACATGCCCGCCTACACCCTGATCACCGGCGCCTCCGAAGGGCTTGGCGCCGAGTTTGCCAAGATCGCAGCGAAAGAAGGGAGGAGCCTGATCCTCGCGGCCCGCTCCACCGCGAAGCTAGAGGCCTTGGCCCGGCAACTACGCTCGGACGCAGTTGATGTCGTCGTGATCCCGGTGGACCTGAGCGAAGAGGACGGCGCAGATCGTCTGTGGAGCGAGGCGACCGCAGACGGGCGGCAGATCGATGTGCTGGTGAACAATGCAGGCCTCGGCGCGAATGGCTCCTTTGCGGAGGGGCAGAACTGGGCGCGCGAGCTGAGCTCGATCAACGTCAACATGCTGGCACTCACGCGGCTGATGAAGCTCGCGATCCCCCATATGCAGGCGCTGCCCAAAGGGCGGATCCTGAACGTGGCCTCGGTTGCCAGCTTCACGCCCGGGCCCAACATGGCGGTGTACCATGCGACGAAGGCCTACGTGCTGTCCCTGTCCGAAGCGGTCGCCGAAGAGCTGCGCGGCAGCAAGGTGACGGTGACGGCACTCTGCCCCGGCGCCACAGCGACAAACTTCTTTAACGATGCCGACATGCACGGCGTGCGCCTGCTGAAGATGGCGAAGCCCATGGACGCCAAAGCCGTTGCCGAGGAAGGCTGGCTGGAGGCGCGGATCGGCAAGCGGATTGTGATCCCGGGCCTGATGAACAAGGTGTTCGCCTTCCTGCCGCGGATCACCCCGCGCAGCATCACAACCCGGATTGCCGCGCAGATCATGGGCAAGGGATAGGATCGCGCAAAGGGGATTCACAGCGCGAATCACCTGCGCTATACTGAGCCCGAGCCGCCCATAAAGAGGCGGCACATCGAGGCAGATCAGATGACCCGGCCAGCCCTTGGCACCTTCGCGTTTTTCGCCGTCATGTTCGCATTGGCGGTTTATTTCACCTTTGCCGCCGTGCAGGGGGAATTCGGCCTGTTCCAGCGCGCGCAGATCAAAGCAGAGGCCCGCACGCTGCAAGCGCGGCTGGACGCGGTGGAGGCGGATGTCGCGCGGATGGAAAACCTGACACGGCGCCTGAGCGATGATTACCTCGACCTGGACCTGCTGGATGAGCAGGCCCGCAGCGTGCTGGGCATGGCCCGCACGGACGAGCTGGTGATCCGTTAATTTCGGCGTCTAATTTCTGGTCAAAACGTAGACGAGGCGCGCCAGCCCTGCCCCTGCGTCAAATATTCCGAGTGCAATACGGCGGCGAATCCTGTAGCGGATAGTTTAACGCTAAACTATCTCGCGGGAGGAGCCACATGGCTGCGCGTAAAGCGAAGAGCACCGCCAATGTCTCGGCCGAAGAGCTGACCGCCTATTACAAGGACATGCTGCTGATCCGGCGGTTCGAGGAAAAGGCCGGCCAGCTCTATGGTATGGGTCTGATCGGCGGCTTTTGTCACCTCTATATTGGGCAGGAGGCGGTGGTCGTCGGGCTCGAAGCCGCGGCAGAAGAAGGCGACAAGCGCATCACCTCCTACCGCGATCACGGCCACATGCTGGCCTGCGGGATGGATCCCAACGGCGTGATGGCAGAGCTGACGGGCCGCGAGGGGGGCTACTCCAAGGGCAAGGGCGGCTCGATGCACATGTTCTCGAAAGAGAAGCATTTCTACGGCGGCCACGGTATCGTTGCCGCGCAGGTGCCGCTGGGCGCGGGCCTCGCCTTTGCCGACAAATACCGCGAGAACGGGCGCGTCACGTTCACCTATTTTGGCGATGGCGCGGCCAACCAGGGCCAGGTTTACGAGACGTTCAACATGGCCGCCCTGTGGGATCTGCCGGTGATTTTCGTGATCGAGAACAACCAGTATGCCATGGGCACGGCGCAGAAACGCTCCACCTCAACCGACGACATCCACACCCGCGGCGCGCCCTTTGGCATTCTAGGCGAGATTGTGGACGGCATGGACGTGCTGGCGGTGAAAGAGGCGGGCGAGAAGGCGGTGGCACACTGCCGCTCGGGCAAGGGGCCGTACATCCTTGAGGTGAAGACGTACCGCTATCGCGGCCACTCCATGTCCGACCCTGCCAAATACCGCACCCGCGAAGAAGTGCAGAAGATGCGCGAGGAGCGTGACCCGATCGAGGCCGTCCGCGCGATGCTGCTTCAGGGCAAGCATGCCACCGAAGAGGACCTCAAGGCGATCGACAAAGAGATCAAGGAGATCGTGAACGCGTCAGCCGAATTCTCCAAGGAAAGCCCAGAGCCCGCGCTCGAAGAGCTGTGGACTGACATTTACGCCGATGCGCCGGAGGCTGTGTGATGGCTACTGAAATCCTGATGCCCGCCCTCTCCCCCACGATGGAAGAAGGCACGCTGGCCAAGTGGCTCGTGAAGGAAGGCGATACCGTAGCCTCCGGCGACATTCTGGCGGAGATCGAGACCGACAAGGCGACGATGGAGTTCGAGGCCGTGGACGAGGGCGTGATTGGCAAGATCATGGTCGCGGAAGGCACCGAAGGCGTGAAGGTGAACACCCCCATCGCAGTGCTCGTCGAGGAAGGCGAGGACGTGCCGGAGGTTGGCTCGGCCCCTGCCCCCGCGGCGCTGTCCGGGACCGAAGGCAAACCTGCCAGCGCGCCGACCGCTGCAACCCCGGCAGAGCCCGTGACGGCGCCGGTGGTGGACGAGGCCCCCGACTGGCCGGCAGATGCCGAAATGAAACCAACCACCGTGCGCGAGGCCCTGCGTGACGCGATGGCCGAGGAAATGCGCGCCGATCCGGACGTATTCCTGATGGGCGAGGAAGTTGCCGAGTATCAAGGTGCCTACAAGGTGAGCCAGGGCCTCTTGGACGAATTTGGCAGCAAGCGGGTGATCGACACGCCGATCACCGAGCATGGCTTTGCCGGGATCGGCGTTGGGGCGGCGATGGGCGGTCTGAAGCCCATCGTGGAGTTCATGACCTGGAACTTCGCGATGCAGGCGATTGACCACATCATCAACTCCGCGGCCAAGACGCTTTACATGTCGGGCGGGCAGATGGGCTGCCCCATCGTCTTCCGCGGCCCTAACGGCGCCGCCGCCCGCGTGGCGGCTCAACACTCTCAGGACTACGCCGCGTGGTACATGCAGGTGCCGGGCCTGAAGGTTGTCATGCCCTACTCCGCCGCTGACGCGAAGGGGCTGATGAAGACCGCGATCCGCGATCCGAACCCGGTCTGTTTCCTGGAGAACGAGATCCTGTACGGTCGCTCCTTCGACGTGCCGCAGATCGATGATCTGGCCATCCCCTTCGGCAAAGCGCGCATCTGGCGTGAGGGTACGGATGTGACGCTCGTCAGCTTTGGCATCGGGATGCAATACGCGCTCGAGGCGGCAGAAAAGCTCGCCGAGGATGGGATCAGCGCCGAAGTTCTGGACCTGCGCACCATCCGTCCGATGGACACCGGCGCGATCATCAAATCGGTGATGAAAACCAACCGCTGCGTCACCGTGGAAGAAGGCTGGCCGCAAGGCTCCGTCGGCTCCTACATCTCGTCCGTGCTGATGCAGGAAGCGTTCGACTACCTTGACGCGCCGGTCATCAACTGCACGGGCAAGGACGTGCCGATGCCCTACGCCGCGAACCTCGAAAAGCATGCGCTGGTCACCACCGACGAGGTGATCGAGGCCGTGCGCAAAGTGACCTACCGCTAAGGAGCGCCCGCGATGCCAACAGAAATCCTGATGCCCGCGCTCTCTCCGACGATGGAGGAAGGCACGCTTGCCAAATGGCTGGTCAAGGAGGGCGATACCGTCTCCTCCGGCGATTTGCTGGCCGAGATTGAGACCGACAAGGCCACCATGGAATTCGAAGCCGTGGACGAAGGCACAGTGGGCAAGATCCTGGTGCCGGAAGGCTCCGAAGGGGTGAAGGTCAATACGCCAATCGCCGTGTTGCTGGAGGATGGCGAGAGCGCCGACGATATCGGCACCGCTTCCGCGCCTGCCCAGGCACCGGCCGTGGACGCCCCCGCACCCGTCGCAGAGGCACCCGCCGCGCCAGCTCCGGCGGCTCCGGCCAAAGACGGCACACGCATCTTCGCCTCCCCGCTCGCGCGGCGCATTGCGGCGCAAAAGGGGTTGGACCTGAGCCAGATCGCGGGCTCCGGTCCGCGAGGGCGCATTGTCAAAGCGGATGTCGAGAATGCCGAGGCGCAACCCGCAGCCGCTGCTCCGGCCCCTGCTGCTGCCGCACCGGCGGCCACACCCGCAGCTGCGGCGCCTACCGGGCCAAGCGCAGATGCCGTGGCCAAGATGTACGAAGGCCGCGCGTACGAAGAGGTCAAGCTTGACGGGATGCGAAAGACCATCGCCGCCCGCCTGACCGAAGCAAAGCAGACGGTACCGCACTTCTATTTGCGCCGGGATATTCAGCTTGATGCGTTGCTTGCGTTCCGAAGCACCCTCAACAAGCAGCTTGAGACGCGCGGCGTGAAACTTTCGGTGAACGACTTCATCATCAAGGCCTGCGCCGCAGCGCTTCAAACAGTCCCAGACGCGAACGCAGTATGGGCCGGTGACCGGATCCTCAAGCTGACACCGTCCGACGTTGCCGTGGCAGTCGCCATCGAAGGCGGGCTTTTCACGCCCGTCTTGCAGGACGCTCATATGAAGTCACTAAGCGCCCTCTCGGCGGAGATGAAAGACCTTGCAAGCCGCGCCCGCGACCGGAAACTCGCGCCGCACGAGTACCAGGGCGGCAGCTTTGCGATCTCCAATCTCGGCATGTTCGGGATCGACAACTTCGACGCTGTGATCAACCCGCCGCACGGCGCGATCCTCGCCGTGGGCGCGGGCGTGAAAAAACCTGTGGTCGGCCCAGATGGCGATCTGACTGTCGCGACGGTCATGTCCGTAACGCTGTCCGTGGATCATCGTGTGATCGACGGGGCGCTGGGGGCGGAATTGCTCAAGGCAATCGTGGACGGTCTGGAAAACCCGGTCGCTCTGCTCGCCTGACGGGCATCGGTGGTCTGCAAGGTCGGGATATCCCGACCTGACGCGCCCTACCCGCCTCGCTAGAACTTCCTCATTCTAATGCCGCATCGCGGCGCAAAAGATTTCAAAGAATGAGGGCGAGATGATCTATTAACTGGGAACGCTCGACGTTGACACATTGTGTCGCTGTGTCGGGCTCGTTGGTTTCATAATCTATGTCAGCGGCTTCTTCGCGCTGAGCCTCGGGCGGCTTAACAGCCACCGCCCAGCATATTTTATTATGGTCCTTACAGCGTCGAGCTGCGTGACGGTCAGCCTGCTGGCAGAGTTCAACCTGTCCGCCGCACTGATCCAGGCGTTCTACATTGTTATCTCCAGCGGTGCGATCATCCTGCGCTTGGGCCGCCGGTTCGTTCCGGCAGTCTAGCCGTTTTTGCCCAGCATGTGGTTCATCGAGATTGACGGCTGATCGCAGCCCGCCTCTCCAACGATGCGCGCAGGAATACCCGCCACCGTCTTGCAGGATGGAACCGGCTCCAGAACGACCGAGCCCGCCGCGATACGGCTGCAATCCCCAACCGAGATATTACCGAGCACCTTCGCTCCCGCGCCGATCAACACGCCATTGCCAATCTTGGGGTGACGATCTTCTTCTTCCTTGCCGGTCCCGCCAAGCGTGACCGAGTGCAGCATCGACACATTGTCACCGACCACCGCCGTTTCGCCAATCACGATGGAATGGGCGTGGTCGATCATGATGCCCTTGCCGATTTTCGCGGCCGGATGGATGTCGACACCGAAAATCTCACTCACCCGCATCTGGAAGAAATAGGCGAGGTCGTGCTGTCCATTGGTCCACAGATAGTGGCCGATGCGATAGGCCTGCATCGCCTGATAGCCTTTGAAATAAAGGATAGGCTGCAAGAGGCGATGGCAGGCCGGGTCGCGTTCGTAGACGGCCACAAGGTCTGCGCGGGCGGCCTCAACAAGTGCGGGCGAGTCGGCGTAGGCCGCATCGACAATTTCGCGGACGACGACCATCGACATCTCGTTTGACGCCAGCTTTGCCGCGATCCTGTAGCTCAGCGCTTTGTTCAGCGACTTGTGGTGCAGCACGCAGGCATGCACGAACCCGCCGATCAGCGGCTCATCACGGACGGCGGTTTGTGCTTCGTCCGTGATTTGGGACCAGACGGGATCAACCGCTGCGATTTTGCTTTCGGGATGGGCCATGGCGCGTCTCCTTTGCGCTTTGCATAGCCGATGTATGTTGCAAACGCCAAACAGGAAGCTGTGATGGCCTAAATTAGTGAAATTGATGGATCGCGGCAGGTCGGTGCGGTCAGCGGCTGGCCCGCTCTTCCTTGCGCTTTAGGATGGTGCGCAGCACCGTCTCAAGGCAGGTGCAATACTCGACATCGTTCAAGCGCGGCTCACGCGCACGGACCCGTTTGCGCGCCGCGGCCGACAGCGTGCCATCGCCCCAAAGCGCGTGCTGTCGCCCGATGCGGCTGGTATAGGCATCGGCCCAATCCGCTTCGTCCAGCATCCTCAGGCACAGCGCAGCCCGTGTGCCTGCAGGCGCGGCGAGCAGGACACGCGCGGCGTCCCGCACATCGATATGCTCAAGCGGGCGCATCAGGCACTGAACCGCGCAGGCAGTCCCGGGCCGTAGCGCGACGAAATCTGCGCCACCTCCAGCCGGTAATCCGGCACACCATCCGCCGCCTGCATCGCCGCCGAATAGGTCCACTCAGGGGTCGTCACCTGCGCCTCGCGCAACACCGTGCCGCCATCCAGCACCTGAACGCGGTACGCCTCGACATCCTCGCCCAGCGGGACATCAGCGCTTTCCCACGGATCGCCATCAATGCGGGTCCGGCGCGTCCATGCAAAGGCGTGATCCCCGCCCGATACCACACGGCGCAGATGGGCCGGGGCGTAGGGGCGCAGACCGTTGCCATCGAAGGCTGCAACGATCCGCGTGTAGGACGGATCGTCAAAGGCGCGCTGAGCGGGTCCAATCCGGTAGTTCTGCGCCACCCGGCGGAGCGAGGCCGGCAGCGCAATCTGCCCCGGCACGCCGTCCAGCAAAACAAACCACGACCCCACTGGCCAGGCATCGGGCATCAACGCGTCCGTGCCCAATTGACCGCGCAGACGGTTCGACAGCAAATAGGTGTTCTCGCCGATCAGTTCGGCATCCTGAAACTGAAAGAGTTCCCAATTCCCTGACGACCCGTCGCCAATAGCCGCCAGATTGCCGCCATTCAGCAGGGCCGTGCGTTCGATCGAACTGAGCGTGCCGGCCACCAGTTTCACCTCAAGTGAGGCGCCGCGATCCCAGATCCCGGCGGGTGCCGCGGCCAGCGCGCTTTGCGTCAGTCCAACTGTGCTTCGGGCGGCAATGATGGAATTCAGCGCATAGCCATCGTCCTGCGCCGCCGAATAGACGGCAACACTGCCGGGCCATGGCTGACCCGTCACCGCCAGATGCGGGGCATGGGGCGCCTCGTCACCGGTCAGGAGCGGCAGATCAAGGAACAGCGGCTGCACCGGAACGGGGGGCACAAATTCGCGCACCGTCGCAAGGTCAGCATCAATTTCGGACGGCACATATGTCTCGGGCTCGATCCTCACGGCGTCGATGACCTGAAACGGCCCCTGCTCCACCCGATCAATACGGAAACGCGCGGGCCCCTCTCCATCGTCGCCAGGCAGTTGCACAACGTCACCCGCGCCCAAATCCAGCCGCGATGGCGGCAAGGCCAGCCGGACGCCTTCGCGGGCAATGCGCGCCTCGGCCAACCAGCGCTCGGTGATCTGGCGCGCCTCGGCCCGGGTCAGCGACAATGCAAGCTCCGTTGCAGACACTGCATGAGTTGCATCGTCGGCGAGGATCGCCTCTTCGGTCGCGGTTTCGAAATTGGCGTCAGCCTCGACAAAGCCCAGCCGCACGCGGCCGGCCAGTTCGACATCTGCATCGCGCACCTGTTCCAGCGCACCATCAAGATCATCAGTTCGCGCCACGCGTGTCCGGTCCACCGCACTGTCGGTCACACCGTCGCGCATCCGAAAGACCAGCTCGCCATTGCGTTCGATTGCGTCAAACGCATAGCGCAGCATCAAGGGCTGCAGCGCAGAGCGGGCATCGGCCACATCGCTGATGGCAAACCCCCGGACGTAGCCATAAAGGCCTTGCGTGTTGTAGGCTGTCAGGTCCGCGCGCTCGCAGATCTCCGACACGACATTGGCGAGCGTTCGTCCGGAAGTGCGCCCGTTTATCCAGTGCCCGCGCGGGTAATTTCGCCCGTCCGACCAAATTGACAAGTTGTTGGGAAAGAATGGATATGGCCGCGTATCCCACGCCCAGACGAAGGCGCGGCCCATGTCCAGCATCGGACCACCGTAAGCAATCGACACGGGGTTGTTTTCTGGCTCCGTCCAATAGCTGTGCATCGCGCGCAAATATTGTTTCTGGATCAGGTCATCGCGGGCGCCGTTCGAGTGTTTTGGCAGGCTCGATTCCGAAGACTTCTCATCCAGGAACTTGTTCGGCTGGTTCGTGCCCTTGTCTACTGCGGCGCAGCCCAGTTCAGTGAACCAGAACGGCTTCATCTGCGGCTCCCAGGCCGTCGGGGTCTCGTCCCGCAGCCCGTCAATGCGGTTGTGGTGCGTGTTCAGCCACCAGTTGCGCAAATCCTTGTAACGGAACACCCACGGCTCATCATGGGCGCCATCGGTGATTGGCGTGCGGATCTGCGCCGCCTCGGCATCGACCGAATGGTAGTACCAATCGTACCCCTCCCCGCCCTCGATATTGGAGGTCAGGTAACCCAAGTCATAGATCGCGTCCCAGCTTTGCGCATCGAGGTGATCACGCCCCGCGCGCCAATCGGACAGCGGCATATAGTTGTCGATCCCGATGAAATCGATCTCGTCATCCGCCCAGAGCGGGTCGAGGTGGAAATAAACATTCCCGGTTCCGTCCTGCGGCTGGTATCCGAAATATTCCGACCAGTCCGCCGCATAGCCGATCTTGGTATCCGGGCCGACCAACGAACGCACATCCGCTGCAATCTGGCGAAGCGCCGCAACAAACGGGAACGTATGGCCCGCACCGCGCAGTTGAGTCAGCCCGCGCAATTCGGACCCGATACAAAAAGCGTCCACACCGCCCGCCGCGGCACACAGCGCCGCATAGTGCAGGATAAACCGCGAAAACGTCCATTCATCGGGGCCGGTGTAGGTCACCGCGCCATTGGCCACCGTGAAGTCCGCGGCCGTGACGTTGCCAACAAAGGCCGCAACCTCCGCCTCCATCGCGGCGGTCCCGTCCGGGCTGCCGTCCACCCCGGGGGCGAGGCTGCCGGTGATCCGCCCGCGCCATGGCAGCCGCGGTTGACCCGTCTCGCCCGTGTAGGGGTCGGGCAACGTGTTGCCGTCCAGCTGATCCATAAGGAGGAACGGGTAGAACATCACAGCCTTACCGGCTTCGTTCATCGCGTGAATCGCCTCAACCACCGAGACATCGGCGGGTGTGCCGCCATAGACTGGTCGATCCTCGGATTGCGCAATTTCCACCGCTCCGGCGCGGGTCAGCCCCGATACGCTCCACGGCATGTTGGAACCTTCGTGATCGGCACGTTCGACCTTTGGCTCCACACGGCAGTCGGCGCAACGCAGATCGCCACCGAACCACGACACGACGAGGGACGTCGCCTCGCACTCAGGAAGCTCATCCTGAAGGATTTCAAGGCTTTGGGCGAAATCGGTCTTGCCGGCAGGCGTATTGACGTTAGCACTCCACCGCCCCGTCGCGCCATCGGAATAGTAAACAGGCGTTGTGGCCAACGCGTACTCACCAGAGCCCGGCATCAAGGCAACGGCGCGCACGGCGCGTGTCATTTCCTCGTCGGCGCCCGTCTGGTCAGGCTGTTCAGGGCGCACGACTTCAAAGGTAAATTGCGGAACGCGATTACCAAACGGCGCCAGCTCCAGCGCCTCCATCACCACATAGGCGGTGCCGCGATAGGCCGGCACCTGCCCAGCGCCCTCAATTGCTGCAATCACCGGATCAGGTAGCTGGTCTCGTGTGCCGGTGTAGACACGCATGTTCAGACTGTCTGCAGCAACCTCTTCGCCGTCCGCCCAAACGCGGCCCACGCGCGTGATTACGCCCTCGCAAAGCGCAATCGCAAGGTTCACGGAATAGCTGTATTCGCGGGTCTTGGGCTGGCTTGGTGCGCCCTTTCCCCCACCGGTCACAGTGCTGGTCTCGGCAAAGTCCGACGCCCAGATCACCTGGCCACCGAGCCGCATCCGCCCATATAGCTGACCAACGGGTGCGCCCTCACCGGCATTGGTCAAACGGAACCGGTCCACCTTTCCCGTCTCGCGCACGTCCGAGCCCTGCCCCATGATGCGCTGGTCGATCACCTTGCCCAGCGTTGCGCCCGCAGCACGGCCAACCGCAACAGCGCTCAGCCCGGCCAGCGTACCGCCGACCGAGCCCCCAATTGCCGCACCCGCAGCGCTCAGAACGATTGTCGCCATCAGTTGGCCTCCTGTCGAAATGCGAAACGCGCCACGATGCGGCGCCGCCACGGCGCAGACAGCGGGGATTCCACCACGCCGTGCCCGCTATAGGCATGGATAAAAGCCTGCGCCGGACCGATCGCCGACACGATCCCCAAGTGCTTGGCCACCGCGCCCGCGCGCATGCGGAACAAAATGACGTCGCCAACGGCTTCGGCACCCGCTGCACGCGGCTCCAGATGGCGCAGAGCCGCTTGCCATAGCCGCTCATCGCCCCCTGCTTCGGACCAGTCCATCGTGTAAGCTGGCGGCGCCTCAGGCTCCGCGCCATACAGCGCGCGCCAGACCCCGCGAACAAGGCCAAGGCAATCGGCCCCCGCCCCCCGGCAAGAGGCTTGATGGACATAGGGCGTGCCGATCCAACGGCGCGCTTCCGCTGCTGCGCAGATCACCGCAAGCTCCCGCCGCTGTTGACACCGCTCTGGCGCGGATAGGCCATCTGCCAATCCTCGCCGGGCAGGTCCGGAAAGCCCTGGAAATTCAGAAAATTGTTAAACTTCAAGCGACATGTGGCAGCACGCTTGTCACACCCCGCTGTCAGGCGCAGCGTGTCGCCGGGCTGGACATCCGCGCGGATCGGCTCCCAAAGCTCGATTACCCGTGTGCCATCAGCCTCAAACCTGTCATCTTTGATCATACCCCAGAGGCCTGATCCTGCCCCCGACAAAACATCAAGCCGGCCACGCCGAAACCATCCGGGATCGAAACCCGTCAGATCGGACCAAGCGAAAATGCGACCTTCTTCCATGCGCTCTGCCGGCCGCTCCTCGGTATAGCCGGGGGTCGTGAGGTCAAACCCACAGGCTGCATCCCCAAGGACAGCCGTGCACGGCTTTTGATAGACACGCCCAAGGGGCCGGTTCAAAACCTCTGTCAATCCGCGCAGCTCTGCGTGAAATGCACCACCAGATCGCTTGATTTCCCCGATAGTGCCGCGAAACATCAACCAGCGGATCGAGGGATCGGACCAATTTACGCGCCACGCCTTGACCTCAGCACCATCAAAACGGCCTGATTCGATATCTCCATCGGTGACCGCAGCATCCGACAACGCGCCCAGCGCTTCGGAATTGTCGACGGACAAACCCGTCGATTGGGCTAACGCCGTCGCCGTCAGCCCGCTATTGGCCCGAAAATCGATCCCGTCGAAATACAAAGGGCAATCGTGATCGGTAAAGCCAAAGACAACGCCATCAGCGCGCGTGATCGCCCAGGCTCGGCACAGCATCGTGAGACCGGTGCGCACATGCTCCAGAAATGCGTCATTCGCCATCAGACCCGAACCTCAACAATCGGAACATTTGGCACGTCGCCCGCCTGAAACGACGCGACCGAGGTCTGGATACCGTCCGTATCAAACCGCACAGGCACGTCGAATTCGAACCCCGCCGTGATCAAAACGCCCTGGTCCGGCGGGTGGCTAAAGGTCACCAACCCCGTTGTGTTGTCGATCTCGTAATCGATACTTTCCTGCTTTTCCTCGTCATCCACACCCACACGCACCGTCCCCGCAACCGGTTTGGAGATCGGGCGGGTGTAACTGTGCACGCCCGAACGATAGACCTTCACAAGCGGAAAGGCCGCCGTCACGCCGTCCCCCACCGCAATGGGCTGATCATCAAAGACCGGCTCAGCGCTCGCGCGGGACGATTTGAAGTCAGACCAGTCTTTCCAGCGAAACCCGTACATCTGGCCCATCCGCGCTTCGAAGAAGGCGATAAGTATCTCGATGTCATCTAGGCTCCGCATCCCCAGCCCCGCGTCATAGCGGCGGCGTGAATGGGCCCAGGGCGTGTTGCGCTCTTCGAACCCGTTGGCAAGCGTGACGACATCCGTCAGCCGCTCCGGCCCCCCGACTGAGCCAAAGCTCAGGTTCGCGGGAAAGCGTATCTCGTGAAATCCCATGTCATTCCCCTCTTCAGCGGTTGCGGTTGCCACGCCCGATGGCGCGGCTCATCTGCGCAGCGATCTGGCTCTGGCTGCGGCGGAAGCTTTGTGCGTCGGGCGTGTTGATGTTCATCACGACGGTGGTGTTGCCCCCGCCCCCGCCGCGCACGCCCAGTTTGCCGTCCGCGCCTCGGGCCAGCGGCATGATCGCCTCGGGGCCCGCTTCGCCCATCACGCCCAGACCGCCGCGCATTCCGAACGGCGTCGCGCCACTGACAATGCCGCCGGTGGCAAAGGGCATCACGCGGCCCTGGCTGAACGGTGCCCCATTGGCAAAGGGCAGGATGCCTTCCATAAGCCCGCCGACCCCCTGCGCAATCAAGCCGCCAAAGTGGTTGGTCACGGGCTTCATCGCCGCATTGTAGGTCGCGTTGATCATCGAGCTGGCCAACGTCTCAAGCGCATCTGAAAGCGACGCGCCATCAAAGATCAGCCCGTCAAATGCGCGCCGCAAACCGCGGCTCAGCCCCTTTTCCAGCGTCGCAACGTCCTGGCCCGTGCTGGCCAGCGTGCCGCGCATCCGTGTCAGCTCACCGGAAAAGGTGGCCAAAACGGTGTTTGCCTCGCTCAGCGACGTCTCCAGCTCGTCCGCGCTGGCATCCAGCGCCTCGATTTCATCCCTGATCTCGCGCATGTGCAGTCCTTTCCTCATCCGGATAGGCGGCCATCAGCGCCTCCAGTCCGTCACGTCTCAAAGGGGCGCGCCCCTCTGCTTCACCCAGCATCACGCGCAGCTCTGCTGGGGTGAGCGCCCAGAATGTCTCGGGCGGCAGCGCAAGACCGCGCAACCCGGCCCGCATCAGCGCCGGCCAGTCCACCGCCTAGCCTCCAGGCTGGGCAAAGGCGCGCGCCAGAAGCTCCGCCGCGGCCTTCGCGGCCGCCATGGGGCCGCCCGCAACGTCCGCCGCGCCAAGGGCTTCGGTACTCATGGGCGAGCCGCCCCCCGCCAACCCCGCGCGCAAAAGCGCCAGGACATCACCCGTGGAAAAAGTCGCGCCCTCGAACCGCTCGACCAGACCGACCAGCGAGGACACCCCCAATTCGGCCTCCAGCGACGCCAAAGCGCCAAGGGTCAACCGCATCACCCGGATCTCGCCGTTGATGGTGATCTCCACGTCTCCCCTCCAAGGATTGACCATCAGATCAGCGCAACAAAGTTCAGCGCACCGGCAGAGGCGAGGCTCAGCTCATAAGTGGCCTCACCATTGTGGCTGCCGGCATATTCAAGCGCCGTGACCTGAAACGGGCCTTCGACGGTGCCGAAATCTGGAATGATGACCTGAAAATCAGGGGTCAGCCCGTCAAAGAAAAGTTGCCGCGTGCGCTCATCGGTGCCTTCGTCCTTGAACACGCCTGCGCCCGTGATGGCACAGGAGCGCACACCGGCGCCGGCCAGCAGCTCACGCCAGCCACCCTGGCTTTCAAGGCTGGTGACATCAACGGTCTCGGCATTAAAGCTGACCCGCGTTGCCCGCAGCCCCGCGATGGTTTCGAACTGGCCGTCGGAGGTCATGTCGACCTTAACCAAAAGGTCTTTTCCGTTCTGAGCACCCATGTCTGATCTCCAGTCGTGATATTGGGGTTAGTCGTCTTCGGTCCGCGCGCGGAACTTGAGGTCAATCGTGCGACCTGAAATGCCGCGCGGATGGCTGGCAGTTGCCGAGGCAAACTTGAGGTAGACGAGCCGGCCCCGGCCCAGCACCAAATCGGCATCGTGCAGCACGTCACTGATCGCACCTGCGGCCTCTTTGGCGGCCGCAAAGCCGGGCACATCCGTCACGACTTCCACACTAATCGTGTGCAGCGCGCCTGCGCCGGTCTTGTCATGCGCCGTGCGGGCCGTCTCGGCGCCCAGGGCCACGTAAAGGCTCGGCAAGGTACCCGCCGGGATCGCGTCGTAAATCGCGCCGCCCACAAGGTCGGCCAGCGCGGCATCGGACAAGAGTGCGTCGTAAATGGCGGTCTGTAATGCCGCTGCCATTCCATAGCTCATGTCGCCACCTCTTCAGCCGCGATGCAGGTCAGGTAACGCCCTTCAGCGTCACGCTCGGCAACGGCTTCGATCAGAAAGACACGCGCACCATCGCGAAACCGCTGCAAAGCCTGCGGGCGTTCCGGGTGCCCCACCGGGGCCCCCCTAACGGTGATCTTGTAACCCTGTACCGACATTGGCGCGCCGCTTGCGGTGCGCTCCCGGCCTGTGCGGGGGCGCAACTCGGCCCAAAGCGTGCCCAGCGCAGTCCAGCTTTGTGTGTACCCGCCAGACCCATCCGGCGTGCGCGTCGGTGCCTCGAGCGTCAGACGGTGCGACAAGCGCGGATAGCTGGCCATCAGCGTGTCCCCCCGAAGCCGAGCCGGTGGACCTTGTAGCGCTCGATCAGGCTGGTGACGCCAAAGGGCATGCAGCCATCCGACAGCGCTGTCTCGTTCCGGAATTCATAATAGTGCGCGGCAAGCAGCAGAACCGCCTGGCGCAGGTCGGCAGGAAGATCGTTCCAGTCTGCGCCGAAGCCAGCAACAAAGCTCACCACGACGGAACCGGCCGTAGGAATAGAGGGCAAGGACGCACCGACAGGGCGCAAACGCGGGCGCTGGCTGTCCTGCTCCAGCCAATAGCTCGTCGCATCGACCACGGTCCGGGTTCCATCACGCGCAACACGCTCAACTTCGGTAATCGCTTCAACGGGCGCGACAGGGAAGGTTGCACCGCCGGCATCACGCCACAGCGTTTCGGACCAGCTATACGTCCGGGAGATCAGGACCTTACCCGTCCGGGCTTCAACAGACGCGATCGCCGCACGCAGAAATCCTTCAAGAACCTCATCCTGAACCGCGTCGGTCCCAAAGCCAGTCGCAAGCCGCAGATGCGCCTTGAAGGGCTCCAGCGGCAGCGCCGCGTGCGGCACCGGGGTCTCTTCGATCAACATCATGGAGTCTCTCCAGGTCAGCAGCCCGTGCAGCCGCGCGGGCGGGAATTCGGTTGGTCCGGACGCGCATCCCGCGGGCCTACAACCTCGGCCGGAGGGGAGCAGCGAAGCGACAACCACACGTTAGTGATGCGCGTCCGGTAAAGGCGGGTACGACATGCGCCCCCGCCCCTTCGCTTTGGCAAGCCGTTAGGCCGCCGCGAATTTCAGAACCTTGATGGCCGAAAAGTCGCTCACGTCGCCGCCCACGCGCTTGGTCGCATAGAACAGGACATGGGGCTTCGCGCTGAACGGGTCGCGCAGGATGCGCAGGTCCGGACGCTCGGCAATGGTGTAGCCCGCCGCAAAGTCACCAAACGCGATCGCGTCGGCACCGGTCGCTGCGTCAGGCATATCCTCAGCGATCACAACCGGGTAGCCCATCAGTGTGGCAGGCTGGCCAGCCGACAGACCGTCAGACCACAGGAAACGCCCATCGTTGTCTTTCAGCTTGCGCACCAGGCCCGCGGTCTTGGAGTTCATTACAAAGGCCGCATTCGCGCGATACTCCGCACCCAGGGCATAAACCACATCGACAATCGCTTCGGCGGTCACATCACCGTCGACGCCGGTTGCCTTGTAGCCGATCTCGCCCCAAGCCGCTGCGCTGTCCTCAACGATTGTGTGGGCAAGGAAACCTCTAGGCTTGTCCACACCGTCACCGGAGATGAACGCCGCGGCTTCTGCACGCGCGAACTTGTCCGCGATGCGCCCCGCAAGCCAGCCTTCGATGTCGAACGCCGCGTCATCCAGAAGACGCTGCGATGCCTTCGGCAGCGCCGACAGCTCGTGAAGACCGATGGTGATACGGTCGATTTGCGGCGTCCCCGTCTCGACGGTGACATCAGTCTCGGTTGCCCAGCCAGCGCCCAGCTCGCCGTGATCGACCAGAACGTCGTACGACGTCGCCTCGACGTTCACGACATTTGCGATCGAACGGATCGACGCAGAGGATTTCAGGACGGACTGAACCGTCTCTGCCGTGGCGGGATCAACAAGATAGCCGCCATCGCTGTTCACAGCGGTGGACAGGGACTTGCCCTCCATCTCGAGGCCGCGCAGGCCGTCATCATCACCCGAACGCAAATAGGCGTTAAAGGCTTTCTGATGCGGGGCTCCCGCATCGGTGGCGCCTGCCAGGGGCGGGCGCGCAGCAGTCATGTGTTTCCGATCCAGCATGGTCAGTCGCTCTTCCGTTGCTTGAAGTTTGGTTTGAATTTCGGCCTGCAGGCCTTTGAATTCGGTCACGAAACCCATCATGGACTGGGTGACCTGCTCGGCCGGGGTCAAACCTTCCCCGCCCGAAGACTTTGCTTCGGTGTTGCTCATCGCTTTACCTCTGGTTTGGTGTGTGGGCGCTAGCGGCGCGCCAATTCCGCGCGCGCCCTGTCAAAGGCCGCCGCCATATCACGCAAGGTTTGATCCACCCCTGACGACTCGTCCGACTTGGCTGCTACCCGCGCACTGGGCAGCATCGGAAAGGTCACCAGCGACACCTCCCAAAGCTCCAGTTCGTTCAGGACCCTCTGGCCCTTTTCGTTCTTGGACGCGCGCACCGTGCGGTAACCGATCGACAGCCCGTCAATCGCACCCGCCTCGATCAGCGCTGCCGCCTCACGCCCCTTCTCTACGGTGTCGAGCAAACGGCCCTTGACCCACAAACCTTTGGCGTCTTCGCGCACCTCGTCCCAGATCCCGATGGGCTGGGCCGGATCATGCTGCCACAGCATCTTGATGCCGCCGGCTCCGCGCCGCGCAAGGGACGCGGCATAGGCGCCCTTGCCCACAACATCACCGCCCTGATCCACGGCGCCGAAGAGGCTCGCATAGCCTTCGATCACCAGGCCGTCGGCGACCGTCAAACCGTCGCCAAACCGCGCGAACTTGCGCTCCAATCCGTCCATTGTTGTCTCCACTTCAGTCATGGGGCCACCACCAGAAAACTTTGAAACGCCTGTGCAAGGATCACAGCCACCACGCCGTAGACCGTGAGCCACAGCCTGCGCTCTAGTCGCTCCATCAGCTCCTCCAGCTTTTCCAGCCGGCGGTTGATCGTGTCGTAATGCAGCTGTGCGATCCGCTCATGTGCCCGCAGCCGCAAACCCGGTGCGCATTCAAAGCGCTCCAGCGGAGTACCATCATCCATCGGCCCCCTCCTGTAGCGGTGGCAGACCCAGCATGGATCGCTTTTCGGCCACGGTCAGGAAATCCGCGGCGGCAACGCGGGACCATTGCGCGTCGCGTTCTGCGGTCAGCGCCGGCACCTGATCAAGATCCGGTGACAGCAAGACGGCCGCACCGCCAAACCCGCCCAACCAATCGGCCAGCGCCGCCGTCACCCGTGTCGCCAGCGGCAGCACGGTCAGGCGATAGAACGCCCGGTGCGCCTCCTGGTAGTTGGCATAGGTCGCGTCACCTTGGATTCCCAACAGCATCGGCGGCACCCCAAAGGCCAGCGCGATTTCACGCGCCGCAGCTTCCTTGGTCTTCTGGAACTCCATGTCCGACGGCGAAAAGCCCATCGGCTTCCAGTCCAGACCACCCTCCAGCAGCATGGGCCGGCCCGCGTTTCGCGCGCCCTGGTGATGGCTTTCCATCTCGCTGACGAGCCGTTCATACTGGTCGGTCGAGAGGTTCCCCTGCCCATCCGCGCTCTTGTAGACAATCGCACCGGACGGTCGCGCCGCATTGTCCAGCAGCGCCTTGGACCAGCGCGAAGCGCTGTTATGTACGTCCAGCGCCATCGCCGCCGCCTGCATAGGTGACAGACCATAGTGATCATCCTGCGGATGAAAGCTCTTAATATGGCAAACCGGGCTGGGCACGCCGCGCGCGTCGAACCGGTGTTTGCGCCCGCCCACCGCATATTCGAACGCCACCGGCCAGCCGTCCTGCCCCGGCACAACGCTCATCCGGTCGGATCGCAAAACATGCAGCTCCAGCGGCATCGCCGACTCACCGGCTACGGCTTCGATATAGGCGTTTCCCGACAGCAAAAGCTGACCATAAAGCGCCTCAAACATCTCCGCCCGGCCTTGCGCAAGGTTGGGCCGCGCCAATAGGTCGAGGACCGGGTGCGTGTCATAGCGCTGTGCAACATCCTGCAAAACCAACGGCAGTGCGGCCGCAGCCTCAGCAATCAGCTTCACACAGCGAAAGCCAACCGGATTGGCGGCAAAGCCCGTCTTCGTCAGCGATACCGTGTCCCGCGGCGACCATGCCACACGGCCAGCGCTCTGGTGCGCGATAACACGCCCCGTGGCACTCGCCTTGGCCTCCGGCGCCTCTTGCACCCGCTCCCGCCGCAGAAAATCAAAGACCATGCCTGGCTCCTCAGGTTGGACACGCCGCGACTGTTCGCAAAAGGCCGCAGCCTTCCGCGTTTCGCGTCATGTCCGGTTCCGATTGGTGCGCCCAGGCCCCGTGTCGGGGGCCGTGGCGCGTTGAAAGGCAATTTGCCAATAAACGGTTAATGCCCGTTAAAGGCTGCGTACGTTGGGGTTGCGCCAAGACTTTGCGGGCTCAATCAGCAGCTCTGTCAGCGCCCAGACCAGCGCATCCACACGGTCAGGCGATCCAGTGCCTTCAAAGCCGCGCGGGCTCATCTGCACCATCTGGTCCTCCAGTGCGCCAAGGCCGCGCACATGGGCCACCCGGCCCTGCTCGTAGAGCGCCGCCACCGGCTCGGCACGTGCCACCTTGCCCCGGCTCGCATGCACCGCCTTGAACGGAATGTGCGGATCTAGCCCCCGCACAACCGTCTCCACCATCTCACCGCCCTGATTGACTTCGGCCACCAGCCGTTCGGCGCCGTGCGTGTGAAACGCATCAATCGCCGCCTGCGCCCAGCGCGCCGGGGACGCGCCCTGCACCGTCGCATCCGCTAGAACGATGGCCCGCCAATCGGCCGGCGGACCCTTTGTGATGGCACCCGCGACAACGATACCGCATTCATCCGACGCCTTGCCCGAGGTGGCCGCCGGATCAACCGCCACAACAATTCGGTCCAGATCAGGGATGTCGGTCACCCGCCCCTTCTCAAGCATCGCTGCCGTCCAAAGGGCGCCTTCGATGTCTGCAAGCAAGACACCTTCCAATTCCTGACGTCCAAGGCGCGTACCCGCATATCGCGCCTGCACCTCTTCTAGAAAGGACGCGGCGAGGTTGGCCTTGTTGGCCGACGTCGGCGCGTGGGTCTGAACCGTCGACTGCAAATCCAGCAATCGCTTTAGAACACCAACATTACGCGGTGTAGTCGTCACACACACCCGTGGATGATGACCAAGCCGCAACGCAAATTGCAGCTGGTTCCACGTTTCTTCGGCCTTCTTCCACTTTGCAAGCTCATCAACCCAAGCCGCATCAAACTGCGGGCCGCGCAGTGCTTCTGGGTCATGCGCGGAATACACGGCTGCTGTTGCGCCATTGGGCCATACCAGGCGTTTGCGCCCCGCCTGCCATTCCGGGCGCCGGTCTGGCGGGCAACATGCAAGGATGCCGCTGTCCCCAAAGACCATGACCTCGCGCACCTGATCGACCGTTTCGCCGACCAAGGCGACCCTGCTGCACGCGCCCTTGTCCCAGGGCAGCGCCCCTTCGACCTGCGCGCGCACCCATTCTGCGCCCGCACGGGTCTTGCCCGCACCGCGCCCGCCAAGAACCACCCATGTGCGCCAATCACCCACCGGTGGCAGTTGGTGTTCCATGGCCCAAAATTCAAAAACAAAAGGGAGGGCGGCAAGCCCGCCGCCCTCCGTAAGTTCATTCAGAAACGCGTTGCGCTCCGCCACAGTCAGCGAGGCGATCAAGGCGGCAGCGGACCTCTTCCCGGGCCGCGGTAATGTCAAGGACATCGCGTTGCCCTCCGTAGGTTCGGATGCCGTCATCAATCTTGTTCTCCAGTCTGAGAAGCAGATCCACCGACCGGTCCAATCGGGCCGCCCGGTTTTTCAGTTCGGTTTCATCAAGATCCTCCCCAGTTTCGAGCCCTTTCCGGGTCTCGGCGACTTTGCGTCTAAGTTCGGCAATTTGAGCGTGAACCGCGATTAACGTGTCCTTGGCCCGCTCAATCCCGTCGTCCGGGGACTGTTTTGTCATGTACTGCTCGATAGCCTTTCTTGTTGCCTGGGAAACTCAGCCAGAAA
Organism: Pseudomonadota bacterium; assembly: GCA_038530575.1. GTDB lineage: Bacteria > Pseudomonadota > Alphaproteobacteria > Rhodobacterales > Rhodobacteraceae > JBCBCP01. Next base: position 114,105 of record JBCBCP010000006.1, read on the forward strand.
CATGAAAAAAGCGGCACCCGATCGAACGGGGCCGCTTAACTTCAGTCATCCTAGCTTGAAACAAGTACTACCCTAAGGCGTACGCAAAGTCAAGCTGTCTCTACTTAGCGTCAGGCCGCCAAGCGCACGCCTGCCTTACCAAAATCCTAATCAGAGCCGCTTTGCGCCGCCCGTTCCGCCTCGATCTGACGCCAAACAGCGACATTACGATTATGCTCGGCCAATGTCTCCGCAAAGGCGTGACCTCCCGTCCCGTCCGCCACGAAAAAGAGGTACGGCGTTGTGTCGGGATTGGCTGCAGCTTCCAAACTCGCGCGGCCCGGGTTGGCAATCGGCGTCGGCGGCAGACCGTCGATCACGTAGGTGTTCCAAGGCGTCTCCGCGCGCAGTTCGGACCGGCGCAACCCGCGCCCCAAGACGCCCTGCCCCCGCGTGATACCGTAAATCACCGTCGGGTCTGTCTGCAGCCGCATGCCTTGATTCAACCGGTTCACAAACACGCTCGAAACCTGCCGACGTTCGTCGGCCACACCGGTTTCCTTCTCGATGATCGAGGCCAGCGTGATCAGGTCCTCGGGGCTATCGATCGGCAGGTCAGGATCACGACCCTCCCAAGCAGCCGCAACAAGGATCTCCTGCGCAGACGCCATCCGGGCGATAACATCGGCACGGTCATCACCTTGACGGACCTCATAGCTGTCGGGGGCCAGCGCGCCTTCCGGGGGCAGCTCGGCCACCTCACCTTCCAAAATGTCCATGCCCTTCAGGCTTTCGACCACCTGCCACGAGGTCACGCCCTCGGCCAAGGCAATGCGGAACCGCGTATCACCTTGCGCTTTCTTCTCTTCATAAAGCGCCGGAACTTCGTCCTGCCCAGCGACAAATTCCGCGCGCTCTACAAAACGGTTCGTGGCCGGGTCCAGCTCACGCACCTGCACACTCAGTCGGTTCACGCCCACGCGGTAGACCACTTCGGTCCCGCACGTGCTGGCCCCGCCGCGGGTCACGATATCGACGATCTCTTCCATCGACGCGCCGGGTTCAATCAGGAACGATCCCGCCTTCAAATCCTGCGTCTTGTCCGCGTAATCCGCGCCCATCCGAAAGATCGAAGCCGAACTGACCGCCCCTTGCCGCTCAAGGTCCGCCGAAACGCGCCGCATGTTCGATCCGCGATCGACCTGCAGGCAAATCGCGTCACTCAGGGGGCCAGCGTTCTCATATTGCCCGCGCCCCCACAGGATCACGCCGCCCAGCACGAACAGTGCAACCACCAGAAACGTCAAAGCGTTGGACGCGATGCTGCGCCACATGGGCGTTACTCCACCTTGCCAAAGATCACGGACGCATTCGTGCCGCCAAAGCCGAACGAATTGGACAGCGCTACATTCACCTCACGTTCGCGCTTGGCATTGGGCGCGAGATCAACGGGTGTCTCCACCGCAGGCGTTTCGAGGTTGATCGTCGGCGGACAGACCTGATCGCGGATTGCCAGGATCGAAAAGATTGCCTCGATCGCACCTGCTGCCCCCAACAGGTGCCCCGTCGCCGACTTGGTCGAAGACATCGTGACCTTCCCCGCCGCGTCCCCAAGCAACCGCTCAACCGCGCCCAGCTCGATCGTGTCCGCCATCGTGGAAGTGCCATGCGCATTGATGTAATCAATCGCGCTTGGCTCAAGACCGGCATTCTTCAGCGCAGCGCGCATCGACCGCTCGCCGCCCTCGCCATCTTCCGACGGCGCAGTGATGTGGTAGGCGTCACCCGACAGGCCATAGCCCAGAACCTCGGCGTAAATCTTGGCACCGCGCGCCTTGGCGTGCTCATATTCTTCCAACACAACGATGCCCGCGCCCTCACCCATCACGAACCCGTCGCGGTCCGCGTCATAGGGACGGCTGGCGCTCTTGGGGTCATCCGCACGCTTCGTGCTCAGCGCCTTGCAGGCATTGAACCCCGCGATGCCGATCTTGCAGATCGCCGCCTCCGCGCCGCCTGCAACCATCACATCTGCGTCGCCAAACATGATCAGCCGCGCGGCATCACCAATCGCGTGCGCACCCGTCGAACAGGCCGTCACCACCGAATGGTTCGGCCCCTTGAAGCCGTATTTGATCGACACCTGACCCGAGATCAGGTTGATCAGCGCCCCCGGCACAAAGAAAGGCGACACGCGCCGCGGCCCCTTCTCTTCCATCATCACGGCCGTGTTCGCGATCGAATTCAGCCCGCCAATGCCCGATCCGATCAAAACGCCCGTGCGCTCAAGATCCTCAAGCGCCTCGGGTGCCCAGCCGCTGTCTTCAACGGCCTGCTGCGCGGCAGCGAGACCAAACATGATGAACGTATCGACCTTGCGCTGCTCCTTGGGCGGCATATAGGCATCCGCGTTGAAGGTGCCGTCCGTGCCATCCCCACGCGGCACTTCGCAGGCATAGGTCGTGGCCAGCCCCTCCGGGTCAAACTGCGTGATGGGGCCTGCGCCGGACTGCCCGTCCAGAATACGGCTCCAGCTTGCTTCGACCCCGTCCGCCAGCGGCGTGACCAGCCCCAGCCCGGTAACGACAACTCTGCGCATGATGCTCACCTCGATGTAGAATTGGGGCCTCTTATCGTGGGGGCCCGCCCGTGTTCAAGACCGTGTTCAAGACCGTGCCTACGACCTCTGGCCGGCAATCACGCCGATTACAGTGGTCAAAAGCTGCGCCGCCGTGCGCGCGCCAATCCCGTTCATGTCGGCATCAGGCTTGAATTCGACCATGGCAAAGCCCGCAATTCGCGACTTGGCCGCCACGCCCTGCACCAGCCTCACGACATCCCAATAACCCAGACCGCCGCCTGTCGGCGCGATGACAGCTGGCATGATCGACGGATCAAGCGCATCGACATCCAGACAGATGATCACGTCGTCCTTGGGCGGGATCGCGGCCAGCGCCACGGCCACCCCGCCGCGCCCGACATCATGGCCGGGCACCAATACGGCACCGTAGCGTTCAGCGGCCTTGAGCTCCTCGGCGCCCGCGCTGCCAATGCCGCGTTGGCCGATCTGCACGATGGTCTGCACATGTTTCATCTCGGAGGCGCGGCGCATGGTCGAGCTGAGCCCCATCTCCTCGCCCTCGAACTCGTCACGCCAGTCGATATGGGCATCGATCTGCAAAATATGCACCTCGCGGCCCTGATAGGCCTGAAGCATCGGGATCGGCACGGAATCGTCGCCGCCCAGAACAACCGGCACGCCGCCTGCCTCCAGCACCGCATGCGTTGCGTTCCGAATACGCTGGCGCATCTCGTCCGCGTCCTCGGTGAAGGGCACGTTGCCCGCATCCTCCACCGCGACACCCACCGGCAGCACTCGGTCCCGCGTGTCGAAGTTCATCCTGTCGAATGCCCCCGCATCCGTCATCGAGCCTGCCCGGATCGCATCCGGCGCGCCCGCGCAATAAGGCCCCACCGACGGGTAAGGCGTCGCGCTGTCAGCGCCAAAAATCACCACCTCGCCCGCCGGGGCCTCAAGATCACCGCCCGGCAGCCCCATGAACCGGTCAGAGGCACCACCGCCAAACAGGCTTTTCAGATCGCTCATGCCATCACTCCTTGTGGCGGGCTTTTTCGAAACATCAAATGTGCGGAGCCGTCTGGGCTGTCACGCAACCCCTTGTAGCCCAGCCGGTCCGCTACCGCCAAGGATCGCACGTTGTCCCGCGCCACGACGCACACCAGTGGGCCCGTCACCACACGGTCAAACCAGTCATGCGCCGCCTGCGCTGCCTCGCGGCCATAGCCGGTGCCCTGAACGTCGCGCGCCAGAACCCAGCCCGCCTCCGGGTAGACATCGAAATCTCCGCCCCAGCCCCGCGCAGCAAAGAAAAACCCGACATGACCCACCATCGCGCCAGCGCGGTGCGGCTCGATCGCCCATTGCCCAAACCCTGTGATCTGCCAATGTCCGGCATTGCGCAGAAAGGCGCCCCAGGCCTCCGACCGGCTGCGCGCGGGCACGCCGATATCGCTAACCACACCCGCGTCCGCCCAAAGCTCCGCATACCGGTCGAAGTCGGATGGCTTCATCGCCCGCAGCGTCAACCGCGCGGTGTTTATGGTTGGTATGACCCGGCTCACTGCTCGCCCTGCCTGTTTACCCAATTGTGCGGCAGGCAGCCCGCCCCGATCAATCCCTCGCAGCCCCGAGGCAACAAAAAAGCGCTGGTCCCCGCGGGAACCAGCGCTTTAATTGGGCCAAATTGGCCGAAAAACGCTTAGGCGTCGGCGTCGTTGATGAACTTGACCGCGTCGCCGAAGGTCTGGATCGTCTCTGCGGCGTCGTCCGGGATCTCGATGCCGAACTCTTCTTCGAAGGCCATGACCAGCTCAACCGTGTCCAGCGAGTCAGCGCCCAGATCGTCGATGAACGATGCGCTCTCGGTCACTTTGTCTTCTTCCACACCAAGGTGCTCAACAACGATTTTCTTCACGCGGTCGGCGACGTCGCTCATGTCCAAATCCTCATTCCGTCCGGGCTTGCTCGCCCGTCTGTTGTTGGCCGCTCTGGGCCGGGTATGCCCCGCGGGGCGGCTTCCACCAGGGCGCGGGCTCCCGCCCCCCGGCTCAAAATCTGCGTGGCCTATAGCACACCTTGCCGCAATGGCAAGCGTCCTAGAGCATCGCCATTCCACCATTTACATGCAGCGTCGCGCCCGTGACGTAGCCCGCCTCGGGGCTGGCGAGATAAAGCGTTGCGGCAGCGATCTCGCCCGCCTCGCCCATCCGGCCCGCCGGGATTTGTCCCATGATTCCGGTCTTCTGATCATCGGTCAGCTTGTCGGTCATCGCGGTGGCAATGAAACCCGGCGCAATGGCGTTTACCGTGATGCCGCGGCTCGCGACCTCGTAGGCGAGGCTCTTGGACATGCCCACCATCCCGGCCTTTGACGCCGCATAGTTCGCCTGTCCCGGATTGCCTGTCGCGCCCACCACCGAAGAGATATTCACGATGCGGCCCCAGCGCGCCTTCATCATCCCGCGGATCGCGCCTTTGCACAGCTTCATCGTCGCCGTCAGGTTCACATCCAGTACGCTTTGCCATTCTTCGTCCGACATGCGCATGAACAGGTTGTCGCGCGTGATCCCCGCATTGTTGACCAGGATATCAAGGCTGCCCATTGCCTCTGCCGCCTGCTTCGGCAAAGCCTCGACGGCTGCCATGTCGCTCAGGTTGCAGGGAAGGACATGGGCACGTTCCCCAAGCTCGGCCGCCAGCGCCTCCAGAGGCTCTACCCGGGTCCCGCTCAGCCCCACGGTCGCACCCGCGCTATGCATCACACGCGCAATCTCTGCCCCGATGCCACCGGATGCACCGGTCACCAAGGCGGCCTTTCCACTCAGATCAAACATCATGCTTCTCCTTTCATCGCGGCGACATCCTCGGGCGTGCCAACCTGCTTGGTCGCAACCGACCGGTCGATGCGCCGGATCATACCCGAAAGCGCCTTGCCCGCGCCAATTTCCCAAATCTCCGTCACGCCCTGCCCGGCCATCCAGGACACGCTTTCGCGCCAGCGGACCGACCCGGTGACCTGCTCAACCAGAAGCCCGCGCACCACATCGGCATCCGTGACCGCCTCGGCGCGCACATTGGCCACCAGCGGCACCGCAGGCGCGCTGATCTCGACCGCGGCCAAGGCCTCTGCCATCACATCAGCAGCGGGAGCCATGAGGCTGCAGTGAAACGGTGCGCTGACCGGCAACATGACCGCACGCTTGGCGCCGCGCGCTTTGGCAATCTCTACAGCGCGCTCCACGGCAGCCTTGTGGCCGGAGACAACGACCTGTCCGGGGTCATTGTCGTTCGCCGCCGCGCATACCTCGCCCTGCGCCGCCTCTGCCGCGACATCCGTGGCGGCCGCGAAATCAAGGCCCAGAAGCGCGGCCATGGCGCCCACACCAACCGGAACCGCCTCCTGCATCGCCCGCCCCCGCGTGCGCAGCAAGCGCGCGCAATCCGCCACGCTCAAGGCCCCGGCAGCCGCCAACGCCGAATACTCGCCCAGCGAATGGCCCGCGACAAAGGCTGCGCGATCCACGCCTATCCCCTCAGCCTCCAGCGCGCGCATCGCCGCGAGGGATGTCGCCATAAGCGCCGGCTGCGCGTTCTGCGTCAGGGTCAGCGTCTCGATCTCGCCCTCCCAGATCAGGTCACTCAGCTTTTCGCCCAGCGCATCGTCGACCTCGTCAAAGACAGACCGCGCCGCCGGATAGGCCTCGGCCAGCGCGCGGCCCATGCCAATCGCCTGCGCGCCCTGCCCCGGAAAAACAAATGCAATGCTCATAAGGCTCCCCTTCTTTGGCCTCGCTCTACCCCGCGCGCAGACCCTCTGCAACGAGGCACAATGCATAAACCTTGCCTCGCGCGTGTTGACACCAACATCTACACATAACGCCAGATCTGAAAGGTCCCCCATGTCCAGCGCCGCCGCCTCCCCCCTCGTCAATACCGACAGCCGCTACGGCGGCATCGCCAAGGTCTTCCATTGGACGACCGCCCTCATGATCATCACGCTGTTTCCCCTCGGCGTGATTGCCAATGATCTGGCCTATCAGATCAAGGCCGCGGACGTGCCCGATCCCGATATGATCGCCCGCGCGGCCTTCCTTTTTTCGCTGCACAAGACCATCGGCGTCGCGCTATTCTTCACCGCGCTGCTGCGCATCCTCTGGGCCCTGACGCAGCCCAAGCCAAACCCCATCCACCCGGAGCGGCGGCTTGAGACCTTTGCCGCCGAAACTGCGCATTGGGTCCTCTATTCCTCGCTGGTCATCGTGCCGCTGTCGGGCTGGATCCACCACGCGGCCACCTCTGGCTTTGCGCCGATCTGGTGGCCCTTTGGCCAGGGCCTGCCGCTTGTGCCGCAAAGCCAGAGCGTCGCCGATATCTTCGCAGGCGTGCATATCGTCGTTACCAAGGTGCTGCTTGTCGCGCTGCTCGCGCATGTGGCTGGCGCGCTGAAACACGCCCTCATCGACCGGGACGGCACCCTTGCGCGCATGTGGTTCGGCAAGACCGAGGTCGCGGGCCAGGCCGAAAACCGGGCCCTGCGCCCGGTCGCGGCGGCCGTGGTCGCTTGGGTTGCTGCGCTGGGCATCGGCGCAGGTCTTGGCCTCTACGAGGGCCGCGGATCGGTGGCCGAGGCCGCACAGCTTGAACAAGTTGCATCCGAATGGGCCGTTCAAGAGGGTGAAGTCGCCATTTCGGTCACCCAGTTCGGCAATGCAGTCGGCGGCAGTTTTGCCGACTGGACCGCTGCCATCGCCTTCGACGAAACCGTGACGGACGGCCCCGCAGGCACGGCGGAGGTGACCATTTCAATCGGCTCGCTGACGCTGGGCTCCGTCACGGACCAAGCCATGGGGGCCGATTACTTCGACGCCGCCGCGTTCCCCACCGCCACGTTCACCGCTGATCTGATCGCAACGCCGGATGGTCACATCGCGGAAGGCACGTTGCGCATCAAGGACACCGAAGTGCCGATCACCCTGCCCTTTGACGTCACCGTCGATGGCGACACCGCAACCGCGTCCGGCAGCGTTTCTGTCAACCGGCTGGACTGGAGCATCGGCGCCGGCACCCAGGACGAAGGCACGCTGGCCTTCGCGGTCGACATCGCGATCAACCTAACAGCCACACGCGGCCAGTAAGGCACAAAAAAACCGCCGCGCGACACCCGCGCGGCGATTCTATTTTCGCTGAAGTCTTGGGGCCTTAGCCCGCCGCCTGGGCCTCGATGGAAATCATCACCTCGACCTCGTCGCCCACCGCGGGGGCAAAGGCGCCAACACCGAAGTCAGACCGCTTGAGCGTCGTCGTCGCGTCAAAGCCAAGCCATGCGGTGTTCGCCATCGGGTGCGTCCCGGCCTTGTTCAGCTTGGCGTCCAGCGTCACGGACTGCGTAACGTCGTTCATCGTCAGATCTCCGGTGATCAGCGCGGTGTTCTCGCCCGTCACCTCGATGGAGGTGGAGGTGAAGGTGACCATGTCCTCTTCGGTTGCGCCAAAAAAGTCGCCCGACATGAAATGGCCATCACGCTGTTCCCAGCCAGTAAACATGCTCATGACCGGCATCGACACGCTCACGCTCGATGCGGCGGGGTCTTCAGCGTCGAACATGATCTCGCCCGCAAAGCCGGAGAACATGCCGAAGGTTGTCGAAAACCCAAGGTGGTCATAGGAAAAGACGATCTGGCTGTGGCTGGAATCCAGCACATACTTGTCGGCCGCGAGTGCCGCGGTGGAGGCGCCGGCCAGCAGGGTCGCAAGAAGAAGGGATTTCATGGAGAGGTTCCTCTGTAGGGTTGATCCATGCGTGACAAGATGGCGCAGGAACCCGAACAGACAACCCGGCAGCCGCGCGCAGCATCTGCGCGCTCGCTCACACTGATCTGGGTGAATAAACCCGGTGCGACGCGTGTTACAGCTTGCCCGCGTCGCGCAGGGCAGACGTGAGCAGCCTGCCCGCGGTGCGGTCGCGCAAGGCCACATCCGCAAGGTGCACACCATCTGCATCCCAAAGCCCGACGACACCATGTGCCGTCTCTGCGCGGCCAAGGTCGCGAAACGCGCAAACATGCTCTACGCTATCACCGCTCGGACGGCGCTGTACAACGCGGACTTCCCGACGTACGAGGTCGACCTCAATTTCGCGCGCGACCGGACGGGTTCGCCCCGCGCTAAGCGCCGCCCAACCCGCTGCGCCCATGGTCACGCTCAGCACCCCTTTCATCAACAGCAGATCTGCATCAAAACTGGATCCGGGCATGACCCAAAGCATAAGAGCGGCGATCACCAGCCCGACGCCCAGCATGGTCAACAAAAGACGAACGATAGCGCGGGCGCCGCGCAGCGGCTCCATCCTTAGGTCCACACCATCATTGATGAATTCATTCGTCGCCGTCATGCCGTGTCTCCATCACTTTCGTTAACCTCAAGGTGACGGCGCAGCGTGGCAGGAATTGGGCAGGTAGAAGGCAATGAGCGGGCATGCTTGCAAGGGCACGCGATCCATGGCACAGGGGCGCACCTTGCACATCAACTCACCGCGCAGTCTCTCGTGCCGGGGCCGCAAGGCCTGAACGCCCCGTCTTTGAAATGCGCCCAGACAGAAGTGGAACGCTCATGCCTCTTTACGAGCATGTGATGATTGCCCGTCAGGACTTGTCCAACACGCAAGCCGAGGGCCTCATCGAACATTTTGGAACCGTACTGACCGATAACGGCGGCACCCTCGTTGATAACGAGTACTGGGGTGTCAAGACGATGGCCTACAAGATCAACAAGAACCGCAAGGGCCATTACGCCTACCTGCGCACCGACGCACCCGCGTCCGCCGTGCAGGAAATGGAACGCCTGATGCGCCTGCACGAGGACGTCATGCGCGTCCTGACGATCAAAGTCGACGAACACGCCGAAGGCCCCTCCGTCCAGATGCAGAAACGTGACGAACGCGGCGACCGCCGCGAGCGCCGGTAAGAAGGAGCTAACCCATGGCTGCAAAACCGTTTTTCCGTCGCCGCAAGGTCTGCCCCTTCTCGGGCGACAACGCACCCAAGATCGACTACAAGGACACGCGCCTGCTGCAACGCTATATCTCTGAGCGTGGCAAGATCGTGCCCAGCCGTATCACCGCCGTCTCGGCCAAGAAGCAGCGTGAACTGGCCCGCGCCATCAAGCGCGCCCGCTTCCTCGCCCTGCTGCCCTACGCCGTGAAGTAAGGAGCCAAGCACATGCAAGTCATCCTTCTCGAACGCGTGGCCAAGCTTGGCCAGATGGGCGACGTCGTCGACGTCAAGCCCGGCTATGCGCGCAACTACCTGCTGCCCCAGAAAAAGGCCCTGTCGGCATCCCAAGCCAACATCGCCGCTTTCGAGGATCAGAAGGCACAGCTCGAGGCCCGCAACCTCGAGACCCGCAAGGAAGCCGAAGCACTGGGTGAAAAGCTGGACGGTCAGCAGTTCATTGTGATTCGCCAGGCCTCCGACGGCGGCAACCTCTACGGCTCCGTCACCACCCGTGACGCCGCCGAAGCCGCGACAGCCGAAGGTTTCACCGTCGATCGCAAACAGGTCGTTATCGAAACCCCGATCAAGGAACTGGGCCTGCACGACGCGACTGTGACGCTGCACCCCGAAGTGTCGGTCACGATCACGCTGAACGTCGCACGCTCGCCCGAAGAGGCCGAGCTTCAGGCGCAGGGTAAAAACATCGCTGATCTGGCCGCCGAAGAAGAAGCCGCCGCAGAGTTCGAAATCCAGGAACTCTTCGACGACATCGGCGCCGCCGCCTCTGACGACGAGGCACTGGCGGAGTCCGCCGGTGTGGAAACGCCCGAGACCGAAGGCACCAGCGAAGAGCAGCCGCAGACCTAACGCGTCGCTCTTCCGCCAATCCAAAGCGCCGCCGGGGCCACCCCGCGCGGCGCTTTTTCGTTCTCACGAGCCAAAAACACCGTCAGGCAGCAATGGGAAAGCGCGCGGGCACCGCTATCTGTACCGCATGACCTTTGAAGAATTTCTGGCCTGCGCCCGGCGAATGACCTACGCCATTCCAACCGGCACACTGCTCGACGACGGCACGTCTCACATGGCTTATGATGACGGCCCATGGCGATATCGCGACCGTTACGCAGGCCTGAACCCCTATGGCGGTCAAGAAATCGTCTGGCATGATGGCCGCCCGGTTTGGATCAAGAACTACGTGGCGGAAATCCTCTACGAACCGGTCCCCGCGGCGGAAATCCATGCCTTCCAGCGCCGCGCCCTCGGTCAGCCGGACCCTGAACGCCTGATGCGCGGCCCGCCGCGCGTGACCGATGGCCGCTATGTCTACAGCACTGATATTAAGGGATATATTGATCGGTTCGAGGGATCTGAAACGATCACCTATGACAGTGTTCCCGTCTATCGCATGATCCTGCACGGCGGGCGTTTGGGCGCGTAATTTGCAGGCGTGCTTGGTGGCCGCTGTCAGTCCCAGATGATCGTGTCGATGCCCACACCCCCGGGCACGAGGCCATTATCCGCCAAGGTTTCCAGGTTCCGTGACCATTGGCTCCGGTCCAATCCGCAAATCCCCGCAGGTCCGTTCGCATAGGCACCGATACCGGACAATATGGCCATGTTCGTCTCCGGGTCACTGTGCTCGCGCGACACCGCAGCCACATGGTCCGCCGCGCGGGCTGGGTCCGCAAGCACGCAGCGCCACCCTTCAGCCACCGCCCTCACCATCGCCTGAACCTGCGCACCCTGCGCCTTCAGCGTTTGAGCCCCCGCCGCCATCACGATCGAAGATGGCGACAGCTTGGGATGGTGCAGCGGGATCAGCCATGCGCCTTGCCCCAGGGTATGTGCTTCGGTGATCGCATACCCCTGCACCGCATCGAACTGTCCGGCCTCCAGATCGCCAAGGCTCCAACCGCCCACCGTGATATGTACGCCCGCAGGGTCTATGTCGTGAAGCGCCAAAATGGCGCGCAGATGCGCCGCGCCGTCCGCATGCATGGCCACCCGCCGCCCGTGCAGATCACCAATGTTCTGCACCCCGACGCCGCCCCGAGCCATCAGCACCAGCGGCGAGCGTTGCAGCATCGCACCAACCGCACGCACGCCATGTCCAGCGGCGGCGGCTTGCATTACCAGATTTTCCTCAACTGTGCCGACCGCCGCCCCGTGACCCGCGATCAGGTCCAGCACTGGGGCCCCGGACTGCCGCGACGGCGGCACGACATCTACCAACAGCCCCGCGCGCTCAAACAGCCCGGCCTCCATCGCCCAGATAACCCCGGCAAACTGGCAGTTAAGTTCCCAGTCCAAAAAAAGAGCCAGTTCAGGCATTGCTAACCTTTGTTAACAGAAGGCTGAGGGCGGAGCCGTTTTGCACAGTCAAAGTCTGTAAAAAATATCATTCGGGCCGGTCAGTTCTGTACAACATGTGCATTTTGAGGCTCAGGCCAGAAAAAAGGCCGCCCTGTTATGGGGCGGCCTTTTGCATTGTTCCAGCGCAGGCGCTCACTCGTCTTCAAGCGCCTCAACAGCTTTTTGCAGATCGTCCTTAGAGACTTCTTTCTCGGTCGTCTCGATCTGTTCGAACAGGTGGTCCACGACTTTGTCTTCAAACAGCGGCGCGCGCAGCTGCTGCTGCATCTGCTGGTTCTGCTGCACGAATTCGAAGAACTGCCGTTCCTGGCCGGGATACTTGCGCGCCTCTGCCATCACGGCCTGGCTCATCTCGGCATCGGTGATCTCCACCTCGGCCTTCTGGCCCAGCTCGGCCAGCAACAGGCCCAGACGCACGCGGCGCTCTGCCAGGGTCTTGTGCTCGTCCGTGGTCTCGATCTCGGGGTGGTCATGCCCCTCAACGTCCGGGTTTTCTTCATGCCAAAGCTGATGCGCAATCTGATTGGCCTCTGCATCCACCAGGCTCGGCGGCAGTTCAAAGCTCACCGCGCCATCAAGCTGGTCCAGCAGGCTGCGCTTCATCACCGCGCGCGCCGCACCGGCATATTCGGCCTCAAGCCGCTCGCCGATCTGTGCCTTCAGCGCCGACAGGTCTTCTGCGCCAAATTTCTTGGCCAGTTCGTCGTCAATCTCGGCCGCCTTTGGGGCCTTCACCTCTTTGATGGTGCAGGTAAACTCCGCCTCTTTGCCCGCCAGATGCGCGGCCTGGTACTCATCGGGGAAATTGACACTGACGACCTTCTCCTCACCAGCCTTCACTCCAACAAGCTGTTCTTCAAAACCGGGAATGAACGAGTTTGACCCAAGAACCAGCGGGTAGTCCTCGGCAGAGCCGCCTTCGAAAGCTTCGCCGTCCACCTTACCGACAAAGTCCATGACAACCTGATCGCCGTCTTTCGCTTTGCCCTTCTTGGTGTCGAAGTCCTGCGCGGTTTCCGCAAGGTTGCCAAGGGCCTCGTCGACTTCGGCGTCACCCGCCTTTACAACCATCTTTTCAAGCTTCATTCCGGAGGTGTCGAGTTCACCAATTTCCGGCAGCGCTTCGTAAGACATCTCGACATGGACGTCGTCGCCCTCTTTCCAGTCCTCGTTGGTCATCTTGACCTCGGGCTGCATGGCCGGGCGGTCGCCGCTGTCCTCGAAGTGCTTGGACATCGCGCCGTCGATGCTTTCTTGCATCGCCTCGCCAATCAAGCGCGGGCCGAACTGCTTTTTCAGCAGCGCCATCGGCACCTTGCCCTTGCGAAAGCCCTTCATTTCAACGTCCGGCTGCGCCTCGGCCAATTTCTCGTTGACCTTTGCATCCAGCTCGTCCGCTGTCAGCGTAATGGCATAGCCGCGTTTCAAACCTTCGTTCAGCGTTTCGGTGACCTGCATGTCTGCTCCATCGCATCAAGGCCCGCAAACATGCGAGGCGCGTCAAATTCGCGCCCTTCTAGGGGGGCACAAAGGGGGGTGCAAGGGGGCCAGTCCACGACAGCACAATAAAGCTGAGAAAGATGGTGCGGGTGAGAGGACTCGAACCTCCACACCTTGCGGCGCCAGAACCTAAATCTGGTGCGTCTACCAATTCCGCCACAC
>JBCBCP010000007.1:0-115350 GCA_038530575.1 Pseudomonadota bacterium
ATTTCTTGCAAGGCCGTCCTCAACAGCACTTTTTCCGCCTTGAAGCGGCTTTGATACCGCCCGACATTCACGCCCCAATGCCGCCCTCCGGATGTGGAGAGCCGGGTGATGACCTCTGGCTCGGGCTCCGGGGCCGGCGCGACGCGGGCGATCACAAGGGTCTCGGGCCGGGCGGCTGGCCGGACAACCGGTTCCCGCGCGGCGACGTTTTCGGGCGTCTGAGCGGCTTCGAGCGCGATCTGGATGTCGGATTTCAACACGGTGGGCGGCGCGGCTTCGGGTTTGACTTCGGCCACCAGAACGGGCGCGTCGGGGGCGGGCCGTAGCCGCGGGCGATAGGATTTTTTGACCAACCCGCTCACACGTACGATCTTGCCTGCAGCCTTTGTGCCGCCGCTGGTCGCCGCCTCGGCATAGACGGGCGGCTTGGGCTTGTTGATGGGCGCACGGGATGGTGCCCTGCGAAACCCGAGGTCCAGAAGCTCTGCCACCTTGGCATTTCGCGAGGCGGTGGACTTGCCGCCAAAAACGGTAGCGATGACCCGCTCGTTGCCGCGCTCGGCGCTGGCCACAAGGTTGAAGCCTGCCGCGCGGGTGTAGCCCGTCTTGATCCCGTCGGCCCCGCGATAGGCGTTCAGCAGGCGGCGGTTGGTATTGTGCACGGTCGCGATCTTGGCCGACGTGCTGCGGCGCGAGAAGATGTTGTAGTATTGCGGGAAGTCATAGAACAGCCGCCGGCCCATCGTTGTCATGTCCCGCGCTGTGCTGAGATGACCTGCCTCTGTCAGGCCATGCGCGTTCTTGAACGTCGTCCGCGTCATGCCCAAAGCCCGCGCCGTGCGCGTCATGCGCCGGGCAAAGGCGGCTTCGGACCCACTGATCGCCTCGGCAATGGCGGTCGCGGCGTCGTTGGCCGATTTCACAGCCGCCGCGCGCACCAGATAGCGCAGCTTGATCCGGCTGCCCGCGCGCAGGCCAAGCTTGGAGGGTTGCTCGGCCGCGGCCTTTTTCGAGATGCGGACCATCGTGTCCATGCTGATCTCGCCCTTCTGGACCGCCTCAAACGCGACGTAGAGGGTCATCATCTTGGTGAGGGAGGCCGGGTGCAGGCGTTTATCCGCATTGCGCGAATGCAGAACCTCGCCCGTGCGCGCATCAATCACCATCGCAGCATAAGGGGCTGCAACCGCACTAAGCGGCAGCACGACCACAAGCCAGAAAACTGCAAGGATGAACAGCCCATTCCGGGCCGGCCGCATATGCCGCGCCGTCACGATAAACCTGCCTTTTTTGCCTCAATGCCCCCGGTTGTTCCGGGTGGCTTATGCTTAAGCGTACCACGCGTGCGCGATCCGATAAAGTTTTGACTGCCGCGCGTTAACCACTTTCTCGGGGCAGATGTTGGGGATCGGCAGGTATTCCCCCTCTAGGGAGGCGAATGTGGCAGGAATGTGGCAGGCGTGGGGCGCCCGTGCCTTATTCTGTTTGCAGGCGGCGCGGCGCTGTTCCGTTCCGCAGCGCCGTCATCCCGCCATCCGGTCCAGCCAGACCGGCAGCGCGCCAAGGTCGGGCAGTTTGGCAAAGCGCGCGTGCCCCGTCGGCTCCGGCGCGGCCTCCACCGACCACTCCAGCCCGTGCGGGACAAACACGCCCCAGCCGCCCGCATCGATCATGGCGACCACGTCCGATTTCATCGAATTGCCGATCATCACCGCGTCATCAATCCGGGGGCCAAAGAGGCGCAGGTAGGTGTCCGGGACCTTGTCCGATACAATCTCCACCCGGTCGAACATCTCGCCCAGGCCCGATTGCGCCAGCTTGCGTTCCTGATGCAGCAGGTCGCCCTTGGTGATGAGCCACACCGGGGCATAGCGTTGCGCGGCCGCGACCGCCTCCGCGGCGTGGGGCAGCAGTTCGACAGGATGCGCCAGCATCTCGCGCCCGGCGGCGACGATTTCCGCGATGACCGCGCCCGGCACCGCGTTGTTCGTCACCTCAAGCGCGGTCTCAATCATCGACAGCACAAAGCCCTTCACCCCGAACCCATAGGCCCCGAGGTTGCGCCGCTCTGCCTGCTCGAGCCGTTCCATGAGGCCCGTCCCCTCCGCGTAAGGCGCCAGCAATTCAGCAAAGCGCGCCTGTTCGGCGGCAAAGAACCGTTCATTGTGCCACAACGTGTCATCTGCATCGAAGGCAATCGCGCTGAACTGCATGGCCTACGTCCCTCTTTTCTCAGCCCCGGGTTGCGTTATATAGGAGGCTTCAGACGGCACACACCAGCAATGGGCGCTTCATGTATCTCGATCCGCGAATGATGGCAGACAAGGACGATGACACCGGC
This sequence comes from Pseudomonadota bacterium, assembly GCA_038530575.1. Taxonomy (GTDB): domain Bacteria; phylum Pseudomonadota; class Alphaproteobacteria; order Rhodobacterales; family Rhodobacteraceae; genus JBCBCP01. The sequence continues at coordinate 2,342 of JBCBCP010000007.1, forward strand.
GGCGATGACAGCGATATCGCCGTCATCACCAAGGCCAAGCCCAAGACAAAGCGCCCGCCGCTTTACAAGGTGCTGCTGCTGAATGACGACTACACGCCGATGGAGTTCGTGGTGCACGTGCTTGAACGGTTCTTTGGCCTGAGCCACGCGCAGGCGTTCGAGATCATGCTGACCGTGCACAAAAAGGGTGTCGCGGTTGTGGGTGTGTTCAGCCACGAGATTGCAGAGACAAAGGTCGCGCAGGTGATGGACTTTGCCCGCCGGCATCAGCATCCGCTGCAGTGCACGATGGAAAAAGAAGAATAAACATGCCGGTTTCCGAACGCGGAAACCCGCCCAGCGTCTGGCGTTTCAAACCCATGCCCACCTCCCGCCCGGAAATCCGCGTTCGGATTTCCGCCCCCTGATGATCGACGCGCGTCTGCCCCTTGCGCTGGAAGCCGGGTTTGCCCCTGGCACGCGTCCGGCCGTGTTTCATCCGGCACCTGGCGCGGACTTGTCCGATGTTCCGCAGGCGCAGGTGATCTCTCCACTCGCCACGGTGCACGCGGCATTTCCTGAGGCTGTAACAGAGGCGGATGGCCCCTACACCGCCGCGATCGTGGCGATCCCCCGCGCCAAGGCTGAGGCGCGCGCGCTGGTTGCCGAGGCCATGGCGGCGACGCAGGGCCCGGTTCTGATCGACGGGCAAAAGACAGACGGGATCGATTCGCTTTTGAAGGAGATCCGCAGCCGCGCCGCCCCCACTGCACCTATTGCCAAAGCGCATGGCAAAGCGTTCTGGCTGGACAGCACCGATGCTTTTGCGGACTGGGCGCAGGGCCCCGCGCTGACCCCGGGCGGCTTCTGGACCGCGCCGGGCGTCTTTTCGGCGGATGGCATTGATGATGGCTCCGCCCTTCTGGCGGCGGCGCTGCCGGAGACGCTCGGCCGCCATGTTGCGGATCTGGGCGCGGGCTGGGGGATGCTGTCGGCGCATATCCTGACCCGGCCCGATGTCGCCGCCTGCCATCTTGTCGAAAACCACCACCTCGCGCTGGAATGCGCCAAGAGCAACGTGACCGACGCGCGGGCGCAGTACCATTGGGCCGATGCGACCCGTTGGCAGCATCCGCAGATCGACACGGTCGTCATGAACCCGCCCTTTCATACGGGCCGCAGCCCGGACCCTGCGCTTGGCCGCGCGTTCATCGCTTCCGCAGCGCGCCTGCTGGCGCCAAGGGGGCAGTTGTGGATGGTCGCGAACCGCCATTTGCCGTATGAAGAGACCCTGCACGCCCATTTTGCGCAGGTGCAGGAAATCGGGGGCGACGCGCGGTTCAAGCTGACCCACGCCGCCAAACCGCGGAGGTAGCTCATGTCCTTTTCCATCAGCGGCAAGACGGCCATCGTCACCGGCGCAGCCAACGGCATTGGCCTGTCCATCGCGCGGCATTTTGCCGACAAGGGCGCCAACGTGATGTGCGCCGACATGGACGAAAAACGCCTGATCGAGGAAATCGGCGACAGCGATGACGAAGGCAACATGCGGGTCTTTGCGGGCGATTTGCGTCAGCGTCTGACCGTGGCCAACCTCGTGTCGGCCACCATTGATGCGTTCGATTCCGTGGACATCCTCGTGAATGCCTCGCGGCAGGTGATGGAAACCGATGCGCTTGATGTTGAGGACAACAGCGTCGAGGCGCTGATCGAACAGAACCTGATGACCGCCTTGCGCCTCAGCCAGGCGGTGGCGCGCCGCATGATACGGCAGGCCGAGGTGGGCGGAACGGGGCAGGTCGGCGCCATCATCAACCTCAGCTCTACGGCGGCGCGGCAGACCCGGCCTGAACTGCTTGGCTATTCGGTCGCCGCTGCCGCGCTGGAGCAGATGACGCGCTCGTTGGCGCTTGTGCTGGCCCCGCACCGCATCCGGTGCAATGCGGTCGCCTTTGGCTCGGTCATGTCCGCCTCGCTGAAACATGCAATCCTCGAACATGACGGCTGGCGCGAAGACATCGAAACCCACACGCCGCTCGAACGTATCGCAAGCCCGTCTGAACTGGTCGACGCGGTGCAGTTCCTCGCGTCCGAAGGGTCTGGCTTCATGACGGGCGAGGTGGTCACTGTGGACGGCGGGCGCTCGTTGCTTGATCCGGTGGCCGCGCCTGCGCATTGACACAGCGCATTTGCGCGCGGCCCCGAATCCGGTAGAATGTGTCAACCAAACAGGACACATTCCGCATGACTGAACAATTTGACACGCACAAAGCCCGCGCCAGCGGTTGGTTCCGCGATCTGCGCGATCAGATCGTCGCCGCGTTCGAGGGGCTCGAGGACAGCCACGAGGCTGGCCCCCTTGCAGAGGCCGCGCCGGGCCGGTTCGAGGTGACCGAGACCAAGCGCACCTCCGATGATGGCAGCGATGCGGGTGGCGGCCTGATGAGTGTGATGCGCGGCGGGCGCGTGTTCGAAAAGGTCGGCGTGAACGTATCGACCGTTTACGGCACGCTTGGCGACCGGGCGCAAAAGGCGATGGCCGCACGCGGCATTCCCGGCATGTCCTCTGATCCGCGGTTCTGGGCGTCGGGCATCAGCCTTGTGGCCCATATGCAGAACCCGCATGTGCCAGCCGTTCACATGAACACGCGCATGTTCTGGACCCCGCACGCGTGGTGGTTCGGCGGCGGGTCCGATCTGAACCCGTGCCTGGAGTATGACGAGGACACGGCGCATTTCCACGCCACCCAGAAGGCGCATCTCGACCCGCATGGCGCCAAGTACTATCCGCGCCTCAAAGCCTGGGCGGACGAGTATTTCTATGTCCCGCACCGCGGGCGGGCGCGGGGCGTTGGCGGCATCTTTATGGACGATCTGAACACCGGCGATTGGGAGGCGGATTTCGCCCTGACCCAGGACATCGGCCGCGCCTTCCTGCCCGCCTATGTGCCGCTCGTGGAAAAGCGCCGGGTGCAGGACTGGAACGAGGCGGATAAGGACGCACAGTTGGTGCACCGCGGGCTCTATGCCGAATACAACCTTGTCTATGACCGGGGCACCAAATTCGGGCTCGAGACGGGGCACGACGCCAATGCGGTGCTGATGAGCCTGCCGCCACTGGCAAAGTGGGTGTGATCCTAGTGCCCTTAGGGTGCGCATTCATTGCGCACCTGCCCGGCCTCAGCCGCCCCCTCGTGGCGGCACCCGCCGCATCTGCATCCCGAATTTCTGATCCGCGCTGAACCCGAGGCGCTCGTAAAACCCGCGCGCCCCGTTGTCCTGCCCGGTCAACAGCATTATCTTGTAGCAATCCGCGACCCACGCGGCGTTTATGGCGGCTTGCATCGCGTCCCGCCCGTGCCCCGTACCGCGAAGGCTTGGCAAGGAAGCGACATTTTCGATCAGCGCATAGGGCCGTGCCCCGCGGGTCATGTTGGGCAAGACGTGCAGCGTCACGACCGCCGCCAAAGTGCCCCCGTCGAAGCTGCCGAAAATTGTGGTGCCCGGATGCGCCAAAATCGTGGTAAAGGCCGCTTCGCCCGCCACTTCATCTGACAAAACCTCAAAGACTGGGTGCGCATCAGCATAATCAGAACCCCGCAAGGGCCGCGTCAGGCGCTGCGCCATCCGGCTTCTTTCATTGCGTCCAGATAGGTCGGCGCGATCCGCATATTTCCCCCAAGCCCCCGGTCCAGCAGCGCGGCGTGCAGCGCCGGAAGGCGCCAGCAGGGCACGTGCATCACCATGTGATGTTCAAGGTGATAGTTCACCCAATAGGGCGCCACGAGCGCCCGCGCGATGGGGCCGGCATAGGTCGTGCGTACGTTCTGCAGCGGGTTATCTGACCGCTCCACCGCGCCGTGTTCGGCGATGTTGCGCACCCGCAGGACAAACTGGAACCATGTCAGGTAAGGCAGCACCCAAAAGACCAGTCCCCACCACCACGCGCCCGCTAGCGAAACCGCCAGCGCGACGCCGAAGAACACGGGAAAGGCATATCCAATTGTGTTGGACTTGAACGCCTGCGCGGCTTCGCCCTTCGCCGCCTCTATCGCGTCATCATCTCCGGCCAGTTTCACAAACAGCATCACTTGACCGAGCAGCTGTTTCACACCCGTCTGCCCGGTCAGATCGCGCAAAAACTTGCGCTTCATCGAGGCGTGGGTGGCCGGGAATTTCTCGGACAGTTTCAGGTCCGGGTCCTTGTCGGTCTGCGTGTGGCGGTGGTGGCTGAGGTGGTAATGCCGATACGCCGCCAGATCGGCCATGATCGGCCAGCCGCACAGCCAGGTGCCGACCCAGTCATTGACCGCCCGGTTCGCAAAAAGCGCGTTGTGGGCCGCCTCGTGCATCAGGATCGCCAGGCCCAATTGCCGCGAGCCAATCAGCACGATGGCCAGCAGTGCGGTAAACGGGTTCGGCCACAGGGCAAACAGTGCGATGGCCCCAAGGATGACGGCCCAACAATGGGCCACCAGCCATGCGCCCATCAGATTTGACCGCTGGGCCAGCGGGCGGATCTCGTCAGAGCTCAGATATGTCTTGCCGGGTGTCATGACTGAAAGCGTGCGGTGGCAGCCGCCGTTCGGTCAAGACTAACGCGGCGTCCTCAGTGCCAGTCGAAAAAGCCCGTGCCGGCGCGTGCCAGCAGCTCTTCGCCCAGAGCGCGGCCCAGCATTTCGCCATCCGCGGCATCGCCCGTGCGCGTGGCGGCGATGGCTTCTGATCCGTCCGGGCGCAGCACTTCGCCGCGCAGCGTCAGGGTGGCGCCGTCCAAGGTGGCGAGGCCTGCAATCGGCGTCTCGCACGAGCCATCCAAAGTGAGGAGAAAGCTGCGTTCGGCGCGCAGGCGGTCGCCTGTATCTGTGTCGTGGATCGCCTCCAACAAGCGCGCCACGCGGTTGTCTTCGGCCCGCCGCTCGATCCCGATGGCGCCCTGTGCGATGGCGGGCAGCATGTCGCCGGGGTCAATCGGGGTGGCCGGGACGTCGTCCATCTTGAGCCGGTTGAGGCCTGCGCACGCCAGAAATGTACAGTCCGCGACCCCCTCGTTCAGCTTTTTCAGCCGTGTCTGGAGATTGCCGCGAAACTCGACCACGTTCAGGTCTTTGCGGCGATGGCGTAATTGCGCCCGGCGGCGCAGCGACGAGGTGCCGACGGTCGCGCCCTCGGGCAGGTCCGCGAGAGAGGTGGCAGAGGGCGAGATGAACGCATCGCGCACGTCCTCGCGCGGGAGGAACGTGTCCAGTAGCAACCCTTCCGGCTGGACCGTTGGCATGTCCTTCATCGAGTGTACGGCAATGTCGATCTTGCCTGCTGCGAGGTCCTCTTCAATCTCGCGGGTGAACAGGCCCTTGTTGCCGATCTCTTTCAGCGGCATGTCCTTGTCGACCATAAAGCGATCGTCACCCGACACCTTGATCACAACGATTTCGAAAGCCTCTTCGGGCAGGTTCCAAGCTGCGGCGAGCCGGGTGCGGGTCTCGTGCGCCTGCGCAAGCGCCAGCGGCGAGCCGCGCGTGCCGATCTTGAGCGGGACATCGGGGGAGGGGTGCTGCACTGTCTTGGGGGCCTTCATGGGTTGCACATGTCAACCTAACCTGACACTCTGCGCCGGTGAAGGCAAGCCTTGGAGACGTGCGCGTGACAAAGACAATCCTCAGAGCCCTCGCGGGGGAAACCCTGCCCACGCCGCCGATCTGGATGATGCGTCAGGCGGGCCGCTACCTCCCGGAATACCGGGCCACGCGCGCGCAGGCGGGCGATTTCCTGTCTCTGTGCTATAACTCCGAGCTGGCGGCCGAAGTGACTTTGCAGCCAATCCGCCGCTACGGCTTCGATGCGGCGATCCTTTTTGCCGACATCCTTCTCTTGCCGCAGGCATTGGGAGCGGACCTTTGGTTTGTAACCGGTGAAGGCCCGCGTCTTTCGACAATAACTGATCAGGCGGGCGTTGACGCGCTCAAGCCCGTGGACGCAATCCATGAGACGCTGAATCCCATATATGAGACCGTGCGCATTCTGCGCCGCGAGCTGCCCGCTGAAACGACGCTAATCGGCTTTGCCGGGGCGCCGTGGACCGTGGCAACCTACATGGTCGCCGGGCGCGGCACCAAGGATCAGGGGCCGGCGCACCTGCTCAAGGATACGAATCGTCCAGCGTTTGAGGCGTTGATAGAACGGATCACCGAAGGCACCATCGACTACCTGGCGCAGCAAATCGAGGCGGGCGCCGAAGTGGTCAAGATATTCGACAGCTGGGCTGGCAGCCTCAAGGGCCAGGACTTCGAGGATTTTGCTGTCGCGCCGTGCCGCCGGATCACTCAGGCACTGAAACAGCGGTATCCGCACATTCCCGTCATCGGCTTCCCGCGCGAGGCGGGCGACGGTTATATCGGGTTCGCCAAGGCGACGGGTGTAGACTGTGTCGCGCTCGACAATTCGGTCAGCGCGTCCTGGGCGGCGGAACATGTGCAAAAAGATGGCTGTGTGCAGGGCAACCTGGCCTCGTCCCACATGGTGACGGGTGGTCAGGCGTTGATCGACGACACGCGCGCTATCGTGAAGGCGTTTTCGGGTGGCCCGCATATCTTTAACCTTGGCCATGGGATCACGCCTGACGCCGACCCTGAAAACGTGGCGCTGATGATCGACACCGTGCGGTCAATGTCCAAGGTTTCGGGTTGACGCTTTGGGGTGGCTGGCATAATTCAGCGGCTCAGTGGCGCGGTAGCTCAGTTGGTTAGAGCGATCGACTCATAATCGATAGGTCGGGAGTTCAAGTCTCCCCCACGCCACCATTAAATACCCTAGTCATGAGATTGCTCTGACAGTGTAGTTCCCTGAGCAGACTAACCGTGCCGGCACGTCAGTGCCCAGTTCGTCGTTGCTACACGCCCACGATCGATGTGGAAAGCTAACCCAACGCCCCATAACCACGCGTGGCACGTGGGCGGTCTTGGGACAACGGCCAAAACCGCCTGTGAGAGAGAGCATGTCGCGCAACTCAAAAAAGGCATCAGCCGCGCATGGCACACCGTGCACTTAAATCAGCCGCAATGTAGCTCAGGCGGCCAGAACCCGGCTGATCTTTTCGTTGAGCTCTACCATGTTGACAGGCTTTTGCACCGCGTCGCTGAACCCGACTTGGTTGTAACGGGTCGGGTCAGTCCACACGTGATCCGCCGTGATGGCAATGATTGGGATATTCGAAGGGGGATCATTGCGCGAGCTACGGATGCCACGCGCAACTTCCACGCCGGATTTATGTGGCATGTGAATGTCCATCAGGACGACCGCGTAATTTTCTGGGCTGCGCTGGATCATCTCGTGACACTCGGCGCCGTTACGGGCTACCTCGAAGTCATAGTCCATTTCCTCGAGCATTTCGCACATCATAAAGCGCGTCAGCGCGTCGTCTTCGGCCAAAAGGATGGTCGGTTTCATTTTATTCTCCAAAGCAAAGCATACGGAACAACCCAGGGTTTGCAGAACAAACACTTTGTCAGAGGGTCGGTTCTCAAGGCATCGCCGCTGTCTCTAATATGGGGTCGCAGACGGCCGCAAGCACACAAAAAATGGTTTAATTGTCAAGCAACGGCGTTATTTAGCCAAAGATCTGACGCTGTTCAGCGCCAAATGCCCGGAATCGTGCAATTCTGCCTCACGCTCAATGTACCGAGCGCGGTGTTCTTCATTCTGAACATAGCGTTTCAGCATATCGAGATAGAAGACAATCTCGTCCCTGTCGCGCGACAGGCGCTCAAGACGGGCCGCGAGAACCGACGCGCCCGATGGCGGTGGTGAGCCATCGCACAGCCCGGTTAGCAAATCCAGCACCGGCGTCGCAATGTCAGCCAAAAGCTTTGTTTCAATCTCATCCCGAAGCGATGCGGTTGCGGTGTCAAAACCGTAGTCTTCCAGAAACGCGCAGCGAAATGCGCCCACAACGCTCCGAAACATGACCATCACGTTGCGGTCTGCCATGCCCACGGCACCCGGGGTGCTCACGTACATCCGGCCCAGCACCAAGCCGGGAAGCGACACGATCGTATCTGGAGAAGAGATAGCTGACCGCTCGTTACCCATGCGCCGGGCTGCATCTTCGACCAGCACCGCCAGATTAGGATGAAATACACCCGCGGTCGTGCGCACCTGCGCAAAACTCATCCGCTGATTGACGCCATCCTGCGTGTGTTCAACCGTGCGCACCTCATGAGGGCCATCCGGGTTACGGCGTCGCAAGGTGATCATCAGACTGGCGGTCGTCGACATGAATTATCCGTACTTGGCCCTAAGCGCGCGACTTCATCTAGATCGAACAGACAGGCAGCAAATCGAATTCTAGTCTAGCGAGTGGTGCATGTGAATGGGTATCGCATCACTCAGCTTAACGTTTCTGAATCTCCCGGATCGGCGCGTTTACGCTGCGTTTAGAAGTCGAACGCTGCCAAATACATGGCTGACCGATCCATCGTTCCGCTTGCGCGACAGTCCTGTGATAACGACTGGCAATGTGTCGCCCGCGCCCATGGCAACTTCGCCTTCAAATTCGAAGGGTTCGCCGCTTTCAGCCGCGCTTTCGATCTGTTCGAGGATGGCCGCCCGGTCCGGCTTGGAAAAGGACGTAAACGCCGTCTCAAGCGTTGTGCTTTCACCGGATGTGTCGAACTCACCAAAGATATCGCTGGTAAAGAACATCGCACGATTGTCGACATCGTAGTTGAACATGCTGATCTGAAGGTCTGTCTGCAGGTGCTCAAGGTTGCGCATCAGAAGATGCGCGTTGATCTCGGTGCTGATATCACGCGCCGCACCCACAACAATTTCCGGAGCGCCGTCTTCTTCGTTCTCCAGAACAGAGCCAGAGACGAGCATGTGGACCAGTGAGCCGGACGCACGGCGCAGCCGCGCTTCAAAGCGGAATGCGCGCCGATTTTCAAGCGCAGTTGCAATCTTGCGCTGCACCATGTCCCGGTCCCCGGGATGCAGCAATTGCAGGAAACTTGCGTAGCTCATTTGCCCGGCTTCGTCGGCGCTTTTGACAAAGAAGGTGCGCCGCATCGCAGGCGAAATATACGCCGTTTGACGGGCCACATCGATGCGGAAATGGCCCGAGTCCCCCATCTGTTCCAGCACTTCGAGCGCGCGGGACTGGATGCTGACGTCAAAGGCGATAATTGCGATCGTCACCCCTATCACCTGATCCATTGAATCGACGAAGGGGCTGAAGATCAGCTTGTGCATCTCATCGCCGCGCTGCACTTCCACGACTCTGATTTCCCGGACCTTGAAGACTTCGCTGGCGATGGTGGTAAAGTTCGGAAATTCAGGCGGTAGGCTCAACTGGCTCAGGTGCGGGCCGATTGAGGCGATCTTTTTCAGGTTAAAAAATTCGACCGCTTGCTCGCTTGTTCGGCGCACCATCAGGGCCTGATCCAGAACAAGCATGGGATATGGTGCGGAATCCAGCACCGCCGACAACTCCGACGACACCTTTTGAAGCTCCGATGCGTTGACCTGCAACTCTTCGTTGACGGTAATCAACTCTTCGTTCGTGCTTTGCAGTTCCTCGTTGGAAGTTTCCAGCTCCTCGTTGGTCGCTTGGGCTTCTTCGTTGGTGCTCTGCAGCTCTTCGTTGACCGATTGCAGCTCTTCGTTTGAGGTCTGTAACTCTTCGACCGTCTGCTGCAGCGCCTCGCGGGTCGATTGCATCTCGGTCTCGATCTGCAGGATGTACTGCGTGCGCTCTTTGTCCGACAGCGAGTCGACATCTGTTGATGTGACCGGCTCCATCCGGGTCTGGACCGCGACCAGGCAATGGTCTTCGCCCTGCGGATTTACCATCGGATACGCGATCATCCGCACCTGGTTAAAGCCCATGCCCTGAAGCTCTTGCCACCGCCCTTCTCGCAACTCGCGGGCCTTCAGCGACATGGTCACCAGGCTGGCCGCCTCGTCCTTCAACCCGCCCCGCAAAAGCCGCGTGCTGAGCGTCAGCGCGCTGCGCTCGTCAAGTTGCAGAATAGGGCTGATATCACCCAGCACGCGCACAATTTCGTTGTTGCGATTGGCAATAAAGCCGTTTGGCGCCACTGCTTTGGCCAGCGAGTCAAACAGACGGATATCAAGCCGTTCACGGTCCTGCTGTCTGAGTGCGCTCACGCCTGCCATTGAGGACTGCGGGTTGCCGGCCATCAAGCTCATATGCGCGCTCGATTGGCGCACGACACCGCGTTTGGTGAAAATCCGGTCAGCGCCATTCACTGTCTCGAACTGCATCGACATGGCGCCAACGGTTTCAGAGGTGCCGAGGAACAGAACACCGTTGGCGTTAAGCGCGTAGTGGGCACGGGCCAAAACGCGTTCTTGCAGCGACGTATTGAAATAGATCAGCACATTGCGCAGCGTAATCAGGTCCAGGTTAATGAACGGCGGATCCTGAAAAATGTTATGCTTGGAGAAAAGCGTAACGTGCCGCAACTCGGGTGCAACTTCGAGGCCCGCCTCGGAAATGTGGAAATATTGCTCGCGGTAGCGGACCGGGATGTCATGCGCGCCCGTGACCGGGTAAATGCCCCGCCGCGCCACGTCGAGGGCGCGTTCGTCAATGTCGGTCGCAAAGATCTGAAGGCGCGATTTGGTCAGCTCTTTGAGCCCGCCCAACGCCTCCGCGAATAGAACCGCTAACGAATAAGCTTCTTCGCCTGTGGCGCAGCCCGCAACCCAAACGCGGATGGGCCCGGTTTCGTGCTTGTTCACGATGCGCCGGATTTCCTGCTCGAGCTGCGCAAACTGTTCGGGGTCTCGGAAAAACCGGGTGACCGAGATCAGCAGGTCCCGGAACAGCGCATCAACCTCGTCCATCGATGTGCGGCAGAAATCGACGTATTCCTGATAGTCCTCGATACCCAAAGCAACCATCCGGCGGCTGATGCGCCGGTTAATGGTCGTTTCCTTGTAATCCCGAAAATCCACGCGGCTACGGGCGCCAAGAATTTGCAGCAGTTCGGACAAGCGGCTCGGGCGTTCGTTGATCACCCTCAGTTCATTGAAATCCCGCGGTGTCGCGAGAATCTTTTCGAGGTGCTGGCCCATTTGTTCGGGCGTCAGCGTCAGGTCGATGCAGCCTGTTTCGATCGCGCTGGTGGGCATGCCGTCATATTTGGCCGAGGCGGTATCTTGGGCGATCGTGATGCCGCCCGCTTCGCGGATGGCCTGTACGCCGTAACTGCCATCGCTGCCCGTGCCCGACAGCACGATGCCGACCGATCGGTCGCCAAATTCCCGCGCGAGGCTTTTGAAGAGCCGGTCCGCCGACGGCTTTGGCGTCGCTGGCAGCCCCGACGGATCTCGCAGGCCCAGCTTGCCATCGCGAAAGGCCACGTCTGAGTTCGGCGGCGTGACGTAGATCGTGTCGATCTCTGGGGTTATGTCCGCGCCTTGCTTGAGCTCTTGCACGGGAAGGTTTGTCTCGCGCGAAATCAGCGCGGACAAAAGGCTTTTGTGCGTGGGCGACATGTGCTGCGCCAGCACGTACACGGCGTGTGCGTCGCGCGGCAGATTGCGTACAAGAATAGACGCAGCTTCGAGCCCACCTGCAGAGGCCGCGATGCCCACGTAGACAGTTGTGTCTTCGGTGTCGGCCATTATGCTTTCCTATTATTTCGCCGGAGCAGCGCACTTGCGCCGGTGAAACAATCATTGGGTTCCGGCGCTTAAACCTCAAGGCTTTTCGCGTTTAATTGGTGTAGCACGCAACCAAATTCACGACGAAATACAACCTGAGGTTGATCGCAAGCGTAGCTTATGCAACCCCAAACAGCAGCCTGTCAAAATGTGACAATGGCGTCTGTTTGTCGATCAACGCAGTCCGCATCTCCCAAAGCCTTCCGGCGTCCGCCGCGCCAAGCGTTGGGCTGGCCATCGCCAGAACCTTGGCCTCCAGCGCCGCCTCGCTCATGGGCGCCTCGGGTCCGCCAGAGGCCGTGACAACGCCCGAACGAAGGACATTCCCGTCTGCAAGATGCACCGTAACTTCCGACACTCGTTCAGCCGGGAAACGTGCACTCAGAGTTGGGTCTTCGGACACGTCAATCCGCGGCAGCCACGCCGCGGTCTCCGCGTCTTGCAAGGCGTGACCAGCCACATGTTCCGGCCCGATCCGGCCAAAACGTAGAAGGCTGGCGAGCGCAAAGCGCAGCGAGTATTGTGCTTGGCTCGTCGTGTCAGGCATGCTGGGGAACAGCGCAGCAGCTTCGGCAAAGGTGCTCACCTCGATCCGGGCAACGTCCGCTGCGCCAAAGCTATACTTGTCCACCAACCCACCCAGCGCATCCAGCGCCGCGTGTGCCCAGCGGCAGATTGGGTAGGGCTTTATGTAGTTCTGCGTGATCGTCCAGACCTCGCCCAGATCGTCCCAGACATTTGCCACGTCCGCGCCTTCGACGGTGATCGCGGGCGCGCCGGTGAAGCCATCGGCGGCCAAAAGCGCCGCCATCGCCCCAGTCATCGCGCCCATGCCCGACCCATCGTGCAGCATTGTAGGGTTGGCGATTTCGCGCATCATCTGGCTGCGTGGGCCGTGATACTCGGCAATGCCCAACGCCTCGCGCAGCGCAGGCTCCGGCGCGCCCAGCATACGCCAACCCAGCGCCGCAACACCCAGCCCGTTCCACGCGCCTGAGGTGTGGTAATCCTCCACACTGCCATGCAGAGCCATCGCCGCGCGCGCCGCCACCTCATAGGCCATGACCGTGAGGTCCAGCGCGTCTAGCCCCGACACCTCCCGCCCTTCGGCAAAGGCAAACAGGGCCGGGATCACCGCACAGCCGATATGCCCCTTGGTCAGGTTCAGCCCATCATGCGCATCCAGGTTGTCGGTCTGGCTTGCCGCGGCAAAGGCTGCGCCGGGGATGCCCGCGCGGCGCCCGTCAAACAGCAGTCGCGCGCCCGTGCCGCCCAGATGGTGCACCGCGTGATCCCGCACGATGCGCCCAACTTCCAGATCCCGCGCGCCGGCGCAGACAGCCAGCGTATCGACAAGCAGTTTTGCCGCCATGTCGCGCGCGGCCTCGGGCGGGTCAGGGCGTTTCACAAATTCAGTCACGCGGTGAAGGGACATGAGCGTTACTCCGGCTTTTGGATCAGACTGCTGCCAAAACGCTCCGCCATCTGTGCCATTTGCGACGCGTCCAGATAGGCGCGCTCCGGCTCCGCCAGACGGGCGCGGACGTCCTCACGCGCCCGGTCCCAAGCCGTGCGCGCGCCATCCTCGGCCCATGAAGCGGGCGACGCGCGGTCCGCCAGCGCGGGGTAGACGTAATCCCGCTCCATCGCGGCAATTGTCTGTGCGCCGCCGAGAAAATGCCCCTCGCCCAGCACCGCCTCGGTGATCGCATCGATGTCCAGCGCCGCGTCCGTCACCTCCACCCCGCGCAGCATCCGCATGATCTGCGCATGCATCTCTGCGTCCAGCACAAACGCCTCGAACGAGGCGCCCAAAAGCGACGCTGTCATGCCCGCGCTTTCATAGATCAGGTTGCCACCTCCCAGTGCAGCCGCGGTCGCGGTCATAGCCTTTTCGACGCCGTATTGCGCATCGATTGCCTTGGCATCTGTCATGCACGCTGCCACGCCCGAGGGCAGGCCCAGATGATTGATCACCTGCGCCGACGCGGCGTTCAGCAGCGCGGTCTCTCCGCCCCCGCCGGTAAAGGCCCCGGTGCGCAGATCAATGACCAGCGGCCAGTTCGAAAAGACCATCGGGTGCCCGGGGCGGATCACCTGCACCATCACGAGGCTCGCCAAGGTCTCTGCCAGCGACTGCGCCAGAAACCCCGCCAGCGTCGCGGGCGCCGTGGCCCCGGCCTGCGCCGCCGTGATGCAGGACAGGGGGATGTTGTGGGCGATACAGGCCTCGGTCACCGCCACCGCGTCCGCGCCAAAGCGCATAGGGGAAATGACCGGGCTGATATGCGCCTTGACGAATGGCCGGGCGTCGAAATCCCCCGCCATCCGAAACAGCTCGACCAGCGGGGCGACATGTTCGGCCAGCGTGAACGCCGTCGCGACCGGCTTGGTCGTGTGCGCCATCAGCGCATAGGCCGTGTTCAGGTCCAGCAGCCATTCATCCGCCATATCCGTCGCGATGCAGCAGCGCGTGAACCAGCTGACGTGGTCCAGCCCGTCCTGAAGCCGGGTAAAGTCGTGCAGGTCGCGCAGGCTGGCGGCACGGTAAAGGCCGGTGTCCACGTCCAGCACCTCCACAGCCGCGCCGCCCGTCCCGAAATGCACCGCGTCGCCGCCAACTTCGATGCTCCGCGCGGGGTCGCGGCCGTGCAGCGTGAATCGCTTCGGCGCGTCCGCAATGGCGCGCTCCACAACTGCGGGGGGAATCGAGACGCGCCCATTGGGCAACATAATGCATCCGGCGCGCATCAACTGCGCGGCCAGACCATCCGGCACCTCGCCCATGCCCAACCGCTCCAAAAGCTCGAACGCCGTGGCCACGATCCGGTCTGCCTCAGACGTGCGCAGCGGGCGGTACTGACCACCGGGCTGACCGGGCGGGGCAGGGTGCTGCTCAGGTCCGGCAGCGCGTGCGGCCTTGCGCGCAGCGCGGCCTCCGGCGCGTTTGGGTGCCTCGCTCATCTGATTTCGGCCCGTCTGAAAAATGTACAAAATGTTATTTCGGCACCCCGCAGTTTGTACAAAACGTTACATTTATAAATGCCCCCACCCAAAAATTAACAAACACTGAATCGGGGTTTTCGTCACACTTCATCGGCGCGCGCCGCCTTGACGGGCGCAGCGCGGCTCGGCTCCCTTCCGCTAAACCTGCCGAGGGAGAGGCTCATGAAATCAACAGCACGTGCAGTGGTCATCGGCGGCGGCATCGCCGGGTGCTCGACGCTTTATCACCTGTGCACCGAAGGCTGGACGGACGTGATCCTGCTCGAACGGGACGAGTTGACCTCGGGCACCACATGGCACTCCGCCGCGCAGGTCACCGCCTTCGGCATGAACCAGACGATGGTCGGCCTCAAGGCGCATTCGATCAAGCTTTACAAAGACTTGCGCGATGATCCCGACTATCCGGTGGGCTACAATCACGGCGATGGCGGCATTCGTCTGGCCAATTGCGACCGGGTGATGGAGGGCTATCACCACTTCGCGTCCATGGCCCGCGGCATGGGGGTGGAGTACGAGGTGATCGACGCCGCCGAGTGCCAGCGCCGCAATCCGCTCATCTCGACCGAGAACCTGATCGGCGGGCTTTGGGACGGGGAGGACGGGCATATCGACCCCGCCCAGCTGTGTGCCGCGCTGACCCGCCGTGCCCGCAAGATGGGCGCCGAGGTCTACCGGCATACCCCCGTCACAGGCCTTACCCAGCACGCCGATGACACCTGGACGGTGCACACCGAAAAGGGAGACATAACCTGCGAAGTCGTTGTAAACGCAGGCGGATATCGCTGTAATGAGGTTGGCGCGATGATGGGTGTGACCCATCCCGTCGCCTCGATGGAGCATCAGTATTTCATCACCGAAGAGATCCCCGCGATCCGCGACGCAGGCCACCGCATCCCCCTCCTGCGCTGTCCGATCAGTGACTACTACTGCCGCCAGGAAAAGACGGGCCTGCTGCTGGGCTTTTACGAACAGGACTGCAAGACGTGGGGTATGGATGGGATTTCCCCCAGCTTTACCATGGACTTATGCCCGGATGACCTGGACCGCGTGTCCGATGTACTCGAGGGGGCCATCGCCCGCATGCCGGTGCTGGCCGAGACGGGGATCAAGACCATCGTGAACGGCCCCATCACCTATACGATCGACGGCGCGCCGCTGGTCGGCCCGATCCCCGGCAAGCGAAATGCGTTTTGTATCATAGGCTTGCGGGCAGGCCTTGGCGAAGGGGGCGGGCATGGTTGGCTGCTCGCCCAGCAGATCGTGCATGGCGAGGCATGCTATGACACCTGGTGCCTCGACCCGCGCCGCTTTACCGGCCATGCAACGGTCGAACTGACGGCGCTAAAGGCGATCGAGGACTACCAGAACGAATTCCGCTTCCACTTCCCCAATGAGCATCGCCCCGCAGGTCGGAATGCGAAAACTACGCCGCTCACGCACATCCTCGCCGCGGAAGGGGCAGAGTTCACCGTGGTGAACGGCTGGGAACGGGCGGAATATTTCAAGCCTTCCAAGGGCTTCCACGTCACACCCCAATTTGGCATCGACGAGGCCGAGGCGCTGGTCGCCGAAGAGGTCAAAGCCGTGCAGACGGCTGTGGGCCTTGCCGAAGTGAACGGCTTCAACCGGATCGAGATCACTGGGGTTGACCGGCACAGCTTTATGGACCGTATGGTTTGCGGCGCCGTGCCCAAGCGGGAAGGTCGCGTTGGCCTCGCTTACTTGCTGAACTCTCACGGCAATCTGAAGGCCGAAGCGACGCTGGCGAACCTGCCGGGCGACCGGCTGTGGTACGGCTCGGCCGCGGCATCCGAATGGCACGACATGGATTGGTTGCGTCTCAATGTGAAACCGGACGAAGACGTCGATTTTCGATGCCTGACCAATGATTTGACCATTTTGCTTCTGGCCGGGCCAAGAGCACGTGCTGTCTTGTCTGCTGCTTCGCGTGGTGATTGGAGTGCCGATGCCTTTCCCTGGCTCTCGGCGCGGGAGGCACATATCGGCTTTGTCCCGGCAACCGTGATGGCGGTCAGCTATTCGGGCGAGTTGGCTTACGAAATTCATGTGTCCAATGCGCATTTGAACGCGGCGTATACAGCGCTGCGCACCGCCGGAGCGCCCCACGACCTACGGCTCTTTGGTGCGCGCGCGGTCGAATCAATGCGCATGGAAAAGGGGTTCCTGCACTGGAAGGCCGATATCCTGACCGAATTTGACCCGTTCGAGACTGGCCTCGACCGGTTCGTGCGGATGCAAAAGCCTGATTTTATTGGTAAGGCAGCCCTTGCAGCCAAGGATGGGCCGACCCGAAAGCTGGCCGTTCTGCACGTGGACAGCGAAACGCACGTGGCACATGGCGGGGCATCGGTGATGGCGGACGGCGCTGTTGTCGGCACCGTCACCTCGGGCGCGCTGGGCCACCGCATCGGGCTCAACATCGCCTATGCCTTTCTTGACCCCGCTTGCGCTGCAGAAGGCACAGAGCTGCAGATCGATATCTGCGGCACGCTGGCCGGCGCAAAGGTCAGCCCGCCCTGCGCCTACGACCCCGGCATGACCCATGTGCGCGATTGACGCAGGTTAGCCTTGTCATGCGGTCATGGTTCGGCCTTTACTCTCACCAGTGATGCATAACGACTAGTTACAAAACCAGGTGACCGATGCCTGTTTCTGTAATACGTCTTGTGCTCAGGTTGTTCGCCACCAAACGCGCGAACGCATGATAGGGAGGACTAAAACATGACATTTATCCGCAAAGCGCTTGCGCCGATGATCGCTGCTGCCACCATGGCCGCCGCGCCCGCGATGGCGCAGGACGTCACGCTGAAGCTGCACCAGTTCCTGCCGGCGCAGGCCAACGTGCCCAAGCACGTGCTGGACGTCTGGGCCGACCGGGTCGAGGCGGCCTCGGATGGTCGGATCGAGATCGAGCGCTATCCCTCGATGCAGCTGGGCGGCGTCCCGCCAGAGCTGATGGACCAGGCCATTGACGGCGTGGCCGACATCGTCTGGACCGTTGTGGGCTACACCCCCGGCCGCTTCCCGACGACCGAGGTGTTCGAGCTGCCCTTCATGGTCGAGGATGCCCGCGCGGCCTCCTGCGCCTACTGGAAGATGTACGAAGAGCACATGCAGGAGGAATTCGCCGACGTGAAGATCCTCGGTACCTGGGTGCATGGCCCCGGCATGTTCCACACCGCGGACCCGGTGGAAACGCCCGCCGACCTGCAGGGCATGAAGATCCGCGGCGGCTCCCGCCTCGTGAATAAGCTGCTGGAGCTGACGGGTGCAACGCCGGTTGGCATGCCCGTGCCCGCCGTGCCCGAAGGCCTGTCCAAAGGCGTGATCGACGGCACCACCATCCCGTGGGAAGTCACCGCCGCGCTGAAGGTGCCGGAGCTTGTGGATTATCACACCGAGTTCGAAGGCCCCGCGCTCTATACGCTGACCTTCGTTCTGGCGATGAACAAGGACGCCTATGCAGGCATGCCGGCCGATCTGCAGGCCATTCTGGACGCAAATTCGGGGCTCGAATTCTCTGTCTTTGCCGGTGGCACGCAGCAGGATTATGACCTGCCCGCGCGCGAGGCCGCTGTTGAAAATGGCAACACCATTGTCACCGTGACCGACACCGCAGCATGGCAAGAGGCCGTTTCGCCGATCATCACCGACTGGATCGCGGAGCGTGATGCCGCAGGTCAGGACGGTCAGGCGCTGGTCGATCAGGCGCGCAGCCTGATGAATGGCGAGTGCAAGGGCATGACCGCCAAGATGTAAGCGGCCTGTCTGCACAACGATCCGGGCGGGCCGCAACAAGGGGCCCGCCCTTTCCCCGAGGCGGGAGCCACCATGCATTCTGTGATGATGCGCCTTGCGCGCGTAATGGCCTTTCTGGGCGGCGCCGTGCTCACGGCGCTGATCCTTCTGACCTGTCTGTCGATCCTTGGCCGCACGCTGAACAGCGCGCTGCATGCCATCGGCACAGGCTGGGCCCAGTCCCTGATCGAGCTTGGCGTCGGACCCGTTAACGGGGACTTTGAACTGGTCGAGGCTGGCATGGCCTTTGCCATCTTCGCGTTCCTGCCGCTGTGCCAGATCACCGCCGGCCACGCGGTTGTCGATATCTTTACCTCTCAGATGCCGGACCGGCTGCGTCGCGTCCTTGCCAGCATCACGGAGATCGTCTTTGCCCTGATCCTCGTCCTGATCGCGGTCCAGCTCTGGTCGGGGATGGAATCGAAAATCCGCTCGGGCCAGACCAGCTTCATCCTCGCCTACCCGGTGTGGTGGGGCTATGCGGGCGCGATGGTTGGCGCCTTTTTTGCGGCGCTTATCGCCGTCTACATGGCGGTGATGCGCACGTTCGAGGCCGCGACTGGCCGCGCCATCTTGCCTGAGGCCGAGGGGGCAGAGCATTGAGCGACATCCTGATCGGTGCGCTGTCGTTCCCGGCGCTGCTTTTGCTCATCTTCCTGCGTGTGCCGATCGGGCTGGCGATGTTCCTCGCGGGCCTTGTCGGCCTGGTCATTGTTACGGGCGATACAACCATCCCTTTCGCGCGGCTGAAGTCCGAAACCTACACCACGTTTTCCAACTACTCGCTGTCGATTATCCCGATGTTCCTGCTGATGGGGCATTTCGCGACGCTGGGCGGCATGAGCCAGGCGCTGTTCAAGGCCGCCGAAGGCTTTCTGGGCCACCGCAAGGGCGGGGTGGCGATGGCGGCTGTGGGGGCTTGCGCGGGCTTTGGCGCGATTTGCGGCTCCTCTCTGGCCACGGCGGCCACGATGGGCCGCGTGGCCCTGCCAGAGCTGCGCCAATACGGCTATGCGGGCGGCTTTTCGACGGCAACGCTGGCCGCGGGCGGCACATTGGGCATCCTGATCCCGCCCTCGGTCGTGCTGGTGATCTATGCCATCCTGACCGAACAGAACATCGCCAAGCTGTTCCTCGCCGCCTTCATCCCCGGCATTATCGCGGCACTGGGCTACGTGATCGCCATCCGCCTTTATGTCGCGATCAATCCGAACGAGGCGGGCACCCGCCCCCGCGTGCCCTGGGGTCCGCGCATGCAGGCGCTGTTCAAGGTCTGGCCGGTCCTCATCGTCTTTGCGCTGGTTGTGGGCGGCATCTACGCGGGCATCTTTACCCCGACCGAGGGCGCCGCCGTTGGCGCGTTCGGCACGGGCCTCATTGCCTGGTTCGCCGGGGGCCTCACCTGGGCCAGCCTTGGGGAGTCGTTCCGCGTGACCGCCAAGGCCACCGCGATGATCTTCTTCATCGTGCTTGGCGCGGCCTTCTACAACGGCTTTCTGGCGCTGACGCAGGTGCCGCAAGAACTGGCAGCTTGGATAAGCGGCCAAGGGTTTTCACCCTTCCTCGTGCTGATCTGCATCCTTGTTTTCTACCTGCTTCTGGGCTGCGTGATGGACAGCCTGTCGATGATCCTGCTTACCATCCCGATCTTCTGGCCCATCGTTCAGGAACTCGACTTTTCCTTCGTCTCGATGGTCGAACTGCAGACTGCCAAGCTGGCCGAGCTGGTCGCCTCGGGCAAGGAGCTGCCCCAAGCCGTGCTGGCCGAGGCGCAGGCGATGCTGGCCGCGGGGCAGGAGCTGCCGCGCGAGATCACGCGCGAGCTGGGCCTGCGGGGTGTGTCAAACGGTGTGCTGAACCGCGTGAACACAGAGATGGTGGCGATCTGGTTCGGCATCCTCGTGTTGATCGTGGTCGAGGTTGGGCTGATCACACCGCCAGTGGGCATGAACCTCTTTGTGATCAACGCGATGTCCCGCGACACGCCAATGACCCACACCTACAAGGCGGTGCTGTATTTCGTTGGCTCTGATCTGGTGCGGGTGGCGCTGCTCCTTACTTTCCCGGTTATCACCTTGTTCCTGCTACCGATATAGAGGGGGGCGCGCGTGGGCGAACACACGCAGATCACGCAGGACGGCCCGGTCACGGTCCTGACCCTGAACCGCCCGGACAAGCGGAATGCCATGTCGAACGGCCTTTTAGCTGAAATCGATGCGGTCTTCACTGCCCCGCCAGAGGGCACGCGCGTGGTCGTCATCCACGGGGAAGGCGGGCATTACTGCGCCGGGCTGGACCTGAGCGAGCATCAGCACCGCGATGCCGAAGGCACCATGCAGCAATCGCGGCTCTGGCATGCGGTGCTGGACCGGGTGCAATCGGGCGGCCTGCCCGTTGTCAGCGCCATGACCGGGGCGGTGATCGGCGGCGGGCTTGAACTGGCGACCGCCACCCATGTCCGCATCGCCGAGCCCGGCTGCATCTTTCAGCTGCCCGAGGGGCGGCGCGGTATCTTTGTCGGCGGCGGCGCCACGGTACGGGTGGCGCGGATCATCGGTGCCGACCGGATGACAGAGATGATGCTGACCGGTCGCAAATACGGCACTGAGGATGCCGTGGCGCTGGGCCTTGCGCATTATGCTGTGGGGGCGGGAGAGGCGCTGCCCCGCGCGCTTGAGATCGCCCACCAGATCGCCGGGAACGCGCCACTGTCGAACTACATGATGATCCAGGGCATCACCCGGATCGACGATATGTCCCGCTCGGATGGGCTCTTTGTCGAAAGCCTCTGCGCGGCGCTGGCGCAGACCAGCCCGGACGCGCTGGAGGGTCTGCAGGCCTTTCTGGAAAAGCGCGCGCCCAAGTTCCGATGACCGCGCATCTGAACCTTCCTCCGCATGAAATCCTGCGCGAGGATCGCGCGGACGGGTCTATCATCCTGCGCTCTGGCCTTGCGCTGCCGACCCCGGCCCGCTGCACGGGGGATTGGCTGCGGCATTGGGCGGGCCAGCGCCCGGACGCGATTTTTCTGGCCGAACGCAGCGGCCCTGGCTGGCGCAGCGAAACCTATGGCTCTGCCTGGGCCAAGGCCCGCGCGATCGGCGGCTGGCTGCTTGGGCAGGGGATGGGCGCGGATACGCCGCTGCTGATCCTGTCCGGTAACGGGATTGACCACGCGCTGATGGCGCTGGGCGCGCAACTCGTTGGCGTGCCTTACGTGCCGGTGGCCGAGCAATACGCGCTGGTTGAGGCGGCTGAGGCGCGCCTGCGCTATGTGATCGACCTGATCCGGCCCGCGCGGGTCTTTGCCACCGATGGCGCGGCCTATGGCCGGGCGGTGGCGCTTGCCGGGTGCCCTGCCATCGCGTCGGATCCGGCGGATACCGGGGCCACTTCGCTGGCTGCGTTGCTCGCGCATGACGACGCGGGCGTTGATGATGCTCTGGCCGCTATAACCCCGGACACTGTGGCCAAGGTCCTGCTGACCTCCGGTTCCACCTCGGACCCCAAGGGCGTGCTGACGACGCAAGCCATGATGACCGTGAACCAGGCGCAGATCGCCGCCTGCCTGCCTTTCGTGGCAGAAAGGCCCCCCGTTCTGCTCGACTGGTTGCCTTGGAACCACGTCTTTGGAGGGTCCTACAATTTCAACATGGTGCTCGCAAATGGCGGCACGCTCTATATCGACGATGGCAAACCGCTGCCTGCCCTGTTTCCCCGTACGGTCGAAAACCTCGGTGCGGTTGCGGGCACGATCAGCTTCAACGTGCCGGTTGGTTTTGCCCAGTTGGTCACGGCTCTGCGCGCCGATGAAGCCCTGCGCGAGACGTATTTCCAGAACCTCGACATGATCTTCTATGCCGGCGCGTCGCTGCCGCAAGAGACGTGGGCCGCGCTGGAGGAGCTGGCGCTGCAGACCGGTGGGCGCCTGCCGCTCATCACCTCGTCCTGGGGCCTGACAGAAACCGCGCCGGGCTGCCTGCTGCAGCATCAGCCCGCCAAGGGCGCGGGCATTGTCGGCGTGCCCATGCCGGGGTGGGAGGTCAAGTTGCTCCCCGACGCGGATGGCCGCATGGAGGTTCGCGTCCGCGGTGACGCCCTGTTCGACGGCTACTGGCAGAATCCGGCCAAGACGGCAGAGGCCTTTGATGAAGAGGGCTTTTTCATCACCGGCGATGCCATGCGCTTTGTCGATGAGGCCGACATGTCCGCCGGGCTGCGCTTTGACGGGCGGCTGTCGGAGGATTTCAAGCTGCTGACCGGGACATGGGTGCAGGCAGCGAACCTGCGGCTGGAGGTGCTGGGCGCGCTGGCCCCGCTGGCCGCCGATGTGGTCATCACCGGCGCCGGGCGGGACGAGGTCGGCGCGTTGATCGTCCCGAACCGCGCCGCACTTGAGGCCGCGGGCTTTGCCGTGACCGAGATCGAAGGCACTCTTTTGGCCGACGATCTGATGGACGAGATCAGGCGCCGCCTTGCAGCGCTGAGGGCGGGCAAAGGCTCCGCCAGCCGGATCGCGCGGGCGCTGATCATGGCAGAGCCGCCTTCCATGGCCGAGGGGGAGGCGACGGCCAAGGGCAACATCAACTTTCCCAAGCTGCTCGCCCGACGCGCCGCGCTGGTAAGCCAACTTTACGACGACAGCGATCCGGCCAGCATAACGGTGTTTTAGTGCAGTAAAGTGCACCTGCCCTATGCGACTGTTGCGACATTCTGCCCACCCTTGCAGCATTAAGCCGTCTTTGGGAGGAGACACATGGCCAACGCAGCAACCTATTTCGTCGACCGTCACGTCATAGACGGGCGGGCGGACAAGACCGCCTTTCGCGAGGCCGTCACGGGCCGCACCTTGACCTATGGCGCCTTGTCTGATGCCACGGATCGCGTCGCCGGCGCCTTCGCCGCACACGGCATTCGCCCGGAAGAGCGTGCGGCGCTGCTGGTGCTCGACACGCTGGAGTTTCCGCAGCTGTTCTGGGGCGCTCTGAAGGCGGGCGTTGTGCCCGTTCCGCTGAACACCCTGCTGGCCACCCCGGTCTACGACACGATCCTGCGCGACAGCCGGGCGGCGGTGCTCTTTGTCTCTGCCCCCTTGTGGGAGGTCGTCGCGCCTGCGGTTGCGGGCAACCCGTTCATCCGCAAGGTCTTTGTGATCGGTGACGTGCCGGGTCAGGCGGATTTCGCAGCATTTCTGGATGGCGCCGAACCCGCCAAGGCGCTGGAGGCCAGCGATGAAGAGGCGGCGTTTTGGCTCTATTCCTCTGGCTCTACCGGCGCGCCAAAGGGCGTGGTGCACGTGCATGGCGCGCTCAAGGCGACGGCGGACACTTACGGCGCGCAGGTGCTGGGCATTCGCGAGGACGACACGATCTTTTCCGCCGCCAAGTTCTTCTTTGCCTACGGGCTTGGCAATGCGATGACCTTCCCGATGTCGGTCGGCGCGACGGTGGTGATCTTTGGCGGGCGCCCGACACCGCACGACATGAAAGACATCCTCGACGCCGAGCGCCCGACGATCTTTTGCGGTGTGCCGACGCTGTTTGCCGCCATGGTCGCCCATTTTGACCAGACTGGCCCCACCGCCGCCCCGCTGCGCCTGTGCATCTCTGCGGGGGAGGCGTTGCCCGAAGATGTCGGCACGCGCTGGCAGGGGCATACGGGCGTGGAAATCCTAGACGGCGTGGGCAGCACCGAAATGCTGCACATCTTTCTATCCAACACGCCCGGCGATGTGGTCTACGGCACCTCCGGCGTTCCGGTCCCGGGCTATGACGTGCGCCTTGTCGGTGAGGACGGCGCGGACGTGCCGCCCGGTGAGGTAGGCGAACTTTTGGTGCGTGGTGACAGCGCTGCCTCGTGTTACTGGAATAAGCGGGCCAAATCGCGCGGAACATTCGAAGGCGTATGGACGCGCACCGGCGATAAGTATGAGCAGCGCGCCGATGGCCGTTTTGTCTACTGCGGGCGCACCGACGACATGTTCAAGGTGTCCGGTATCTGGGTCAGCCCGTTCGAGGTGGAAAGCGCTATCGTCAGCCACCCCGCGGTGCTTGAAGCCGCAGTTGTCGCTGCGCAGGATGAGGATGGTTTGGAAAAGCCCAAAGCCTTTGTTGTTCTCAATGGCGACAAGCCGGACGGGTTTGAGGCTAGGCTGCAGGACATGGTCAAGGACAAGATCGGAAAGTGGAAGTACCCGCGTTGGATCGAGATTGCGGATGATCTGCCGAAGACCGCGACGGGCAAGATCCAGCGTTTCAAGCTGCGGGAGACTGCATGATGTGGGCGCCAGATAGGATAGACGTGAATGGCGCCTCGCTAGAGGTTGCATCCTTTGGCCCGCCCCCGGCCGAGGCGCCGACAATCGTGCTGCTGCACGAGGGGCTTGGCTGTGTTGCCCTGTGGCGGGACTTTCCGGAAAAGCTGGCGCACGCGACAGGTTTCGGCGTGCTGTGCTATTCGCGCCACGGCCACGGCCGTTCGGACCCGCGCCCGGTGCCGCGTCCGCTGGATTATCAAAGCCACGAACCTGTTGGTGCGGTTCTGGACGCGTGCGGCGTTTCGGACTGTGTGCTTTTAGGCCATTCCGATGGCGCAACGATGGCGGCGGTTTATGCGGGTTCTGTCTCTGATATGCGGGTCCGTGGCCTTGTGCTGATCGCGCCGCATTTCTTCACCGAACGGATGGGGCTGGATGCAATTCGGGATGCGGTCACAGCTTACGAAAACGGCGATCTGAGAGCGAAACTGGCCCAATATCACGACGACCCGGATGGTGTGTTCGGCGGCTGGTCCGGCGTTTGGCTGCACCCTGACTTTGCGCGCTGGGATGTCAGCGATGCCATCGATCACTGGCGCGTTCCCTGCTTAGGCTTGCAAGGTACCGACGATGCCTATGGAACGCTCGCGCAGTTGGACGAGATTGAGGGACGCATCTATTCGCCATTCGAACGTGTTGTGCTGGATAGCGTCGGCCATACGCCACACCTTGAGGCATCAGATCAGACCATCGCGGCTGTTACCGTTTTCTGCAAAACGCTGCATGCGCTTGAGCAAGCAATGGTCGATCCAAGCTTTTAACGCACTATCTTGCACGTATTGATGCAAGATGTTTCGTAAGGCCGGCGGAAAACGTACCTATAGCGCATACAACCCCGAGGATTCTCCGTGGCCATCATCGACTTTCAAACTCATCCTACCCGTTACCGCCACTGGCGCGTGGACTATGATGGCCCGATCGCGACCTTGACGATGGACGTGGACGAAGATGGCGGTCTGATGGAAGGCTATCAGCTCAAGCTGAACTCCTATGACCTTGGTGTCGACATCGAGCTGGCCGACGCAGTGCAGCGCATGCGCTTTGAACACCCAGAGGTGAAAGTGGTCGTGATGCAATCGGGCAAGGACAAAGTGTTCTGCGCTGGTGCCAACATTCGCATGCTTGCGGGCGCAGCCCATAGCCACAAGGTCAATTTCTGCAAATTCACGAACGAGACGCGCAACACCTACGAGGCCGCCGAGGCGGATAGCGGTCAGAAATATATTGCGGCCATTAAAGGGGCTTGCGCGGGCGGCGGGTATGAGTTGGCGTTGGCCTGCAACTATCTCATGCTGACCGATGACAGCGCGTCCTCCGTGGCCCTGCCCGAGGTGCCTCTGCTGGCGGTGCTGCCCGGCACCGGAGGTCTTACCCGTGTGACCGACAAGCGCAAAGTGCGTCGCGACCGCGCCGACATCTTCTGTTCAACCGAGGAAGGCGTGCGCGGCAAGCGTGCAGCCGAATGGAAGCTGGTGGACGAGGTGATCCCAAATTCCAAATTTGACGCCGCCGTTGCCAAGCGCGCCGCCGAATTCGCGTCGAATTCGGCCAAGCCTGACGTCGATAAGGGCATTGAGCTTACCCCGCTGGACAGGACCGTGGGTGAAGATACGGTGACGTATAGTTTGGTGGAAGTTGCGATCGACCGCACTTCTCGCAATGCAACAATTTCACTGCATGGTCCTGACAGCGCCGCGCCCGCGAACATGCACGCCTTTACCGCGCAGGGCGCACAGGCGTGGATGCTGCGCCTCGCCCGTGAACTTGATGACGCGATCCTTCATCTGCGCCTGAACGAAAAGGATATCGGCCTCTGGACGTTCACCAGTCAGGGTGATCCTGAAGAGGTCATCGCGCACGAAGCCTTGCTGCTCGATAATGCTGATCACTGGCTCGCCAACGAGGTGCTGGCGTATTGGAAGCGTGTGCTCAAACGGATCGACGTGACATCCCGTTCCATGGCGGCCTTGGTCGAGCATGGCAGCTGTTTTGCAGGTACGGTTGCGGAAATTCTTTGGGCCGTCGATCGCACCTACATGATGGAAGACGAGTTCGAGGGCGACAACCGCTCGCTCGCTTCAATCACGCTAACAGATGCGAACTTCGGCAGGATGCCAATGGCAAACGGACTGAGCCGGTTGGAAACCCGGTTTCTGGGCGAGCCAGAGCGCGTGGCCGAACTTCCGAAAGGCGAGCCATTAGAGGCTGAAGACGCCGACGACCTCGGTCTTGTGACCATGATCCTGGACGATATCGACTGGGAGGACGAGATCCGCATCTTCATGGAAGAGCGCGCGAGCTTCTCTCCGGATGCAATGACCGGGATGGAGGCGAACCTGCGTTTTGCGGGGCCGGAGACGATGGAAACCCGCATCTTTGGTCGCCTCACCGCTTGGCAGAACTGGATTTTCAACCGCCCTAACGCGGTTGGGGAAGACGGCGCACTGCAACGCTATGGCAGTGGCGTGCGCGGGAACTATGACATGGAGCGGGTGTGATTCCGCGCAACAGAGCGGTTTCTTACTAAGAAACCGGACCGGAAATTTTCTAAATTTCCGCTTTTCAGGGAGAGACGAACAATGTCTGTGATGAACGTCGAATACGACACCCAGATCCCCAACAATGTCGGCCTCAGCCAGGACCGCAAGGTTCTCAAAGCGCTGGAAAAATGGCACCCCGGCTACATCGACTGGTGGACCAGCCTGATTCCCCAGAACTTTCAGGAGTCGATGGTCTACCTACGCACCGCCGTGTCGGTCGACCCAAAGGGCTGGGCCAAGTTCGATTACGTGAAAATGCCTGAATACCGCTGGGGTGTCCTTTTGGCGCCGGCGGTTGAGGATCGCCGCATCCCATGCGGTGAGCATTACGGCGAGCCCGCGTGGCAGGAAGTCCCCGGCGAATACCGTAACATGCTCAAGCGCCTGATCGTCATTCAGGGCGACACCGAGCCGGGCTCGGTTGAGCAGCAGCGCTTCCTTGGTCTGACCGCGCCGTCGCTTTACGACATGCGCAACCTCTTTCAGGTCAATGTAGAGGAAGGCCGCCACCTCTGGGCGATGGTCTACCTGCTTCAAAAGTATTTCGGCAAAGACGGCCGCGAAGAGGCGGACGAGATGCTGGTCCGCTCCTCCGGTTCGGACGACGCGCCGCGGATGCTGGGCGCGTTCAACGAGGAAACGCCGGATTGGCTGTCCTTCTTCATGTTCACCTACTTCACCGACCGCGATGGCAAGATGCAGCTGGAATCGCTGGCGCAGTCGGGCTTTGACCCGCTGTCGCGCACCTGCCGCTTCATGTTGACCGAAGAGGCGCACCACATGTTCGTGGGTGAGACGGGCGTGGGCCGGACCATTCAGGCGACGCTGGACGCGATGACTGCCAACGGCATCACCGATCCCTACGACATCGGCAAAATCCGCGATCTGGGTGTCATCGATCTGCCGACGATCCAGAAGAAGCTGAACCTGCACTACACGCTGTCGCTCGACCTCTTCGGGCAAGAGGTGTCGACCAACGCAGCCAACGCATTCAACGCTGGTATAAAAGGCCGCTACATGGAGCAGCGGATCGAAGACGATCACCAGCTTAAGGATGACACCTATTCCGTCGCCACCATCAAAGACGGCCAAATCGTCACCGAAGACGTCCCGGCCCTCACCGCAATCAACATGCGCCTGCGCGATGACTACCGCCGTGATGCGAGCGGCGGTTTGCGCCGCTGGAACAAGCTGATCCAGCGCGCCGGGATCGAATTCGAACTGATCCTACCGCACGAGGCGTTCCACCGCCAAATTGGTGTTTTCTCTGCTATTGCGGCCACACCGCAGGGCGACATCATCAGCGCAGAGGAATTTGCCAAGCGTGAACATGAATGGTTGCCAACCAAAGAAGACGGCGCATTTATCACTTCACTTATGAAGCCATGCTATGAGCCCGGCAAATACGCCAGCTGGATTGCCCCACCCAAGGTCGGCATCGACAACAAGCCGGGCGATTTCGAATACGTGAAGCTGCACATGGCGTAATGGAGGCCACTGTGAAAATCCACTTTCTGTACGGCACCGAGACCGGAAACTCCGAAATGCTCTGCGAGGATATGCAGATTGACCTCGGCGACGCCTACGAAACCCGCCTGTCGAACATGGGGGAGGTCAGCCCGGCTGACCTCGACCCGTCCGAGTTCCACGTCTTTGTGACTTCAACCTACGGCAACGGTGATCTTCCGCAAACGGCGGTGTCCTTCACCGACACGCTTGAGGCAGACAAGCCCGACCTGTCGAATATCCAGTTCGCGGTGTTCGGGCTGGGCGATATGGTGTTTTCAGGCACCTTCGCGCATGGATCCAAAACGCTGATGGAGCAGATGGTCGCCTGCAACGCCACCATGATTGGTGAGCGATTGACCCACGACGCGTCAGGCCACGACATGCCCGAAGACATTGGCCTACCGTGGCTGCATTCGGTGCTCGAGCAATTGCAAGCCAAGGCTGCATGAACATTCAAACCGAAGCTGTTTCGGACGCGGCTGCTTTGCTGGCAAGGGTCGCGGAGCGTGTTAGGGTGGCCCGCGCAGCGCGCGCGTTGCCCCGACGTGCGCTGGCAGAGCTATCTGGCGTCTCGCCGCGCTATCTTGCGCAGCTTGAGGCCGGTGAGGGCAATATTTCAATCGCGCTGCTCAATCGGGTAGCGGGCGCGCTTGGTTTGCCGATTGAAGCGCTGATTGCTGAGCGCCCACCCTTGCCAGCCGACGCCGCCCGTGTGGCGCAGCTGTTTCAGGTGGCTCCGCCTGAGGTGAAGGGCCGCGTGCGCGCACTGCTCGCGCCGCAAACCACGAACGCGTTGCGGGCACAGCGTATTTGTCTGATTGGCTTGCGCGGGGCCGGGAAATCTACTTTGGGTGCTGCGGCCGCACAGGCGCTGAACCTGCCGTTTATCGAGTTGAACAAGCAGATCGAGGCGCGCACCGGCATGCCGTTGTCTGAGGTGATGGCGCTTTACGGTCCGGACGGGTACCGCAATCTTGAAGCTGAGTTGTTGGACGAGGTTATCGCTGAAAATGAGCGCATCATTATGGCGGTGGGTGGTGGCATCGTCGGCGCTCCGGACACCTATGCCCGCCTGCTGCAGCGCTGCCATACGATCTGGATCCGCACCAGCCCGGGCGAGCATATGACCCGCGTGCGGGCGCAGGGTGACATGCGGCCCATGGCGGGCAACCCCGCAGCTATGGATCAACTCAAAGCGCTGTTGCAGGCGCGCAGCCCCATGTACGAACGCGCCTCTGCCCAGGTCGATACCGCGGGCAAACCGGTCAATTCGTCGGTGAACGACCTTTTGGCACAGATTGCCAAACACCGTTTTCTTGATGGGCCGGCCAGTTGACCACCGACATTGCCGCGCTTCAGGACAGGTTTTGGGCCGAGGCCGAGGCGCTGATGATGGCGCACTGCGCGCCATGGGAGCTTGATGAGGCACTAACAGCGGTCGGGTTTGAAATCGGGCCGTGCGAGGCGCAGGACCTTGTCGGTTTGGAAAAAGTGCTTCTGCGGCGGCGCACCATGGGTGGGCCAGAGACCATCCTGGCCCGCATGGTGGCGGAAGGACGACAGGGCAAAGGCGCCGGTTGGGGGTACTATCGTTACCCTGGCGGGGGCGGCGCAGTGATTGATCCGCTGCTCGAAGACCTGATCGACGAAGAGGCCCATTTCGCGGGGCACGACCGGCCCGATATCACCGATGATGAAATCGTCGTCCGCATGCGCGCGGTTCTCGATGGCGTCGACCCGGACCTCGCGCGGGCAGCGGTCGGCGCGCCCTGATCGGCTATTGCGCCAGCAGGATGAGCGTACCCAGACCCCATAGGGTCATCTGGTAATGCGTGTTCTGCGCGCCCTCGTGACAAAACCAATAACAAAAGTAGTTGCCCACCACCAGAAAGCCGCCCCAAACGGCGGTGAAGATCACAGCGCCCAACATTGCGACGCTTAACGCAAACGCGGTACCAACGATGCCAATGACAGCCAGCGCGATCAAGACCGTGCCAAGGCTCAGCACGATGGCCCCGGCCAGTTCGGCAAAAACCACGAGGCGAAACGCCAGCTGCTGCACTTTGCGGTTATCAATCGCCCGGTGCGCCACGTGTGCGTATTCGTCCGGATACATCTCTTTCATCCGCTTCATGCTCATGACTTCGGCGGTGTAGGTCTCATTATTGCCGGGATAGGCAATGTTGTCCCAGACCCCGGTGATCAGCCAGGCGGCGATCAGGCCGCAGGCCACGAG
This sequence comes from Pseudomonadota bacterium, assembly GCA_038530575.1. GTDB lineage: Bacteria > Pseudomonadota > Alphaproteobacteria > Rhodobacterales > Rhodobacteraceae > JBCBCP01. The sequence continues at coordinate 33,435 of JBCBCP010000007.1, forward strand.
TTGTGCAATCAACAGCATTGCTGCCCCCCCATGAAAAAGGGGCCGCCCGAAGGCGACCCCCAATGACGTTCCGAACCCAGATCAGGTAAAGGCGATGTCGGCCGGACGGATCTCGAAGGAGATGTGGTGCCCGCCGCCGACGATACCTTCCTTCGTGTGGTTGTAGAGCGAGCGCCAGTAGGGCTGGATCGTGACGCCCTCTTCCTGGATCAGCTTCTGGCCCTTGGCCATCAGCGCGCGGCGCTTTTCCACGTCCGCAGTCGCCAGCGCTTCGGTCAGGATGCCGTCGAACTCGGCATTGGACCAGCCAAACTCGTTCCATGCCTCGCCGGAGCGGTAGGCCAGTGCCCAGATCTGGACGCCCAGCGGGCGGTGGTTCCAGTTCGTGGAGCTGAACGGGTATTTGGCCCAGTCGTTCCAGAAGGTCGAACCGGGCAGGATGGTCCGCTTGACGGGGATGCCCGCGTCACGCAACTGCGCCGCGACCGCGTCGGTGGTGTCCTTGCGCCACGCGTCGTCGATCGAGATCAGCTCGTGCTCGAACTCGCCCATGCCGGCCTCTTCCATCAGCGCCTTGGCAGCTGCGGGATCGACGGGCATTGCTTCCAGCTCTGCATATTCCGGGTGCATCGGGCCGACGTGGTGGTTTTCGGCCGGGATGCCGCGGCTGGCATACCCCAGCTCGAGCAGGACGGAGTTGTCGACGGCCATCGCCAGCGCCTTGCGGACGCGTGCATCGGCGTAAGGCTTCATGCCATCGACTTCGGCTTCCTGGTTCGGGCGGATCACGATGGTTGCCGCAGTGGCAATCTCGTGACGGACCCAGCCGTCCAGCGTGTCGAAGATGTCGATGAATTCGCCTTCGATGGTGTAGGTCATGTCGACTTCGTCAGCCTCTGCCGCCGCAACAAAGGCGGAGGGGTCGGTGCCGTAGTCGATATACTCGAGGCGATCCAGGAACGCGGCGTTGCCGGCATTCCAGTAGGTGTGGCCCTCGTTGCGGACCAGCACGCCTTTGACGCCAACTTCAAGCGATTCCGGCAGGTAGGGGCCGGTGCCGATGGGCGACGACAGGATGTCCGAACGCGGCGTGGACGGGTGCATGATGGCGGCGGGGTAGTCTGCCATGCCGGCGATCAACGTGATGTCCGATGCGGGCAGCATCAGTTTGATGGTGTGGCTGTCGACCATGACCAGCGCACCGTCGATCATCTTGTTGGTCTCGCCATCGATCATGGTAGCGAAACGGCCAGCCATCGAGTTGCCTTCGACGTCCTTGTCACACCAGCCTTCGATGTTGAACGCGACATGCTCGGCCGTCAGCTCTTCGCCGTTGTTCCACATCACGCCCTTGCGGATGTTGAGCGTGTACTCTGTCGCGTCGTCGTTGATTTCCCAGCTTTCCAGCAGCATGGGCTTGAACGTACCGTCGTTCTCGTACTGGACGAGGTACTCAAGCCAGCCACGCGAGAAGTTTGCGATCTGCGACCAGTCGTTGGTGCGCGGGTCTTTGAGCGCGCGCACTTCGGTCTGGATGCGAATGGTGCCGCCCATCTTGTGGCCAGCAGCCTTTGCAGGCGCGGCCATGCCCAGCATGGAATAGGCCGTCGCGGCAGTCGCGCCAAAAGCACTAGCGGTCGCGAGGAACTCGCGGCGGTTGATCGGGTCGTTACCGACCTTTGCAGCGGATGCGACTACCTCTTTCGGCAGCGGTTTGCCCGTACGGGTCAAAAAATTCATGGTCTTCCTCTCTGTTGTCCAAGCGGAGTGAGTGCCCGCCTGCTATTTGCAGTTGATCTGCGTTATTGCACCCCATCGCGCACGGGGGACGGCGGTGAGTTCAAACGATCATACGCATCGCGTCAACCCCATCATGTGGTCCTGCGGACACACAAATGCTCGATAATTTGCGGGGTTCGTCGTAGTTCCATGGGGTCGCGCGGTGCAGAACGGCCCGCTGGTCCCAGATCAATACATCTCCAGGTTGCCATGTATGCGCATATACATATTGCGGCTGCGTGACCCACGCCATCGCTTCATCGATCAATGCGGCGCCTTCTTCGGCGTCCATCCCCTCCACGGCAAAGGCGTGACTTGCGATATAGAGCGCCTCTGCCCCGTTTGCCGGGTTCTTCCAAACGGCCCGCCACATCTGGTCGGGCCATTTATTGAACATCGGCAGTTTTGCCAGCTCCGGGTCAATTCGCGCCCTTGAATGTGAATATCGATGCCAGAATGCGGCATCTCCAAGCCTTGATTTAAGCGCATCCGGCATATCGGACCAGCCCGCCCGGGTTGAGGCAAGTTCGGTCTGCCCGCCTGTTTGGGTCACCACGCGCCCGATCAGGATGTTGGTCAGCGCGGGCACCGGCAGAAAGGTGCTGTCGGAATGCCACAGCATGTTGGCCTTCAGGTTCAGCGTGTGCAGGTCCATCTCCCCGGTGACCGAGCCGTCGTCGCGGATATTGCTGACCTCGGGCACCTTAAACGCCTCGCCTTCCTTGCGTTCGTCCGCCATCCGGTCCTCGATCGGGCCGAACATCTGGGCAAGGCGCATGTGGGCCGCGTCGTCAATCTCCTGCCCGCGCAGCAAGAGCACCGAATGATCCTCGAACAAAGCGCGAAAAGCCGGAAAACTGTCTTCGGTCAGGTCGGCCAGCTGCAGCCCGCGTATCTGCACGCCAAAGCGGTCATGGATCGGCGATGTTTCCCAGGTCATGCGTGCGCTCCCATCGCTTCGATCTCTTCGGGGCTGTTGTCACGAATGTCGCACCAAAACCGGCTTTTCGGACTGTTCAGCAGACCCTTCGGGTCCAGCCGCTTTTTCCATGCCAGATGCGTGTAGTCCGGCTTTAATCCCCCGCCTTCGACAAAATAGGTATGCGCGTCGTAGACCGGAAACCCATTCGCTTCGTAGGTTGCGTTGATCTCTTCCAGCCGCTCGGGCGTTTTGAACCAGATGATCGGCAGATCGAAGGTCACGATGTCGCCGCCAACCCGCGCAAATTCATGGTGCATCCAGACATCATCGCCCAGCTTGCCGCGCAGATCGGCGATTTTGTCCGCGTCCGGCGGGGTCGGACAGCCAACCTGCTGGTAGGTTGCGCTGCGGTCGGCCTTCAGGACCTGCAGCGTCGTGTGGTTGTAGCTGAAATCATACATATGCGGGAGCTTGCGCGCCTCCCGGTCCGCATCGGTCAGCACCTGGTCGACATGCCCGCCGCCCGCCTCGATCAGCGCACGAAAGGCGGTCTCATCCTCGGCGGGGAACATGGAGACAAGCAGATGTTTTTCGGCGCGGATATGCCCTTCGAGCCGGGGAAAATAGGCGCAGATGCGGGCATCAACCGTGGTCAGCAGCTTGCGCGCGACGTCTTCGGCCTTGGCGATCTCATGCGCGCAGGCATAGGCCGCCTCATAGCTGTCAAAGGTAGCCAGCCCGCCAACCCAGTCACGCTTGGGCACCGTGCGCAGCGTGACCTCTGTAATCACCCCGTTCAGTCCCCAGGCGTGGTGAATCAGAAGCGTATCGGGTCCTTCGAACAGGTGTTCCTTCGGCGTTTCCTCAACGCTCATCACCTTCAAGGCGCGTAAATTCCCCGGGTCACGCAACGCACCGTTGGCGATCGACCCGATCCCGGCACTGCCCCCCGCGACAAAGCCGCCTACGGTGGCGATGTCCTGAGTTGACGGAAACATCGCCATCTCCCGCCCATGCGGGGCCAAGGCTGTGTTGATGTCTGCCATCAGCGCGCCAGCCTCGACCCGCACGAAATCGTCGCCAATCTCAAGCACCTTGTTCATGCTCGTTGTTTCAATGATCAGCCCGCCAGCCATCGGCACCGCCTGACCATAGTTGCCTGTTCCACCCCCGCGTAGGACCACAGGCAGGTCATGGGCGTAAGCGGTCGCCAGAACCTTTACCATCTCCTGCGGTGTTTTGGGCAGCGCAACCAGATCGCCGAAGCACTTCTTCAATTCGGCATTCAGGATCGGCGAATACCAAAAGAAATCGCGGCTTCGTTTCTTGACCAGCACGGTTTCATCAATGATCTCGACCGGGTCCAGTGCAGCAGCAACGGCGGGCCAGTCGACGTGATCGGTCTGTCCAGAAATGCTCATTCAATGCTCCATCATTAGAGGGGTCAGCGGTGCGCGGCCGGCAACAAGATCGGCTACGCTCGCCGCCGAAGATTGGCGCAGCGCGCTTTGCGGCGCGCCGTCAACGTATATGGGCTCAAGCCCCAACGCCTTGCGAGCGTCAGTGGTGATCATGCCCAGCCAATCGGACATCGGCGGGTCAAGGTGAGCGGCGAGGTGCGCCAGATGCAGCGCCGCCATCGGGTCATGCTGGCCGGTCGGGCAAAACGCATCGCCGACATTGTCCGAGGCGACGATGACAGGCACGCCCGCTGCACGCAGCTCGCGCAGCCGGGTCAGCCCGCGCCGGTCCGGGGTGCCGTCCGAGCGCCCCTGCAGGTAGAGGTTCGTCGTTGGCAGCGCACAGATGGTGATCCCGGCCCGGGCGCATTTCTCCGCGATCCGGGCGAAATCGGCCGGGGCTTTGTCCATCAGCCCCACCGCGTGGCCGCACAGGATCGGCCCGTCAAACCGCATCTCGAGCGCCATGTCCGCAACGGCTTCGACCCCGTCCAGATCGCCCAGCCCTTCGTCCACATGAAAATCCAGCGGCGCGCCCTGCGCAATCGCGTAGCCAAAGATCGCGCGCAGCCCCTCCCGCGTCTTGTCGTGCCCAAGGATGAACGCCCCCGGCACGCCGCCGTGCAGATGCGGGCCCACGGCGGCGGCAAAGTCCGGGTCCGCCCACTGGTCGATGCCCAAAAGCGCGGCGCGTTGCAGCTCCAGCGGCGAGTCCATGTCCGCCATCACGGACCAGGCCAGCGGCGGCTCCGGCACGGTGCCCCAGTCGACATGGGTGCGTAGCGCGCTGCATCCTGCCGCTTCGGCCCCGCGCAGGCCGCGGCCCGCGCGGGTGCGCAGATCGTCCTCGGTCCAGTTGGCCTTGTCGTCCCACTGCCGCGCGATGGCCTGCCGCAAATCCCCACCGACAGCACCCAGCCGCGCAATCGTGTGGCATTTGTCGAGGTGGCAATGCGCCTCTGCAAGGGCGGGAATGACCATACGGGGGCGTTTGGTTGCCTCTGAAGCGGTCATGCCCGTGACCCGAGCGCCGGTGACCACGAGGTCCCCGCGCAGGCAGTCGCCATCGGGCGCCCCGCCAAAGCCGGCCGGATCGCGCAGCAGGGTGCGAGGCACAAGCACATCGCGCATCAGCGGCCCATCTCAAATGTCGCAAAGTCTGCCAGATACCGCGCAAGGCCGCGCGCCGCCCGGTCCATAAGCGCCGCCCCCCGATCCGCCGTCGCGGCCGCAGCATTGCCAAGCGCCCCATCCGGGTTCAGATCCTCGATGACCCAGCCAGGGCGCGCGGGCTGGCCGGTCAGACCGGTCAGGCGGCCCGCATCCTCCCAATCCTGCATGGCGGTGCGGAAGTCTTGGGCCTTGTCCATGTCAACGGCGCCCGGCCTCAAGGCCAACATCGCCGAGGTCTCGAAATCGCCCGCATGCAAGTCGTAGGCCAACGCGCGGGCATCAAAAAGATCGTCGTAATCGGCAAAGGCTGACCAGCTCGCATGCGCGACGATCATCCCGTGATCAATCCGCCCCTCGCGCGCTGCGACCTCCAGAAGTGCGGTGTTCCCGCCATGCCCGTTCAGCAGCAGCAGACGCTGCACCCCGCTCCGCGCCAGTGACGCAATGAGGTCGCGCAACACCGCCAGCAAGGTCTCTGCGCTCAGTGAAAGTGTCCCCGGAAAGCCATTGTGTTCATTGCTTTTGGTCACCGTCAGCGCGGGCAGGATCAGCACGCGCTGCGCCGGGTCCAGATGCGCAAGGCACCCCGTCGCCGCGGCCAGCGCCAGATCGCTGTCCACGGACAGGGGAAGGTGCGGGCCATGCTGCTCTGTCGCGCCAAGGGGCAGCACAGCGATCAGGTCATCCGGCAATGCGCGCAGCGACGGGCTGCTCTGATCCGCCCAAAACCCCTGCATCATGCCGCCTGTCCGAACATGTCGTCCATCAGCGCGTAGAACCAATCGGCCTGCGCCCGGTCATGGGCCAGCATCAACGTTTCCTGCGTCTCTGGCGTCTGGCAGCCGGGCTTGCCGTAGCTGGAATTGCCGATCTGCCAGCGCCGAAAGCCTTCGATCGTGACCTCCGGATGGAACTGCACCGCAAGCGCCTTGCCATGCCGGAACGCCTGATTGGGAAACAACGCGCTGGTGGCCAGATGCGTCGCCCCGTCTGGAATGTCGAAGGTGTGCCAATGGGCCTGGGTAAAGTGCATCGGGCGCGGCAGAAAGTCCGACCCGGCGCCCGTCGGCGACACCTCGTAATAGCCAAATTCGTGCAGATCCTCACGCGCGCCCGCCCACGCCCCCAGCGCGCGGGCCAGCATCTGGGCGCCCTGGCAGATGCCAAGAAAGGGAACGCCTGCACGCAGCGCATCGTCGATCAGGCGGTATTCGTCCCGCAAGAAGGGGTTGGTCGCCTCGCTATCAGCATCGAACATGCCGCCATACACAACAACACCCGCGACGTCCGGGGCAATCTGCCCGGCCTCCTCGCCCCGAAAGGGCCTGCGAATGTCAGCGGTGACACCGTTCTGGACACACCAATTTGTCACGCGGTCATCCGTCGGGCCAGCGCCGTGCCGGATGCATAAAAGCCTTTTGCTCACCGTTCCCTCCATCGGAAATGATGCGATCAAGGCCCTTTAGACTCTGTGCCAGAGAGTATCAGTAGCCTTTCAAATCCCGCTACACTGCGCAAGGGTGAACCCATGAAATCCTTGAACCCGCCCAGCATTGCCCCGCCTTTTGCCCGCTACTCTCACGGTATCGAACTGCCCCCGGGGGCGCGGATCGTGCGCACGTCGGGCCAGCTTGGCCTTACCGCTGATGGCACCGTGCCGGAGGGCGCCGCGGCGCAGGCGGAGATCTGTTTTGCCAATATCACGGCAATCCTGGCCGAGGCGGGCATGGGGCCGGGGCAGGTGTGCCACCTGAATGCCTATGTGACAGGGCGCGCGCACATGGCGGGGTATATGGCGGCACGCGACGCGTTTCTGGCCGAGGTTTCGGTGCTGCCCTCCTCGACCCTCATGATCGTCTCGGGGTTCACCCGGCCCGAATTCGTGGTCGAGGTCGAAGCCTGGGCCGCAGGGTAGGCGATCCTTCAAAGGATCGCAGGCCAGCAATTCTTCGAAGAATTGCCGGGCTCAGCTGCGGGCCGCGTCGAACAAGGCCTTCAGCCGCTCCGCATCCCCGATCTCGTTCATCATCATCAGGACCAGCCGGGCGTTGAGCGCGTGGCTTTCCGCTTCGCTCAGCCCGTCATGGGCCTGCATCAGCGCTGCATAAACCGCGTCGCCCGCCGCGCCCAATTTGTCATCGAGGATCATGTGCGGCCTCCGGCCTGACGGGTGGCCCGGGTGATTACCTCTGCATCGGGCGTGTCGAACGCGGCCGCGATGTGCCCGTCCGGCCGGATCAGGTAAGCGCAATCGGTACCGTAGCGGGCGCGCAGAGCATCGTTAGGCTTAGGCACCGCAAGCACCTCGACATCCACCTCCACCTCAAACGCGCCGAGCGTCAGCAACACAAATCGCCCCTGCACCGCTTCGATCAGCCAGCCGCCATCCAGCGGTGCGTCGATTACCGCCCGCCCGACAAGCGGATGGTCCCCGGTCTGCAGCGTCATGCCGCCAAGCGTGCAGGGCTCGGACAGCCGACCCGAATTGATCAGCCGGCGGGCAAATGGATGATCCGCCGCGAGCCGCAGGACTTCATCGCGAAACAGCGCTTCGATGGGCGATTTCGGGGTCATGAAGTTGGTGGCGCGGGACGAGTTTAGGATATTCTCCGCCGACCCGTGTCCGCGCTCTTCCTGATAGGTCTCCAGCAATGCGTCATCTGCCCCGTTCAGAACGGCCGCCAGCTTCCAGCCCAGATTGTCAACATCCTGAATGCCGCCATTGCCGCCCCGCGCGCCAAAGGGAGACACCACATGCGCGCTGTCGCCAACAAAGATGACCCGCCCGTGCACAAACTCGTCCAGCTTGGCACAGCGGAATTTATACACGCTCATCCAGTCCAGCCGGAAGGGCACGTCGCCGATGATCGCCTTGATCCGCGGAATCACCTTTTTTTCGGTCGCCTCTTCCTTGGGGTCCGTCTCTGGCCCAAGCTGCAGGTCGATGCGGTAGATGTTGTCGGGCTGTTTGTGCAGCAGCGCGCTTTGGCCCTTGTGGAAGGGCGGGGCGAACCAGAACCAGCGCTCGGGATCGTCCGTCTCGAACGGGCTGTGCGGCAGCTCCACATCGACGATCAGGAAATGCTCTTCAAAGGTTTGCCCCTCAAAGGGCAGGTCCATACGCTTGCGTGTGGGCGATCCGGCGCCCTCGCAGGCGAGGTAGTAATCCGCCTCAAGCGTATAGGGGCCATCGGGTGTTTCAACGTCAATCTCGACATGGGTGCTGTGGTCGCGGTGCGCCGTCACCTTGTTCAGAAACCGCAGATCCACGCCCAACTCTTGAGCACGCTCGACCAGGTACTGTTCAACGTAATATTGCTGAAGGTTGATGAAGGCCGGGTATTTGTGCCCATCCTCGGGCAGCAGGTCGAAGGAATAAACCTCCTTGCCTCCATGAAAGAGCCGTCCGACCTTCCATGTCACGCCCTTTTCCAGCATCCGCTCGCCTACGCCGAGGCGGTCAAAGATCTCGAGCGTGCGCTTGGCCCAACAGATCGCGCGGGAGCCAACGGAGACGACGTTGTTGTCGTCCAGCACCACCGCCTGCACGCCTCGCTGCGCGAGGTCGATCGCCATGGCGAGGCCTATCGGCCCCGCACCGACGATCACCACCGGATGGCGTGGTTCGGTTTCGGTTAGACCGGCAGGAGGGTCGTACGGGAAAGGGGCGTAATCATAGGCCATCTGGGTGGTCCTTTTTGATCAGTTTCCACATCGTCCAGGCAAAGGTGCCGCCAAAGAAAATCGTTGCAATGCCAATCGCTTCCCACCCGCCAGGTCCCGTGGGCAGACCGCGATAAAGCAGGGCACCGATCACAGCCGCAAGACCAAGGACGGAGAAGGTCAGCCGAAACATCAGGTCGCCGCGCGTGGGGCCGTATTTGTTCTTCATTGAGCCGCCTCCATTAGCCAGGCGTTGACTCCAGTCATAAGCAAGACGGCGCCTGTAAGCCATACCAGCGTCAACGCGCGTGGACGGCTGGCCGGGTCGGTAAACCACACCCGCCATGCTTTTAGTGTTGCGCCGACGCCGGGGTTCAGCGACCCAGTCTTACCAGCCGCGATGCGCCGCACGGCAAAGAGGGCATAGAACATAAACGCCGCCCAGACGACAAACAGGGCGCCCATTGCGATGTTCACGGCCCACGACATTATGCCAGCGCTCCGCGCGTTCGGCGCTCAAAAGCTCCACTGGAGCCTTTGCCACTTATGAGCGGATCGGTCCTCACCCTTGAAGTGCCTCCCACATGTCCTTGTCGCGTTGGGCGGTCCAGATGCGCGGCGTGTCGATGCCCATCGCCTCGTCATAGGCGCGGGCGACGTTGAAGGGCAGGCAGTGTTCATAGATGGCATAGTCGCTGAATTTCGGATCGCATTCGGCGCGCACGGCGTCCCATGCTTCCTTCAGGTCGCCACCGCGCGCGGCCACGCGCGCCGCAGGGCGGTAGGTCGAGGCTACAAAATCGGCGGTATTGTCGAGAGCGGCGTTCACCATGTCCTTGCCCACCAACGCATCACCACGACCGGGTGCGATGGCGTCCACATCGAAATCCCGAATGTTGCCCAGCGTCACTGGCCAGTCGGCAAAGTGCCCGTCCCCGCAATAGCAGGCGGAATGGTATTCCACGATATCGCCTGTAAACATGACATTCTCATCCGGCACATGGATCACCGCATCCCCCGCCGTATGGGCGCGGCCCAGCTGCATGATGTCGACCCGGCGCTTGCCCAGAAACACGCTCATCTTGCCGTTAAATGTGGTGGTCGGCCATGTTAGACCGGGAATGCTCTCGTGCCCCTGGAACAGGCGCGGAAAGCGGTCGAACTCGCTGTCCCAGTCTTCTTGCCCGCGTTCCGCGACCATCGCGCGGGCTTTGTCCGACATGATGATCTGCGGCGCGCCATAGGCCGACGCGCCCAAAACGCGGACCGCGTGGTAATGGGTCAGCACAAGATGGCTGATCGGCTTGTCCGTGACCTCGCGCACCTTTTCGATGACCTTGTTGGCCAGCCGGGGCGTCGCCTGCGCCTCTACGATCATGACGCTGTCATCGCCGATGATAACGCCGCTGTTCGGATCTCCCTCGGCTGTAAAGGCCCACAGCCCTTCGCCCACTTCGGTGAACGAGATTTCCTTTTCGGTCATGTCTCCTGCGGAGGCGAAGGCTTTTGCCATTTCTGTCTTTCCCTGTTTCTGGTGGTGGACTGGAGCTCTGCCCCAGACCCCGGCATATTTCACGCCAAAAGAAGGCCTTAGCGGTTGTATGGATCGTCGAGGGCCGGCAGGACCTTGCCAATGCAGTCCCCGAAGCCGATTCGGTAGCCGTCCCCTTGGGCATGGCCGTGCAGGCCGAGCGTGTCGCCATCCTCGATGAAGCTACGGGTTTCTCCAGTCTCCAGCGTGATCGGCTCCTTGCCGCCCCAGCTCAGCTCCAAGAGCGCGCCGCGCTGGTCTTTTTCGGGGCCAGAGATCGTGCCGGAGCCGAGCAGGTCGCCGGGATTCATCGGGCAGCCTGAGGTGGAATGGTGTGCCAGCTGCTGGGCGGAGGAGTAGTACATCTCGTTGTAATTCGTGCGCGCGATTGTGCTGGCATCCTTGCCTTCGGGGGCAAGCGTCACGCTCAGATCAATGTTGTACAGCATTGGGCCGGTGTCTTTCAGGTGGTCCAACAGCTCGAATTCCCGTTCCGGCGTGGTGGTGCGGAATGGCGCCAGCGCGGCCTTGGTCACGATCCAGGGGCTGATCGATGTCGCCGTCGCCTTGGCTTGAAAGGGGCCGAGCGGCTGGTATTCCCACGCCTGAATGTCCCGCGCGGACCAGTCGTTCAACAGCACATAGCCAAAAATCGCCGCGTCCGCCTCGTCCACGGTGATGGGACCCTCGGACGCCGTGCCAACAATCGCTCCCATCTCAAGCTCAATATCGAAGCGCTGTGACGGAGCAAAGCGAGGCATGTCGTCATTTGGTCCCTTTAGCTGGCCCCAGGGCCTGCGGATATCGGTACCCGACACAACGACCGACGACGCGCGGCCGTTATAACCTATGGGAATATGCAACCAGTTTGGCGGCAGCGCGTTTTCCGGCCCACGGAACATCGTGCCAACGTTAGTGGCATGGTGGCGGCCTGCATAGAAATCTGTGAACTCGGAAACGACAAAGGGCAGGTGCATCTGCGCCTCTGCAATCGGCACCAGCAAAGGTTCGACCTTGTCCCGCTCTGCGCCGCCGTCCGCCAGCAGCGATGTCAGCCGCGCGCGCAGAGCGGCCCAGACGGCGGGGCCTTCCTCCATCAACTCGTTCCAGAACGGCACGTCGAAAAGCGGGTGCTCTGTCAGCTGGATCAGCCCGGTCTCCTCGGCCTCCATCATGTCGAGGATCATGTCCCCGATCGCGACGCCGCAGCGCGCGTCTCGGTCCTCCGTCGAAAAGACGCCATAAGGCAGGTTGTTGAGTGGGAAGTCGGCGTCAGGACTGTTGGCGCTGTCGACCCAGGATTTTTCAAGCGGCATGCGTGATCTTTCGTGTCTGTCTCGTTATGGATGTAGGGCGTCGTGGCGCACGCCTAGCCGCTATTTTTTGCCGGGCGTTCCGTCGAATTTCTTTTCGATATCGGACCAGCAGTCGATGTAATCGTCCTGCAGCGGCGCCTCTTTCGCGGCGAACTCCGTCAGGTGCTGGGGAAAGCGCGTCTCGAACATGAAGGACATCGTATTTTCTAGCTTGACCGCTTCAAGGTCCGCGTTCGATGCGCCTTCAAACGCGTTCTTGTCCGGCCCGTGCGGCAGCATCATGTTGTGCAGGGACATCCCGCCGGGGATAAACCCTTTGGGCTTGGCATCGTACTGGCCGTAGATGTTGCCCATCAGCTCGGACATGATGTTCTTGTGATACCAGGGCGGGCGGAACGTATCCTCGGCCACCATCCAGCGCTCGCGGAACAGCACGAAATCGATATTTGCTGTGCCTTCCACGCCCGACGGCGCGGTCAGCACGGTAAAGATCGACGGATCCGGGTGATCGAACAGCACCGCGCCCACCGGGCAATAGGTGCGCAGGTCGTATTTCACCGGGGCGTAGTTGCCATGCCAGGCCACGACGTCCAGCGGGCTGTGCCCGATCTTCGTCTCGTGAAACTGGCCGCACCATTTGATCGTCACGGTCGACGGCGACTCGCGGTCCTCGTAGGCGGCGACGGGCGTCTTGAAGTCGCGCCGGTTCGCCATGCAGTTGGCGCCAATCGGCCCCCGGCCCGGAAGGTCGAACTTTTGCCCGTAATTCTCGCACACAAAGCCGCGTGCGGGACCTTCGAGCACTTCGACCCGGTACAGCAGCCCGCGCGGAATGATCGCGATCTCCTTGGGCTCTAGATCGATGATCCCCAGTTCGGTGCAGAAGCGCAAGCGCCCCTCCTGCGGGACAATCAGCAGCTCGCTGTCGGCGGAGTAGAAATAGCTGTCCACCATGCTCTCGGTGACGAGGTAGATGTGGCTGGCCATACCGACCTGTGTGTTCACATCACCGGCTGTCGTCATGGTGCGCATGCCGGTCAGCCATGTCAGCTTTTCTTCCGTATGCGGCACTGGATCCCAGCGGTACTGGCCCAGGCTGGTCACGTCTTCGGGGATGTGCGGCGCGCTTTTCCAGAAGGGCAGATCGATGCGCGCATAGCGATGCGAATGCTTCACCGACGGACGGATGCGATAGCACCACGTGCGCTCGTTCTGGTGGCTGGGCGCGGTAAAGGCTGTGCCGCTCAACTGCTCACCATAGAGGCCATAGTTGCATTTTTGCGGACTGTTCATGCCCTGCGGCAGCGCGCCGGGCAGAGCCTCGGTTTCAAAGTCGTTGCCGAATCCGGGCATGTACCCCTCGGTTGTGCCGACGGGCGAGGCCGCCTGTATCATGCGGTGCGGTGTGGTGGGGCGGTTCATCTGTGGCTCCTCCCTTGCCAAGTACAGCGTCAGATAATAGTTGGTTTTGTAACTAACAAGGCGTCCTGATGGCCGATTTCAATCTGAACACGTTCCTGCCCTACCTTTTGAACCAGGCGGCAGAGGCCGCGAGCCTCTCGTTTCAACAAGTGTACAAAGACCGGTATGGGATGCTGCGCACTGAATGGCGTGTGCTGTTTCACCTTGGGCTTTATGGTCAACTGACTGCATCGGAGATTGGCGCACGTGCGAGCCTGCATAAGACAAAAGTGAGCCGCGCGGTCAGCCGGCTCGAGGCACGGCGATACCTGTCCCGCGCGCGCGACACGGCGGACCGGCGCGTCGAGCATTTGGCGCTGACACCGGCGGGTCAAGCCGTGTTTAAAGATCTGCGGCAGGTTGCCGAACGCTACGACGCAGACCTTGTTGCAGCTTTGCCACCTGGAGAGGCGCAAAGGCTGCGCGAAGTGCTGTTACGTCTCGCCGGGCGCGAAGCCTGAGGCGCACTCAAAAGTTGATCTCGACCCCGGGCAACTTCAGCGCCTTCATCAGCTCACGTAGTTCCTGCCGGGCCGCCACGTTTGAAATGTTGAGCTGTTTGACCCCGACATCGCGTAGGTCGAGCAGGGTCAGGCCGCGTGGGAAGAGTTCGCGAAAGATCACGCGTTCCGAAAAGCCGGGTGCCACGCGAAAGCCAATTCGCTCCGACAGCATTTTTAGCGCGCGTTCCATCTTTTCCTTGTTCACCATACGCTGCGTGCCGATCCGGTTGCGCACCACGACCCAATCAACAGCCGTCAGGCCGGCCTGTGCGCGCAGTTGCCGCGCGTTCCAGACCATCTCAGAATAGACCGACGGGCCAAGAATCTTCGTGCCACTGGCGTCGACATGGGCCAGCAGGTCGAAATCGACAAAGCTGTCATTGAGCGGAGTGACCAGCGTATCCGCCAGCGAGTGGGCCACCTGGCTCAGCCGCGTGTGCGAACCAGGGCAGTCGATCAGAATGAAGTCGGTGTCTGCTTCAAGCTCGGCAATCGCGGCAGACAGGCGGTGGTCATACACGTTCTCACCGGGTTTCAGGGTGCTTGCGTCAATCTCGGGCAACTCGTGCAGGTCCGGTGACGCGAGGCTCAGCCCATGTTCAGCCATATGTGTCTGCCGGTTTTCGACATAGCGGCCAAAGCTGCGCTGCCTTAGGTCAAGGTCCAGCGCCGCAACCTGGTGACCCATACGCACAAGCGCTGTGGCCAAGTGGATGGATACGGTCGACTTTCCGGCGCCGCCCTTCTCATTGCCGACCACGATGATATGCGCCATGCCTGTCCTCACACTGACCCAACGGGCCCAACCGCCTATTGGCCAGCACTATATGTAGGGGATCCGGCTTTGCCTAGCGTCCTTATCCGGTGCTTTGCGTTATCATGCTGCGTGCTGGCGCACGTGCTTCTGGCTAGTCGGGCCAATGCCGGCAAAGCCAAGCACCGCACGTCTGAGGTCGGCCGACGGTTGCGCAAGTGCTTCCGCGCTCAGGATACAGACGCGCTCTGGGGCCAGTGTCTGGGCGCGGCCTGCGAGCCTGTCGCACAGAATGGCAAGGTCCATGGCCTCGCGTGGGGCCGAGATAACGCCGTGACTGGGATGTGCGCACTCGAGTGTACGGGCGGCGTTGGCCGTGCGATCAGTAATGTGCATGAACCGCGCGCGGGGGAGGGTTCGGACCAAAAGTGGCAGCCACCGTGTCAAGGACGGGTCCGTCACGATCGCAACCTCTGCATTGCCTGCGCTTTCTCGCAAAGTGCGGTGCAGATCGGCCGAGATTTGTATCACCTCATCGGCGCTAATCGAGTGCATCGCCGTGTGCGCCAACCGGCGCATCAGGGTGACAAGCACTGCGACGAGGCCGGGCAGCGGGCGCGGGAGAGACGCTTTGTCGGCACCTGATATGATTTGGGCCAAGGCCGAACAGCGTCTTGTGTCGGCGCCACTGATCAGAATTGGCATCGGACCCTGCCGGGGCAAGCGGCACAGCGGAATGGTCAAGTGCAGCATTCGGCTTGCGTTAGTGATGAGGTCCCGCGCGGCGGGATGGCCTGCGGCACCGCCAATGTCATGTGCGGCATTGAAATGCGCGCGAGCACGCTCGGTTATACCTTTCGCAATGGCAATTCGTCCCAGAGCGTGGTGGCAAGATGCCACCTGCGCCGCGGTACCTGTTTGCGTGCCTTCATGCAGGATCGCTGTCGCCTCAATCATCCGGTCCGCTGGCAACATTTGCGCAAGCGCCTGCCGATCGGGACCCCCCAGTAGCGAAAATTCGATCTGGCTGGCGGCGGCAAGCGCTTGCTCGACGGGCATATGCTCCGCACGCCAGCGGGCCAGCAGGGCCATTGCGCCCGGTGTTTGCAGTCCGGCGCCGATCAACGTGTCTTCGGCGGCGCCCGCATCGCCGGAATCCATCAGCGCGGCCGCCAAAGCGACCGGGTCAGCTGCACGGGCTGCCATGCTTACGGCATCTTTTGGCCGCCCCGCGCGGCGCAAAACCTCAGATGCTTCAGCGCCAAAGCTTGCGGGCGACAAAGCGTCAGCACGCTGAAAACACAGCGCGGCCCGGGCCCATTCGTCGAGCGCCGTCAGCGCACGGCCCTTTGCCGCCCAAAGGGTGGCACTGTCGCGCACCATCAGCGCCTGATCCAGCAGTCCAATTGACTTGCCCGCGTCACCGTCTGCGATCGCGCATTCAGCGCGCAGCAGCAACAGGTCCGGGCTGAGCGGCGCTAGGGGCGCCATCGCTTCCGCCGCAAGCATCGCAGCGCGCGTATTGCCCGCGCGCAATTCGACCCTGACCTGTGCCAGTCCTGCTTCTTCCGCTCCGTTTCGCATGGCCGCTGATCCCTCTGAACGCTGCAGGGGACAGGCTAGGGCGATTGGGTTAGCAATTTCCGAACGCCCCAAAAAAAAGGCGCAGGATATGCCCTGCGCCTTTTCCAAAAAATGTACCTAAAGGCTTAGAAGCCGAGGCCTTCGTACTTCTTCTTGAACTTCGACACGCGCCCGCCGGTGTCCATCAGGCGGCTGCTGCCACCGGTCCACGCAGGGTGAACGGTGGGGTCAATATCCAGCGACAGCGTGTCGCCTTCCTTGCCCCAGGTCGATTTCATCTGCACCTCGGTACCGTCGGTCATCTTGACGGTGATCAGGTGGTAGTCGGGATGGGTGTCCGCTTTCATGCCGATGCTCCGTCTTTCTTGGGTTTGTAGTTGGTTTGTTCTGCGATCCGCGCGGATTTACCACGGCGCGAGCGCAGGTAGTACAGCTTGGCCCGGCGCACGCGACCACGGCGCACAACGGTGATGCTGTCGATATTCGTCGAATAGAGGGGGAACACACGCTCCACGCCCTCGCCGAAGGAAATCTTGCGCACGGTGAAGGCCGCCGCGATGCCGTCGCCACCCTTGCGTGCGATGCAGACGCCTTCGTAGTTCTGAACACGGGTGCGGGTGCCTTCCGTCACGCGGAAGCCGACGCGGATCGTGTCACCGGCCTTAAAGTCGGGAATGTCTTTGCCGAGCTCGGAAATCTGTTCCGCCTCGAGCTGTGCAATCAGGTCCATCTGGCCTGTCTCCTATGATGCCCCCGGTTTGCCCGAGGAGGTGTCTCGCGATCCCAGAGCTCCGCGCCTTGGTCCGGGTCCGCATTGCGCCCGGGCGGAGGTGTCATCGCTATGTCTGCTCCGATGGTGCGGGTGTCGGCCTCAAGGAAAGTGCCACGCGCCAAGGGGTCCGGATGCCATAGCAGCGAACTCGCGCCGTATAGGGTGGGCGTCGCGCGGGATCAAGCGAAAATCAGCCTGTCTCGTCCTGTCTGCGGGCCCACAAGTCAGGCCGGCGATCTTGCGTAAGCTGTTCGGACATCTCACGCCGCCATTTGGCGACCTTGCTGTGATCTCCGCTCGTCAAGACCTCGGGGATATGCCGTCCCTCCCATTCCGCGGGGCGGGTATACTGCGGATGCTCCAGCAAGCCGTTCGAATGGCTTTCCTCTACCGCGCTTTCCGCATTGCCCAGCACACCCGGCAGCAGGCGCACGGTGGCGTCCAGCATCGCCTGCGCCGCGATCTCTCCGCCCGTCATCACGAAATCGCCCAAGGACACCTCGGTCACGCCGAAATGCTCCAGCACCCGCTCGTCCACGCCTTCGAACCGGCCGCACAGGATCGTCAGGCCGTCACAGCGGGCCAGATCGCGCGCCATCGCCTGATCAAAGCGCCGCCCGCGCGGCGACATGTAAAGGATCGGCCAGCGGCCCCGCGCGTGGGTTTGCGCCTCGGCCAGCGCGGCCCCCACGACATCGGCGCGAAGAACCATTCCCGCGCCGCCCCCGGCGGGCGTGTCATCCACGTTCCGATGCTTGCCTACACCGTAGGTCCGAAGGTCATGCGTGTGCAGCTGCCAGCGCCCCTCGTGCAGCGCCTTGC
Source organism: Pseudomonadota bacterium (assembly GCA_038530575.1). Classification (GTDB taxonomy): domain Bacteria; phylum Pseudomonadota; class Alphaproteobacteria; order Rhodobacterales; family Rhodobacteraceae; genus JBCBCP01. The sequence continues at coordinate 51,175 of JBCBCP010000007.1, forward strand.
CCGTCAGCGACGCGCCCAAAACGCCGGGAAATGTGTCGGGGAACAGCGTCACAATCCGCGCTTGCCATACACCCACCAGATCCGGCGCTTCGTCCATCAGCGATGATGGCTTGAGTGTTGGCCGAATGGCTTTGCGGCCATGTGATCTGTTCTCAGTCATCCTGCCTCTCCGGCATGGGCGGCGAGGATCGCCTTCTTTACGGCCTTGCGCGCGTCGCGGTCTGCATAGGCCCGGTTTGCCGCCAGAAGGTCAAGCAGAACCGCCTCCGGCAGGCGCGTGTTCGTCGCAGGTACCGGCGCCAGCGCACTCAAGATGTCGGGGGGCATATCGCATTGTGCGAAAAGCCCCGCCGCTGGCCCCAACGCGTCGTCCTGGTGCGCCTCCAGCGCACCCGACGTCACGTCCACCTCTGCCCGCTCCGCCACCCGGTCCAGAATGGCGGCAAAATCCGCGGCAGCAGCATAGCGATCTGCAAAGGCGTCAAAATCCAGCACCATCGAAGAAGATTTCACATGTTCCCAATAGGCCGAGCGTAGCCACGCTTCCGCCTCGCGGATCCCGGCATAGATCACCAATTGTGCCTCCGGAAACCGCTTGCGCACCGACCCTGCATACACCCGTACGAGTTCCGGTGCGGCGCCATAGTCCATCAGGTCGCCCCGCCCCGGCATATGGCCCGACAACTCTTCGGCCGAAACAATAAGCGCCCGGCGTGGCATCCCCGGTAGTGCGCCAAGCATCGCATCAAAACGGCGCGCCGTCTTGGCAAGGCTCAGCGGGTCGCGCCACGTCGAATAGCCGCGCGATCCGTGCAGCAACTCCTTTATCTGCGGCTTCAGTCGCAGCGCCGCATGCCGCTTCAACACGGCTCGATTGGCGCGAAGCACCGCCTGCACGCTCGACGTGCCGGTCTTGTGAAAGCCAATATGCAGAACAACGCGCCGGGGCATCACCACGACCGCCCATGAAGCTTTTTCATTTCGGCCCGCCGCTGTGCCTCGGGCATGCCAGCTCTGTTCAGCGTCAGCATCGCATCGATCTTGGCTTGTGGCGGCGCAGTATTGGCCGGAGGAAGGGGAGACAATTCGCTCAAGTCAATACCCGGCGTGACACGACCCAGCAGCGCCTCCGCCGGCCCCAGCCGCAACCCACCAATCTGCTCGAGCGCCAGCACCTCGACGGGCACATCCACCGCCTGCGTGATCTGGGCAGCAATGCCCGCCAGATCGGCCGAGGCGGCGTAGTCCTGCGCGTAGGCTTCCGCGCCTTGTGTGATCGGTGTCGCGCGAAGGTGCTGTAGCCAGCAGCTGCGCAGCCATGGGCCGGGTGCGCGCGTCGTCAGAATAACCCGTTGTACCGCGTCCGGATGCACCTCTGAAAATGTATCGGTGATGGCGGCCATCAGCTTGGGTGCAGCGCCGTAATCCACAAGCCCGCGCCGCCCCGGCATATGCCCGCACAGATCCTCTGAACTGAGAAGAACCGTCCTCGCATCCCAGTTTTCGCCCAGCACGGCGGCCTCATAACGTACCAGTGCAAGGTCCGCGGCCGCGCGACTGACGCTGTAGACGCGCGCGGCCTCGCAGAGCCCAACCATCTCAGCGCGCAAGATCACGCGCATGTGGGGAGACAGCACGTCGCGGTTCGCCCGCAACACCGCTTGGGCAGAGGTCGTACCGGTCTTATGAAATCCTGCATGGATCGTGATCAACGCGGTCATTGCGTGGCTTTCATCAGTGCCAATGCGTCCGACTTTGTCCGGCGTAGGTCTGCGTCGCTTAGGTCCGATCGGTTCATCTTGAGGAGCAGCGCGGCCATGTCCGGTCTCAGGCCCACCTTCAGCGGCTTCTGCGGGAGCAGCGATATGTCAGGTAGGCCAAACAGCTCCAGCAGCGGCCCGGCCAGGCCAAGTGGATGCGTCGCGCCCATCTCAAGCGGTAGGCGCAGCACCGAACCGCCTGATGCGTCCTCCAATGCCGCGGTCTGCACGTCTAGGTCACTGACCGCGGCAAAGCGCGCGGCAAAGGCCTCCAGATCGTCGGTTAGCCGGTGCACCTTGAGGTTCTGCATCCACAATGAGCGGAGCCACGCCGCGCCGGGCCGCACGCCAAAGGCAAAGCGGGCCGGCCCGGCCGCTCGCATTGCGCCGACAAGCGCAGGGGCCGCCCGGTAGTCCTGCACCCCTGGATCTCCGGGCATTCCGCCGCATAGATCGACGCAAGACACCAAGGTCGGGCGGTCTTGTGGCGGCATCGCCTGTGCAAAGGCAGCCGCAAACGCGCTCAGGCGTGCCGGCTTCGGCGCGGCAGAATATCGTTTGGCCAGCGCCACAACTTCGCCGAGCTGAGGTGTTGCTATCACCTCAAGATGCGGACGCAGAACGTTCGCGTTTCGCAGCAAAAAATGCTCGATCGTGGATGTGCCGGTCTTGTGAAATCCGGCGTGGATCACGCGCACGGCGCTCACGCCTCAAAAAGCCCCTCGGGAGGGTCAGCGACAATGCGACCGGCGGCAAGGTCTACCGTGGGCACCGCCGCCTTCGTGAACGGCAGCAGCACCGTGGCCCGCGCGCCGGGCACCACCACTTCCAAGAGGTCCGACGCCCCGTGGTTCAGCACCGCACGCACTGTGCCAAGGGCGACACCGCCTGTATCCACCACGGAGAGCCCTTCGAGATCGGCATGGTAAAACTCGTCGTCAGGAAGGTGCGGCAACTGATCGCGCCGGGCATAGAGTAAAGTGCCTTTCAGCGCGTCAGCGTCCTCTTTTGTGGCCACCTCGGCAATGCGCACGGAAAACCCGGTCTTGATCGGATGCACAATCGCTAGCGTGAAAGAGCCGGTTCCGTCCTCGAGGGTCAGAGGATTGTAAGACTCTATGTCCGACGGCTCACCGCAAAACGACTTCACCCGCAGCTCGCCGCGCACACCGTACGCGCCGCCAATGGCTCCGACACAGATCCGTTCATCACTCATTGCACGCCCCGGCAGATTCCGTCCCGCATCACGCCGCCCGCTTCAACGCACCGCGTCGCCGCTGTTTGCGATTCGTAAACCCAGCCCGCGGCAAACGCCGCAGGCAAAAGGATGACAAGGCGAAGCAGTTTGAACATGACTCCTGTCTTGCCGCCGCTTGCTGGATCTGTCCAGTGCACGCTTGCAGCACGCGCCTGCTCCTGAATACACTACAGGTGATTTCGGTCTCCGGGCTGCGGGACGCTTTCCGCGGCGGTTTTTGCATTCCTTGACGCCGAGATCCCACATGACACCTACCATTCGTCCCTCCTCCGCAACCGATACGGACGCTTTAGCGGCCATTGCAGATGTGAACCTTTTTCCCGCGGACTTACTAACCCCGATGATTGCACCCTTCCTTTCGGGGGCACCGGCACTTTGGCTAACAGCCGAACGTGGAGGGCGCGTATGTGGTTTTGCCTTTGCCGAGCCTGAGCCACTGACAGATGCGACTTGGAACCTGCGCGTGATCGCTGCCGATCCGGCGGGGCAGGGCACTGGGCGCGCGCTCCTTGATGCTGCTGAGCGCACACTTCACAAGAACGGTGCAGGGTTGTTGATCATCGACACGACGCAGACCGAAGCGCAGAACGCGGCACGGCGGCTTTACCTGTCATCGGGATATGCGCAAGTGGGGCATATCCAGGATTTTTTTGCCAAGGGCGAGGACAGGGTCACATTCGCCAAACGCCTGACTTGAAGATCAAAAAAGGCCCCCGGTTGCGGGGGCCCTTTCGGCTGGGTTTAGAGCTGTTGGCGCTGAAAGTTACTCTGCAGTCTCTTCTGCAGCAGCCTCTTCGGCGGGGGCCTCTGCGGCCGCGGCGGCCTTGGCAGCCTTCTCTTCCGCGCGCTCCTGCGCCTTCTTGCCCGGCGTGCCCTTGTTCGGGTTGCTGCGCTCTTTCTTGTCCAGAACGCCCGCAGCTTCCAGCATGCGCGCGACGCGGTCGGTCGGCTGCGCGCCCTTGTCGAGCCATGCCTTGACGGCGTCGACGTCCATCTTCACGCGCTCTTCGCTGTCCTTGGGCAGCAGCGGGTTATAGGTGCCCAGCTTTTCGATGAAGCGGCCGTCGCGCGGCATGCGGCTGTCGGCGGCGACGATGCGGTAGAACGGGCGCTTTTTGGAGCCGCCGCGGGCGAGACGAATTTTCATAGCCATGGTTGTTTTTCCTTTAAGGTCAGTGTGATGCGCCAGCCGTCAGGACTGGTGCGCTTTGTGGTGCCGAATAACCTCGGCAATGATGAAGTTCAGGAACTTCTTGGCGAATTCGGGGTCCACGTCGGCCCGCCTCGCCAAATCTTCGAGCCGTGCGATCTGCGCGGCTTCGCGGGCAGGATCGCTGGGCGGAAGGTCGTGTTCGGCCTTGAGTTTCCCCACGGCCTCGGTGTGTTTGAACCGCTCGCCGAGCGTATAAATCAGGATCGCGTCCAGCCGGTCGATGCTGGCGCGGTGCTCCTTCAGGATCTCGGCTGCGCGGATTTGGTCTTCGGTCATCTCGAAGCCTCGTTTCGGGGTAAGGGGCGGCAGGCCGGCCCTCCGGGGGGAGTTTTCTTGGCCAAGTGAAGCATCATATCAGTTCCTCCGGGCCGGGGTGGCGCCAGATTTGGACCGGGCCGAAACGTTCGTGTTCGAAGTCGTAGTCGTAGGTGGCGCCAAGGCGGGTGGCGACTGCGGCAGAGGCCCTGTTGGCCGGGTCGATCATCGAGGTGAGCGTGGTCCAGCGGAGGGTATTGTAGGCGTAGTCGCGCGCGGCGCGGCCCGCTTCCGTGGCGTAGCCCTTGCCCGTGGCGCCGTCGAAAAGGTCCCAGCCCAGCTCGTTCTCTGGGAAGCCTTCGGGGTACCACAGGCCAATAATGCCGATGGCCGCGTCGTTGCCTTTTTCGGTGACGATCCAGCGGCCATAGCCGCGCAGGACCCAATGGCCCGCTTCTTGCGCCAAAGTGCGCCAAGACCGCTCGCTCGGGATCGGGCCGCCGACGAACTTTGCGCGGTCCGATGCGAAAAATGCGGCGTAGGCGTCAAAATCGCTGGCCTGTGGCGGGCGCAGGATCAGGCGCTCGGTCTCAAGCGTCGGGGCGGCGAATGTGACGGTCATGCCGGCACCTCGCGGCGCAGGCGGAAGGTGAGGGCGCCTTCGTACCATGCGGGCGCGGCCTCATCGGTCTGGGTGGCGCCAATGCGGCGGGCGATGGCGATGGAGGCGGCGTTGTCCGGCAGGATGCGGATAATCATCTCGGGCCAGTCTTGCGCGCGCAGGTGATCCCAGACCGCGGTGGCGGCTTCGGTGGCGAGGCCTTTGCCCTCGGCGGCGCCGTCCCAGAGCGTCCAGGTCATTTCGGGTTGGCCCGCGTCAATGCCAAGCGGGCCGACATGGCCGATGGGCGCGCCATTGTGCACCATCACGTAGCGGCCGTAGCCGCGCAGGGCCCAGTGGCCCGCCATCGCGCAATACTTCTCAAACGCTTGCGCCTCGGTGAATGGGCCGCCGACAAAGCCTGCCCGGTCTGACATGCAATAGGCGGTGTAGGCCGGCACGTCGCCGGCCAGCGGTTTGCGCAGCGTGAGGCGCGCCGTGCTGAGCGTTTCGGCGATCATGAGACCGCCTCCGGGCCGGGGTGCCGGTAAACCATGATCGGCTCCCGCCCGGGAAGACACCAGTCCGCTTCGCGCACGGCACCCATCGCCTCTGCCACCCTGACGGAGGCATCATTTCCGGGCGCGATCATGCTGATCACCGTGGTCCAGCCGAGGGTGTCATAGGCGTATTCGCGTGCGGCGCGACCTGCCTCGGAGGCATAGCCCTTGCCGTTGCCGTCCCAGATGTACCAGCCGACTTCAGGCTCGGGCCAGTTCATCGGGTAATGCAGGCCGACGAGGCCGATGGCGGTGTCATCGTCGTGGCGCGTGACCATCCAGCGACCAAACCCGCGCATCGTCCAGTGGCCGATCACCTGCGCGAGGTAGCGCCAAGTGTCCGCGGGGCTTTGCGGTCCGCCGACGAAATTGGATGCTTCGGACTCGTAGAACGCGGCAAAGGGGCCGATGTCCTGCGGGCCGGGGGCGCGCAGGATCAGGCGCTGAGTGCGGAGGGTCGGAGGCGTCATGCGGCCCTCCGGTGGCGGTACACGGCGGTGTCTTCGGGGCTGTCGCCTTTGGCCCACGGGCCGTTCGGGTCAGGCTGCGCGCCAAGCCGGGTCGCGAGCGCGATGGAGCGGGTGTTTTCAAGGTCGATATAACTGACGACCGAGGTGGCATCGGTGTTTGCCCAATACCAGTCGCGGGCGGTCGCCGCAGCCTCGAAGGCATAGCCGTGTCCTTCCGCCCCCGCGGTCAGGGTCCAGCCAAGTTCAGGCTCCGGGAAATGCGGCGGGTGCCAGAGGGCAATCTCGCCCACAAAGCCCTGCGCGCTTTCGATCATCCACCCGCCAAAGCCACTGATCTGCCACTGCGCGGTGATGTTGCAGAACATGTCCCACGCGCGGGCACGGGTGTAGGGGCCGCCCATGTAGCGGGTGCGCGCGTCGCCCAGCAGTGCGGCATAGGCGTCGAAGTCAGACGCCTGCGCGCCGCGCAGGGTCAAGCGATCGGTGGTCAGGGTCGGGATCATGCGGCGACCTCGGGATGTTCCCAAATCGTCGCGTCAGGCGCGTGGACCGGGACCGCGCCACTGTCGACTGCGCCAAGGCGGGTCGCGACGGCTTGCGAGCGGGAGTTGCTCCGGTGGATATAGCTGACGAGGCGGGTGAGGCCGTGGGTTTCAGCGGCCCATGCACGGATGCAGGTGGCGGCTTCGGTCGCATAGCCCTTACCGGTACTGCCTTCGTAAAGATGCCACGCGAGTTCCGGCCGGTCCCAGCCGCGGTGGTTCAGGATGCCCACGCGGCCCAGCGGCGCCGGGTCATCGTGGGTTTGCAGGATGAAGAACCCGTAGCCGTGCCATTGCCAGTGCCCCACCCCGGCAAGAAAGGCGAACCACGCATCGCTTTCGCTGCCGGTCTCGCCTTGCTCCGCCATCTGCGGGTTCGTCGTCACGAACGTCGTAAACGCCTCCAAGTCCGCGCGGGTCGGGCCGCGCAGGGTCAGACGCTCGGTGCTGAGCGTGGGGGCGTTGGTGAGCGGGTCGGTCATTTCTTCTTGCCGAACCCCGAAAGGCCCGGGGGCAGGGCCATGCCGCCGCCACCGAGGCCTGGCAGGCCGCCGGGCATACGGCCCATCTGTTTGGCCGCCGCCTCAAGCTGCGCCTGATCGACGCCTTCGGGCATGCCGCCTTTGCCGAACATGCCCTTCATGGCCTGTTTCAGCATGCCGCCTTTGCCCTTGCCGAGCTTCTTCATCATGTCCGACATCTGGCGGTGCATCTTCAGCAGCTTGTTGAGGTCGGACACCTCCATGCCGGAGCCTGCCGCGATGCGCTTTTTGCGAGATGCCTGAAGGATCTGCGGGGCGGCGCGTTCCTTTTTGGTCATCGACTGGATCATGGCGATCTGCTGGCGCAGGACCTTGTCATCCATGCCGGCCTCTTTGATCTGGCCGGCCATTTTGCCCATGCCGGGCATCATGCCCATCATGCCTTCCATGCCGCCCATCTTGATCATCTGCTCAAGCTGCATCTTGAGGTCGTTCATGTTGAACTGACCCTTGGCCATGCGGCGCATCATCTTTTCGGCCTGCTCGGCCTCGATGGTTTCCTGGGCCTTTTCCACGAGGCTGACGATGTCGCCCATGCCGAGGATGCGGCCCGCGATGCGCTCGGGCTCGAAGGTCTCAAGCGCGTCCATCTTTTCGCCGAGGCCGACGAACTTGATCGGTTTGCCGGTCACCGCGCGCATCGACAGGGCCGCACCGCCGCGCCCGTCGCCGTCCATCCGCGTCAGGACCACGCCCGAGATGCCGATGCGGTCGTCAAAGTTCTGGGCGGTGTTGACAGCGTCCTGACCTGTCAAGCCGTCGACCACCAGCAGCGTCTCGCGCGGGTTCGCGACGTCGCGCACGGCCTCCACCTGCGCCATAAGCTCTTCGTCGATCGAGAGGCGCCCCGCCGTGTCGAGCATATAGACATCGTAGCCGCCGAGGCCCGCCTGCGTTTTGGCCCGCTTGGCGATTTGGACGGGGTTTTCGCTCTTCACGATGGGCAGGGTGTCGACGCCGATCTGGACGCCGAGGATCGCCAGCTGCTCCATCGCGGCAGGGCGGTTCACGTCGAGCGAGGCCATCAGGACCCGCTTGCCGTCCTTGTCCTTCAGCCGCTTGGCCAGCTTGGCGGTGGTGGTCGTCTTACCGCCGCCCTGCAGGCCGACCATCAGGATCGGCGCGGGCGGGTTGTCGACCTTCAGGTCTCCCGGCTCGCCCTCACCGCGCAGGGTCTCCACCAGCGCGTCGTTCACGATCTTCACGACTTGCTGGCCCGGCGTGACGGACTTGGTCACCGCCTGGCCGGTCGCGGCCTCCTGCACGCGGGCGATAAAGTCCCGCGCCACGGGCAGCGACACGTCCGCTTCTAGCAGCGCCACACGTACCTCACGCAGGGCCGTTTTGACGTCATCCTCGCTTAGCGCGCCCTGCTTGGTCAGCCGGTCAAAGACGCCAGACAGGCGTTCGGATAGATTTTCAAACATGCCGGGCCTCCTCTGGCGCGTTGCGGGTGTGCCTCGAACCTAAGAACGAAGCGGTTAAACGGCAAACGCCCCTGCGGGCGTACAACGCTGGCAGGGGGCGATCCCGTGTGATGACGGGACCGGAAGGCAGGTGCTTCCGGATTGTTTTGGCGCAATAGCGGCAGTCTCTATGCGAGTCAATTGGCGGCATCGGTTGGGCAGAATGCGAGACGTGGTATTTGTGTGAAATGAGTGCCGCTGACATCGCCACCTTCCATGCCAAGCAAACAGCCGCAGATCGTGCCATCTGCGATGCTCTGCGCGACGCCTTGAACGCCGGTCTGCCCGAGGCGACGGCGAAGATATGGCATCGCCATCCGGTCTGGTTCCTCTCTGGGAACCCTGTTGCCGGCTACAGCAAGCTCAAGGGCTGCATCCGGCTGATGTTCTGGAGCGGTGCCGATTTTGAAGAACCCGGTTTGCGGCCGGGCACGGGGAAGTTCCGGGACGCGTCGATCCGCTATACCGATGTGGCACAGATTGATGCGAAGGATCTGGCCCGATGGATCCGCAAAAGCCGCGAGATCCAGTGGGACTATAAGAATGTCGCAAAGCGTAAGGGGCGGCTGGAGCGGCTGTGCTAGCTGCGCTTTATTTGCCTGACTGGGGCAGTACGGTTGTAACGGTTTAGCGTGTCAGGGCCTTCATCATCAGCGCGTCGTACTTGGCCGCCAGGTTTTGCTGACTTTCCTTCGGGAGGTCAGGTGACAGAAGGATCATCCCGCTGAAGGCTGCGTACTCGAAAAAGGCGAGGTCGTGCGCCTCCTCCTGCGGTAGCCCGAACCGGTTGGAATAAAGGCGGGACAGGACGTCCAGCCGCACCTTGTCGGCGGCCGTTACTGTTTCATCAATCGCAGGGTGGCGGCGGGCGAGTTCGCGGATGCCGAGCTCCAGCCTGTAGTCGATGGTGAGAGCGGCGGCCGTCAATGCCTCTGCCGTGCCGCCTTTTGCATGTTCCGCGGCAATGTCATCCGTCTGCCGTGCCTTCCACTGCTCCGCCAGCGCAACGAGGAAGGTCGGGTGGTCCTCGAAGTGGTAGTAGAACGAGCCGCGGGTCAGCCCTGCCGCTGCGCAGATCGCTTCGAGTTTCACCGCCTCGGCGCCGCCCTCCGACAGGCGGCTCAGGCCCAGATGAACCCAATCCTCTGCCCGAAACCTGTGCTTGCGGCTCATGCCAGCAGTCCGGCAAGGCCTAGCGCAGCGACAGGCACAAAAAGCCAGCCCTGCGGCGTAACAAGGTGATTGCCGCGCCGCGCCACGACCAGCCCGATGCCGACAATTGCGAACCCGCCGGACAGGATGAGGCCCGCGATTGCATAGGCCGGATCGACGGAGAAAGCGGCCCACAGAAAAAAGCCCGCGATGCCGGCAATCGCGACGCTGGTGAAATGCCAGCAGAGGTACTGCGTCTCGCGCACTTCATCCGCCAGATCCTGCGCCGCCAGCAAGGGCGCGGCGATATCCCGCCCCCCGGCGATCAGGTGTACGCAACACCAGAACGCCGCCAATGCGCCAGCGGCAGTGAACATCCAAAACGCCATGATGATTCCCCTCTTTCTACATACCTTATTGTATGTTTCCGCGCCCCTGTATACAAAAAGGTATGCTATTCGGGAGACGATCGTCGTGTTTATCAGTCATATAAGCTCAGCCGTGATAGGGCGCGCCGAAGCGCGGCTTGGTGTGGCGCTGGACTATGTGCGCGAAATTGCGGCCACCGATCTGCGGCTGCTGCTTAGGTACAACAAAATATTCGGTTTCCTTGATCCGGTGCGCAAAGTGCCGCCAGCCGCCTACCACACCGCGCGTTTGCGTGGGGCCGTCGCAGCCGATTGCGGCACCTGCGTCACTGCAGAGATCAACCTCGCGGGATTGGCCGGACTGCCCGAAGCTCTGGTCGATCAGGTCCTGTCCGGCCACTATGATGCGCTGCCCGAAGACCTCGCCGCTGTGGCGCGTTTGGCAGATAGTGTCGTGGGCCGCCGCGAAGACGATGCGCAGAGCCGCGACGCGGTGCGTGCGCAGTTTGGCGCGGCCGGTCTGATTGAGCTCAGCTTTGCAATGAACGGCGCAGCGCTGCTGCCCGGGATCAAACGTGCGATGGGCTACGCCACCGCTTGTGATCTGGACGTTGCCCGCCGCGCCGCCAAGGCACTTTGAGGCCTGCGACTAAAGTCGCGCGCGTTGGAAATGCATGGCGTCCTTGCCCCACAGGCGCAGGGCGGGGAGCCATTCGTGCTCTTCCATAATATCGAGGAAGGGCTGGTATTCCGCGCCGCAGAACAGCGCCTGCGGGCAGGCCATGCGGAGGCCGTTGGGTTCGGCGTAGAAGTCGATGGCGCAGCCATAGGCGTGCATCGACCAGCGGTTGCTGCCGCGCATCTTGCGGTGGTTGTAGGCCCCGGCGTAGCGGTCGATGCCCAGCCGTTCCATCTCTGCCTCGCCATAATGGGCGCGCACGGCGATCAGCGCAGCCTCCAGCCCCGGGGCACAATCGCGGTGAACGCGGATCTTGTTGGTGCGCTGGCGCAGGTTCCAGTCGATCCGCAGCTTGAAGGGCAGCTTGATCGTCACGAGGCGGCTCTGGATCTGGGCCCCGGGCGTGCCGTAGACGGTGCCGACCTCGCTTTGCGTCGGGATGGTGTCCGCGCCGTTGAAGCCGGGCGCCGGGGTGCGGTCGATCACCTCGGCCTCGCCGGTGCTGGCCTTGAACAGGAACGCGTTCAGCGCCTCGGTCGTGTTCACGCCGATCCAGCCGTCCACGATCCCTGCGTCGTGGCCCAGTTGGTTCAAGCAGGCTTGCGCAACCGCGGCGCGGCGGCGGGCGTCGGTCGTTGTCGTGTGGTCAAAGGTGTAGGCGCTGGCGTGGCGCGCCTCAACCGCGCGCATGGCGGTTTCGGACATCGGGCCAAGCGCCCCGTCAATGCCGCCTGAATAATCACCTGTTGCGGCCATGAGCATTTGCAAATGCCTTGGGTCCATAAGGGCCTCCTTGTGTCAAAAAAGGTTCGATCAATGTGGCCGCGGCCGGAAATGACGTTGGCGCGACGCATGCAGGCTACACCATAACAGGTGTTCTGTCTTCAACTTCCGGTTATGCTTGTGCCAGCCAGATGTTGATCGCCTCAACCGCGCGACGGGGGGCATTGCCGCCCTCATGCGCCTCAACCAGCGGTACCGGTGCGCCGTCCACGACCAGAACCGGCCGGGCGGTGTCCTTCAGTTCCTCTAGCGCGGCTTCACGCACACTGAGTAGGGGAATCGTTTGCGCCTCATAACGCCAGATCGTGCGGCGCTGCAGGGTGACGGTGCCTGCGCGCGCGTCAAAAATGGCCTGATTGCGCTTGATGCAAAGCGCGAACAGCGCCAGTGGGACGCCCGCGCCGGCGAGGACCGTCCAGAGGCCAGCCGTCTGGCCCGCGGCAATCAAGGCCAGTCCGGCGGAAGCGCAGGCGACAATACACACAATCAGCCCGCCGCCGAGCAGCCAGGGGGCGTGGGCGAGGATCAGTTGGCTTGGCAGGTTGCGCACAACGGTCATTGCACGAGGCTGGCAAGCGACAGCGCAATTGGCAAGATTTGGGAACCCTCCGGGGGAGGTTTTCGTGGCCAAGTGAAGGGGGCGGAGCCGCGCCGCCCCCGGCTTGTGGGTCAAGCGGCCAGTTGCGCGATGGCGGCTTCTGCCTCTTCGATCGCCTTGTCCTGCTGCGCCATCACGCGGTCTGCGGCGATGATTTCGACATCGGTGATCCCGATAAAGCCCATGATGTGACGCAAGTAGCCGGAGGTGAAATCGATGTCGGACCCAATGGGTGTTCCGCCGCTGGCGACCACGATGATGGCGCGCTTGCCCGTCAGCAGACCCACAGGCCCGTTTTCAGTGTAGCGGAACGTGAGGCCCGCGCGGGCGATCAGGTCGATCCACGCTTTGAGCGCGGCGGGGACCCCAAAATTATAGACCGGCGCGCCGATCACGATGGTGTCTGCACGCGTCAGCTCGTCCACAAGCGTGTCTGACAGAGCGAGTCGGTCCTTAGCTTCGGCGTCGCGGTCCGCTGCCGGCGTGAAGTTTGCGCCCAGCCACGCTTCGTCAATCTGGGGCAACGGGTTGGCGAGGTCACGGCGGATCACGTCGCCGCCGATCTTGTCGACGGTCTGCTGGGAAAGTTGGCGCGTGACAGACCCGTCGGTGCGGGCAGAGGCGTCGATATGAAGGATGGTCATGGCAAGGCTCCAATTCTGTTATGCCCCCAGATTTGGTCATTGCAAAAATGAACGCAATTGCACATTCTGCGCAGTATCTGTCCATTTTTGCACAGGAGCGTCGGGTGGAGAACTGGGATGAGATCAAGACAGCCTACCATGTTGCCCGCGCGGGCACGGTCAGCGGCGCCGCCGATGCGCTTGGCGTGCACCATGCGACCGTGATCCGCCACATTGACGCGTTGGAAGGACGCCTGGGTGTGAAGCTGTTTCAACGCCACGCACGCGGTTATACGCCGACCGAGGCCGGGCAGGACCTTTTGCAGGTCGCGCAGGCGACCGACGATCAGTTCAGTCAGCTCATGGGGCGGATCAAGGGCCAAGGCTCTGGCGTTGCTGGTGAGCTGGTAGTCACCTCGCTCGTGTCGCTCGCGCCGCGCATGGCACCCGTGCTCACAGCCTTTCAACGCCTGCATCCCGATGTCATTGTCCGATACCTGACGGGCGACCGACTGTTTCGGCTGGAATATGGCGAAGCCCATGTGGCGATCCGCGCAGGTACCGCGCCCGATCAGCCGGACAATGTGGTGCAGCCATTCGTGCAAGAAGCGATGGGGCTCTATGCGAGCACAGATTATCTTGAGCGCTATGGCACGCCAGTCAGCATTTCGGACTGCAAAGGCCACCGCTTTGTCGCGCATGACAGTGACGAAAGTCGCGCGCCTTTCAATCGTTGGCTGTCCGAAAGGGTGCCGCGCGCCGCCGTGACGTTTCGCAGCGCGGATGTGCGCACGCTGGAAAAGGCAATATTGGCCGGTGCTGGCATTGGTTTCATGCCCGTGACAGAAGCCGAGCAGCATCCGGGCCTCGTCGAAGTCTTTCCCCGAGAAGAGACATGGTCGGCCCCGCTGTGGCTGGTGACGCATGTCGATCTGCACCGGACGGCCAAGGTTCAGGCCTTTCTGTCCTTCCTCAAGAGCGCGGCGAAAGACTGGCAGGGATGAGCCCTGCCGGCCAGGGTCACGTCGCCATGTTGCTTTTTTCAGCGCTGGTGGCGGGATCTTTTTCGCTTGGTGCGCAGGTCGCCGAAGAACTTGCGCCCGCTGCGCTGAATTCGGTGCGCTTCGGGATTGCCGCGCTTGTCATCGGGGTCGCGGTGATGGCCACGGGCGGGGCGCCGCGCAGCGCATGGGCTGCGCCGTGGCGCTACCTTTTGCTGGGTGGGCTCTTCGGCACCTATTTCGTTCTGATGTTCGAGGGACTGAAAACCGCGCCGCCGGTAAGCGCTGCAGCAGTGTTTACGCTGACCCCGGTGATGGCTGGCGTCTTTGGGTGGCTTCTACTGCGACAGGTAACCACCCCGCGCATGGCGCTGGCGCTGGCCATCGGGGCCGCGGGCGCGCTGTGGGTGATCTTTCGCGCCGATCTGGCCGCGCTGGCCGCGTTTCAGGTGGGGCGGGGGGAGGTGATCTATTTCTTCGGCTGCCTCGCCCATGCCATCTACACGCCCATGGTGGCGCGGCTGAACCGCGGTGAGCGTCCGGTCGTCTTTACCTTCGGGATGCTGATCGGCGGCGGGGTCTTGATGGCGCTTTATGGTGCCGCAGACATCGCAGCCACGGACTGGACAGCGCTGCGCCCGCTTGTCTGGGTCACGATCCTCTACACGGCGCTCTTCGCGAGTGCGGCCACCTTCGTCCTGTTGCAATTTGCGACTCTGCGCCTGCCCTCGGCCAAGGTGATGGCCTATACCTATCTCACGCCCAGTTGGGTCATCCTGTGGGAGCTGGCGATGGGCAACGGCGCGCCGCCGGCGCTGGTCTTGGGCGGTGTGGCGCTGACGGGTCTGGCGCTGCTGATGCTTTTGCGGAACGACGCGCCTGTCATCAAACCGTCACAGGCTGGCGGGTAGGGACATTTCCATGCCTATCGAAATGACAGTCACTGTCCCCGCCCGCCCCGGTACGCTGATCGCACCCGCTGGCCTCTCCACGCCTGCCGCCACCTGCCTTGGGGTAGAGGTGACGGGGGCCGGGTGCTTTGGCCACGACCTGCCGTGCGGCCAGACGGTGCTTGAGCTGACGCCGAACGCAGACGTCATTACCCTGCGCTACAGCTATGACAGCACGCCGGCGGAGATGCCGGACGCGGCCTTTGCCCCGCGAGACAGCCGCTTTTCCCGCGCCGCTGATGCGCTCGCCGCCGAGGCGCGCGGGATCGTTGCCCAGCGCGGACTGACCGGCTTTGTCGATCACGTCACGCAGCTGTTCCACTATGGCCACGGCAACGCGTTCTACGAGGGCGCGGACGAGATGCCCCAGCTGTGCGCGATGGAGACGGGATCGTGCGTGGACATCAACGCCTACCTGATCGCGGGCCTGCGCGCGGCGGGGGTCGAGGCGGGCTATGTCACCGGCTACTTCATCCCGGCGGAGCGGCGCGATCATACGACAGACATGCATTGCTGGGTTGTCACACGGCAGGGCGGCGTGGTGCAGCACTGGGATATCGCGCATCACCTCGAGATGGGCACGCGCGATGTGCGCCCCGGTCTGAACCCCAAGCCGGGGGTGCGCGTGGCGCTCAGCCATTCGATGGGGTGGACCCTGCCCGCGCTAGGGCTGGAGGACGCAAAACTTCTGGCGGAACCCGTCTGGCTAACCGAGCATGGCTATGCGCAGTGCGATGGCACCTTCACGTTGGCGGGATATGACGCGCTGGATGCCGCGCAAAAACTCGAGCTCGCGCTATAGAAACCCGCCCGCCTCCAGCTCGTCAAAGATCTGGTCAAGGTCTACTGGGGTGGGCGCCTTGGGGTTGCCTGCGGTGAGTTTGCGCTGCTCGGCCCGGGGCAGCACCGCGTTGATGCAGGTTGGCGCTGTGCCGGTAAAGGCGGTGATCTGTCGGCTCAGCCGGTCCAGCATCTCCGGCCGGTTGCGGCGCAGGATGATGGCGATCTGCGCCTCGGGCCGCGCCACAAGTGCGGCCAGATGAAAAGGCGAGCCGTCCGGCCCGATGATCTTGTCGGCCGCCCGGTAGGCGCGGCACTGATCGGCCAGCGAATGGTGCTGCGGATGGAAGACCTCGTAGCCCGCGCGCCGCAATCGCCCTTCGATCAGATCCTCCTGGTCCATCCTGGCCTTGCGCGCCCGCAACGCACTGCGCGACACGTAGAGCAATTTCGGCCCCTCGGCGCCCAGCCCCTGCAAGCGCGGGACGGCATAGGCGTTGAAGGCGGGCGTGCCTGTCAACAGCGCGCCATGGCCGATGCCCTGCTCTGGCACCACCAGCCGTTCGATCCGTGTGGGGACCGTGGGGAAGGTCACCGGCGCGCCGCCCGACAGCAGCTTGTGCAGATCGGCGAGCGGGCCGCTGTCCAGCCGCATCCGCGTGCCGGGCATGGGGGCAAAGATCACGCTGTCCACGGCATGCGCCTCCAGCGCCCAATGCCGCGTCACCCCCTCCAGCAGGAAATGCCCGAAATGCGCCCGTCCGATCCCGGCATAAAGATGCGTGCCGCGCAGCTCCGCCTCTGCCGGCAGCGGGTCCGGCGGATGGCTGTAGCGGCCATGGGATTGCATCATCGCTGACAGGCTTACGAAGGCACCCGAGGCGTAAAAAACGCCGGAACGCAGCCGCTCGTCGTCTTCTTGCTGGGGCGGCACGTAAAGGGCGTTTTCGATGATCTCGACCTTCAACCTGGCAACTCCGCCGCGAGGAAGCGTTCAAAGTCGTCAAGGTCCACCGGTTCGAATTGGCCAAAGCCCTGCATCCAAACCGACGCGGCGCGCATCGCGCCCGGCTCCAGCTTGCACCACTTTACCCGGCCGCGCTTTTCTTGGCTGATCAGGCCAGCGGCCGTCAAAACACCGAGGTGCTTTGAAATCGCGGCCAACGACATCTCGAACGGTTCGGCCACGTCCGTCACCGCCATGTCGTCCTCCAGCAGCATCGCAAGGATCGCGCGCCGGGTCGGGTCCGCAAGGGCGGCAAAGACAGTGTCGAGGCTATGGGCCATAGCCCGTTCTTAGGCCAGACCCCGTCCGGCGCCAAGCGTCCTCACAGCCACGGGTGTCGTATGGTTTCGTACGGCCAGCGCCGGTGTAGCCGCTCCAACGCGGCCTCGCTCAAGCCAATGTCGCGCGCCACGTTTGGGTCCGGCTTGGGCAGCGGCGCATGGTTTTGCGCGGCATATGTGCGAAAAACGCAGGCAAAAAAGGTCAGGCCGCGCCACAGCGCGGTGCGGGTCAGCGTCGTCATTTTGGGAGTTCCTTCAGGCTATGTCCTCAATATCGCTCCTCAGTTCACTTGAAACAAACGCAATTGCCGGACAGTATACGTGCTAAAAAGGCACGTATCATGCGCACCCTTCCCCCGCTTAACGCACTGCGCGCTTTCGAGGCCGCGGCCCGACACGAAAGCTTCACCCGCGCCGCCGAAGAGCTGAGCGTGAGCCATTCAGCTATCTCGCGTCACGTGCGCGGGCTTGAGGCGCGGCTGGGCCTTGCGCTATTTAAATCCGCGTCGCGCGGCGTCACGCTCACGCCAGAGGGGGCACATTACCTCGCTCGCATCACCCCTGCTTTCGACGTGATCGGCGCTGCGACCGAAGGGCTGTCTGACCGGCCTGAAGGTCGCGTCGTGATAAATTGCGAGCCGCTCTTCGCTGCCAAAGTTCTGGCACCTAACCTCGCCCTCATTCAGTCAACGCTACCGGATGTTGCGCTTAAAGTGGTTGGATCGACCGCGCTTGCCGACCTGGACCGCTTCGAGGCGGACATCGCCATTCGCTTTGCCCATACGGGCGTGCTGGACATTCCCGCGGATTTGTTGAGCGCTGCGCGCATCTACCCTTATGCCGCGCCGGGCCTCGTGGATGGCGACATTCTGACACCGGCGGACTTGACCCGCTTTGCGCGTTTTCGCGACCGGCGCGACGATCTGTGGCCTGCCTGGGCCGCCGCCGCTGGCTGGCAAGATATAGACCTCTCTCCAACCCCATATGATCACCGTAACGCTGTCGCCATCGAAGCGGCCCTGCATCGCGCAGGGTTGTTTCTGGCCGCCGCCGATTGCACCCATGTCGACGAAAAAGCCGGTCGCCTCGTCCGTTTGTCCGAGGTCAGCCTTGCGCGCGGCGCCTTCTACATCATCACCAGCCCCGTCGCGCAGCGTCGCAAGGCTGTCCGCGCTGTGCGCCAGATCATGCTCGACATCACAGCACCCTTTCGCGAAACCTAAACTCAACTGAAAGGTTGAATAAGCCCAACCGCCCGAAACGTGCGAAACGCGAGGTGCGGCGCAATGACCGATCCCGTTCGCTCTGCAAAATAAACTCACTAAAACAATGGCTTGAATGGGGTGTGCCGCCGGCAGAGATGCGGTTGACTCACCGCATGCTGCACCGTAGCACCGTGCCAAACCGAAGTGGGGGTCCCGCGTGGCCGAGCCGGGTGACAAAGAACGGATGGATGCGCTCGAGGCGCGGCTAACCGAACTGCGTAATCCTAAGGTCGCCAAGCCCCATGCCGAGGAACATTACTCCCAGGCTCAATTGGCTTGGCGCATGGTAATCGAACTCGTCGCTGGTCTGGGGATCGGCTTCGGCGTGGGGTACGGGCTGGACGCGCTGTTTGGCACAACACCGTTTCTCATGATCATATTTATATTCCTCGGCCTTGCCGCGGGCGTTCAGACGATGATGCGCAGCGCCAAAGAGGTCCAGGAGAAGCAAGAGCGCAAGCAGCGCGAGCAAGAGGGAACGGACGATGGCAGATCCGGTTGAAGGTGGCGGGCTGAGCTTCAAGCCCATGGATCAGTTCCTCGTTAAGCCGCTCTTCGGCGGGGACGAGATAGCGTGGTACACAATCACCAACGTGACCCTGTGGCTGGCCCTAGCGATCCTCGCGATTTTCGGCCTGCTGGTTTTGACGACCTCCAAGCGCGCGATCGTGCCGGGCCGCGGCCAGTCAATCGCCGAACTGCTGTATGGCTTTGTTTACAAGATGGTCGAGGATGTGACCGGCAAGGACGGGATCAAGTATTTCCCGTACATCATGACGCTTTTCATGTTCATCCTTTGCGCCAACTTCCTTGGTCTGATCCCGATGTCCTTCACGACCACGTCGCATATCGCTGTGACCGCTGTGATGGGCTTTGGTGTCTTCATCGCCGTGACCGTGCTGGGCTTCGTCAAGAACGGCGCGTCGTTCCTGAGCCTGTTTTGGGTATCATCCGCGCCGCTGCCACTGCGCCCGATCCTCGCCGTGATCGAACTGATTTCCTACTTCGTGCGCCCGGTCAGCCACTCCATTCGTTTGGCAGGCAACATGATGGCCGGCCACGCCGTTCTCAAAGTGTTCGCCGGATTTGCTCAAGTCGCCGCCATCGCGCCCATTGCGATCATCGGTGTCATGGCGGTCTACGGGCTCGAAGTGTTGGTGTCGGCCATCCAGGCTTACGTCTTCACCATTCTCACATGCGTCTACCTCAAGGACGCACTGCATCCGCACCACTAAGCGGGCGCATCCGAAATCCATCCAATTCCATCGTAAGGAGATAAAGACATGGAAGGCGATATCGCAAACATGGGTCAGTTCATCGGCGCAGGCCTGGCAGCCATCGGCTCCGGCGCAGCGGCGATCGGTGTGGGCCACGTGGCCGGCAACTTCCTGGCGGGCGCTCTGCGCAACCCATCCGCCGCAGCGTCGCAGACCGCGACCCTCTTCATCGGCATCGCATTCGCGGAAGCACTGGGCATCTTCTCGTTCCTGGTCGCGCTGCTGCTGATGTTCGCCGTCTAAGACACGGCACGACAAACATCCTTACGGCCGGGCGGGGCACCACGCCCCGTCCGGTGTAAGACCCTACCAGCATACCAAGGACAGGCATTATGGCCACCGAAACCAAAGCAGCGGAAAGCGCGGGCATGCCGCAGCTGGACGTGACAACGTTCGGCAACCAGATCTTCTGGCTCGTCCTGGCGCTGCTCGCGATCTATTTCATCCTCTCCCGCATTGCCCTGCCGCGCATCTCTGCGATCCTGGCAGAGCGGACGGGGACGATCACCAATCACCTCGCCAATGCCGAAGACCTCAAGGCACGGGCGAAAGAGGCCGAAGCCGCCTACGACAAGGCCCTCGCCGATGCCCGCGCCGAGGCGCAGCGCATCGCTGAAGAAACCCGCGCCGAAATTCGGGGCGAGCTTGAAGGGGCTATTGCCAAGGCAGATGCTGAAATCTCCGCCAAGGCCTCTGAGAGCGAGGCGGCGATCGCCGAAATCCGCGCGGGTGCCGTCACAGCCGTGCGCGAGGTCGCTAAGGATACAGCCGCAGACATCGTAAATGCCATGGGCGGCAAAGCGGATGCCGCTGCGCTTGACGCAGCAGTTGACGCCCGCGTGAAAGGGTAAGCCATGAGACACTTCACCCTCGCCACGGTCTCCGCGCTTTTCGTCGCGAGTCCGGCATTGGCCGCGTCGAAGAATCCTTTCTCGGCCGACTTCTGGTCGCTGGCGAACACGGATTTCATTGTAGCCGTTGCGTTCATCCTCTTCCTAGCTGTGCTGGCCTACTTCAAGGTTCCTGGCATGGTGAACAAAATGCTGGACGAGCGTGCCGCTGGAATTCAGTCCGAACTGGATGAAGCCAAAAGCCTGCAGGAAGAGGCGCAAACCCTCCTTGCGTCCTATGAGCGAAAGCAAAAGGAAGTTCAGGGACAGGCGGACGCTATCGTCGCCGCCGCCAAGAAGGAAGCCGAAGCCGCGGCCGAGCAAGCAAAGATCGACCTTGAAAAGTCTATCGCGCGACGTCTTGCTGCCGCCGAAGAGCAAATCGCCAGCGCCGAGGCGTCTGCTGTCAAAGAGGTCCGCGATCAAGCCGCTGTGGTGGCCGTCGCCGCCGCCCGCGAGGTCATCGCCAAACAGATGACGGCCGCAGATGGGAACAAATTGATCGACAGCGCCATCGAAGAGGTGGGTGCCAAGTTGCACTGAGCCGTAAACGCAGAGTCATTGAAAGCCCCGGCCCAGCGCTGGGGCTTTTTTTGTTAGGTGCGTCTGGGCCTCCTGCTTGTGCGTCACTGATCATGTCACCCGGTGCCCCAGACAAGGCTTTATCCGAGGTGTGTAGCGGATATCTGTACGCCGCCTGCGCCACCCAAATTGGTAATCCAAACGATCCAGAGGCTGATTGATTACCGGCCTGTCACGTCCGCTCGTGATCCAGCCTCTGCCGCGCGATGTCCTCGTTCCGCTCGGCCCGCTGTTGGTCGCGCAGGGCGCCTGCAACATAGTCCAGATGCGCCTCAACCGCCGCCTGCGCGGCCGCCGGGTCGCGGGCTTGGAGCGCTGCGTTGATGGCCCGGTGCTGGTCTAAAAGGGCGCTGCGCGTCGTGCGCTGCTTGAACATGACCCGGCGGTTATAGAACACGCCAGAGCGCAGCAGCTCGTACATCGACCGCATCATGTGCAGCATCACGACGTTGTGCGAGGCTTCGATAATGGCGAGGTGGAACTGCACGTCCAGCTCGGCCTCCTGATCCGATCCGCGTTCGTTCACGGAGCCGGCCATCTTGTCGAACACCGCCTGGATCACGGCGAGGTCTGTGTCAGACGCCAGCCGGGCCGCACGGGAGGCGGCCAGCCCCTCCATGTCGCGCCGAAACGAGAGGTAATCGAACACCGCCTCATCGTGCCGGGCGAAGAGGTCCGTCAAAGCGGGGGCAAAGGCGCTGCCCAGCACTTCGGCCACGTAGACCCCCGCGCCGGGCTTTGCGCTGAGCAGGCCGCGGTCCTGCAAGGTGCCAAGCGCTTCACGCAGGGACGGGCGCGACACGCCCAGACGGTCGGCCAGCTCGCGTTCGGGGGGCAGGCGTTCGCCAGGGCGCAGGATGCCGCGCAGGATCAGCTGTTCGATCTGGCGCACCACCGCCGAGGACAGCTTTTCCGGGGCTACGGGTTGAAAGGGCATCACGCCTCCTGCTCGAATTGGTCAACTTATATGACCGCAGCAGCCGGGCGTCCAGTTTAACGCCCTGTTAACCATGATCCGGCACTTTGCGCGCATGCGCTATGTCCTCGCCTTTCTGCTTCTGGCCGCCTGCAACACGGCCAGCCCCGGCTTCCGCGGGATCGACGCGACGCGGATCACCATCGACGGGTCGACATTTGACGTGCGCGTGCGCGAACTGCGGGCCGAGGCGATCCGGATCAACGCCGAATACGCGCCCCGTTTTGGCCCGATCGAAGGGCGTGCGGCCCGGGCGATGGCACAGGTCAGCGGGTGCCGCGTGGCACGGGTTTCGGGCGATCAGGCGCTGGCGTTTGGCGCGCTGGACTGCGGTGGCGGTGCGCCGCCCATGCGCTACAAAGGCCATGTCGAGATTGAGTGTTTTCCCATCGGTGGGCTTGCGCCAGAGGCCCGGCACCCGGATGTTCAGTACAATTGCACCCCGATTTGAGCGCCCTTTCCGCAATATCTTGTGGATAACCCAACCGAAAACACCCCTTCTGGTAGCTTCTCGTTGACTTGGCCCCATGCGCCCCGGCACCTTATCCCCCACGGAATCGGGGACAGGCCTTGCGCTTTACCAAACTCAGACTGACCGGCTTCAAAAGCTTCGTGGATCCCACGGACCTCCTGATTCAGGACGGGCTGACCGGTGTGGTGGGTCCCAATGGCTGCGGTAAGTCGAACTTGTTGGAAGCGCTGCGCTGGGTGATGGGCGAAAACCGCCCCACGGCGATGCGCGGCGGCGGGATGGAGGACGTGATCTTTGCCGGTGCGGCCACGCGCCCCGCCCGCAACTTCGCCGAAGTTTCCCTGCATATCGACAACTCAGAGCGGCTCGCGCCCGCGGGTTTCAACGACACGGACCAGCTGGAAATCGTGCGCCGCATTACCCGCGACGTGGGCAGCGCCTACAAGGCGGCGGGCAAGGACACGCGTGCGCGGGATGTTCAGATGCTCTTTGCCGACGCTTCGACCGGTGCGCATAGCCCCGCATTGGTGCGGCAGGGCCAGATTTCCGAGCTGATCAACGCCAAGCCCAAGAACCGCCGCCGCATCCTTGAAGAGGCGGCCGGCATTTCTGGCCTGTACCAGCGGCGGCATGAGGCGGAGTTGAAGCTGAAAGGCGCAGAAAGCAATTTGGCCCGCGTTGATGACGTGATCGAACAGCTGGCCGCGCAGCTGGCCAGCCTCGCTCGTCAGGCGCGGCAGGCTGCACGCTATCGCGAGATTGGGGCAGAGCTGCGCCGGGCAGAAGGCATGCTGCTCTATCGCCGCTGGCGTGAGGCGGACGACGTGCGCGCCGCCACCGAAGAGGCCCTGCGCACCCGCACGACGGACGCCGCGCAGGCCGAAGCCGCGGTTCAGCAGGCGCTGAAGGCACGCGAGTCGGCGGAGGCTGCGCTGCCGCCCTTGCGCGAGGAAGACGCGATTGCCGCCGCCGTTCTTCAGCGGCTTCAGGTTCAGCGCAGCAGCCTTGAGGAGCAGGCGGCGCAGGCGGAAAAGACGATTGAAACGCTGACCGCCCGCATTGCCCAGCTTGACCAGGACGCGGGCCGCGAGGCGGCGCTGAACCGCGATGCGGGCGAGACGATTGAGCGGCTTGAATGGGAGCAGACGGAACTTGCCAAGGCCTCCGAAGGGCATGACGGCGCGATGGCTGATGCCGAGGAAGCCGCGCGTGCGGCCGCCGCTGTGCTCAAGGACCGCGAGGCGGACCTGACCCAACGCACCGAAGATGTCGCCCGCTTGTCGGCTCGCTTGTCCTCGGCACAGCGTCTTCTGGACGACAACCGCAAGCTGGAGGCCAAATCGTCCGAAGAGGCGGAGAAGGCGCGCGCCGCCGCGGCCTCAAGTCGGGCTGTCCTGTCGAAGGCCGCTGAAGATGTGAAACAGGCTCAGACCGCCGCAACTGAGGCGGAACAGATGGCGACGCGCGCGGATGCGGCCCTGACCGCTGCCGAAACCGCACGTTCTGAGGCGCAATCGCGCGAAGTGGACGCCCGTGCGGAGTGGTCCGAGGCTGAGGGCGAGGCGACGGCCATCGGAGCCGAAGCCGCGGCGCTTGCCCGCCTTGTTGCGCGGGAAACCGGCGCGGGCGATCAACTTCTGGACCGGCTTCAAGTGGCCGCGGGCTATGAGCTGGCGCTTGGCGCGGCGCTGGCGGATGATTTGCGCAGCCCCGAAGTTGATGCGGAGGCCGCGTCCGGTTGGGTGCCCTTGGCCACCTATGCCGACCCGCAAGCACTGCCACGCGGTGTGACACCACTCACGGATCACGTCACCGTCCCGGGCGTTCTGGCCCGCCGGATGAGCCAGGTCGGCCTGTGCGCGGCCGAAGACGGTGCGCGGCTGCATGCTCAATTGCGCCCGGGGCAACGGTTGGTCAGCGTTGAGGGCGATTTGTGGCGCTGGGACGGGTTCAAGGCGGCCGCTGACGATGCGCCGTCAGCTGCGGCCTTGCGTCTGCAGCAGCTGAACCGGCTTGAAGAGCTGAAGCAGGCCCAGACCCGTGCCGATGCGCGGGCCCAAGGCGCTCAGCAAGCTTTGGCACAGCTTTCGGCCCGGCTGAAAGAGCTTACTGAGGCTGACAAAGCAGCGCGTGAGGCGCGGCGGGAGGCCGACCGGCAGGTCGCGGATGCGGGCCGCGCGCTGAGCCGGGCCGAAGCGGAGCGCAACCTTGCCGAGGGCCGGGTGGAGACGCTGACCCTTGCCGCCGCCCGGCATGACGAGGAGGCGATGGCCGCCCGTCAGCGCGTGGCCGAGGCCGAAGGCGCGCTGAAGGACCTGCCCGACGTGGATGCCGCCCGCGCCGAAACCGAAGACCTGCGCATGACCGTAGAGGCGGCACGGATCACCATGATGTCCCGCCGGTCGGCCTTTGATGAGCTGCGCCGCGAGGGTGAGGCGCGCACCCGCCGGGCGCAGCAGGTCACCAAGGACCTCAGCGGCTGGCGGCACCGTCTGACCACCGCCGAGACGCGCGCGAAAGAGCTTGCAGCGCGCAAGGTGGCCTCTGAGGCAGAGCTGCAAACCGCCAAAGACGCCCCGGCCCGGATCGCGGAAGAGGGTGCGGCCCTTGCGCGGTCCATCGCGGAGGCGGACGCGCGCAAGGCGCAGGCTGCCGATACGCTCAGTACCGCAGAAGGCGCGCTGCGCACGGCGGCTGAGGCAGAGCGGGCCGCCGAGCGCGCCGCATCTGAGGCGCGAGAGGCCCGCGCGGCAGCAGAGGCGCGTACCGAAGCCGCACGCGAGACGGTGCAGGCCGCAGCGGCCCGCATTGCGGAAGAGCAGCGCCAAACGCCGAACCAGCTGCTTGCCGCGCTGGATGTCACGCCGGATACGATGCCCGCCGCCGACGCGCTGGAGACGGACGTAAATCGCCTGAAGCGCCAGCGCGACGCGCTGGGGGCCGTGAACCTGCGGGCCGAGGAAGACGCCCGCGAGGTGCAGGAAGAGCACGACACGCTGACCGGCGAAAAGGCGGACCTTGAGGAGGCGATCAAGACGCTGCGCACCGGCATCGCATCGCTGAACCGCGAAGGGCGCGAGCGCCTGCTGACCGCGTTCGAGCAGGTGAACACGAACTTCTCCATGCTCTTCAAGCACCTCTTTGGCGGCGGTGAAGCGAACCTCGTGATGGTCGAATCCGATGACCCGCTCGAGGCGGGCCTCGAGATCATGTGCCAGCCGCCGGGCAAGAAGCTCAGCACCCTGTCGCTCTTGTCCGGTGGGGAGCAGACGCTGACCGCGCTGGCGCTGATCTTTGCGGTTTTCCTCGCCAATCCGGCGCCGATCTGCGTGCTGGACGAGGTTGACGCGCCGCTGGACGATGCAAACGTGGGCCGTTTTTGTGATCTACTGGACGAAATGTGCCGCCAGACCGAAACGCGGTTCCTGATCATCACGCACCACGCGGTGACCATGGCGCGGATGGACCGGCTGTTTGGCGTAACGATGGCTGAGCAAGGCGTAAGCCAGCTGGTGTCGGTTGACCTGAAAAAGGCGGAAACGCTGGTCGCATAAAAAACGCCTGTCCCGCATAACGGGGCAGGCGTTTTGTGCACTGAGCTGGCGGCGTCAGTTGCCGGCGGCGCGGTCAACCAGCGTTGCGCTTGTTGTGGCGACGCGAAGGTAGATGTCGTCGCCCCCAATATCCTGATGAATGTGGACGTCGTCCATCGACACAAGGACCTCGGCCGCGCCAATGCCAAAGATAATGCCACCGATGCTTAGCCGCGCCTCTGTCAGTTCGCCGCGGATATCAACAACCAGTTCGCTAACGGTGCCGATGTCTTGGAAATTTTCGTCCAGCACTGTCGCGCCTTTCAGATCTGCGGCCGTCATCTTCCCGATCTCAAGTTGCTCCCAGCCCGGAGGCATATCCGCCTGCGGCAACGCTGCGGCCTGTGCGCGGTCGAACAGTTGGCTGTCGGGGCTCGGGCCCATCAGGCCGGCTGTACCGCCTCGAACTTCACCGGGGTCAACCATGGGTGTTGTGGTGCCGTCACCGGCGCCCTGAATGTCGATGCCGACTTGCGCATAGCTTTCGGGTTCTGCGCCAAAGTCGCGGATGGCGGTTCCGCCCATATCGGCTGTCGCGCCGCTTTCGGCTTGGGGCTGCTCGCCCGATGCACCAACACCGTTACCCGGCACTGTATCGATTGCGGTCGATGTGTAACCGGTTGCGGTCTCGCTCGCAGCCTTGGAAGAATAGCCGACCTGCGCCACGGTGCTGCCCGCGGTCAGGGCAAGTGCGGCGGCGGTCGGCGTGAAGAGTCTCATGACAGTCTCCTGCTCTTGCGTTCATGTCGCAAGATCAACGGAGACAGGCGCGTCAGGTTCCTTAGCGGATTACAGGGCGTTCAAAAGCTGCGGTGTGGGCCACGCGTCGGCTGGCAGACCGAGCCGCGCCTGTTCGGCCTGTACGGCGGCACGGGTGCGCGCTCCGAGTATCCCATCGACCGCACCCACGTCATAGCCGCGCGCCTCAAGCTTGCGCTGCAGTGCTTTCATCTGGTCCCCGGTTAGCCCAGCGTCAGGGGCGCCTGCATCGTAGACCTGTGCCCCGCCAAGGCGGGTCGCAAAATAGGCCGCGGTCAGAACGTAGGTAAAACTTTGGTTCCACTCGAAATAGACGTTGAAATTCGGATAGGCGAGAAAGGCTGGCCCCTTGTGCCCCTGCGGCAGGATGAGAGAGGCGGGCAGGTTCGCGAGCGTACCGCGCCGCGGCGCCACCCCAAGCGCTTGCCAGTCGCTGGTGCTCTTCACCGTGTGCAGGCCAGCGAGGCTCCAGTCCATCTGGTTCGGAACGGTGACTTCTTGCAGCCATGGCTCCCCCGCGCGCCAACCAAGATGCTGGAGCATTTTGCCACCAGATAGCAGGGCATCCGTCGCCGAGCCCTTCAGGTCAACCCGTCCGTCTCCATCCCCATCGACGCCGTTTTCGATGATGTCTGCGGGCAGCATCTGCACCATCCCGATCTCTCCGGCCCAGGCACCTGTGGTGCGCGCCGGATCGAACTGACCGCGAGCAAAAAGCTCCATCGCGGCAAAAACCTGCGGGCGGAACAGCTCGGGTCGGCGGCAGTCGTGGGCCAGCGTCACAAGCGCATTTGCGGTGTTGAAGTTGCCCTGAAAGCTACCGTAATCCGTCTCGAACGCCCAAAAGGCCAGAAGCACAGTGCGGTCAACGCCGTAGCGCGCCTCCACCTGGTCAAACACGCTTGCAAAGCGGCGGGCGTTGGCCCGCCCGGTCTCGATCCGGTTGGCGGAAATCAGGCGGCGCGAAAATTCGATGAAGGGCTTTTGAAAGACGCCTTGAGCCCGGTCGGCGCGCAGCACAGCGGCGTCCTGGCTGACGCCCCGTAGGAACTGTTGCGCGACATTCGGATCGATCCCGCGGCTCGCAGCCTCGGCCACTAGGCCGTCCTTGAACGCGCCGAAGGATCCGCCGCAATTGGCATGGACCGCAACGGGCAGCAGAGCGAGCAAAAGGGCGATCAAGCGCATAGACAAGTCCTCAGGTCAGGGCGATGAGTGCAACCAGAGCAAGCCCGGCCGCCCACGCTTTCCACAGCATCCGGACGGCGGCGTCAATCTCCGGCGGGCCAATATGGCGCGCGCCTTCCGGATGTACCCAGGCCAGATCCCGAAGCGCGCCATTGTAAACCCGCGGCCCCGCCAACGCGACGTTCAGCGCGCGGGCCATCGCCGCTTCGGGCCATCCGGCGTTGGGGCTGCGGTGGCGGCGTGCGTCCGCAATGATGCCCGCCGCATCTGTGACGCCTCCCGTTATTGCGATCAGCAGTGCCGTCAGCCGCGCGGGTAGCAGGTTAAGCAGATCGTCGGCGCGCGCGGCGGCCTTTCCGAAGGCTTCATATTCCTCAGTCCGGTAGCCGATCATACTGTCGGCAGTGTTTACCACCTTATAGATCACGATCCCCGGCAGTCCTGCCGCCGCGAACCAAAACGCGGGTGCAATGACCCCATCGCTCAGGTTTTCCGCCGCGCTTTCAATCGCCGCGCGTGCCACGGCAGGGCCATCAGCTTCGCAAACATCACGGCTGACAATCATCGCGACGGCCCGCCGCCCTGAGGCCAAGGAAAGACGCAATTCGCTTGCAACGGTTTGCACATGTTGGACGAGGCTGCGCTGTGCGAGCAGGACCGCGGCCACAAATACCTCGATGATCGGTCCGCCGAGTGACAGGAACCAACCCACAAGCCCGCCGCTTAACACAAGAAGGGACAGCGCCAATGCACCGGCCGCGACACGATGATTATTTAGCCGCCGTTCCAGCGCGCTAACGGCCCGCCCCATGATTACAGCAGGGTGGGGCACCCGCGACCAAAGCCAGCGCGGCTCTCCCAGGGCCGCATCAAGCAGCAAGGCAAGCGTCAGTGTCATGCCGCCTCAATTCGTTTCCAGCCGGTATCGGGCGGCAGGCCCAAACGGATCCAGGTCCGTGAATATGGAAAGGTGCGTGACCAAATATGCGCCTGGGCCAACCTGTCGCGCATCGCGGCCGCTTCTGCCACCTCATACAGGCGGAACAATGTCGTGCCGCCCGCAATGCGGGCGCCCTTCGCCGTCATGAGATCATCTAGCTGGGCTGCGTCGCGAGCCAGGCGCACCCGCGTTTCCTGCGCCCAGTGGGTGTCCTGTAATGCAATGGTTCCAACTGCCAAAGCAGGGCCAGAAACGGGCCATGGCCCCAGCATCTCGGCCAGCTTAGTGATGAGGTCCGCCGGGCCGATGGCAAAGCCCAGCCGCAGTCCCGCAAGGCCCCAGAATTTGCCAAAGCTTTTGAGCAGGAGCGTTCCGGGTTGAGCCGCTGAGCTGATCAGGGAGCGTTCCGGTGCAACATCGCAAAAACTCTCGTCAATGACGCACAGTGGAGCTTTCAGCGCACTGGCTGTCCAAAGACGCCCATCCGGGTTGTTGGGGTGCACGATCACCTGCGCATCAGCATTTCCGTCTGTCTGTGACCAGCCCGCGGCGGAGAAGGCTGCAGCATGTTCGTTATAGGTTGGCCCCGGGATTTGAACCTGTGCTGTGGGCGCAAGGCGCGGAATCTGCGCGATCAGGGCAGAGGCGCCGGGTGCTGCCAGGAGGCCAGCGTCTGTGGGCACGTTCCAAAAGGCCCGCGCCGCCTGCAAGAGCGCCTCTTGCGCCGCTCGGTCGGGTAAAGCCGCCCAGGACTCCACTGAAAAATTGGGCAACGGGTAGGGTATAGGATTGATTCCCGTGGATAGGTCGATCCAGTCCGCGCGCACGCCGCCAAACTGTGCGACAGCTGCGTCGAGGTCCCCGCCATGATCGCGCCCGTTCATTCAGCGCCCTTTCCAAGGATTTTGTTTCACCAGCCGTTTACGGTAGCGGTTTCACGCCGATGCAGCATGTTTTTTGGCCCGTCAACCAATAGGTCCAGCCGAGTTAACGTTTCATTAAGACTTTGGGCGCAGGACAGGGTTACCAAGACGTAAACTGCTCACTTACGATACCAGAACATGCCGCAAAAAGTCCTCATCGTCGAAAGCGCGGCGCATATGGCGCGCCTTTGGGCTGCACATCTCGAACGGGGTGGGATGCAGGTTGAAATCGCGACCAGTCAAGAGGTGGCAATCGCTTCGTTATCTCGCAACTGCCCTGATGTGATCGTGCTCGACCTTGTGCTCGAAGAGGGTAGCGCGCTGGCGGTGTCTGACTATGCAAGCTACCGATGCCCTGACGCGCGGGTGATCTTTGTCACCAACACCACGTTCTTCTCGGACGGTTCAATCTTTGCACATGCGGAAAATGCCTGCGCCTTCGTGCAAAGCCAGACCCCGCCGGAGGATCTGGCCGCGATGGTCGAACATTACGCTGCGGCCACCTGATCGCGCCCGTGCGGCGCGTCCCAGTCAATGATCGGGTTCACTGGAATGACGCGGTGCGGATTGATGCTTTCGTGGCTGCAGTGATAGTGCCGCACGATGTGCTGCATGTTGACCGTCTCTGCGACGCCCGGCCATTGGTACAGCTCGCGCGTGTAGGCCCAAAGGTTGGGGTAGTCGATGATGCGCCGCCGGTTGCACTTGAAGTGCAGGTGATAGACCGGATCAAAGCGCACCAGCGTCGGAAAGAGCCGCCAGTCAGCTTCGGTGATACGATCTCCCATCAGGTAGCGGTGGGTCGACAGCCGCTGTTCCAGCCAGTCCAGCGTGTCGAAGAGCGGATGCACGGCTGCGTCATAGGCTTCCTGCGAGGTGGCGAAACCACATTTGTAGACGCCGTTGTTGAACGTGTCGTAGATGCGTTCGTTCACGGCCTCTATCGCGTCCCGCTGGGCTTCTGGCCAGTAGTCATCGGTGTTGCCGGTGATGTCATTGAACGCACTGTTGAACATGCGAATGATCTCGGAGCTTTCGTTGCTCACTATCGTCCCCTGCGTCTTGTCCCACAGGATCGGCACGGTGACCCGGCCTGAGTAGTCCGGGTCAGCCTTTGTGTAGATGTCGCGCGCAAAGGGTAGACCAAATTGCCGGTCACCGGTCGCACCATACGCGTCCGTCTGGAAAGTCCAGCCATCTGACAGCATATCCGGATGCACGACATCAACAGTGATGTGATCAGAAAGCCCCTTTAACGCGCGGAAGATCAGCGTGCGATGCGCCCAAGGGCAAGCCATTGAGACGTAGAGGTGATACCGCCCGCTTTCCGGCGTAAAGGGCCCGTCAGGCGTGATCCAGTTGCGAAATTGCGCTGCAGAGCGCTCAAATTTTCCGCCCGTGGATTTGGTATCGTACCAAGTGTCATGCCACACGCCGTCTACCAAAAGTCCCATTTGACCGCTCCTTTGCGCCGAGGTTTGCGCTAACTTAGGCCTGCGGGCGAAAGCGCCCAACGCGCAGGGCCTCTGCGCTGGCGCACATTCCTGCAACATGCTGCAATGCCGCATAAAATCTTTACTTGAAGCAGATAAAGGGTGCGCCACGTTAGGCGCATCAAACGGAGGATTCGCTGCCATGTCCTTTCTGCCCAAAGACGTTCAGGACGGCCTTGATGCCGCACGTATCAGCACCTTGGCCAAGGCGTCTCGCCTCAGCCTGACGGCCGGCGGGCGCACCCATGCCGTGCTGCGCCTGTGGAAGACTGGCTTTTCGGTTGCGCTGGCGGACACGCCACATCTGCGCGGCTTTGTCGATCTCTATGAAGGTGAGGCGCACCTGTTTCAGTGCCTGATCGTGGCCGCCGAGGAAGAAGGCCTTGAGATGCGGTACGAGTTCAAGCGGGCGACGGCGATCCAAACGGGCCCCGCGCTTGATTTCGAACGCCCCGCAGACGCGCCGGTGGCGCTGATCGAGGATCACCTCAACCCCTGACCATACGAGCCCGTACGGCGAGCCGCCCCTCTATTGCAGGTCGCCAAACGCCACTGCGAGCCGCTCTACCGCCTCTTGCACCCGCGCGCGGGGCGTCGCGATATTGAACCGCAGCCACGCATCGCCGCCCTTGCCGAAGGTCGGGCCGTGGTTGACGGCTATACAGGCATCCTGTTCGACCCGGCGTGTGAACTCCTCGCGGCTCATACCAGTGTCTTCAAAGCTGACCCATGAGAGGTAGGTTGCCTCTAGTGCCATTGAGGATAGTCCGGGAATTGAATTGACGGCTTCGTCAAACAGCCGCCGGTTGCCGTCCAAGTAAACACATAACTGATCGACCCAGGCCGCGCCTTCGGGCGAGTAGGCAGCGGTTGCCATGAACAGGCCAAAGGAATTCGGGCTCAGGCCCAGCGCCATCATCCGCGCCCCGAAACGTGCGCGCAAGTCTGGATCGGCGATGATCACGTTGCCCGAATGGCTGCCCGCGATGTTGAACGTCTTGGTGGTGGCCGTCATCATGACAAGCCGGTCCTCTATCCCCGGGATATGCGCCATGGGGATGTGGGTCTGGCCGGGCATCAGCAGGTCGTGGTGGATCTCGTCCGAGACAAGGATCAGCTCGTGCCGCTTGGCAAAGGCCGCAACGCCTTCGAGTTCTGCGCGGGTCCAGACGCGCCCGCCGGGGTTGTGGGGCGAGCAGAGGATCATCATCCGCTCCGTGCCGTCCATCGCGGCGTCCCACGCATCGAAATCGGGCACATACCGGCCCTCTTCGATGGGCATTTCCATCTCGACCACGCGGCGCCCTGCGGCGTTAATCACCTTGGCAAAGGCGTGGTACACGGGCGTCATCAGAACGACGCCATCGCCCGGCTGCGTGAAGGCATCGACGCACATTGCGGTGCCGTTCACGAGCCCATGGGTGGTGAAAACGCTGGCCGGGTCCACATCCCAGCCGTGCCGCTCTTTCATCCACCACTGGATCGCCGCCTTGTAGCGGCTGTCGTCGCCGAAATAGCCCATGATCCCGTGATCGACCTGGCCCTGCACCGCATCCAGAACAACCTGCGGCGGCTTGAAGTCCATGTCGGCCACCCACATGGCCAACCCGCGGTCTTGCGGCACGCCGTAAATCGCCTCCATCATGTCCCACTTGACGCAATGGCTGCCGTGGCGGTCGATGATTTCGTCAAACGGATTGTCCAGGCTCATGATGCGGCTCCCTTGCGGCGTTCGGGTAAGCGTAACGCGGCGCACGTGGGGTGCAAGCCCGCGATTGCGGCGCTGCGCTGCATCGCCTAAATCGTCCTTATGAAACGTCCCATTATCCTGCACCCTGACCCTCGCCTGAAAAAGTCCTCCGCGCCGATCGCCGACCTGACGGACGAGCTGCGCAGTCTGGGCAAGGACATGCTCAAGACCATGTACGATGCGCCGGGGATTGGCCTGGCCGCGCCGCAGGTCGGTATCCTCAGCCGCTTGATCGTTATGGACTGCGTGAAGGGCGACAGCGAAAAGCCGCGCCCGTTGATCATGTTCAACCCGGAGATCATCGCGTCTTCAGACGATCTGAACACCTATGAGGAAGGCTGCCTGTCGCTGCCCGAACAGTTTGCCGATGTGACCCGCCCTGCCGCGGTGCAGGTCCGCTGGATCGACGAGAACGGTACTGAGCAGACCGAGGAGATGGACGGCCTGTGGGCCACCTGCGTCCAGCATGAGATTGACCACCTCGATGGCAAGCTGTTCATCGACTACCTCAAACCGCTCAAGCGTCAGATGATCACCCGTAAGATGGTCAAGATGAAGCGCGAGATTGCCCGCTCATGATCCATCCCATCCTGCGCCATCCGGACCCGGTTCTGACCACGCCCTGCGCGCTGGTGGGCGAGATTACGGACGACATCCGCACCCTTGCCGCAAACATGCTGGAGACGATGTACGCAGCGCCAGGCCGGGGCCTTGCCGCCCCGCAGATCGGTGTGTCCTTTCGCCTGTTCGTGATGGACCCCGGCTGGAAAGAGGGCAGGCCGGAGCCGCTGGTTGCCATCAACCCGTCCATTACGCCGCTGGGCGAGGATATGGCGACCGCGGACGAGGGCTGTCTTTCGATCCCCGGCATCACCACCGCAATCACCCGCCCGGCCCGAATCCTGCTAAATTACATTGACACTGAAGGGCGGCGGCATAGCACCGAATTGACCGGCTTCGCCGCAGCCTGTGCGCAACACGAAGCGGACCACCTTGATGGTATTCTCACGCTGGACCGGCTGAGTGCCGCGGACCGCGCCAAAGCCGAAAGCGAGTATGCCGCATGATCCGGCCCTTTCTTACATGGCCCGATAGCCGTTTGCGCACCGCCGCAGAAACCGTGGATGCGGTGACCGATGACATCCGTGCACTTTGGACCGATATGGTCGACACGATGGATGCCATGCCGGGGCAGGGCGTCGGCCTTGCCGCACCGCAGATCGGTGTGATGCTGCGCGTCGCAGTGGTAGATGCCTCAGACACCCGCGACCGGCGCATCCTGATGGCGAACCCGGTAATCCTTGAGGCAGGAACCGAGATGGTCAAAGGCCAGGAAGCCTCGCCCAACCTGCCGGGCGTGTCAGCCGCGATTGAGCGGCCAAAGACGGTCACCATCCGATTTTTGAACGAAAAAGGCACCGTTGACCGGCGCGAACTGGAAGGGCTAGAGGCCCGTTCGGTGCAGCACCAGATCGATCATCTGAACGGGCGTATGTATTTTGATCGCCTAACGAAGGTGCGCCGCGATATGCTGCTGCGCAAGGCACAGAAAGCGCAGCGATGAAGGTCCTGTTCATGGGCACGCCGGAGTTTTCGGTTCCGGTCCTGCAGGCGCTGCACGATGCAGGGCATGAGATTGTCGGTGTCTACACCCAGCCGCCACGCCCTGCAGGCCGCGGCAAGCGCGACCGGCCCAGCCCGGTGCACCAACGCGCTCTCGACCTAGGCCTGCCGGTACACCATCCGACCAAGTTGAAACCCGAGGCGGACGCCATCAAGGCGCTTGGCGCAGATGTCGGCGTGGTTGTTGCCTATGGTCTGATCCTGCCGCAAGCGGTGCTGGACGCGCCCACGCACGGTTGCCTCAATATCCATGCTTCGCTTCTGCCGCGATGGCGCGGCGCGGCGCCGATCCACCGGGCGATTATGGCACAAGATACCGAAACTGGGATCTGCATCATGCAGATGGAAGCGGGGCTCGACACCGGCCCGGTTCTTCTGCGCGAGGCGACTGCAATAGGGCCTGAAGAAACGACAGGCGGCTTGCATGACCGGCTGAGCGTGATGGGGGCGCGATTGATTACGCAGACGTTGGAGCGGTTGCACGACCTTACGCCAGAGCTGCAATCTGAAGACGGCGTTACCTACGCGGAAAAGATCGTCAAGGCAGAGGCCCGCATTGACTGGACCCTTACCGCGGCCGAAGTTGATGCTCAGATCCGCGGCCTCAGCCCCTTTCCCGGCGCGTGGTTTAACCTGTCGGGGGCCCGGATCAAGGTCTTGGGCAGCAGGCTTGGCGCGGGAACTGGCCCCGCAGGCACCGCACTCGATGACGAGCTGACTATCGCATGCGGTAGTGGCGCGGTGCAGCTGACCCGGCTGCAGAAGGCGGGCAAGGGCCCCGTAGACGCGGCGCAATTCCTCAACGGTAACTCAGTTTCTGCAGGCACGAGGCTCTAGTTATGTTTCCAACGCTTATCGGCACCGTCGTAATTGCGGGGATTGTCGGCTACGTGTCTGAAAAATCGCGCTTTACGCATAACGGATACGTGCCATCGATCATCATCTGCGTCGGCGGCGCGTTCCTTTTTTACTTTGTGTCGCTCATGTTCGGCATCCGCTTTGGAGCACCCGGCGTTCAGGCGATTGTGGCGTCCATCGGCGCGCTGATCATCGTCCCGACCCACTGGCGCAAATAACGCGGTCTATTCCTTGGGGGGACCATGCCGGTAATTCGGCAGGCGCCAACCGAAGGCAATCGACCCGGCTCGCAAGGCCCAGGTGACGCCGGCCCCAACGGCCAGATGCCACGGCGCTGGTACGGGAAGCAGCGTGGCCGCCCAGAGGCACAGTGCCCCGCCAAAAGCAGCAGAAACGTACAATTCTCCCTGCTTTAGGACGACCGGCACATCACCGACGACCACGTCGCGCATCAGTCCACCCAGGCAGCCGGTAACGACCCCCATCAGCACCACAATCACCGGCGGTTGACCCAGTGACAACGCAACGGCGCAGCCCGCCGCCATCGCGATGGCGAGGGCCAGTGCGTCTAGCCACAAGAGCGTGCGCAACCGGCTCTCCAGCAGATGCGCCGTAAAAAAGACGAGGATTGCTGCGCCTGCCGCTACGCCCAGATAGGCGGGTTGCGCCATCCAGAAGATCGGGTTTCGATCTAGCAAAACGTCGCGCGCCGTACCGCCGCCGACCGCGGTCAGGCAAGCCACAAAGAGAAAACCCACTGGGTCAAGCTGAGCGCGACTCGCCACCAGCGCGCCGGTCAGCGCAAAGATAAACACGGACCCAAAATCGAGAAGCGCCGCGGGCGTCATGGGTGCCCCGGACTTGGTGATGTTGGGCTGCTGCAGGTATGGTGCATGTCAGTTTGACTTGAAGGGTTTCATGCCTTTGCGCGCCAGTTCGTCCGCGCGCTCGTTTTCCGGGTGGCCTGCATGGCCCTTCACCCACTTCCATGTCACATCATGACGTGCTTGTGCCGTGTCCAGCCTTTGCCAGAGCTCAGCGTTTGCAACGGGCTTTTTCGATGCATTCTTCCAGCCGTTTCGCTTCCAACCGTGGATCCACGAAGTGATGCCGTTTTTCACGTAGTTGCTGTCAGTCACGACGGTGATCTTGCTGGTCCGATCCAGCGCCTCCAGCGCAGATATCGCCGCCATCAGCTCCATCTGATTGTTCGTGGTTGCACCGGAACCACCGGACATTTCACGTTCCTTTACAACAGTCTGGCCGTCTTTCGCTTGTAGCAGGACGCCCCAGCCGCCGGGGCCGGGGTTGCCGCTGCACGCGCCGTCCGTATAGGCGAAAAGCTCAGCCATGGGCGCTGATGCAGATCCAGTCTGCCTCCGTCCCGTCGAGGCCTACGTCGCGGCCAAAGCTGCGGCTTTGCACGCTTAGTCCCGCCTCGGTCAGCAGGCCGCTTAGCTCTTCGTCGGTGTAGTAGGTGTAAAGTCGGCCGATGGAGTCGCGGTGCGCGTCTGTGCCGAGCTTCATGCCGATGTGGAACCGGCCGCCGTCCTTTAGCGCGGCCCGCAGGTGGCGCAGGTGGCCGGGCATCGCGGCGCGCGGTGCGTGCAGAAGCGAGAAATTTGCCCAGATCCCGTCAAAGCTGCCCGCCTCAAGCGGGCCGTCGAAGGCTTGTTGTCGTGCTTCGACGCCTTGATGCTGCGCGGCGAGGGCGACCATTTCGGCCACCGCATCCGTGGCCAGAACGCGCATGCCAGCCTCCGCCATGGTCCGTGCCGCAAAGCCCGGCCCGCAGCCCAAATCGAGCACCCGTGCCCCCTGCGGCAGCGCGTCTAGAAATGCGGCGAGGTGGCGGTCGATCCTGTCGCTCCTTGTCAGGTTCGCGTAGTCGCGCGCCTTTTGGGCGTAGACGCTCAGGGTCTCATCATCGCTCAAAGGAACACTCCAATACCGAGGCAAATCAACACGATAGACGTCAGCAGAACCCGCAGGCTCATCCACCAGCGCGGCGTCAGGCCCCACGTGAAAAAAGCGTAATCCAGCAGCAGCAGCCCGGCAAAGCCGAACATCAGGTTCATGCCTGCGCTGACCGGCCCGCCGCCCGTCATGAAGAAGGCCCAAAGCGCAGGCAGCACCGACAGTGCGTAGCCCATGGCCGCCTGCGCGCCGTCTGCCTTTGTCGCAAAGCCCCAAAGGACGCCTGACATGAACGACAGGATCACCGAGCCGTAGAAAAGCTGCACATACGGCCCGACAAAGCGCGATCCGAACGTGGACAGCCCGAACGTGGCGAGGTCCGCCGACAGCAGTGTCGCCGCGCCCCAGACAAAGGGGATCAGGCCCGCAAGGCCAAGGAGCAGCGGCGCCAAGGGCACGCGGGTCATGGCAACTCTCCGATCAGCGCTGCAATTCGGCGTGCCCGGGTTTCGGCGCGTTTGGCGGTATTTACGCTGTGTAGCATGCCCCTGCGTTTGCCTGGTGTCAGGGCTTCCCAATCCGCGCTTCGGCCTGCAGCGCGTAATGCGGCCATGA
Source organism: Pseudomonadota bacterium (assembly GCA_038530575.1). Lineage (GTDB taxonomy): Bacteria > Pseudomonadota > Alphaproteobacteria > Rhodobacterales > Rhodobacteraceae > JBCBCP01. The sequence continues at coordinate 89,184 of JBCBCP010000007.1, forward strand.
CGTCCTCCGGCACCTTGACCGCGTTCGGGTCGGCAGGCCTGATGCGCGCCTCGAACGCGGTCCCTGGGGTCAGACCGGCCTCGTCCAGAAAGCTGGAGCCGGTGTAGACAAAGCTGCCGTCGATCACCGGGGCTTTGGTCAGCGCGAGGTTTATCGGATGGTCAGCAAACTCGCCCTGGATCCGCTTTGTGCCGGTCGGCAAGGCGGCGATCACATCATTGAGAATGGGCACAATGGTGTAGGTTTTTTCGCCGCAGATCAGCGGCTCCACCACCGCATCAAAGGTCAGGTAGTCGCTCATGCCCGCTCCAGTGCGAGGCGGCCTGCCAAGAGTGCGAAGATGGCGGCAAAGGACCGGTTCAGCCACGCCATCACCCGCGCCGAGCCCAGAACGTAAGCACGCGCGGCCGCTGCGAAGAGGCCATAGAAAACGAAAACTGCAAAGGTCATGGCCATGAACACCGCGCCAAGGCGGATCATCTCAAGTGTCGCGGTTTCCGGCATGCCCGACAGGAAAGGTGGCAGCAAGGCAAGAAAGAAGATGGATAGCTTTGGGTTCAGAATGTTGATGAGCGCGCCGCGCATCGCGATCTTCAAGCCAGGCTCGGGCGAGGCGTTCTCGCGCACTTCTAATGCGCCGCCAGCCCGCAGCGCCTGCCACGCCAGATAGAGGAGGTAGGCGACCCCAGCGAACTTCACCACCGTGAACAAGACCGCAGAGGAGTGCAAAAGCGCGGCAAGTCCTAACGTGGCAGCGGCGAGGTGCGGAACGATACCGAAGGTGCAGCCCAGCGCGGCCCATAGCGCCGCGCGGCGGCCCCGACCAAGGCCAAGCGCAAGCGTGTATATGACGCCTGTACCGGGCGCGAGTACCACCACAAAGGCAGTGATGAGAAATTGCATGGATATCATGAGGAGCCTCTTTTGCTGCGGAGCCTAGGCCCGGCAAGGCGGGGCGACAAGCCTCAGGCCGGTTCGCGCAGAACGCGGGGAACCTTGAATTCGACGTTTTCAACCGCCGTTTCCACGATCTCGACCGTCACATCATATCGGGCTCGGAAGGCGTCTGCGACTTCGTTGATCAACACCTCCGGTGCGCTGGCCCCGGCGGTGATGCCAATGGACGTGATCCCGTCCAGCGCGCGCCAATCTATATCATCCGCGCGCTGCACCAGCTGCGCATAAGAGCACCCGGCACGTGCGCCAACTTCGACCAATCGCTTGGAATTACTGGAATTTGGCGCGCCAACCACCAGCATCGCGTCGCATTTAGGTGCTATCGCCTTGACGGCTTCCTGACGGTTGGTTGTGGCGTAGCAGATGTCTTCTTTGTGAGGGCCAACGATGCCCGGAAAGCGGGCTTGTAGCGCCGCGACAATGTCCGCGGTGTCATCGACCGATAAGGTCGTCTGGGTGACAAAGGCAAGCTTGGCCGGGTCCCGGACTTCAACTGTTGCCACATCCTCGACCGTCTCGACCAAAAGCACTTCGCCCTCGGGCAGTTGGCCCATGGTGCCAACGGTTTCGGGGTGGCCGTCATGGCCAATCATGATCATTTGAAGCCCGTTGTCCGCGTGGCGCTGGGCTTCGATATGAACTTTGCTGACCAGCGGACAGGTGGCATCGACATAGACCATTTCCCGCCGGGCAGCCTCAGCCGGAATGGCTTTGGGCACACCATGCGCGGAAAAAATAACCGGACGGTCGTCTGGGCACGCATCCAGCTCTTCGACAAACACCGCACCCTTGGCTCGCAAATCATCGACCACGTATTTGTTGTGAACGATCTCGTGCCGCACGTAGACCGGTGCGCCCCATTTCTGCAGCGCCATTTCAACGATCTTGATGGCGCGGTCGACCCCGGCGCAGAACCCGCGCGGGGCGGCCATGTAAAGGGTAAGGGGCGGTTTGCTCATAAATAGTCTCCAGCAGGTCGCCCCGTGCTAGCGCCGGGGCGCACTGCCGTCAATTTCACCGCTCCGCCGAGACCGGGCTAGGGCGTGCAGGCGCGTCCTCGCGTGGGGGGCGTCCGATCACGTCCTTCAACTCGTCCAGTTCGATGAAGTTATCGGCCTGTCTGCGCAAATCGTCCGCGATCATCGGGGGCTGGCTGCGGATCGTAGAGACAACGGAGACGCGAACGCCCTGACGCTGCAGGCTTTCGACCAGCGGGCGAAAGTCGCCGTCGCCAGAAAACAGAACGATGTGATCGATCCGCGGCGCAAGCTCCATAGCATCGACCGCAAGTTCGATGTCCATGTTACCCTTCACCTTACGACGGCCCATGGAGTCGGTGTATTCCTTGGCCGGCTTGGTCACCATGGTGAAGCCATTGTAATTAAGCCAATCGACCAAAGGGCGGATCGGGGAATACTCATCATTTTCCAGCAGCGCCGTGTAGTAAAATGCGCGCAGTAACTTCCCGCGCCGCATGAACTCCTGACGAAGCAATTTGTAGTCGATGTCGAAACCCAGCGCTTTGGCGGCGGCGTATAGATTCGATCCATCGATGAACAGCGCAAGCCGTTCGTCCTTGTAGAACATCAAAGATCCTTCCAAAAATGCGTGCCGCCGCGTTTTTTCCGTGAGTGGTATTATTTGGAGCGGTTGCACATGCGGACGGTAAAATAAGTAATTTGAAGTATGCCGCAAGACGCAACACCGGTCAAAGGAAGCTGTGAATGACGCTGAAACGCGCCGAAGTCCTTGTCGCACTGGGCAGTAATCAGCCATCGCACGCCGGAAATGCCCTCCAAACTGTCGCGTTTGCTATGGATGAGCTGCAAAAGGCCGGCGGGCAAATTGCGGCCAAAAGCGAGTATTACCAAACGTCAGCGTTTCCGGCTGGCTCCGGGCCGGATTTTGTCAACGCAGCGGCCCGGCTGGCGTGGGACGCATCGCCGCTTGAAATACTCAATGCCCTGCATGCGATAGAAGCCTCACTGGGCCGGGAGCGGGCCCATCGTTGGGCGCCGCGAACGGTGGATCTCGATCTGATTGCCGTTGGGGACGCTGTTTTGCCGGACGCCAAGACCCACCAAAAGTGGCGTCTGTTGCCGCCGGACCGGCAGGCAAAAGACGCTCCAGACCGTTTGATTCTACCGCATCCCCGTTTGCAGGATCGCCCCTTTGTCCTTGTGCCGCTTGCCGAGGTGGCACCAAGTTGGGTGCACCCGGTTCTGGGTCTTGATGTACGCACACTTCTTTCGCGGTGCGATGCTGCTGAAATTGCGGACGTACGCGTGCTTGATCAGGACGGTTTTGCGGTTGTCAATAAAGGCGATAGCGCCTAAGTAGTCATCTTCTATTCCCGTTTTTGTCGGAGAGACGATATGGCCCGCGTGACAGTCGAAGATTGCGTTGACAAGGTTCCGAACCGGTTTGAGCTTGTGATGCTTGCCGCGCACCGTGCACGCGAAATTTCGGCGGGTGCCCCAATCACTGTTGATCGGGACAAGGACAAGAACCCTGTCGTGTCGCTGCGCGAGATCGCTGAAGAGACGCAAAGCGCGGAGGAACTGCGCGAGCGCCTGATCGAGTCGAACCAAACCCAGATCGAAGTGGACGAGGCCGAAGAAGATGCCATGGCTTTGCTGATGGGCGGTGAAAGCGCCGACAAGCCCGACGAAGACAGCATGACTGAAGAAATGCTTCTGCGTCAGCTGATGGCCGCTCAAGGCCAGGGCTAACGCCCCATGGCGGAGCCGCTCATGACGAGCGATGATCTCGTCGCGCTGGTCCGCAATTACAATCCGCGAACGAATGAGGCGCTGATACGCGACGCCTACGCCTTTGGCATGCAAATGCACGATGGCCAAATGCGCCAATCAGGCGAGCCATATTTTACGCATCCTGTCGCCGTAGCTGCCATCCTGACAGAGCAGCAGCTTGACGATGCCACTATCGTCACCGCGCTGCTGCATGACACAATCGAAGACACCAAGGCCAGTTACAGCATCGTCTCTGAACGCTTTGGAGACGAAATTGCCCAACTGGTCGATGGTGTTACGAAACTGACGAACCTGCAGCTGTCGAGCGTTGAGACAAAGCAGGCAGAGAACTTCCGCAAGCTCTTCATCGCCATGTCGCGTGATCTGCGGGTGATCCTCGTTAAGCTGGCGGACCGCCTGCACAACATGCGCACGATCCGGTCGATGCGGTCAGACAAACAGGTTCAGAAGTCTCGCGAGACGATGGATATCTTTGCCCCACTCGCAGGACGCATGGGCATGCAGTGGATGCGCGAAGAGCTTGAGGATCTCGCCTTCAAGGTGCTCAACCCCGAGGCGCGCCAATCGATTTTGCGGCGTTTCGTGACGCTCCAGCGCGAAGCAGGCGATGTGGTGCAGCGCATCAGCGGTGACATGCGCCACGAGCTGGACCGTATGGCGGTGGAAGCCGAGGTGTTTGGCAGGGCCAAGCGGCCGTTCTCGATTTGGCGGAAGATGAAGGAAAAGGAACAGCCCTTCAGTCGGCTCAGCGATATCTATGGTTTTCGCATCCTGACCGCCAGCGAAGAAGACTGTTATCGGGCGCTGGGCGCCATTCATCAGCGCTGGCGCGCAGTGCCGGGCCGTTTCAAGGATTACATCAGCCAGCCAAAGTCCAACGGCTACCGGTCGATCCACACCACGGTGTCAGGGCGAGATGGTAAGCGGGTGGAAGTGCAGATTCGCACCCGCCAGATGCATGACGTCGCAGAGACCGGCGTGGCCGCGCACTGGTCTTACCGGGATGGTGAGCGCTCGGAAAACCCGTTTGCCGTCGATCCGGCGCATTGGATCAGCCAGCTGACCGAACAGTTCGTGGACGAGGAAAACCACGCCGACTTCCTCGAAGCCGTGAAACTCGAGATGTATTCGGACCAGGTGTTTTGCTTCACACCCAAAGGCGATGTGTTCAAATTGCCCCGCGGCGCGACGCCCATCGATTTTGCCTATGCGGTGCATACGCGCGTGGGCAACGGCTGCGTCGGGGCCAAGGTTGACGCGATGCGCGTGCCGCTTTGGACGCGGCTGAAGAATGGGCAGTCGGTAGAGATTATCACCGCAGAAGGCCAGGTGCCGCAGGCTACGTGGCTCGAGATTGCCAAGACAGGCAAGGCCAAGGCCGCGATCCGCCGATCTTTACGCGCGGCTGACCGGGAGCGTTTTATCAAGCTGGGCCAGGAGCTTGCACGTTCCGCATTTGCGCAGGTTGGCCGAAAAGCGACGGACAAAGCGCTGGCCACCGCGGCGAAGCATCTGCGGCTCACCGGCGCTGACGAAGTGCTTGCCCGCCTTGGCAGCGCAGAGTTAACGGGCCGCGAGGTTGTGCAGACAATCTACCCAGACCTTGCCCCAAAAAGCGGCAAAAAGGTGGACGCAAAGCGCGCCGTGATCGGGCTGGGGCCGGGGCAGCACTTCAAACGCGCGCCGTGTTGCGAGCCGCTCCCCGGTGAGCGGATCGTCGGCATCACATATCGCGGCGAGGGCGTGGTCGTGCACGCCATCGACTGCTCCAAACTGGTCGAACTCGAAGACCAGCCCGACCGCTGGATCGATCTGCATTGGCAAGGCGGGACACACGCGGCGGCTTATTCTGCCACACTTGATCTGACACTAGGCAATGACGCGGGCGTACTTGGGCGGATATGCACCTTGATCGGCGAAACCAGCGCCAATATTTCAAATCTTGAGTTCCTTGACCGGAAGCCGGACTTCTACCGCCTGCTGCTGCATGTCGAATTGCGGGATGTGGAGCACCTTCATTCGCTCATGCTTACGCTTGAGGCGGAAAGCGAGGTTGCCGATGTTGCGCGTTTCCGCGATGTGACTCGCACCATCGGACGCTCCGGCGTTCGCGACCCAAACCGTTCGGAGGAGACCCTTGGTCTTCAAACGTCGTGACCGGAAGCCGTTCTTTCGCGGGCTGCTAGAGCTGATCTGGCCGCGCGGTGGATGGGCGCGCGCGTTTCACTACGTGAAGCATCGCGTGCGCCGCCTGCCGGACAGCCCGGAACGCATTGCAAGGGGCATCTGGGCCGGGGTTTTCACGACATTCACGCCGTTCTACGGGCTGCATTTTGTCGTTGCGGCCTTGCTGGCCTGGGTCATGCGCGGCAACATTCTGGCGTCGCTGATGGCGACCTTTTTCGGCAACCCGTTGACCTATGTGCCAATCGGCATTGTCGCGCTGCGTACGGGTTACGGAATTCTAGACCTGAAATTTGATCCGGAAACCGAAGGCCGGATCGGCGACCAGTTTGCGCTGGCCTTTGGGGACTTGTGGCACAACCTGCTCACGCCCTTTACGGGCGACCAGCCGCATTGGTCATACCTTGCCGACTTTTATGACCGCGTTTTCTTTCCCTACATGATTGGCGGGATCATTCCCGGCATCATCACAGCGACAGTTGCCTACTATCTGTCCGTGCCGCTCATCCGCGCCTATCAAACCCGCCGCAAAGGGGCGATCAAGGCGAAGTTCGAGGCGCTCAAAGCCAAGGCGACAGGAAAGCCCGGCGCGTCCGACTGAGGCATTTTCCTTTTGGCGTCCGCGTTCTAGTGTTCGAGAAAATTAAAGAAGGATCCGGGCTATGGAGCCGCTTGGCAAGCTTCGACTTGGCGTGAACATCGACCATGTCGCGACTGTCCGCAATGCGCGGGGGGGCGACACACCTGATCCGTTGCGCGCCGCGCGTCTGGCAGAAGAGGCGGGCGCGGATGGCATCACGGCACATCTGCGCGAGGACCGCCGCCATATCACTGATGCGGACATTGAAGGGTTGATGGAGACTCTGACCGTTCCGCTGAATTTCGAGATGGCCGCCACGGATGAAATGCAGAAAATCGCCCTGCGCCATAAACCCCATGCGGTTTGCATCGTTCCGGAAAAACGCGAGGAACGGACAACCGAAGGCGGGCTTGAGGTCGCGCGCGAGGAAAACCGGCTGGCGCATTTCATTGCGCCACTGCGCGATGCAGGATGCCGGGTGTCGATCTTTATCGCCGCAGACCGCCGCCAGATCGAGGCCGCCCACCGCATTGGGGCACAAGTAATCGAACTTCATTCCGGTGCCTATTGCGACGCCCATCACGAGGGCCGGTTTGACGACCGCGACCGCGAATTGGAGGCGATGCGCGACATGGCGACTTTTGCGCATGGGCTCGGGCTGGAGGTGCATGTCGGCCACGGCCTGACCTATGACACTGTGCAGCCGGTTGCGGCGTTCCCCGAAGTGTTGGAACTGAATATCGGGCATTTTTTGATTGGTGAGGCCATTTTCCGCGGTATCTCTCCGGCTATTTCCGAGATGCGCCGCCTGATGGACGAAGCACGCGCCAGCTAGCTGCGTTGCGTCGTCGCTCTGCGGGTGTCAGAACAGGCAACGCAAGATGGAGAGTTCGATGCGCCTGTTTTTCGCTTTGGCACTGCTTTCGTTGGGGTCTGCCGCGTTCGGTCAACAGGTCTCGCCGATTGCGCAGCTTTGCGATGACCGCCCGCGTGCGGATGCGATTTTCGAGCCATGGGAGGCAAACACCCGAACATTCGCAAATGGCGCCGTGCGCCTTGCACTGATCGACACGGTTGAGCCTGCGGCAGCTTGGGCGCATTTGTTGATCCTGTCGCCGCCGTATGACGAGCTTGGTCTCCGCCAGTGTATTCTGGTGAACAATGGCGGTATGGGGTTTTCTGCAATGCAGTTTGAGGCACTTGAAGCGTCATATGACCCGGCACGCGGCCTGATCTTTACCTTACCGGCTGGCGTCTACTTAGATGGTGGCCCTGGCGATCCGGTTTTTGATCTGGAGATTGTGCTCAACCAGTCCACGGGCCGTGTAGACGCAAGGGTGCTGGGGCAGCGATGATTTTGGGCATTGGCACGGATCTTGCAAACATCGAACGGATCGCCGGAACGCTTGAAAGGTTCGGTGACCGATTCCGCAACCGCGTATTCACCGACGTAGAGCAGGCAAAAGCCGAACGCCGCGCGGACACTCCGGGCACCTACGCCAAACGCTGGGCAGCGAAAGAGGCTTGTTCAAAGGCGCTGGGCACAGGTTTGCGCATGGGGATCGCGTGGAAGGACATGGCGGTGTCCAACCTGCGCACCGGTCAGCCGGTGATGCATGTGACAGGTTGGGCGGCGGAACGACTGGCCGAAATGACGCCGGACGGGCATGAGGCGATTATCCACGTCACCCTGACCGACGATCACCCTTGGGCGCAGGCCTTTGTCGTGATCGAAGCGCGCCCGCTTGGTGCTGCATCCGTCCCCGGCCCCACGACCCGCCGCCGCACCGCTTGACCTTTGCCCATGCGCCCCGCATGAAGCGGGCCAGACCCCGCCAGCAGGAGCGCACATGGCCGCCAAGGAAAAATCCTCCGGGAACGCGATTGTGGAGACGATCAAGACGATCGTCTATGCCCTGCTGATCGCTGGTGTCTTCCGCACCCTGTTCTTTCAGCCTTTTTGGATTCCGTCCGGGTCGATGAAGCAGACGCTGCTGATCGGAGATTTCCTCTTCGTGAACAAAATGGCGTATGGCTACTCTTATGCGTCATGCCCCACGATACGGATTCCCGCCATTGGTCTGAACCTCGATGCCAAGACATTGTGCGGTGTGTTCGATGGTGACAATACGCGGTTCCTCGGCGGGGAGCCTGAACGTGGCGATGTCGTCGTGTTCCGCCATCCGACCACGGGCAGCGACTATATCAAACGCCTCGTTGGCCTGCCGGGCGATACAATTCAGATGCAGAATGGCCAGCTGATCCTGAACGGTCAGCCTGTTCCGCAAACTCCGGACGGCACCTTTGTTGAGGAAAAGGCGGCACAGGGGCCGCAGCGGTTGGTGCCGCAATGCACGAATGACCCTGTCGGCCTTGGCGGGCAGTGCGAAAAACAGCGCTTTACCGAACAGCTGCCGGGTGGGGCCACTTACGCCGTCTTGAATGTTGCGCGCCGCGCCACGGATAACACCGGGGTTTTTCAGGTGCCCGAAGGCGAATACTTCTTCATGGGTGACAACCGCGACAACTCGCTCGACAGCCGGACATCGCAGTTTTCCAGTGGCGTTGGTTTTGTCCCTTACGAGAACCTGATCGGCCGTGCTGACCGCATTATGTTCTCCTCGGCCGGGCGTTCGATGCTGTTCTTCTGGACGTGGCGCGGTGACCGCTTTTTCAAGGGCGTCAATTGAAGCTCAGCGCAGAGCTCAAAGCCTTTGAGGCGCGCATAGGGCACCAGTTCAGCGACCCGGCCCTGCTGGTGCGCGCCGTGACACACGCGTCGCTTTCATCAGCCACGCGGGATGACAACCAGCGGTTTGAGTTTCTAGGCGACCGGGTCCTGGGCCTCGTGATGGCAGAGGCGCTGCTGGCCGCCGATGGAGGGGCCACCGAGGGCCAGCTTGCACCGCGCTACAACGCGCTGGTGCGCAAGGAAACCTGCGCCGACGTGGCGCGTTCTGTCGACCTTGGTGCGGTGCTGCGGCTCGGGCGGTCCGAAATGTTGTCTGGAGGGCGGCGCAAAGACGCGCTGCTTGGCGACGGGATCGAGGCGGTGATTGCCGCCGTTTACCTCGATGCCGGGTTTCGGGCAGCGCAGGCGCTTGTGCAGCGGCTCTGGGGCGATCGGATACATCAGGTTGAGGACGACGCACGCGATGCCAAAACGGCCCTACAAGAGTGGGCACAGGCGCGTGGGCTAAAGCCGCCCAGCTATGTTGAAGTATCACGTGTCGGGCCGGATCACGCGCCCATATTTACGGTTGAGGCGCGACTTGACGGTGGCCGTGTTGCAGGGGCAACCGCCGGGTCCAAGCGCGAGGCCCAGCAGGCGGCGGCGCGCGAATTGTTAAGCCAGGTGGAAGGCTCATGAGCGAACCGCAGACACGCGCGGGCTTCATTGCCCTGATTGGCGAGCCAAACGCGGGCAAGTCGACCCTTTTGAACCACATGGTCGGCGCGAAGGTGTCGATCGTGACGCACAAGGTGCAGACGACGCGTGCCCGCATCCGGGGTGTCGCGATGGAAGGGCAGAGCCAGCTTGTCTTTGTCGACACGCCGGGCCTGTTTCAGCCGCGCCGCCGGCTTGACCGGGCGATGGTTGCGGCCGCGTGGGGCGGGGCGGCGGATGCGGATGTGGTCGTTCTGCTGATCGAGGCCCATCGCGGCGTGACGCCCGGTGTGGAACGGATCCTTGAAGGGCTGGCCGAGATGCCGCAGGGGCGCACGGTCGCGCTGGCCATCAACAAGATCGACCGGGTCGAGGCGCCGGTCCTGCTCGGCCTGACCAAAGAGATGAACGAACGGTACGCCTTTGTCGAAACCTTCCTTATCTCCGCCGAAAAAGGGCATGGCGTGGCTGACCTGCGCCTCTGGCTCGCGGGGCAGGTGCCGGAAAGCCCTTGGCTCTACCCCGAGGATCAGATCGCCGATCTGCCGATGCGCATGATCGCGGCCGAGATGACCCGCGAAAAGCTAACCCTGCGTCTGCACCAGGAACTGCCCTACCAGCTGACGGTCGAGACCGAGAACTGGGAGGAGCGCAAGGACGGCTCGGCCCGGATCGATCAGGTGATTTACGTGGCGCGCGATGGGCACAAGGGCATCGTGCTGGGCAAAAAGGGCGAGACCATCAAGGCGGTCTCGACCGCCGCACGCGCGGAGCTTGAGGATTTTCTGGGCCGCCGGGTTCACCTCTTCTGTCAGGTGAAGGTGCGTGAGGGCTGGCTGGAAGAGGCTGCGCGGTACACCGAGATGGGGCTGGATTTCAAAGATGGAAACGGCTGAGGTCTTGGCAGTTAGACGCTTCGGAGTAAGTGTTTTTGGCCCAGTGAAGGGGCTCGAGTGACGCCCCGGCTGACAGCGCGGTTCTGGGTGGATGCCTATCTGGCGCGGCTGCGCTTTGCCGACATTCCGGCCTTTGTCGTGGCCCATGGGGATGATCAGGCGGGCGCCGTGCTGGTCAAGCTGAACACGCTCGACGGGCAGGCGGCAGCGTTTTCGCGTGGGTTTGATCTGATGTCTGGGGCGCGTATCTGGGATGTGATCGCCTCGGGGGCGGAGACTGATGTTGATGCGGCGATTGTGCGTCAGCGCGGTTTCGATCCGGATCTTTGGGTGATCGAGGTTGAAGACCGCGCGGGGCGCCACCTGCTGGATGAGGAGGGGCTCGGATGATCGAGTGGCGCGGCGAGGGTATCTTGCTGTCGTCTCGCGGTCATGGGGAATCAAGCGCGATCATCGATGTGTTTACCGAAGCGCAGGGGAGGTACGCCGGGATCGTGCGTGGCGGCGCGTCGCGAAAGATCGCACCCATCCTTCAGCCTGGGGCGCAGCTTGACGTCATGTGGCGCGCGCGCCTTGAGGAGCATATCGGAACGTTCACCGTTGAGCCTGTCCGCAGCCGGGCGGCGACTGCGCTGGGGGATCGATTGGCGCTTGCAGGGCTGAACGCGGTCTGTGCGCTGCTCGCGTTCTGCCTGCCGGAACGAGAGGCGTATGCGGCGCTTTATCGCCGGTCAGAGCAGCTTTTGGATCTGTTAGACCAGACCGATTTGTGGCCGCTCGCTTACCTGCGTTGGGAGGTCGCGCTGCTGGAAGAGATGGGCTACGGCCTTGATCTGGGGGTTTGTGCAGCCACCGGAACGACCGAGGATCTTGTCTATGTTTCTCCGCGGACCGGGCGTGCTGTTTCGCGGGGTGCGGCAGGCGTGTGGGCGGATAGGCTGTTGCCTTTGCCGGATGTGCTCAAGGGACAGGGCGCCGCTGAGGATGCCGAGATTGTCGAGGCACTGGGGACGACGGGGCATTTTTTGTCGTCGCATCTGGCCGTTGATATGGGTGACCGTCCGTTGCCCGAAGCCCGCGCGCGGCTCATCGCGGCAATCAGTCGGCGGGCGTGAAGACCATTTTCCTGCCGCCGGGGCCGGTTAGAACCAGTTGATCGGGCCGCTGACGCATCGTTTTCATCTGGCCGAGCGCTTTGAAAAACTGGCTTTCGGCCCTCAGGTCCGGGCACGCCATGCGTGTTGCGCGTAGCGGACCCACGGCAAAAGCGCCGCTGCCCGCGGCGACTTTGCCAGAGAAAGCGTTGCAAGGCGCCCGACCTGAAAGACTGCCGTCCGGTCCAATCTGCATGACGGCGCGCGCGGTGAAGGGTTTGCCGTCAAGGCTGCGAAGCTGCCATTGGGGCGCTCCGTCTGCGCTGGCGACCGCTGCAGTAAACAAAAGGGCGATAATGAACCGCATGGCCATAAGGCTACCGCAGGGCGAGGATAAGGTCCACGAGCGTTGTGTAGGCGGCCATGGCGGCCTCTTTGTCGAGCGCGGCGATGTCCTGCCCGCCGATTAGGGTCGCATAAGCTGCACGTGGGTAATCCGGGTTGGTCACGTCCAGCGCTGCCATCAGAGCAGAGATATAGGTCAGCCGTTCTTCGTCGACCTGGCCGACTGCGGCGAGCGCGTCCGGGTTCGAGAGGCCCCAAGCCCGCAACGCTGCGCCCGCAGCGTCTTCCGTCACCAGCGCGCCGAATCGCTTTAGGCGTTCTGCCGTCGGCGCGTCCCGCTCCATCTCGGTCACGATGGCAGCGAATGAATCGCGCTTCCAGCTGTCCAGCATCGCCGCGTGAAAGGCCGGGACATCGTCAAAATGCCAGTAAAATGAACCCTTTGTGGTGCCGAGCCTGCGGGCCAGCGCCTCCGCGCGCAAAGCAACCGCGCCGCCGTCCGGCAGGGCGTCAAATCCGGCTTGTATCCACCGGTCACGGCTGAGGCGTTGCACTTTCATGCACTCAAGATGGCATGCCGCAGTGCAGCAAACAACGACGCAGTTCAGCTTTGACGCAATTTGTCGCGAAGCCACGCCCAAAAGGTCAGCGTGACCGCAAAGTGCCCGTCGAGCGGGCGTCTTGGGTAACTCTGTCCGCAACGAAAAACGCCGGCACTGATGCGCCGGCGTTTTCGAGTGTCTGGGGCCGCTTAGCCTAGCAAGCGGCGGGCGATGACCTGTGCCTGGATTTCCGCAGCACCCTCAAAGATGTTGAGGATGCGAGCGTCGCACAGGATGCGGCTGATCTTGTATTCCAGCGCAAAGCCGTTGCCGCCGTGAATCTGCAGGCCGTTATCGGCCGCGGCCCAGGCGACGCGTGCGCCCAGCAGCTTGGCCATGCCGGCCTCCACGTCACAGCGGCGGCCCTCGTCCTTCTCAAACGCCGAGAAGTAGGTGAGCTGACGCGCGACCATGATCTCCACCGCCATCATCGCCAGCTTGTTGGCCACGCGGGGAAACTGGATCAGGGACTTGCCGAACTGCTTGCGGTCCTGCGCATAACGCATGCCCTCGTCGAGGGCCGACTGGGCCACACCGATAGCGCGGGCCGCGGTCTGGATGCGCGCGCTCTCGAACGTCTCCATCAGCTGTTTGAAGCCCTTGCCCTGTTCGCCGCCCAGCAGGTTTTCACCCTTCACTTTGAAGTCGTCAAAGTTCAGCGTGTACTCCTTCATGCCGCGATAGCCGAGCACTTCGATCTCGCCGCCCGAAATGCCCGGGTCCTGCCACGGCTCTTCATCCGTGCCGGGCGTCTTTTCCGCGAGGAACATGGACAGGCCCTTGTAGTCAGACGTGTCGGGCACGGTGCGAGCCAGAACGGTCATGACATGGGTGCGGGCAGCGTGGGTGATCCACGTCTTGTTGCCGTTCAGCGTCCAGTCGCCGTTCTCGTCCTGCACCGCCTTGGTGCGCAGCGCGCCCAGATCAGAGCCCGTGTTCGGCTCGGTAAAGACCGCCGTGGGCAGGGTTTCGGCAGAGGCCAGACGCGGCAGCCACTTTTCCTTTTGCTCGTCCGTGCCGCCAGCGATGATCAGCTCGGCCGCGATCTCGGATCGGGTGCCAAGCGAGCCAACACCGATATACCCGCGCGACAGCTCTTCGGACACGACGCACATGGAGGCCTTCGACAGGCCAAACCCGCCGTATTCTTCGGGGATGGTCAGGCCAAAGACGCCCATTTCGGCCAGCTCTTCGATGACCTCCATCGGGATTAGCTCGTCCTTGAGGTGCCACTCGTGCGCGTAAGGTTCGACCTTGTCGATCGAATAGCGGCGGAACTGCTCGCGGATCATCTCCAGCTCTTCATCGAGGCCGGAGGCGCCGACGGTGATCTCCGCGCTGCGCTCCTGCATCAGCTCAACAAGGCGGATGCGGGCGGCTTGCGTGTTGCCCTGCTGCGTGAGGGTCTGAACCGCGGGCTCCATCATGCCGCGCATGTCGTCCTGGCTCAGGCCCATGTCCTGCAGGCGCAGAACTTCGCCTTGGTTCATCTGGATGCCGCCGTAGATCTGCCAGAGATACTCGCCAAACGCGATCTGGTGGATCAGCTGCTCGACCTCGCCGAACTTGCCGTTCGCCTCCAGCTTGGTGGCCCAGCTTTGCATCTCGCGCAGCGATTGCGCGTAGGTGGCCAGCCAGGCCAGCCCGTGCGCGGCGGTCTGATGCGTTTCGATCAGCGCGCCAGAGACGCGGCCGCCTTCGGTGACCATCTCGCGCAGGCGTGCGGTCGCCGTTTCCACGATAGCCTCAACCGGGGCAACAGCCGCGCCGGTCAGCGCGAGCAGATCGTCAAGAACCACCGGGCCGTTTAGTACAAAATCCTGTCCGTCATGTGCCATTCGATATTCCTTTCCCACGTTGCGGGGAGACCTAGGGCGTTCGCAGGTGCAGCGCAACAAAAATGCGCGGCGCTGCGGCAAACGGTTCAAAAGTTTCGTGGCGCAATTTCCGTGTGCGCTGCGCGAGGGCGCCGGGTATAGCTTTCGTCATGACCAGCCTTGTGGCCGAACTGGGCCCGATAACCCTCCTTTTCGCGTTCAGTATCGCCGTTCTGGCGGGTCTCGTCAAAGGCGTGGTCGGCTTTGCCATGCCAATGGTGCTAATTTCGGGGCTTAGCACGATAATGCAGCCCGATCTGGCCCTTGCCGCGCTGATCCTGCCCACTTTGGTGACAAATGGCATGCAGGCTTTGCGCCAAGGAATCGGTGAGGCGCTGGCGTCGGCATATCGGTTCCGCATTTATCTGGGTGTTGGCGCAGTTGCGCTTGTTGCAAGCGCCCAGCTGGTCACTGTTCTTCCGCTGCGGCTTTTGCTTGGCGTGATTGGTGTGCCGGTGGTGCTGTTTGCACTGGTGCAGATACTAGGCTGGCAGCTTCGGCTTGATCGCCAGCGGGCAGGCACGGAGGCGGGCATCGGTGCGTTTGCCGGGGCACTGGGCGGCATGTCGGGGATTTGGGGGCCGCCAACGGTCATGTACTTGACGGCGCTGGATACGCCCAAGGCCGAACAAGTGCGGGTCCAAGGTGTGATCTATGGGTTGGGGGCCGCCGTTCTGGCGGTTGCACATGTTGCGTCGGGGGTCTTGCGGGTCGATACCGTACCGCTCAGCGCTGCGTTGATCGTTCCGGCAATTGCCGGAATGTGGATAGGCGGGCGCATTCTGGACCGAATCGACCAGCGGTTATTCCGTCGCGCCACGCTTCTTGTGCTTTTGCTGGCCGGCCTGAACTTGATGCGCCGGGCCTTTCTCGCTTAGGCGCTTTGGCGCACTGCGTTGCCAGAGACGTCTTCGATCAGCTTCACAATACGCGTGCGCTCTGCCGGGTCGGTGATCGCCGCAACCGCGTTCACGATGTCGAGCGTTGAATCGCCCAGGCTGGTCGTCATGTCGTCTGCGCCCATACCCTCAAAGAAGTAAGAAGTGGGCACTTCAAGAATTTTGGACAGCTCGTAGAGGCGGCTTGCCGCGATTCGGTTGGAGCCGATCTCGTACTTCTGGATTTGCTGGAATGAGAGCCCCAGCTTTTTGGCCACATCCGTCTGGGACATGCGGCGCGATGTGCGCACTTGTTTGAGCTTGCGTCCAACGTGGACGTCGACGGGATGTGACATTTACGGATACCTCCAGTTGTGTAGGAGAGTGATCCACCAGCTGGGCATACCGATCAATTGAGTGAATTTTTACACCAGATGGTTGTATATATTTGCATTGGTGTATGATTTTGTTTACTTTAATGGGTGATAAATAACCCATTGAGACTGACATGCCAGACGGAACCGCCCAGGTCGAAAGCGTGAACGTTAAGTATTCCTTGCTGTTTGAGATGCTGCGCTCGTTCACGACACTGGCGGATACGTTAAACTTGTCCCACGCGGTTGCGCGCCTCGACAGTACCCGCCAGACGGTGCGCCGGCATATATCGCTCTTGGAGGAGATGAAGGGCGGCGCGTTGTTCGCAGTGAACCAACGCCAATATGCTTTAACCGAGCTCGGCAAAAAAATCCTGCCCGAGGCGTTGGATTTGCTCTCGCAGGCAGAGGCGTGGTCTTCGGGCTCTGCGCAGCTGGCAAAGGGCTTGCCTGTTCTTTCATCGCTTCAGCCGGACGGCACATTCTACCACCAACAGCAGCATCAGCTCCTCCGGGTACATAACTCGGACAACACAATGCTGCGTGATTTGCTAATTGGCTGGGCGCAGGCAGGCGGTCATATCGAGCATTCGGCCATGGCACCCTTGCGGAAAAACGCGATGGTATTTCGCAAGTCCGATGACAGATGGTTGTTTACCGAAGTTGGGGAGCACAGCGGTTTTGCGACGTGGTTTGGGTGGAAGCGCGCCCGCTCCGTCATTGGCCGCGTGATGAGTGAATTGCCGCGCGGGGCGAGCATGGCGCGCCTGATCCATTCGGCTTACCACGAGATAGAACATACTGGGGGCGCCCGTCTTGACCACGTCTTTACGATGTTTCCGCACGGCGAGGACGAAGTTCTTACGCCCCTGTGTTTCGAACGGCTTTTGCTCGGGGTAAAATTCCCCGACGAGAGCTTTGCCATCATGTCTGCAACGCGTCGCACCTACGATCTGGAGATCGAGGGGGTTACCCCGGAAATGCTGCGCCAAATGCCGGAGGCGCTTCTCATGTAGCGTCAGATTCTCGCGGAAGGGGTAGTTCCAAGCGACGATTGGGACAAACTAGTGTACATTAACCTTGATTGCATGGCGCAGGAGGGGTCGATGTTCCTATTTAAACCCAATGGTGAAGAGAAATTTGTCGCTTCGAGTGATTCGATGTTAAGCGAGCTTGGTATCCGTCTTGTGACGGGCCGAGACTTCAAAAGATTCAAGGAAATCGCCAGTCAGGTCCGCCCGGACCACACGGTTCAGGATCCTCTGAACTGCGATGTGGCAGATCTGGACCCAAAAAACGCAATGTGGACCATTGGCTATGATGCGGGCGGAAAAGTGGTCTTTTTGCAGGCGATGAAGGTTCTGCAAACCGGGCATGGCAGCGTCGCGGATTACCTTGGCGCGCACTACGCCGACTTCCTGCCGGAACGCAGCACGATTGACCTGTCTAAAACACGTTACCGGCCGGGACCGGGCGCGATGCGCATGCGGGGCCGGATCGTCTATAGCGGCGAGTTCTGGCTGGATGGCGAGATGGCAAAGCTGCGGGGATCACGCCTGTCGAACGTGCTGAGCCGCTATGTCTACCTTTTGGCGCTGAACGAGCTGAACCCGGACTACTTTATCGCCTTCATGTTGCACGGCCTGTGCGCAAAAGGCGTGTCATTCCGCACCGGCTGGCACCACACAGAGCCGCACGCCCTGCGCTGGCAGATGAAGGACACCGCGCAGCAGCTTGAAGGCTCCATGCTCTACATGTCGCGCGATGACATCCTGTTTTCGCTGGACCTGCCAGTGTCAGAGACCGGGGCGATCGCCGCTTAACCGATCGCCGCGGCGCGCACATCGTCGTCGATATGCGGCAGGTACTGGGCG
Organism: Pseudomonadota bacterium; assembly: GCA_038530575.1. GTDB lineage: Bacteria > Pseudomonadota > Alphaproteobacteria > Rhodobacterales > Rhodobacteraceae > JBCBCP01. Next base: position 107,007 of record JBCBCP010000007.1, read on the forward strand.
AAGTTGTCGGCAAACATCTGGACCAGCTTTGCCGCCTGGGTGTCATACGCGGTGGCGTCGTCCCAGGTGCGCCGTGGGTCGAGCAGAATATCGGCCACGCCCGGTACGGACACCGGCACTTCAAAGCCGAAGTTCTCGTCTTTACGGAACTCTGCGCCCGCGAGGCTCCCGTCCAGCGCTGCGCTAAGCAAGGCACGCGTTGCGCGGATCGGCATGCGGCTGCCGGTACCATGCGCGCCGCCTGTCCACCCGGTGTTCACAAGCCAGCAAGTTGCCCCGTGCTGCGCGATCTTTTCACGCAAGAGGTTGCCGTAGACTTCAGGGCGACGCGGCATGAACGGCGCGCCAAAGCAGGTGGAGAAGGTCGGCTGCGGTTCAGTCACGCCGCGCTCTGTGCCGGCGACCTTGGCCGTGAAACCGCTTAGGAAATGGTACATCGCCTGGGCTGGCGTCAGCTTGGCGATGGGGGGCAGGACGCCAAACGCGTCGCAGGTCAGCATGATGATGTTCTTGGGGTGCCCGCCAAGCGCATTGTCGGATGCGTTGGAAATGTAATGCAGCGGGTAGGCGCAGCGCATGTTCGCTGTCAGGCTGTCATCCTCGAAATCCAGCTCTTTGGTGTCGGGGTCGAAGACCATGTTCTCGATCACGGTGCCGAATTTCTCGGTCGTTGCGTAGATTTCCGGCTCCGCCTCGGCGCTGAGGTTGATCGTCTTGGCATAGCAGCCGCCTTCGAAGTTGAAGGTGCCCCGGTCGGACCAGCCGTGCTCATCATCGCCGATCAGGACGCGGGCCGGATCGGCGGACAACGTGGTTTTGCCGGTGCCCGACAGGCCAAAGAAGACGGCGGTGTCCACTGGATTGCCGGGTGCGTGGTTGGCCGAGCAGTGCATCGGCATGACGCCCTTTTCCGGCAGCATGTAGTTGAGCAGGGTGAAGACAGATTTCTTGTTTTCGCCAGCATATTCCGTGCCACCGATCAGGATCAGCTTCCTATCAAAGTTCAACGCGATGACCGTCTCTGACCGGCAGCCGTGTTTGGCCGGATCGGCCTGGAAGCTGGGGCAGTTTATAATGGTGAAGTCGGACGTGAAGTCGGCAAGGTCCTCGGCATCGGGCCGGCGCAGCAGGTGGCGGATGAACAGACCATGCCACGCAAGCTCTGTGACCATACGCACATTGATGGCATAGGCCGGGTCTGCGCCGCCCACGAGGTCCTGAACAAAGTAGTCGCGGCCCTTCATGTGCTCGAGCATGTCAGCGTAGAGCGCGTCAAAGCCCTCGGGAGACATCTCGGCGTTATTTTCCCACCAGATGCTGTCGGAGACGGAGGCGGTCTTGACCACGTGCTTGTCCTGGGGCGACCGGCCGGTGAACTTGCCAGTGGTCACGAGGAACGTCCCGCCCTTGCCCAATGTGCCCTCACCGCGCGCCAGCGCAGTTTCGATCAGGGCAGGCTCGATCAGGTTGTAATAGACATTGCCCAGCCCCTCGATCCCTTGATCTTCAAGCCGGAAGTGCGGGTTGACCCGTCCAAATGTCATCACAGTGCTCCTGTTCCCGGGCTGCGTCAGCGCAGCGCTCGCGCCTCTTAACATGACGTTTGAAAGAGTGAACAGGCACCTTTGGCACAGTTAGCGCCATCACGGCGACTATCGGCGCAGAAGCGATTTTTGCCTGTGCGACGAGTGCGACAATTAAGTCATTCGAAGGGATTTTGTGGCCGAAATGCGTAAGGAACGGGGGCGATTCGCAGTTTCAGATTGATTCGGTGCCGTCAAATCGGGTTGTATGGTGCAAAAAACACACATCGAGCAGTACAAGGATTGAGGCAATGAACAAGATTGCATTGGTGGACGACGACAGGAACATCCTGACGTCGGTGTCGATGACACTCGAGGCCGAAGGGTTTGAGGTTGAAACCTACAATGACGGGCAAGCCGCGCTCGACGCCTTCAACAAAAAACTCCCCGATATGGCCGTACTCGACATCAAGATGCCCCGCATGGATGGTATGGACCTGCTGCAGCGCCTGCGCCAGAAAACGGCGATGCCGGTAATCTTTCTCACATCCAAGGATGATGAGATCGATGAGGTGCTGGGCCTGCGCATGGGCGCGGACGACTATGTAAAGAAACCGTTCAGCCAGCGGCTTTTGGTCGAACGGATCCGGGCCCTACTGCGCCGGCAGGACGCAGTGGCGGGCGACGTTGTCGCCGACAGCGAAGAGACAAAGGTGATGGAGCGGGGCGATCTTCGTATGGATCCCTTGCGACACGCGGTCAGTTGGAAGGGCAAGGACGTCTCCCTCACTGTGACCGAGTTTCTGCTGCTGCAGGCTCTGGCGCAGCGCCCTGGCTTCGTGAAGTCCCGTGATCAGCTTATGGATGTGGCCTATGATGATCAGGTCTATGTGGACGATCGAACGATCGATAGTCACATCAAGCGTCTGCGTAAAAAGATGCGCACGGCGGACGAAAATTTCTCGGCCATCGAAACGCTGTACGGTATCGGCTATCGTTACAACGAAGAATAAGCCGGGTTTTTGACCATGGCGGACGGGAGCTTGATGCGGGACATGTCCCCACCTCCCTCGCGAGACGGCGATGTTGTTCTGGGTGACGATTGGGTTGCCCCAGACAGCACCGGCTCAGGCGAGGAAATCCGTGCCAGTCGCGCAAAACGCGGCTGGCTTGCGCTGCGCTCATCCCCGCTGACCCGCAAGATTATCACCTTCAACTTGATCGCGCTGAATATCCTTGTGGCGGGTATTCTGTATCTGAACTCGTCGCGTGACAGTCTGGCGGAGCAGCGGGCGCTGTCGCTGGTGAGCGAGGCCGAACTTGTCGCCGATGTGATCGAGGCGCAGCTGCCCGCCGGCGCTCCCGTAAGCCTTGTCAGCGGTGACGGTGTTGATGTCGCGCGCACACTGGAAGGTCTGGACTTGCGTTCAGGCATTGAGGTGTTCGTGTTTGATCCCGAAAAGGTGCTCGTTGCGCGCAATGCGATCGCGCCCGAGGGGCCAGGATCGGACGATCGGACCTACCTGACGGACGGTTTAAGCTGGCTTTGGGCCCGTTTTTCAGGCCTGTTTTCACCCTCTGCCGAGACACCAGCGCCGGAGGTTGAAGACCAGTTGCGTGCGCTGGTCCCTAGCGGGCTTTCCGGCGAAACACAGGTCCGCGATAGCCTCGATACCGCGGGCGGCACATTGTTCAGCGTCGTCACCCCGATCCAGCAAGGCGACCGCACCGTAGGTGTTGTGGCCATTACGTCCGCTGCGGGCGAGATCGACAAACTGGTCCGAAATGAGCGCGAACAGGTGCTGCAGATGTTCATCATCGCGGTGCTTGTCAGCATCGGGCTAAGCCTTGTTCTCGCATCAACAATTGCTAATCCGCTTGCCGACCTTGCTGCCGCGGCGGAGCTTGGCCGTGATCGCAACCAGCGCAAGGTCAACCCGGGCCGCATTCGCATTCCTGATCTGACCGCACGCCCGGACGAGATTGGCCGCCTTTCGGGCGCGCTGCGCGGTATGATTGCCGCGCTGTACAATCGAATTGATGGCAACGAACAATTTGCGGCGGATGTCGCACACGAGATCAAGAACCCGCTCGCATCGCTGCGCTCAGCCGTTGGCACGTTGCGCATGGTCAAACGAGATGACCAACGCGAGAAGCTGCTGGACGTGATCGATCACGATGTGCGCAGGCTGGATAGGCTGGTCAGCGACATTTCGAATGCGTCCAGACTCGACTCCGAGCTGGTCAAGGAGGAAGAAGAGCCCTTCGACATGCTCAAGATGCTGGGCAATCTTGCGCAGTATCTTGGGGAAGACGCGCGCGGCAAAGGGATCGAGTTCATCACGGACCTACCCGACTACCCAATTCAGGTGCACGGATTGGAAGCGCGCCTGGCGCAAGTCTTTGTGAACCTGATCACCAACGCAATTTCCTTCTGCGAAGACGGAGACGCGATCCGTGTTTGGGCGCGCAAGAAAGAAAATCGCGTACTTGTTGTCGTCGAAGATACCGGACCAGGCATCCCGGACCAGGCGCTCGCCAAGATATTCAAGCGGTTTTACTCGCAGCGCCCAGCCGAGCATTTTGGCAACAACTCGGGCCTTGGCCTTGCGATCTCCAAGCAGATTGTCGAGGCACATGGCGGTGTTATCTGGGCCGAGAACATTCGCCCTACGGATGTGGACATCACGTCCGAACCACTTGGCGCGCGCTTTGTCGTCGGTCTACCGGTCTGACGCACTATGCCGGTCGTGCACGCCAGCGCGGTCGCGGTATCAAATCGGGCTGCTTTAATCATCGGAGCGTCCGGCTCCGGAAAGTCCAGCCTTGCTCTACAACTCATCGCTCTTGGCGCCCAGCTTGTCTGCGATGACCGCGTGACGCTGCATCGTGCCGGCGACACGCTTATTGCAGGTCCCGCACCCAATATCGGGGGGCTGGTTGAGGCACGCGGTGTTGGATTGCTGACGGCGCCTATCGCGGCGCCTTGTCCGGTCGTCATGGTTGTTGATCTGGACACCCGCGAAGACCAGCGATTGCCACATCGGCGCACGGACCACTTCGGGATCGACCTGCCCCTCTTTCACAAAGTTGAAAACCCGGCTTGGCCTGCTGCACTGTGGCTTTACCTTAATGGTAAGAGACAGAGCCATGAGTGATCCGCCGACCTCGCCCCTTCGACTTGCCCTTGTGACCGGCCCTTCCGGGGCCGGAAGGTCGAGCGCACTTCGTGCCCTCGAAGACATCGGCTTCGAGACGATTGACAACCTGCCTCTGCGCCTTCTCTCCGCCCTTCTTGATGATCCGGGGCCAAATCGTCAGGTTGCGCTTGGTATTGATCCGCGCACGCGGGATTTTTCGACAGGTACCGTCCTCGATGAACTGGCGCGAATGTCCAATCGGCCGGATGTGCAAACCGAAGTGGTGTACCTCGATTGCGCGACCGACGTGCTGGTGCGGCGCTATTCTGAAACACGGCGGCGGCATCCTCTCGCAGGGGAGGACAGGCTGGAAGCGGGCATAGCCCGCGAGCTTGATCTGCTGCGGCCGCTCCGCGCTCATGCTGACGTTTTGATCGACACAAGTGCTCTGAACATCCACGAACTTCGGGCGGAGATCGAAAACTGGTTCGGCAGACCCGATCATGATCGATTGCGCGTCTCAGTGCAGTCGTTCAGCTACAAGCGTGGTTTGCCGCGCGGCGTTGACATGGTGCTAGACTGCCGGTTTCTCGCCAACCCGCATTGGGTCGCCGAATTGCGGCCCGCCGATGGGCGCGACTCAGAGGTTCAGTCCTTCATCGCGCAGGACCCGCGGCATGCCGAGGCAGAAGCACGATTTCAGGATCTCGCCTTGTGGTTGTTGCCGGCCTATGCCGAAGAAGGCAAATCGCACTTTTCCATCGCCTTCGGCTGTACCGGGGGCCAACATCGTTCGGTTGCCCTTGCGGAAAGCACGGCGGCGCATCTTGCGCAGGCGGGCTGGCGGGTGTCTATTTGGCATCGGGAATTGGACCGCCGCCAGACCGGTGCTCAAGCCAGCGGGGCAAATAGGTGATCGGGATCGTGATCGTGGCACACGGGGGCCTCGCGCAAGAATACCTTGCCGCGGTAGAACATGTCGTCGGCGCCCAGTCAGGTATTCGTGCCATCGCGATCGAGCCGCATCATGACCGTGCGGCCAAGGAGCTTGAGATTTGCGCTGCGGCAGATGATGTGGACACAGGCAACGGTGTCGTTGTGGTTACAGACCTTTTTGGCGGGTCTCCATCAAACCTTTCATTGCTTGCATGCAAGCCGCAGGGTCGGCGGATTTTGTACGGCGCAAACCTTCCGATGCTGATTAAACTGGCCAAGTCCCGCGCAAAACCTGTGCCGGACGCGGTGCGCGCCGCCCTTGACGCGGGCAAGAAATACATCGACAGCCAGAACGTCAGCGCCGGTTAAGGCCTGCACCGCAGTCAGGGAGGAGCGACGCATGACGCAGCGTGCGTTAAAGATCGTCAATGAAAAGGGGCTGCACGCCCGGGCATCGGCCAAACTGGTCGAGGTCGTTGAGGCTTTTGACGCGTCTGCAGAAGTTGCGCACAATGGCCTCAGCGCATCAGGCGACAGCATCATGGGCCTTTTGATGTTGGCAGCTTCCAAGGGAACGACTATTGACGTCGCCACATCGGGCGCGGACGCCGACGCCTTGGCAGACGCGATCGAGGCGTTGGTTGCGGACAAGTTTGGCGAAGGCGCATAAGCCTGAAGATCGGGCCGAAAGGGATGAGATGACAGACAGCAGCCAGAACCTGGCCGGCGCAAAGTCGTCCGACACGGTGACCTTTACCAAATACGACCGCAGCAGCCTAAGCTATGCATCGACGTTTGATGACCCGTGGAAATCCTACATCATCAAGGTGATGGAGACGTTTACGGGCAAGCTGACGATCCTGCGTCTTATCAGAAAGTTCGAACGGCAAGGGGCGCCGCAGGGTCAGGCTTTCTGGCGCGCCTGCCTTGACGTTATGGGGATCGACCTGACGACGCCGCAGGCTCAGCTGGACCGTATCCCGAAAGAGGGGCCGGTGATCGTTGTGGCCAACCATCCTCACGGCATGGTGGATGGCATGATTTTTGCCGATCTGATTGGGCGGGTGCGGCCAGACTATCGCATCCTGACCCGCTCGCTGCTGACGGGCATCGACGAGGTAGCGGGCAGCTTCATGATCCCGGTCCCGTTTCCGCATGACCCTGATGCGCAGCGCAAGATGGTGGAAATGCGTGCCAAGGCGATGGAGTACCTTGCCGGAGGGGGCGTCGTGGCGCTGTTTCCTTCGGGCGTCGTCGCGTCGTCTGACACATGGTGGGGCCCTGTGATCGAGCGGGAATGGAACGTCTTTACGGCCAAGATGATCCGTAAGTCGGGTGCGCGCGTCGTTCCTATGCGGTTTCCGGGGCAAAACAGTCGTGCGTACCAAATCGCAAACCGGGTGTCCCCGATCTTGCGGCAGGGTCTGCTGCTGCATGAAATTGTGCATTCGCTGAACAAGCCGCAGGGCCCAGTGGTGGGTCACCCTCTTGCTGAGGCCGAGGTCGAGGCACGCGCAAAAGATCCGCGCGCATTCATGGCCTGGCTGCGGGAGCACACCCTGTCCCTGGTCGACTAGGCGCGGAAATTTACAAAATTTCCGGCCCGTTTTCTTTGCAAGAAAACGCTACCGCGTGGGGACGGGCACCTCGCCTCGATAATCATAGAACCCGCGCTGCGTCTTCCGGCCCAGCCACCCTGCTTCCACGTATTTGGTCAGAAGGGGGCAGGGGCGGTATTTGGTGTCTGCCAGTCCGTCATGCAGGACGTTCATGATGGCCAGACACGTATCAAGTCCGATGAAATCTGCCAGCTCGAGCGGTCCCATGGGATGGTTTGCGCCCAGCTTCATGGACGAGTCAATCGACTGAACCGAGCCGACGCCTTCGTAGAGCGTATAGACGGCTTCATTGATCATCGGCATCAGGATGCGGTTCACGATAAAGGCTGGAAAGTCCTCGGCGCTCGCCGCCGTTTTGCCAAGCTTGTCGACCACGACCTTGCAGGCAGAAAACGTCTCTTCGTCGGTCGCAATGCCTCGGATCAATTCGACCAACTGCATCACAGGCACGGGGTTCATGAAGTGAAAGCCCATGAATTTTTCCGGGCGGTCCGTGCGGCTGGCCAGCCGGGTGATCGAGATCGAGGACGTGTTCGATGTCAGAATGGTGTGGGGCGCCAGATGCGGCTGCAGGTCCTCAAAGATGGCCTGTTTCACTGTCTCGCGCTCGGTCGCGGCTTCAATCACAAGGTCTGAGGCCCCCAGTTCGGGCAGTTTCGTTGTTGTTTGGATGCGCGCCATGGCGCCGTTCATCGTCTCTTCGGTGATCTTGCCCCGGCCCACCTGCCGGCCAAGGTTGCGTTCGATCAGTGCCATCGCGCCGCTCAAGGCGTCCTCGCTGATGTCGGTCATGGTCACGTCATAGCCGGCCAGTGCCATCACATGTGCGATGCCGTTGCCCATCTGCCCCGCACCCACGATGCCGACTTTCTGAATGTCCATGTGCCGCCCCTTGCCAGTCGTTTTCACCATATGGCCGGGCGCGCTGCCCCTGCAAGGCCCGACGATTGCCACGAAGTCTCCATTATTCGTTAGCGGATTGTAAGGCTTGCGCAGCGATAAAGGCGTTGGGTGAAGAGATGGAGATGGGTGAATGTCCTATGATGCGGGCCATGGTGGCCTTGACTATTTGCCGTGCCGATATGGCGCGTCCAAGGTGCTGTTTCGCGGGCCGCGCAAGTCACTT
>JBCBCP010000008.1:0-106173 GCA_038530575.1 Pseudomonadota bacterium
ACGGGGTGCTTGTGACGTCTTGCAGCGTTGATTTTGGCAGCTCGGGCGCGCCGATTTTCACCTTTGCCGATGGTGAGGCGAACATCGTGTCGGTCGTGTCCGCAAAGGCGGAGCTTGAGGGCGAGACGATCTCTATTGGGACCGCGCTCAGCGAGCCTTTGGCAGAGCTGCGCGCGCAGCTTGTTGCCGGGGGTGGGTTTCAGACAGCGCCGCCGCCGCGCCGCAACAGGGTTCAGGTTGGCGGAGCACGGCGGAACACGGGCGCAAAATTCGTAAAGCCCTGAGCGCGCAGGCGGGACTTGAACGGTCCAGAACACTTTCCCATATCTCTTGCACCGGGACGCCCAAACGGGGTTCCGGAATGACGAAACCGGGTCTGTCCAAGCAGGAAGACCCGTCACGACAATCGCTCAAGATATGAGGATGACACCCTATGCGTAGCTTTGATTTCGCACCGCTTTACCGTACGACCGTCGGCTTTGATCAGATCGCCGACCTTATGGACCGGGTCCTGACCAATGACGCGGCGCCGGCGTCCTACCCGCCCTACAACATCGAAAAGACAGCCGACGACGCCTACCGCATTTCTATTGCGGTCGCCGGGTTCTCGGACGCTGACTTGAACGTGGAAGTGCGCGAGAAGGCGCTGATCGTGTCGGCCAAGAAGGCCGAGGACGAGACCGCGCGCACCTTCCTGCACCGGGGCATCGCGACCCGCGCGTTCGAACGTCGCTTCACCCTCGCCGACCACGTGCATGTGACCGGCGCGTCGCACACTGATGGCATGTTGCACATCGACCTGGAGCGTCAGGTTCCCGAGGCGCTGAAGCCGCGCCGGATCGAGATTGCGCGCGAAACCGCTGCCATCGAGAAGGATGTGGTTGACGCAAAGGCCGTTAACTAAGACTTACCTCAGAACGGCCAATTTGGCCCGCGCGCTTTCCCTCGGCGCGCGGGCCATTTTGTTTTCAGAGCGCCAGTAGGTAAATCGGGCTGGACCACGCGTTGAACCCGTCCTCGGTTGTGATGCGCACCCAAAGGGGTGTGTCGCCGCCTGCGTTCAGCGGGACGGGAACAGTGATCTGCGCCTCTGACGTGGTCAGACGTTCCGGCAGTCGGGTGATGCGCAGTTCCCGCGCCAGCCCGCCGGCGTCAATGATGTGCGGGTCTATGCCCAGCGCGGTCAGGTCGATGGTGGCCGAGGCGTGCGGAGTGCCCAATTTCAGCGTACCTATAAGCGTGTCGAGCCACAGGTCGATGCCACTGAAATTGCCTGTGGTCACGGCATCAATTGCGACGCTGTCTGGCCCGGTTTGCGTGCATTGTCGTTCGAGGTTCCAGGCGTTGATCGCCTGCATCCGGGTGATCACCGCGCCGTCCAAGGCGGCGTTGCCTGTCCAGTATGTTTGCCGTCCGCGCCCGCGATATTCGGCGCCGTGCCATGTTACGCGGACGCGGGCGTCGAGGTCGTCTTTGGTATAGGGGCGGTGGGTGTGCAGCACATCTGCGCCGCGCAGTACGTCGATCGACAGGATCGGCGCGTGGGCATGGCAGGCGATATTTAGAGTTACTTCGTTTCCGGTGGCCTGCGCGATGTCGCCCATTATCGCGGTTGTTGCCGGGCGCGGTGGCGTGCCCGACCAGGCGGGGTCTTCTGGCCAGACGTGGCCCTTTGGCCCGAGATCGGCACGCACGTCGAGGTGCATCCGGCAGCCCGTTGTGCCGTAGTGGTGGCGTGCGCGCATGGCTGCAAAAATGTCCTGCCGCGTGAGCCCGTCCGCCAGAAAACAGGTGAGGCCGCTATAGGCGCCGAATTCGGATGCGCCGGGATAGCACGCGCCCGGCGCGCCCTTGTGCCCGTCGCTGTTGCATACAAGGCCGACCCTGTGGCCGAGTGCGAACGCGTCGGTCATCAACCATTCGAACGTACCCCAGTCAGAATGCACCTCGACTGCCGTGCGCAGCTGCGCATCATGGGCAAAGGAGATGTCTGCAGGACGCCCGCCAATATGAGCATAGACCACCGCGTCGCGCCCTTGCAGATGCTCGAAGAGGTGCGTGAGGGTTGGTGCGTCCGCGTCCATCTCTGTGCGGTCCGTTAGCAAGGCGCGGGAGGAGCGGTGGATCGGCTCGCCCTCTGCGCCAAAGAACACGTTGTGATCACCGCCGACAGGGGTGTTGCCTGACCATTCATAGCCCGGAAACATGGTAAAGCTGCCATCTGCGTTGAATTCGGCGGAAAGGTCGTTGATCTGGTCCCAGAAGGCATCCTTAATCTGAAAATCGTTGGCCTGATGGCTGCACACGTCAAGGAACGCGACATCGCGCGCGAATGTCAGATAGCTTCGCATCGGGTCTATGCCGACCGTCTCGCCGCTCTGGCCGTGCAGGTCGCCCCAATAGCTTTGCGCGTCGGCCTTTGTGACCATCGGGTTAGAGCGGGCCAGAAGCTTCCCGGCAGCATCGTGTAGTGTAAAGTGTGTCGTGCCTTCCGTAGGGATGGTGAGCCCGTCGATGCGCGTTCCGCGGTCCGGGCCGGGGGTTACCACCTTGGGCAGGCCCGCAGCGGGGCCATCCGCGCGCAGGCTCAGGGGGGCGCTGGGCGGGACGGTCGCATTGCCCCAAGCGTCTTCGGCCCGCAGGCCAAGCGCAAATTTCGCGCCCGGCGCCCGCAGCGTCGGCGCCGTCAGTACCCATTTGGCAGGCGGCCCGGCAATGATGGCAATGTGCGGTGACGCGACTGGAATGAAGGTGCCGGTTGCACAGGGATCGGCCAGCACACGGAATTCGAACGCCTCTTCGGGAAAGGTCTGAAGCCGCATGTTCAGCACCAGCGTGATCGTATCGCCCGGGCGCATGAAGCCGCGCCGTACCGTGAGGCGCAGGCCATTATACCACGGGCGGCGGTGGGGGTATCGTTCGCATTCGATGTCTAGGTGCACATTGTTCGATGCGCTGGCCGACACGTAATTGTGGGCGTCTGCGTCGTGCGTTTGCCAGGGGCCGCCATCATGCGTCCAGCGGGTGACCATCTTGATCGCGCCGGTATCGTCCAGCCCGTAGGCGCCAACGGTGTAGACCAGCGTAAACGTCTGCACGCTGCGCACGGTGTAGGGGCCTGCCCCGTCAAAGGTGACAATGCCGTAATCTGCGTCTGTTGCGCCGGGCAACGCGCTTGGCCAGACATCGCCCATCAGGTGGTCGGGGATTGGGGGCATCGAAAGTCTCCTTCGCGCGCCACGCTGCACGTGATTGCGCGCTTTGGAAAGCGGTTAAGCGCGGCTAGGCTGACGCAATGACCCAGCCGAACATCATTCTGATCATCACTGACAACCAACCAGCAGACTTGCTTGGCTGTTATGGCAACGATGAAATCCACACGCCCCATATCGACGCGCTGGCGGCGCGCGGCGCGCGGTTCATGCAGGCCTATTGCCCCAACGCCATGTGCTCGCCCTGCCGTGCGTCGATTCTGACAGGGCATATGCCGTCGCAGCACGGGGTGCATACATGGCTGGATGATCGGCTTGCGGGCACGTGGCCCGCCGGGTGGAACGCCGTGGAGGGGCTGCCGACATTCACCCAGGCACTGAAGGATGCAGGCTACCGCACGGGGCTGGTGGGCAAATACCACCTTGGCCTGCCGCAGCCCGGTCAGAACGGGATCGACCATTGGGCGGTGATGGAGGCGGGGCACACCACCCGGTTTGAAGGGATTCCGATGCGCGTGAACGGGGAGCCGGTGGACTGCCCCGGCCATTCGGTCGATTTCTTCACCGAAGAGGCGCTGAAGTTCATCGCGGCGGGGCCAGAGCCTTATGCACTGATCCTCGCCTATAATGGGCCCTATGGGCATTGGCCGTCGATTGCCGGACGCGCGGACAATCGTTTTGCGCATCTTTATGACCACACGATGATGCAGCGTGTCCCCCGCGAGGGGATCTGCCCCGAGGCCATCGCGCTCTACGATCTGCAAAAACACCTCAGCGGGCCGGGCGGGCCTGACTTTTCTGGCGTTCTAAAGCTGCCCAACAATCTGGAAAGCCTGCGGAACTACTATAGTCAGATGAGTCTTGTGGATGACGGCGTGGGCCGGGTTGTGGCTGCGGCGGGTGATGCGGTGATCGCATTCACCGCAGATCACGGCTTTTCGCTGGGCCATCACGGGTATTGGGGGCATGGTCAGGCGACATGGCCGTCCAGCATCAATAGGATCAGCTATTCCGTGCCTTTGATCTTGGCGGGGCCGGGGATCTCACCGTCTGTTCCAGCGGGACTGGCCAGCAACATGGACTTGGGTCCTACCCTGTTGGATTTGGCGGGCGTTGTGCCATTTGACAGCGCCGCACGGTCTTTGGCCGGGATGTTGGCCGGAGCGCCCAGCCCGCATGGCGCGTTGTTCTTCGAACAGGAGGAAAGCCGCGCGCTCCGCACCGAAGATTGGCTGTGTGTAAGCCGGTTCGAGGGATCAGCGACCTATCCTCTGGGCCACGCGCTCTACGATCTGCGCGCTGATCCCGACTGCCGCGTCAACCTGACGGGGCTACGGGACGAAGAAGCCCGTCTTGCCAGCGAACTTTCGGCCGCATTCGAGGAGATGGCGCACCCCGCTTACGACCTGTGGCGGGGCGGGGCCTGCAAATCGAACACGTCGCGCCCATGGCTGTGGCGCGACGTGTGGGGGGACGGCTGGGCGCCCGTGCTTTAGATCAGGTCGTCCGCGTCGGCGAGCAGCCTCTCGGTTCTTGCATCTTCGATCTTGTTGTGGATGCGATTCGCTTCCTCTGTATCGCGCAGGGATTTGGAGATTGCGGCGGTCGAGCTGACCAGCATCAGGGCGGCCATGGCGTAGAACCCCTTGGCCGAAAAGCTGGCTTCGAGAAAGTAGATGCCACCGGCCATCATCACCGCCGCGACGATGAATTGCAGGTAGGTGAACATGGTCCAGGCAGAGGAAGGTTTGTTGGCATAAGCGTTGGTCATTGGTTTGGTCCTTTTGTTCGTTTGGGTCTGGTTTATTTCGACGTGGTCTTGAGACGCTCCAGCACTGCGTCGGCGCTGGTCTTGCGGGGGGTGCCCATGCCGGCGTCAGCAAGGCGGCGGGCGATGGCGTCGGCGTTTCCAGCAATCGACAGCTCGGTCATCGCTTCCATCGTTTCGTCCGCGAGGGCTTGCCGGTCTTGCAGCCGTTCCAGCGTGGCCGCAGCGTCGCTCAGGTCGTTTTGGGCGTGGACGGGCATTGATCCGCGCACATGCTGGGTTTTCGCCGTCGCCTCGGCAAGGCGCTGTCCCCGGCGAAGTTCCGCCAGCTGGTGTTCGGAAGCTTTAAGGGACGCGCGCAGCTTGTTGATGTCACGGTCGTAGATGTTGACTGTCTTAAGGGCAGCGTCGCGTTCCGCGTCCAGTGCGCTGATGGCCTCTGCGGCCTCGCGGGCCAGATCTTCGCGGCCTTCGTCCAGCGCGGCAATCGTGCGGGTTTCCAGATCGCTGATCTGCCCCTCGATCTGGGACAGCGCCGCGCGTTCGCGTTCAGCATAGGCCATGGCGACTGCAACGGCTTTGCGCGACCGCGTCACCCCGGCCGCGGCCTCGCGCATCTGCTGGCGCAGCAGGGCGATCGCGTTGGCATCAAGGTAGGCCACGCCCGCATCGACGGAGCGGCCGCGGGCCAGTGTAAAGAGTTGTTTGAGCATTTGTCTGTCCTCTGTTAGATGTTATGAACATCGTTCATGGGTGGGAAGATGGGCGAAGCGTGAACATTGTTCAAGTATAAAAATGAACTTTGTTCAAAAAAGTTTTGGAGGTTGGATGATTGATGGTCTGAGCAAGAAGAAGCAGGAGTTGCTGACCCGCGTGATCGACGTAGCCGAAGCAGAGGTGGCCGAAAGCGGCGCAATAGGGCTGAAGGCACGGGATATCGCAAAGACCGCTGGAGTGGCCTTGGGCTCGATCTATACGGTGGTTGAGGACATGGACGACGTCGTAACGCACGTGAACTCGCGCACGTTGCAGCGGCTGGGTTCGGCCTTGCGTGCTGCGGTGCCAGCGGACGGGGACGCGGTGGACGTCATGCACGCGCTGGCTGCAGGCTACGTGACTTTTGCGCTGGAGAACCTGAACCTTTGGACAGCGATCTTTACCCAAACCTTGCCGGCGGGAAAATCATACCCCGATTGGCACAAGGCGGATTACCCGCCGCTGATCGAACAGATCATAGCGCCCTTGTCGGAGCTGCGTCCTGATCTGGAGGGCGACGCGCTGAGCTTGCGTGCACGAACGCTCTTTGCCTCCGTGCACGGTGTTGTCTCGATGTCGGTCTTTGGCCGTTTTGTCGGCGTGCCGTCAGAGGCGCTGCACGCCGAGGTCAACGCCCTCGTCGAAGCGATGACGAGGGGGCTGGAGGCGCCTAAACGCTAAGGCAGACGTATTTCATCTCTAGGTAATCCTCCATCCCGTGGTGTGAACCTTCGCGCCCAAGCCCGGATTGTTTCACACCGCCAAAAGGCGCGACCTCGGTCGAGATAATTCCAGTATTCACGCCGACGATCCCGTACTCCAGCGCTTCAGCCACCTTGTAAACGCGAGAGAGGTCCTTGGCATAGAAATAGGACGCAAGGCCGAAGATCGTGTCGTTCGCCATGGCGATCACATCATCCTCATCCTCGAATCTGAAAAGCGGGGCGAGGGGGCCAAAGGTTTCCTCCTGCGCGACGGCCATGTCTTGGGTCACGCCCGTCAGGATGGTCGGGGGAAGGAAGTTCCCATCAAGGGTGGCACCTTCGCCTAGCAGCACCCGCGCTCCTTTGGATGTGGCGTCAGTGATATGCTCTTTCACTTTCTCACCGGCCTCGGGGTTGATCAGCGGACCAAGCTCGACCCCATCTTCAAACCCGTCACCGACTTTCATCGCGCTGACCCGCTTGGCCAGCTTTTCGGCGAACGCGTCATACACCCCCGCCTGCACGTAAATGCGGTTGGCGCAGACGCAGGTTTGTCCGTTGTTGCGGAACTTGCAAAGGATCGCGCCCTCGACCGCCGCATCGAGGTCCGCGTCATCAAACACGATGAAGGGTGCGTTGCCGCCCAGCTCCATGGAGCATTTCATCACCTGATCGGCGGCCTCGGACAGCAGGATGCGGCCCACCTCGGTCGATCCGGTAAAGGTCAGTTTGCGCACCTTGGGGTTCTCGCAGAACTCCTTGCCAATGGCCGAGGACGAGGACGAGGTCACGACGTTGAACACACCCGCCGGGATACCCGCCCGTTCGGCCAGCACGCCCATCACGATGGCCGACAGCGGTGTTTCCTTGGCCGGGCGCGCGACAAAGGCACAGCCAGCGGCCAGCGCGGGGCCGGCCTTGCGGGTGATCATCGCGTTGGGGAAGTTCCACGGCGTGATCGAGGCCGCAACGCCGATGGGCTGTTTCATCACCATGATCCGCTTGTCGCGCTGGTGGCCCGGGATCGTCTCGCCGTAGATGCGCTTGGCCTCTTCGCCGAAAAACTCGATAAAGCCCGCGCCGTAGGCAATCTCCCCCTTCGCCTCGGCCAGCGGCTTGCCCTGCTCGGCGGTGAGGATGCGGCCCAGATCGTCCTGGTTCTCCATCATAAGGTCGAACCAGCGGCGCAGGACTGCCGCGCGCTCCTTGCCCGTCCACTGCGCCCAGTCTTTTTGCGCGGCGTAGGCGGCGTCGATGGCTGCGCTGACCTCTGCGCGGCTTAGATCTGCGACTTGGGCAATCACGTCGCCGCGGGCGGGGTTGGTGACATCAAACGTCCCATCGGCCCCATCGACCCATGCGCCGTTCACATAGGCGCGGGTCTCCAGCAGGGTGGGATCCTTCAGCATTGATTTGAGGTCAGTCGTGGTATCCAGCATCAGGTCCTCCTACTCTGCGCGTGCGGCACGAGACCAACTTGCGCACGCTTTGTCCAGTTCCTGCGAAAGGGAAGTTTGATGAAAGATGCCGATGACGCTTATGCCAACGCGCCGTATATCCCGGACGGGGACAGTTATCCGTCCCGATGGGCGGCGGCCGCGGCAGCGTTTCGTGCCGCCACCCCCGGTGAGGTCGTGCGCTATGGCCCGTCGGCGCGCCAAGTTTATGAGTATTACACGCCTCAGATTCCGACCGGCACGCTGATCTTTGTGCATGGTGGATACTGGCGCATGACCGACCCGTCGGTCTGGTCTCATGTCGCGCGCGATGCGTTGGGCGTGGGGTGGGCGTGCGCCTTGCCCGGCTATGATCTGTGTCCGCAAGTGCGCATCGCGGGCATTACGCAACAGGTCGCGCAGGCCATCATGGCCATTGCGGATCGCAGCGAAGGTCCGCTCGTCTTGATGGGCCACTCGGCGGGCGGGCACCTCGTCGCGCGGATGTGCGCGCCCGGCATGTTGCCCGCGGCGGTCATGGCGCGGGTGCAGCGTGTGGTGCCGATTTCCCCGCTCAGTGATCTGGCGCCGCTGATGGCGACATTGATGAACGATGATTTTCAACTCGATGCGGGTATGGCGCGGGCGGAAAGCCCCCGGTTTCAACCCCGCCCTGAGGTTCCGGTGATTGTTCGTGTGGGCGGCGGGGAACGGCCGGCCTTCCTCGATCAGGCGCAGTGGTTGGAACAAGCGTGGACGTGCCGGTTGGATGTGGTCGAGGGCGCGCATCATTACGATATCATTGAGGATATCAGCGCATATGTCAGCCTGGAGTGACATTGTGATGTTAAGTCAGATTGACATGATGCGGGGGCCGATTGCACACTATTTGCGTGATGCATTTGGATTCTGATCAACCAGGACGTGAGCAAGCCGCCGAGCTCTCGCAAAGCGCTGGGGCGCATCCGCGGGAAGCAGACCGGATTGCCGTGCTGGAAAACTATACTCGGCTGGGTGCGGGACCAGAGCCAGAATTTGATGCCATCACCCGCTTTGCCACTGAGTTTTGTCAGGTGCCTTCGGCGCTGATCAGTCTGGTCGGTAGGGATCGGCAAATCGCAAAGTCCGTTACCGGCCCTGCTCAGTGGAACATGCCGCGCTCCATTTCGCTGTGCGCGCACGCAATTCTCGACCAGGGGCTGGTCGAGGTGCCGGACACGGCGCTCGACGCGCGATTCCGTGCAAACCCGCTGTGCCGCGGTCCTCAGGCGATCCGCTTCTATAGCGCTGCGCCCTTGATGGCGGCTGGGGATCTGCCCATCGGAGTGCTGTGTGTCCTCGACACCCAGCCCCGCACTTTGACCGAGGTGCAGCGCAACGGGCTGACGATGTTGTCTGGTCAGGTCATGGCGCAACTTGAGCTGCGGCGCACCATGGAAGAACAGCGGATACTTGCGCTCGAAGCGGACCACCGGATCAAGAATTCGCTGCAAACCCTCGCGGCGATGGTTCGGTTTCAAGGCCGGAGCGCGCAGGCGGACGAAACCCGGAATGCAACAAGCGTCATGTTGCAGCGGATCAGGGCGATGGGCCTTCTGCACGAGCTGCTACAATCGGAAAGCGCGTCAACGTCAGTCGATCTGGAGCAATACATCCTGCGGGTCGTGGATTCGCTCAGCGAACAGGCGCCGGATGCTGTGGCGGTCGAAGCACGGCTTTGCCCGCTGCGGATTACCCCCAGCAAGGCGACGTCGATCGGCATCATCATCAGCGAATGGGTCGCCAACGCCTATAAACATGCCTTTCCCGGCGGGCGGAGCGGCGCGGTCGAGGTCAGCCTTGTGGACACGGGGGGCGGCACTGCGCAGCTACAGGTCGCTGATAACGGCGTTGGAGCGCCAAAGGGCACGCACAAAGAAGGGCTCGGCAGCCAGATTATTCAAGCCGCCATCCGCAGTCTCGACGCGACAACAACTGCCGACATGGACGGAAGCGGCTTGCGCCAAAGGCTCATTTTCGCCCCCTGACACTTCACGTGAGCCCCGTATTTTGCGACAGTCCCGGTAAAATGTCGTCAGCGCCCGATGTAAATCGCAGTAACATTTACTATATCGGTGCTAAGCAATTGAACGAGGGGAAGTTTTCAGATGTCTGATTTCGACGCACAGGTGCGGGAGTCGCAGTCGCAGGTGGCCGAGGCGCAGTCCAAGATTGCAGAATTGACCAGTCGGATCGAGGCCGCGCGGGAAAAAATGAAAACCGGCACCGATGCGATGCTCGATATCGAAAACGCATCGCTCGAAGATGTCCACGCGCACACGGACGTGATGAACGCCAACATCGCCGAGCTGATCATGGGGCTGGACGATGTCACGGCAGCCTTCTCCAAAGACTTTGACGAGATGCGTTCGAAGACAGGCTGGGAGAGTTTTGTCGGCATCTTCAGCAGCGCCAAAGCAGATTCCATGCGTCAAGAGCGTGTGCGCACGGCCTCGATTGACGACAAGCTACAGGATCTGATCGCAAAATCGGACGTGATCGTGAAGCTGCTTCAGGGGCAGCTGACCATGCTCGAAGAGCAAAAGACGAAGGTCGAAGGCAACCTTGCCGGGACGCTGGATGAGCGTGAGGCTGTGGTGCAAGAGCTGACCGACCTTCAAGCCGAGATCAAGGCGATGGACCCGCAGATTATCCAGCTTGAAAACAAGATCGCGTCCGAGACCGACGCCGCAGCGCGGACCAAGCTGGAAAGCGAGTTGGCGGAAATGAATGCCAAGTACAACGCGATGGTGCAGGACGAACAAGTGAAGGTCGCCAAATCCCAAACGCTGGAACGGTATATCGAAAAGGGGAAGACCTGGATCGATAGCCTACAGAACCAGGCAGCGACGCAGATGGTGCTGATCAACAAGCTGCAGACGGACACGAAACAGCGTGTGGTTCTGTATGACGCGCTGACCAAATCGCTGAAGACCGCGCAACAGCAAGAGGTCGCGCACCGCATCAACGAGATCGGCGTACAGACCGACCAGGAGGCGCAGCAGGCCATGGCTGGCATTGGTGCGGCGACGAACGCGCGGATGGCCGACATGTTGGAAGCGCACGAGGACCAGATGGTGTTCGCCAAGGACGTGCTGGAGGCCAAGGCCAAGGCCGACGAGCGCTTTGCCCGCCGCTTCGAAGAGGTGGTGCGCAAGCATGATGCGGGGGCTTACGGGGCCTGACGCTAACGTCTGAATAAGAGCGCCCGCCCGGTGGGAAGCACCGGGCAGCCCCCGAACGCCCCCGTCGAACGGCACGTTCGCCTTCGGCAAAACGGCGGGGGCTTCACTCCCACCCGCGGTCGGGGACCGCCGTCAAAACATAGACGATCATTTGGAAGCAAAACCCGAAACCATCGGCCTGACCGACCTGTGGGCCTCGCGCCGTTACTTCGCAAAGTTCGACGCGATCACGGCGCATTTGGGCCGGGTGGCGGGCGTGATGGAGGCGCAAGGCGATCTGGACCGGGACGAGGTAAAGATCCTGACGCGCTATATTGCGCAGCTGACATTCACGTTCCGCGCTTTGGGCATGAAATACCTGCTGGTGGGGCGCGATACCGGGCGGTTCTTTGGCTCGCTCGCCATCGACGCCAAGGAAAGCGGCTTTCCAGCCGCTGAAGAGCTGATGATCATGGCCTCCGATGCGGCGCAGGTGGACCGGCATCTAAGCGGCATGCCGTCTGAGGCCGCGTTGAAGCGCCAGATGGTGGAAGTGATCGTTGGCGAGCGGCAGGTGCCCACGAAGCTGCAATTCGCGCTGTCCCAGCGGCTCTATTACGAGGAGTTGCAAAAAGGGGAAATGTTCTGGCCGCGTAACGATCCAGAAGTGCGCTGGATTGGCGAGACGGAGAAGAACCGCCGTCTCTTTCGCATTCACTGGGCCGTCTATGACAGTCAGGTGAACCTGCCCGTTGTCTACATGATGGATGTCGAGGATTCGGGCCGTGAGGCGCTTCCCAAGGACAGCCGCCGCTGGCCCGAGGTGCAGGCGCATCTTATGGCGCAGGCGCTGGGCGGTCTGAAACTGATGACGATTGCCTATGGCTTTGACGGGGATTTTGACGATCTGCACCCCAAGCGGCTGCGCCGGTTTCACCTTGGGCCGATGTACTCAAGTGCCTTCACCACGCAGACCGGCCCCATCGGAAAGGTCCTGCGCGAGGCGCGCGCGCCAGAGGGCGAGGATTGGTCGCTGGTCTGGACCGAAGAGGACCTGCATTCCGAGCGCGTGACCTCCGAAAGGTCGGGTTGGTTTTCCTCGGTCGAGCGGCAGGTGTTCAAGCTGGACCCTTTCGCGGGGCGCGGCGCCGAGACGGGGGCAACCCGCACCCAGCGCAGCATCATCCTGCCGCAACGGCCCTATCAGGTGCTCGAAGAGATGAACCCGCCGGGCTTTGGTTCGGTGGACAAATATGTGGTGAGCGGCGCGGGGCGCGTGCTGCGGTATTAAGATTTTATGCCTCCGGCGGGAGTTTTCCTTGCCAAGTGAAGGGAAGAACGAATGAGCCAGACAGCCGATCAGATGGAGCTGCGCGAGGAAGAGATCACCGCGCATTACGAGATGGCTTTGTCGATGCTGTCGGGCTTTGATCACGCGCCGCGGATCGGCAAGGCCAAGGACGAGGCGGCGCCGGAGCGGTCCTCCGGGATTGGCACGCGGCGGCGGTTTCGGTCCACAACGCCGGGGTTGGTGACAAAGCGGCGCACGGCGTCCGGGTCCGTGCAGGTGATGGCGGCGGTGGAGCGGGGGGAAGAGCTGATCTCTCCCTTGCAGGCTACGGTGCTGGGCGCCCTGCGGCGGGCGATTTCCGTCGCCTTGGCGGTGGCGGAGAATTATGCGGAGGCCTCGGGGCTGGGCGATCTGAAGCGGTCGAACCTAGAGGGCGATTTGCCCGCAGCGCGGAAGACCGAGTTTTCGGAGCTATTGGCCGGCGAGGCGCTGGTGACGATGCATGTTTTTGGCAACGCGCTTGCGTGGCTGATGTCCTCGCATCTGAGCGAGGTGACGGTCGAGTTGGGCGATGTCGAGGAGGTGCTGACCGATAATGGCCAGACCGCCCTGCACGGCGTACTGTGGGAGCTTGAGCAGGACATTGAGGCGCTGGGGCAGGATGATGCCCGGATGGTGGCGGTGGTCTCGGGCTTCGCCGAAGCGCTGATGGAGAAGGTCGCGCGCCGGGCTGACACCGCACCGCGGCTCGGTGCTTTTGAGGGCGCGCGCTGGCGTGTGGAGGCGGACGACCTGACGATTGACGGCTTCGCCCCGTCCTCCAAGGGGCGCGGCAGCACGCTCACCATGCAGTTCAAGAAGCCGCACGAGGTCGTCGGCAATCACATCGCCAAGTACCAGGCGATGAAGCTGGCCAAGATGCTGATGGCCTACGACTTTGACCGCAAGCTGAACCCCTTTGCCGAACTGGGCGGGTTCATCTTTACCTTCATGGGCGACGGCGCGCCGGGGACGGGCAAGACGACGCTGATCCAGATGATGGCGGGGCTGATCAACGATTACTGCCAGGTGGCGGGCTATGCCTTCCGCTACCAGAATTTCGGCATCGACAATATCGACAGCTATCAGGGCAAGTCAGGCCAGAACGCGCAGGCGTTCATCAATAATGTGCTCGACCCGCTGGTGAT
Source organism: Pseudomonadota bacterium (assembly GCA_038530575.1). Lineage (GTDB taxonomy): Bacteria > Pseudomonadota > Alphaproteobacteria > Rhodobacterales > Rhodobacteraceae > JBCBCP01. The sequence goes on from JBCBCP010000008.1 coordinate 13,558, forward strand.
CGGCTTTGGCACCATCGACGACATCGACCAGATCGCGGGCAAGCGGGGGGATCGTCAGTCGTCGGCGGGCCAGCAGGAGGTCACGGCGGTGTTCATGAACGCCTTTGCTGGGGCCAATACGGTCGTGCGGGGGAACTGTACGTTTGGCATGTTCTCCAACTACCCGGAGAACGTGGACGACGCGCTGCGCCAGCGGGCAGGGGCGCGGTTTCTGGTCGACGGGCCGCAAACGCGAGAGGATTACATCGACATCCTCGCGCTGCTCATGGGCAAGAACCACGACATCCCCGTGGGCGACCATGATCTGATGAGCGCGCAAGAGATCAAACGCGCCGTCGCGGCGTCCTTCGACAGCCACAACCGCCCGCAAGAGCCGGGACTGGAGGCCGTGTTTGACCGCGTGGCAGGGCAGGTCGGAGAGCTGGATACGCTGGCGAAGATGGGCGCCTATCTGAAGGCCATTCAGGAGGCAGACGCGCGTTTTACTGGCCGGGCGATCAAGAACATCACCGACGCGGTGAAGGTCCGCGCGATGGATTTCGAGCTGCCCGATGAATGGATGGAAAACCCCGAGCTCTTCCTGCGCAAGTCCTATGACGAGAAATCCGCGATGATCGCAGAGCTGCGCGTGCCGATCACGCAGGCGATGGTGATCCAGGAGATCAACCGCTACGCCGACAGCGAATTCCGCTATGCTGACAAGTCGGACGAAGTGGCGATCGACAACATGGTGCGCGACATGCAGCGGTCCGAGGCGGCGAAGCGGCGGTATTTGGAAAGCAAAAGCGAGTGATAATGTGACGGTTTTTGAGCAGAGCACCCGTCCGGCGGAAACGCCGGGCAGCGCCCGAACCGCCCCCCACGGGGCGGGCGCTTGGCCGACAGTTGCGCGTGACCCCGGTGATATGCTTTTTGCCAACGGTCCAAGTCCTTCACACGCGCCCCGTGCGGTTCGGGCGCTGCCCTCTTCGCGAGAAAGCCAGCCATGAAACGCCTCATCACCCGCGGCCTCATGTACGGCAACCTGTTCCACGTTGCCTCTCCGGCGCTCGTCGAACGCTATAACCGCGCGCTTGAGCATCTGACCGGCAAGCGGACGGCGCTGACGGATTTCTACATCGACATCTCCGGCTTCTCGCCTGAGGTCGGAGCGGAGCTGGACGATCCGCTCTACCTCAACGCGCATGGGGTGAACCGGCAGTTCATCCTGCTCTCCACCGACCAGAAACGCTGCCCGCTGCTGGATGCGAAATTCTCGACGTCCCGCACGATCCTGCGGCAGTGGATCGAGGTGAACGAGGCGGCTTTGTTCGCCCTCACGGCGCGGGATGCGGTGGCGGGGGAATTGGTGAATTCGGTATTTACAATGACTCAGCCCCGGCAGCTGTTCGAGCTGCGCGCGATCACGGTGGAGGCGGATACCACACAAGGTACCGCGGCCAATGCAGCCGCACTGGCGGGCAAGGTCGACCGGTTCCTGACCGAGAATGGCGCATGGCACGATGATGTGCTGATCGGAGAGATGATCCAGCTGGCCGCCAAAACCGGCGACGTGACGCGCAACCCGGTCAAGCTGCAGCCGCTCCGGTTCGAGAAGGGAAATTTCTGGACTGCGCATTTTGGCGGTCTCTACCTGTTTCAGAACATGACGCACCCGGCGGTGATCACTGCGGGAGAGACGGAGCTTGGCGATTTACCGATCAAATATGTGTTTGGCCTTAAGGACAGGAACCGGATCGCGAAGTTCCTCGAGCTAAACGGGCTGGTGGAGCCCATCGTGAAGGCGCGCGGCGTGGATGCGGCGGCGATCTTGCGGCAGAAGATGGACTTCATCCTCGTGGACGCTGTCACGGCGGCCGGCGTCGATCTGGCGGGCACGTCCCGCGCGGACATGCGGCGGCTGGCGCGGCGGCACGCGGACCTTTTGCCCGAGGAATTTCACGCCCTGAACGGGCTGGTGAACTGGGCAGAAAACGGCGGGCCATGGCCGACCATCAGCTCGGAGCATCCGGCCTATTTCTATACGCTGCGGGCGGCCGCGCACCCGGATGCGGACCTGATCAATCAGCTTCTTGCCGAACTGTCGGCCAAGGACATCCGGCAGCTTTTCATCTGCCACAAGGACTTGTTCTATCGCACGTATGCTGACTGGCCCGAGGCCCGCAAGGAATACGTCGCAACCTTTCTCGAGGCCGAGTATCTTGCCGACAAGGAGGGGGCGCGCGCCGCGCTCTTTGGCCATGACGCGCCCCTTGTCGAAGAGGTGCCCGAACGCGATATCGTGGCCCGTGTCGGCCCATGGGGTGCTGTGAGGAGACAGAGATGATTGCGCTTGCCCGTCTTGTTGTTGTTGGCTTTGTTGTCCTCAGCATCGTCTACATCTGCCTGTCGCTGTATTCACGCGCGGTGCGGCGGCGCAAGCTGGCCGCAGAGTGGGAGGAAGAACAGCCGCCCATTCCGCGCGACACGTTCATTCGCGTGGGACTTGAGGAATATGACGGCTCGCTGCGCCGCAAGCTGATCCTGGGCGTCTACGTCGTGCCGACCGTGCTGATCGGCGTTATTATCTACCTCGTGAACTTCGCCTGAAAGGCCCCGTAATGCGTATTTTTCGCCTGATCATCACAGTTATCCTCTGGACGCTCATTGCCGCGTTTTTTCATTACACGTTGCCGCAAAAAGACATCGTGCGGGTGACCGACACGGAGAACCGGCGGATCGACTTCGGTGAAAATTCCATCTTTTGGGCCAGCCCCGACGTGGGCAGCGACGGCACACGCCGGGATCGCGATGTGTTCTTCATTCAGACGGTGCAGGCGAACGGGCGGCCAATGGTCTATCGTAACGAGGATACCGGCTGGGGTTGGCCGCCCTATTTCAAGTTCGATACGTCAAACCTTCAGACCGAGGCGGCCGACCTGAAGTCGACCGCGGCAGACCCGCAATGGGCGCTGATCACGCATTATGGCTGGCGAAATGAATTCTATTCGATCTTTCCCAACGCAATTTCGATCACCCCGTGGGAGGGTCCCGATGCGGCCAAGCCGATCCCGTGGGTCAACATCGTGATCCTGACGCTGTTTGCGATGGTCACTTATGCGATCTGGGTCCGCTGGCGGCGTTTCCGCAAAGCGCGTATCGACCCTGCCATCGAAGAAATTCAGGACGGCTGGACAGCAGCGGGTGATGCGGTGGAAAGCAAGCGGGGGCGTATCCGGCGCTGGCTTGGGACCTGGCGGCGGTAGGTTTTCCGCACGCGGAAAACCGCCCTGCATCTGCCGTGCGGCTTTGCGGGAAACCGCGTCGGTTTCCTAAAGCTGTGCCTGCCACAGGTTCACGCGCAGCCCGCCATGCGCGATGGGCGGGCCGGGCGGCGCCCATGGGAGGCCGCAGGCGTTCGCGATGCTTTTCTCCGACGTGACAAGGCCGACGCGCCAGCCTGGAAAGTGGCTGCGTAAAGTGTCCCCGATCATCGCGTAGAGCCCGTAAAGCGCCTTCTTGTTACCGATGCGTGCGCCATAGGGCGGGTTCAGCATGACGAAACCGGGCGGGCCGTCTGGTGGGCGGGCATTGCGCAGATCGGCATGGGCGAAAGTGCAAAGCGAGGCGACCCCAGCACGGTCCGCATTGTTCTGTGCCATAGTGATGACACCGGTATCGCGGTCCGATCCCGTTAAGGCGGGTAGCGCCACAGCAGCAGGCAAGGGAGGGATGTCAAACGTATTTGCATCAAAGCTCGGAAGGCTCTGGAACGCATAAGACCGCGCACGGCCCGAGGGCAGACCCGCCGCGATTTCCGCCGCTTCGAGAACAAATGTGCCGGAGCCGCACATGGGGTCCGCGACCGCTTGTGTTCCGTCGAACCCGCATTGGGCCAGAAACGCGGCTGCCATTGTCTCGCGCAGTGGGGCCTTGCCCACGGCTTGCTTGTGCCCACGTTTGTGCAGGGGCGCGCCAGATGTATCGAGACTTAGCGTTACGCGGTTGTCGTCGATACGACCCTTCAGGATCAGCGGATCATCTCCGCCCAGTGTGAACCCCGCCGCGGTGAGCGCAGTCTCAATCCGACTGCTCGCAGCCCCAGCGTGGTAGATCTTGGACTTGCGGTTGGTCGCGACCTCAACCTTCACGGACGCCCCCGCAGGCAGCCACGCGGCCCAGTCCACCTTGCGCGCGCGCTTGTCCAACTGAGCGGGGTGAAAGGCCATGAACTCGGCCATGCGGACAAGAACACGGGTCGCGATGCGGCTATGGGTGTTGGCCCGCCAGATATCGGGCCAGGGCCCTTCAAGGCTCACGCCGCCGGGCTGCGTTCCGATCACACGAAGACCAAGAGCCCGCAATTCGGCGGCGAGCACGTCCTCGAATCCGGGAAGGCAAATCGCAAAAAACGTCAGGTCAGTCGGCAAAGAGATATTCGGCTTCAGCGATCTGGTGGGCTTGATCCGCGCTAATGCTCAAGAATTGCGATAGCGCTTTGGCGTTTGCATCTACCTCGGCCCCTTCGCGCATGCGCGACAGATGCTCGAAATCGGCGTCGCGGATGCGGTCGGATTCGTATGTGATATCGCCCCGGATAGTAGGCATGAGCCGTTCGAGCGTCTCAACGCTGGTTTGTTCCCCCGCAAGCCCCACGCGCATGGCGTGACCAATGAGATACTCGTCAGTGAACCCGCACTCGACCTCCAGCATCCGCGTGACTGACCGGTCGGAGGCGAAATCCTGCAGCAGGTCCATCTCTCCGGGGTCCATGCAGACGATCAGGCGGTCAGTCTCGAAATAGTCAAACAGCATTCGCATCAGGGCGCGGCGGTGGCGTGTGCGTTTGCCCAGCGTCTTCTGGATCCCACCCAGATCGGGCAGCGGCGTGTCTTCCTCGTTAAACAGGTACTCGATCGCGGGCACGTTGGTGACTTGCCGGATGCGTTCCAGTAGGCGCTTTGCCACGTGCCACTTTTTACAGATGACGATCATCAACTCGCGTTCGCGGCCCAGCGTGCTTTCCGTTTCCCAGAACCGTGTGGCAAAGCGGCGGCCGATGCGACCCCGACCGGTGAGGAACTTGAACAGGCTCCGCCCCTCGTTCGAGATCTGGAACTGCACGCCTTCGGCGGCATAAAGCAGGCCTAGGCGGCGCTTCAGGTCACGCGCCTCCGGGCTGATCTTGCGGGCAAAGAGGAAATCCTGGCTGAGCAGCAGATCATAGTGATCGTCATAGAAGGTCACCGGCATGCCGTAATCGGTGAACATCAGGAACGTCAGCGTCCGGGTACGAATTTCGTTCTCCGGAACGACATGGCGCACAACTGTTTGAAAAAACGTCTCATCGGGAATCCACGTCGTGCGGAAAAAGCGCATGACGTCGCGCCGCTCGCGGGTGAAGTCCAGCACCCATTCAATCGTCCGCCGGCGCAGGCACCACCACTGGCTCCCGATCTGGACCTGAATATCCTCGGGAATGTCCCGGGTGATTCCAAGGCGCTGTTGCAGGTGATAGGAGGTATAGAACCGCCATTTCTGCGTGCGTTCATTGAAGAAGTGGCGGTAGATCAACCGCTCTTCCTTCATACCGGTCTTGATCCAGTCAGACTCGAAATAGTCGAAGCTTTCGATGAAGTCGGCGTCGTTTTCATCAAGAAAACGGTGGGTATATTCGGCCGACTTGATCGCCATACAGTCGCCCGACAGCATGTAGAAATGCGTTGCGCGGGGAAAAGCGTCGACCGCTGCCTCAACCGCGTAAAGCGTGGCCTGTACCAGGCTCCACTCGCCCCAGCCGCATTTGATGCGCCTTTTGGCAAAGGTGACGTTAGGGTTGTCTTTGAGCGCGTCCGTGATCTTGGCGAAATCAGCCGGATTGGCACGCGCATCAAAGTGGATCGACATATAGTCGCCCACCGCCGTAAGGCGCTGTGCCTGCTTGATGATGGCATCTGCATCTTTGTGGCACAGCAATATGTAGGCAATCTTTGCCATGAGCGCTGGTTTACTGCCTCTTTACGCCTGCTTAGTTACCTAGTTAAAGATGAAGAGCGACTGAATAAACAGGATTTTGTCTGCCAATATTCCCCTTAAACGACGCCCGCACATCTTTGATAACGGGTGCAGAGGTAACGAGCCATGGGATTTCCCGGAACCTGGATGACTGAAACAGAAAGCGTGGTCTACCGCGTGGTGCCCAAGTGCGCCTGCTCGACCATCGGTCAGATCATGTATTACTCGGATCACGGTGAGTTTTTCGACGGTGACATCCACGACGCGCAGTCCGGGATGCACAAATGGGCGATCGAGGACAGCCAGCCAAAGATCGAGGCTAACGTTCAGACGCATAAATCGTATGCATTCACCTGCGTGCGCAACCCCTACACCCGCATCCTGTCATCCTTCTTTGACAAGATTTGCGGCATCCAGCGCAACGGCAAACGCTACCGCGGCAACCTTGTCCCGCTTTTGATCCAGAAATACGGGATCGAGGTAGGCGGCCCAGACGGCAAAGAAGAATTTGACCAGATCCAGAGCTTTCGCCGCTTCCTGCTTTTTGCGCGCGACACCATCCGTTGGCGCAAGCCGATGGAGCCGGACATCCACTGGTCAGCCATGTCAGGCCATGTGTCTACCTTCATCGTGAACGGTGGCCGCTACGACAAGATCATCTGGACCGAGAAGTTCAACGAGGGCATGGAGGAAGTCCTGACCGAGATCGAAACGCCGCATCAGGTTGTGCTGGGCGAAATCCCGCGGTTCAACGAAAGCGAGGGCCACGGGCCCAAGCGCGCGCACCCGGTCGAGGATTACTTCGACGATCTGTCGATGCACCTTGTCTACGAGATCTTCAAACGTGATTTCGAGGTGTTCAAATACGATTTCGAGGATCCGTCGAACAAGATGCCGATCGGAGAGATCGACCTGAACGAGGTGCACAAGAAGCTGGGCGACTAAGGTATCCTAATCGCCGCAAGCGGCGGGCGCGGCGTCAGGCACCTGGCCCGGAAAAAACACCGTCGCGCGGCCCAGAAAGACAAACGTGCCGTTTGCGTTGAAGGACCAGCTGCCTGATGGGCCATCCTTGACCAACGCGTCGCAATTTTTGCCAAGGTAGATCGTATCCGGCCCGCTCAGCACGGTGCCGCTCGCGTTCGCCTTTTGGCTGTAGACCGAGCCGTTGTCGGTGGTCATTGCAGCGGCAGAGACAAGTGTGAAGAGGGCAGCGGTGAGCATGTCAAAGGCTCCTTAGCCGGATTTGTGGCTCAGGTAGACGAGCGCGAAATTGATCAGCGGCATGACAATCGACGCGGCCAGCAGAAGGCCCCCGATGATCAGCACCCATTTCAACGGCGAGGTGCGGGCGGTGTAGCGGGGCGCGTTTAGCGTGCTGCCTTTTGCAAAGATGTCGCTCGCCCGGGCGAGTATCGCTTCCCCGGTCTGGCGGTTTTGACCACTGACCGCGCCGCCAAACAGCCCCACGATCAACGAGACAAGCGCGATGCCCAGCGTGATGGGTAGGATCAGCAGGTTCATCAGCCCCCCGTGCCGGCCCGACAGATCGCTGACAGACGCGCTGCCAGCTGTGCCCAGCGCCGTCATCGCTTTACCCGCGCGCCCTTCGAACCGGGCGCGGGTGGCTTCGGTAAAATACTCCATCCGCTGAATGGAATGGTTGGCCCAGGCGACCGGAAAGGCGTCGCCACCTGCAAGATCGCGGGCATAGATAAACGTGACCTCGTGGCCGGGCAGCGCGTTTTCCTTCGAATCGAACCGGACCAGCCTGTCGCGGCCTGTCTGGCTGTCCTCAAAGAACAGCTCTAGCGCGTACCCGTCCATGGTCGGGGTGCCTTTGACAAAGCCGTGCACCGCCTCGAAGCCGAAGCGCGCCTTGCCCACGTCAAGCGTTTCAAGCTCCGCAGGGACAGTCACAAATGGGGTCACGGGCAGCTCCGGCGTCATGTCACTCATGGACAAACTTACGAGCCGCGCAGAAAGAAAGGTTTAACGCGCGCGGGCAATCGCGGCGGCGATCCGTTCCGCAGCGGCGCGGCTGCCTTTGGGGGACGGATGGATCATGTCGGCGGCGTGAAAGCTGCCATCCCCGTGCGGCACCATGTCTTGCAGCGACACATAGGTGACCCCGCTGTCCCGCGCGGCCATCGTCGCGATCCGCGCTTCCATCTTGTCGCCCAGCACCTTGCAGCGCTCGATGGGTGATCCACGGCCGGGGCTGCGCAGATAACCGACATAGATCACCTGCGCCCCGCCGGCGCGGGCGCGAGCAACGAGGGCTGGGATATCGCCCTGGGTGCCGCTGGCATTGATCAGCCTTTCCATGCGCCGCGTGCACTTTCCGCAGCCACAGCCCAGCCACAGGTCATTGCCGCCGCCATTCATCACGACGAAATCCCACGAACCCTTGCGGTATTGCTTAGAGATGTTGAGCCCAAGCGCTCCAGTGATAGGCAGAGCGTATCCGAACCGTGCGCCTGTCACGGCCTGGCTGCGTACCTTGGCGCCCGTCAGGCGGCCCAGCTCATGCACAACCGAGGTTTCGCGCGCCCCGTTCGTCGTCATGAAGCTATCGCCAAGAACGAGAATGCGCGGTGTGTCCGCTAGGACCTGCCCGGCAAGGACAGCGATGAAAAATGCGATTGCGGCGGCCAGACGTGGCAGCATGACACCCCTCCAATTAACAGCTGTTAACTGGGGTATTCCTACATCGAAAATGCGGCAGAATTGTGGACGTCTGTGCCCCCGTGCCTTGCTGCGCGGCGCCGAAGCGCCTACATCGCCCGGTCATGGCACAGACGAAATCCGATCCGAATTACAAGATCGCCGCAGAGAACCGGCGCGCGCGCTTCGATTACGCGATCGAAGAGGATATCGAGTGCGGCATCATGCTTGAGGGCTCTGAGGTCAAAAGCCTGCGGCAAGGCGGTGCAAATATTGCGGAAAGCTACGCCGCGGTCGAGGAGGGAGAGCTGTGGCTCGTCAACAGCTACATCGCGCCCTACGAGCAGGCCAAGATGTTTCGCCATGAAGAGCGGCGACGTCGCAAGCTGCTGGTTAACCGCAAGCAGTTGTCCGATCTGTGGAATGCGACCCAGCGCAAGGGCATGACGCTGGTTCCGCTGGTGCTGTATTTCAATCACCGCGGCATGGCCAAGCTGAAGATTGGCGTGGCAAAGGGCAAGAAAGCCCATGACAAGCGCGAAAGCTCGGCCAAGCGGGACTGGAACCGCCAGAAGGCGCGGCTGCTCAAGGACCACGGCTAGGCGCTGGGAAGACGGCGCGCGTTTTCCCCTGCGCGTCGCCGTTCGGGTTAGGTAGCTTTTGGGCGAACTGACCAAATGGGGGCACCATGGAACTTATTATCGGACTGATCTCGGGCGCGGTTGGCGGCAACGTCGCCGGCGGGCTATTGAAGAACCTGAACCAGGGCACGTTGATCAACTCGATTGCCGGGATTGTCGGCGGCGGCCTTGGCGGCACGATCCTGTCGATGCTCGGGCTGGGCGACATGGCCGGTGCCGCGGCAAGCGGCGGCGTCGATCTTGGCACCATCGTCGCACAGGTCGCAGGCGGCGGCGTTGGTGGCGGTGCGCTGTTGGCGATCGTCGGCGTCGTGCGCAAGGCGCTGGCCAAGTAACTTGCGAAACGGCCCTTCCGGCGCTAGGGAAAGACGTTTCCCGTCGTTCGGAGGGGCCTTTTATGGCAGACGATCCTAAGACCCTGGTCTCCACGCAATGGCTTGCCCAGCATCTGAACGATCCTGATCTTCGGATCCTTGACGCCTCGTGGTACCTGCCCGACGCGGGCCGCGATGGCCGCGCCGAATATGACGCGGCCCACATCCCCGGCGCGCGCTTTTTCGACATCGACGAGATTTCCGACAAGCGTTCGGACCTGCCGCATATGGCGCCGCCCGTCGAAAAGTTCATGTCGCGGATGCGCAGCATGGGTGTTGGCGACGGGCATCAGGTTGTCATTTACGATGGTGCCGGCCTTTTGAGCGCGGCGCGCGTGTGGTGGCTGTTCCGCCTGATGGGGCAGCGCGATGTGGCCGTGCTGGACGGTGGTTTTCCCAAATGGCAGGCCGAGGGCCGCCCGATCGAGGATATGCCGCCCATCACGCGCGATCGGCACATGACGGTGCGCTACCAGAACCATCTTGTGCGCGATGTTACGCAAGTGAGCCACGCCAGCAAGCTGAGTGACATTCAGGTTGTTGATGCCCGCGCCGCGGCCCGCTTTCGCGGCGACGCGCCAGAGCCGCGCGAGGGCCTGCGCGCGGGTCATATCCCCGGATCGCGCAACGTGCCCTATGACACGCTGCTGAACGCCGACAAGACGATGAAGGCGCCGGACGAAATCCGCGCGGTCTATGAGGCGGCGGGCGTGGATCTGTCGCGCCCGGTCATCACCACTTGCGGGTCGGGTGTGACGGCGGCAATCCTCGCCCTCGCGCTGGAGCGGATCGGCCACGACGCCTGGTCGCTTTATGACGGAAGCTGGGCCGAGTGGGGCATGTTCCCCACCGTGCCCGTCGCAACAGGAGACGCCTGATGTTCGAAACCCTGACCCCGCAAAAGCCCGACGGCATCCTGTCGCTGATGAAGGCCTATCGTGAGGACCCGCGCGAGACCAAGATCGACCTCGGCGTCGGGGTCTACAAGAACGCGGCGGGCGTCACTCCGGTGATGCGCGCGGTCAAGGCGGCGGAACAGCAGATCTGGCAGGCGCAAACCTCCAAAAGCTATGTCAGCCTGGTGGGCGATGCGGCCTTTGCGGATGGCATGATTGATCTGGTGCTGGCCGGGGCGGTCCCGCGCGATGCGGTCGCGGCGGCTGCGACGCCGGGGGGAACGTCTGCGGTGCGGCAGGCCTTTGACCTGATCAAGATGGCAAACCCGGACGCGCGCGTGTTCGTGTCCGATCCGACCTGGCCGAACCATGTGTCGATGCTCGAACATATCGGGGTGGAACGCGTGCCCTACCGCTATTTCGACAGCGCGACTGGCGGTGTGGATTTCGGCGGCATGCTTGAGGACATCGGCAAGGCTGGCAAAGGCGACGTCGTCCTGCTGCACGGCTGCTGCCATAACCCGACCGGTGCAAACCTGACAGCAGATCAGTGGGACGCGGTGATCGAGGTGCTGCAGCGCACGGGCGCGACGCCGATGATCGACATCGCGTATCAGGGCTTTGGCGATGGGCTGGACGATGACGCCGCTGCAACCCGCAAACTCGTGGCCAGCGTGCCCGAGTGCTTGATCGCGGCCAGCTGTTCCAAGAATTTCGGCATCTACCGCGAGCGCACGGGCATCCTGATGCTGACCTCTGCGGCGGGTGCCAAGGGGCTGAACCAAGATACATTGGCCTTCCTGAACCGGCAGAACTTCAGCTTTCCACCGGACCACGGCGGGCGGATCGTTACGGAAATTCTTGGCGATGCGGCGCTTCGGACGGATTGGGAAGCAGAGCTTGAAGACATGCGCACCGGCATGCTTGGCCTGCGCGAGGCGCTCGCGAATGAATTGAAACGCCTGACGAATTCCGACCGTTTCGATTTCCTCGCGCGGCACCGGGGAATGTTTTCGCGCCTTGGCACGACGCCCGACAAGGTTGCCGCGATGCGCGAGGCAAATGGTATCTACATGACGTCTGACAGCCGAATGAACATCGCCGGACTGAATGAGACGAATGTGCCAATCCTCGCACGTGCGATTGTCGACGCCGGCGTCTGACACCTATTTTCTTCGCTGCACGGGTGGCGGGGCTGCGTGGCCTTGCCACGATGTCCGCGTGTGCTTTGACGGCAAGGCGGCCGACCCGCAACCGGAATAGAAAAAGCCCGGGCGATTGCTCGCCCGGGCAGTGGTTTCTCTGAGATGAGAGGAAGGAGACTCAGCCCTTGGAGAAATCCGGGTAGGCTTCCATGCCCAGTTCGGTCGTGTCGAGGCCCTGGATTTCTGCCTCTTCCGAGACGCGGATGCCCATGATGGCCTTCAGAATGAACCAGACGATCAGCGACAGGACGAAGGTCACGCCGATGATGGCCACGATGCCGATCAGCTGTGCCATCAGCGTTGCGTCGCCGTCGTAGCTGCCCGTCAGGACGACCGCGATGGTGCCCCAGATGCCTGCAAAACCGTGGACCGGGATCGCGCCGACAACGTCGTCGATCTTCATCTTATCGAGGAACGGCACGGTGAAGACCACGATGACGCCGCCCACAGCACCGATGATAAGCGCGAGGCCCAGCGAGGGTGCAAGCGGTTCAGCCGTGATGGAGACGAGGCCCGCCAGTGCGCCGTTCAGAACCATCGTCAGGTCGATCTTGCGGTAGAGCACCTGCGTCAGGATCAGCGCGGCGACGGCGCCAGCCGCTGCGGCCATGTTGGTGTTGGCGAAGATGCGGGAGACGTCAGCGATGTCGCCAACCGAGCCCATTGCCAGTTGCGAGCCACCGTTGAAGCCGAACCAGCCGAGCCACAGAATGAACATGCCAAGTGTCGCCAACGGCAGGTTGGAGCCGGGCATCGGCACGACTTTGCCGTCCTTGTACTTGCCGATCCGCGGGCCGAGCACGATGGCACCAGCAAGGGCCGCCGCCGCACCACAGGCGTGCACGATGGTCGAGCCTGCAAAGTCGTTGAAGACAGGGCCGACATCATCCATCAGCCAGCCGCCGCCCCACGTCCAGGACGCGGTGAACGGGTAGATCAGACCGGTCAGGATCGCGGTGAAGATCAGGAACGGCCACAGCTTGATACGTTCGGCCAACGCGCCCGAAACGATGGAGGCGGTTGCCGCACAGAACATGAGCTGGAAGATGTAGTCAGAGCCGGTGGAGGCGTAGCTTGCATCGTCCGCATCCGCGAGGCTGATGCCGACCGCTTCCATCACACCAACCGACGGGAAGAGGCCCGACAGGTAGCCTTCGATGGCCCAGTCACCCAGCGGGTACATCAGGTTGTAGCCGACGGCCCAGTACATGATCGCGGCAATCGAAAACAGCGCGACGTTCTTGGTCATCTGCGTGGTTGCGTTCTTGGAGCGGACGAGGCCGCCTTCGAGCATGGCAAAACCGGCTGCCATGAAGAACACGAGGAAGCCGCCGATCAGGAACAGCAGCGAGTTCATGATCCAGACAAATTCGTCTGCGGCAACGGTCGCGGGTGCTTCCGTTTCCTGTGCAAAGCCCATCGTCGGTAGCAGCGCTACCGCGGCGAGCGGGAGGAGTTTGGTAAATTTCATCAGTCGTTGTCCCCTTGAGCGCGGCTTTAAAGCGCGTCTTCGTTGGTTTCGCCGGTGCGGACCCGCACGGCCTGTTGCACATCGAGCACGAAGATCTTGCCGTCGCCGATCTTGCCGGTCTGGGCGGTCTTTGCGATCACCTCGACGATCTGGTCAGCCTGAGAGGCGGCCACGACGATCTCGATCTTGATCTTTGGCACGAAGTTCACGGCGTATTCGGCGCCGCGGTAGATTTCGGTGTGGCCGGATTGCGAGCCAAAGCCCTTGATCTCGGTCACCATCATGCCGCGCACGCCCGCTTCGGTCAGCGCTTCGCGGACCTCTTCGAGCTTGAACGGCTTGATTGTTGCAATGATGAGTTTCAACTCTGTCCCCTTCTTCTTCACGCAGGTGCGCCTGCACATGCGCTGCAAAAGAGGCCACGAGACCCAGCGGGGAAAGGTTAAGGCGCTTTGCTCCGCACGCGTTCGGGGTAAAAGTGATAAAAATTTAGGCGCAATTACAAAAATGATTAAAATTTCAGCAAATCGTTGACGCATCTTGCGGGATTCTTCCCCGTGCCAAGGCCGGCCTTTCCCGGTAAAGTCGCGGGAAAACAATGGGCATGGGCAGAGCCTGATGAGCGATTCACGAAAGAAGCGGCCCTTGGTGGCGGACCGGCGCTATCCCAAGGATGGCACCAAATCGCGTAGGACGCAGGGAAAAAAACCGGCCCGCAAGCCGCGCAAGCGCACGCCGCAGCGCGGTTTCCTGTCGCGTGTTCTGCGCGCGATTTTCCGTTTGATCTGGGTGGTGACGTCCCGCGTGGCGATTATCGCCTTCGCTGCGCTCCTGCTTGCGGTCGGTTATTTTTATACGACGCTGCCGCCGGTTACTGACCTTCTCGACGGGCGTGCCCGCGGGTCTGTTACCATGCTGGATCGCGACGGCGCGGTGTTCGCATGGCGCGGTGACCAGTTTGGCGGCGCCGTCACTGCAGATACGGTATCGCCCGCACTGCGCGACGCCATTGTCGCTACGGAAGACAAGCGGTTCTACCGGCACATCGGCGTAAGCCCGCGCGGTATCGCCAGCGCGGTACGCATCAACCTGCGCGAGGGCCGCGGGCCTTTGTCAGGGCACGGCGGATCGACCATCACGCAGCAGACGGCCAAGCTACTGTGCCTCGGCCGGGAATATGACCCCTCCGAATGGGAGTCCGAGGCGGCGTATGTCCGCGATTGCCGCGCAGGGTCGCTGCAGCGGAAGGCGCACGAGGCGATCTATGCGCTTGCGATGGAGGCGAAATATACCAAGGACGAGATCCTGAGCATCTACATGAACCGCGCCTATATGGGCGGCGGCGCTTACGGGGCCGAAGCCGCCGCGCAGCGGTTTTTTGGCAAACCGGCCTCTGCAGTGTCGCCAGCGGAAGGAGCCATGCTGGCCGGGCTGCTCACTGCACCATCGACTCTGTCGCCCACCGCTAATCTGCAGCGCAGCCGCGACCGTGCGGCCACGGTTTTGCGGCTGATGGGCGAACAGGGGTATCTGACGCCGGAACAGGTCGCCTTTCACCAGCAAAACCCGGCCTCGCTGTCGGAGGCCGCGGCAGAGCAGGCGGGCGGTTATTTTGCCGATTGGGTCATGCAGTCTGGCCCGGAATATTTCACGCGCAACACCGCCGAAGACGTCATTATAGCGACCACGCTCGATCAGCGTCTGCAAAAGGCTGCGGAGGAGGCTCTGGCGCATATCTTCGAGACAAAGGTACGCCCGGGATCCAAGGCGCAGGCGGCGATTGTCGTGATGGATGCGAGCGGCGCGGTGCGGGCCATGGTCGGTGGGCGCCAGACGCAAGTCGCGGGCGTGTTCAATAGGGCCATTCAGGCCAACAGGCAGACCGGCAGCGCATTCAAACCCTTTGTCTACGCTGCAGCGCTGAACATGGGGTATGACCCGCTGGACACGGTGGTTGATGCGCCGCTGACCATCGACATCCCCGGGTCAGGCCCGTGGACGCCAAAGAACTACACAAATGACTTCAAAGGCGAGGTGACGATGAGCGCGGCGCTTATGGATTCGCTCAATATTCCGGCGGTCAAGGTTTCGGAAAGCGTGGGCCGTGAGGAAGTGCGGCGTGTGGCCTCAGAGTTCGGGATATTCAGTGATCTCGCCGCCGGACCCGCATTGGCGCTGGGCGCGTCGGAAAGTACGCTGCTTGAGATGACGGGGGCCTATGCGGGCATTCTGGCTGGAGGGTCAGAAGTGACGCCCTACGGCCTTGTTGCGCTGCGACTTGCCGCGGAAGAAGAGCCGCTGATGGGGATCGGCGGCGGCGTTGGCAAACAGGTGGTTAGTCCCGAGGCCGCGGGGCAACTTATCTGGATGATGGAAAAGGTGGTCAGCGAGGGCACCGGCGCGCGCGCCCAGTTTGACGGGCGCGAGATTGCCGGTAAGACCGGCACGACCCAGGCCGCGCGCGATGCGTGGTTCATCGGGTTCACGGCTGATTATGTGGCTGGTGTCTGGATGGGGTATGATGACAACACGCCGCTTACGGGCGTCACAGGCGGCGGTCTTCCGGCTGAAATCTGGCGCGAGACGATGATCCGCGTGCATGAAGGGGTCCCACCACGCCCCTTGCCTTTGGTGCCGCCGCGCGGGGCGACCCGTGCCGCCACCGACACGCCACAAACGACCGAAGGCATTATCGAAGGGCTTTTGCGCGATATCCTTGGCGGCGGTGGCGGATCAGGTGCGCGCGGCACAGACCCGAGCGGGGGTGAGCGGTAGGCGTCGCGCGCCCCTTATTGGTTTGCCGATAAAGCCGAATTACCCGCTTAGGTTACAATTTTGTTTACTGATGCCTCAAAATTAGTGAAGGTTCGTTAACGACCTGGGGACTAATCTATGAGAAGCTTAATTTTCGCGGCTTTCGCGTTCGTTGCCGCGTGCGATTCAACCGTTGACAATTCGTTTCGTGTGCAGGGCGCTGGGCTGCAACTTCATTCCGCGCAGATGGATCGAAACACAGAAAACCAAAGCAAATATTTCAATGCGCTATGCCTGCAGGCGGGCTATTCGGGCCCTTGCGCGCCGGCGCCAAACGTATCGGCATCCCATACTTGGCGCCTGCTGGTGGAGACCGGCTACAACGACATTGATTTTCGGTGCAACACATACCTGACATGGATCGATTCCAAGCGCAGTGAACGGCTTTTGGTCGAAGGCACGTCAAACGCGATCAGCATTTTGGCAGCCGGGTTGCTCAAGGGAACATCGGCATCGGCCGACAAGCTTGCCGATATTGCGCTGGCTTTGGGTTTTGCGCGAGACCTGTACGACTCCTATCAGTCTAGCATTCTGCTGGGCCTTGAAGGCTCCACCATAAAGGAAATCGTGAACAAGCGGCGCATGGCGCACCGGGAAAGTTTCCGGAATGTGACCTACGATTCCCGCCCTGATGCCGTGTTTGCGCTGCAACGTTACCTGTCGATTTGCACACCGCAGAGCATCCTTACGGATGTGAACTCCTTTTCGCGGGCTGCAGCAGGTGGCGAAACACCGCCCCTTGCCGCCGAAGCCGCAGCATCGGCACAGATGCTCGGGCTTCAACCCAATAACCCCGTGACGCCGCCGCGGCGCAATGTGGCCGCGGTCCCGGAGCAGAGCAAACTGTTCGAAGGGCAGGGTTTTTCGGAGCGGGACGTGGCAGTTTTCCAGCTGGCTTCGTGTATTGATGTCGATGTGGAGGTTGGGCCGGCAACGCTGTCGTCGGTGAGACTGCTGGAGCAGTTTGAACCCGTGATGGATTCAAGTGGACGGATTTCACGGACCGAATGGGATGTGCTGCGCGGCAAGATGGAAGCCCGTCCCTGCGACACATCCGTTTACAAGAATGTTTACGAAAACTATGCCCACGGGTCCGACGGAGGAGTTGCGGCCATAAACGCTCTTGTGGCGGCCGGCGCGTTGGACATCGGATTTCGGAACCAGCCGTTTAACGGGCCCGGTGTGCGCGATGCTCTGGCAGAGCTTCGCCAGCGGATTGGACCGTCCGAGACGTTCCCGGGCCTGGGCAGCATGTCGGGGCAACTGACGTCTACCCTATATCAGCGCGCTATTCGAAATTAAGTCCAATTCCGGAGCCAAAGATGGGCCAGTTTTTCAAAGTAGAGTTTTTTGGACCAGACGACGAAGTCGCGAAGCTGTTTGCCGAGCCCGACGAACGATCGGAGTCTAAGAACCTGTTTCCGTATCTGTTGAAGATCCCGCATGAGGGCGACTCCGAAGAGTGGGTGTATATCGAGAACCACGAAAGCGACAGCGGCGCGCCGCAAGGCAAAGGGTGGATCAAGACGTGGGCGGTGGGGGAGCCATTGCCCAGCCTCGCGGTGGAGGTGGCGGGCGAGTCGCTGACGCTGGCCGCAATTCGCCATGAATTAGAAGCGGCCTCTGACGTTACGACCGCCATTGCGGCTGATTACTTCATTGCCTTGTTCCTGTTGGAAAATCAGGTCGATTTAAGCAATCCGCCAACCAGCGATGACGCGCCTTACCCTGTGAACAGCGCGAATGTCACGCCTGATCTGAAAAGCGCTTTTTCGGTCGGCACAATGCAATGGTCTGCCTTTCTGACGGAGCAAGGTGACAAGCTGAAAGGTTGGAAGGCGTACCACCGCGAGATTCCGCTCGCGCAACTGCGCTGTGCTGTCTGGCTTGCCAAGAAAAGCATCGTGGAGCT
This sequence comes from Pseudomonadota bacterium, assembly GCA_038530575.1. Taxonomy (GTDB): domain Bacteria; phylum Pseudomonadota; class Alphaproteobacteria; order Rhodobacterales; family Rhodobacteraceae; genus JBCBCP01. Next base: position 31,532 of record JBCBCP010000008.1, read on the forward strand.
TGGTGTTATCCGTGGTGGCAGCCTCGAAGAGCCATTTATCCCGCGTCTGCTTGACGTGTTCATGGCGCATCTGATCGGTGCGAAAGCGGCCGCAGAAGTCATTCGGATGGAGGCCGAAGACGACGGGCTAAACCGCAACATCAAGACGATCTTGCGCAATGTGAATGGCTGGAACGACGAAACGCCGGAGTTGCGGGCGCTGTTCGCTGATCGCGCCGCTTACCTTGGCCCGTTCAGCCCAACCGGCGGGACAACGGGCGGTATGACAAGCGTTGCCGATTTCCTCGAGGTCTGCCGCGGAGCCTTAAAGCCCGCGCTGCAATACGCAGCGCAGATGATTGAACTCTATGTTCCGGGTTTTGCAGTAAACATGACTCCATCTGCGGAAACGTGGATGCGCGAAGCGGAGACGGAACTACAGAAGTGGACCGATGGTGGCTGGGTTGAACAGACCGATCCGGGATTGAGCACGGCGAAGGAGTATTTCAAGGCAACGAGTTACCCGTTTGGTGATGTCGGGATCGGCGCGGATAACGAGCTGACCCACTGGTGCGGTGCGTTTGTGGCCCATTGCATGAAAGAGGCGGGCCAAAAGGTTCCCATGGGGGCAGCGGCGGCGGCAAAGTGGCGCGAGTGGGGGGACGCATCGATCCGGTGGCGTGGGCAGACAGATGTTCCGGTCGGGGCGGTCGCGATGACGGCGGGCAATTCGGGGACAAGCCGCATAAGCCATGTGAATTTCATTGCCGACTGGCAAGGGGATGATGACCACTACATGGGGCTTGGTGGAAACCAGAGCGACAGTGTCACAATCGCGCCGTTTCCCAAGGACGAAATTGCTGACATCCGGGTGTTGTCGGACATTTCACAGTCTTCGGATGGTGACGCGGAAGTCTTGGCCAAGACCCTTTATGGAGAGATCAGGGGAGGCAGCGAGGAGCAGGTCGATAATGTGGCCCAGGTTGTTTTGAACCGGTACCTTGCAGGGTATCGTTCCAACGGGTCCATCTCTGGTGTGTGTCTTGCTCCCTTTCAGTTCTCGTGTTGGAACCCCGGGACAAGTGCGCGCAGTCAGTTGGAGGCGCTTGATGGCAGCAACGCACGGTATGCTGAGCTACTCGGTGTTGCAAAACAGGTTATAGCAAGCCGTCTGGCCAATCCAGACGCAGAGCAACCATTGCAAGGCGCCCGTCATTACCACAACTACTTCGTCAATCCGAATTGGGCAGAACCTGCGAAAATCGTCGAAAAAGACGGGCTGCACATATTCTACAGGGGCATTGCCTAAGGCGCGGCCCGCCAAGATTGCCTAACCCATGCGGCGGAGATCCTGGATCATCGCGTCAATGTTGCCGCCATTTCGGTCGATCAGCGCGCCGATTTCTGTGCGTTCTGTCAGCAGCAAGTTCACGCCTTCGATGAACATGTTGAAGAACTTGTTCGAACCCGAACGGTCAGAGACAAGGAACGTCACCTCGAAAGGGGACGATCCGCGCAGGAACGCAGTTGTCTTGATCTCGTATCCGGCGCGAATGGCACGAGCGGATCTCACCTCGATCCGGCCGCCGATGAATTCGCGGAAACGCTTGCCGTATTTGCGCGCGATGTAGCCGGCGAACACGTCCGAGAACCGGCGCTTTTGCGCACTTGATGCGCTGCGACCGTCGGCGCCCAAAGCATATTGCGCCATAATGTTCACATCGGCATAGCGTTCAAAGATACGCTCGAAATCGCGGATCATCGCGCCTTCGGATTTGCCCGAGCCGATGACGGTATTGATCTCGCCAACCAGCTTGTCCACGAGCGCGCGAGCTTGTCCTTCGCTCAGGGCAAGTGCAGGGCCTGCGATGGCCGTGCTGCCAAGGCCAGCAAGGAACGTACGGCGGGTGATCTTAGTCCAGAATGGCATAGGGATCCTCGTAGGGGTCTGCATAGGGATCAAGCGAGGTGTCTGCGACGGACGCGCCCAGCTCAAACCGCCGGTTCTGCAGGTAAATCAGCCGGGCCTGTGCGTAGCTGTCGGCGCTTTCATAGAGGATGCCGTCAACCGTGTCGCTGAAGCGGCCGCGGTCGGATAGCCGCGACGAGACAGAAGCAGCGGTGCCGTAATACCGCTCCGGCTCCGGCAGGTCGTATGTCAGCGGGTTTGTAAACAGATCCACAAAGCGCCCTACGGCATGCCGCGTGGTCGAAGGGCCGAGAACGGGAAGCTCAAGATACGCACCTTCGGGCGCGCCCCACACATATAGCGTTTCGCCGAAATCCGTGTCGTGGTCCGGAATTGCAAAATCGCTGGCCACGTCGAAAAGCCCGCCAAAGCCAAGGACGGTGTTGGTCAAAAACCGCACCGTCGACAGGCCTGCGCCTTCGAGATCGCCTTGAAGCAGGGCATTCACCACGAGGCTGGGGCGGCCAAGGTTCTGTGAAAAATGTCCGATGCTGTCCTCGACATCGTCGGGCAGCACGGAGGTGTATCCCCGCGCGGCTGGCCGGACAAGGGCGCGGTCAAGCCCGCGATTGAACGCGTGAACTTTCCGGTTTGAGGGCTCGTAAGGGTCGTTGATCCCGTCGGCGCCGGGTCCGGGCGTCGCGCATGCGCCCAGCAAAGCTAGCAGGCCACCGACAATGGCCAATCGAATGATGCCGAAAGATGGCACGGCGCAGCTCCTTAACATCTTGTTCTTATCACTTAAGCTGGAAAAGCACCTATCCCAGATGTTTCTGATACGGAATAGGTTGTTGTGGCGCTTGGGGCACAGGCAGGGTAAGTCTTTGGCGAATTTCAGGGAACATTGATCGCCGGGCAGGCAAAAAGGTGCCGATGCAGGACAGAGTAAAACAACTTGGCCGCGCCGAACTGCGCGCCGCGCGGGCAGAAAGCCGCAGTCTTTATTGGTTGGTAGGCATCTTCAGCCTCTTTGCCAACCTGCTGATGCTGACCGGCCCGATTTACATGTTGCAAGTGTATGATCGCGTCTTGGGCAGCCGGAGCGAGGAGACGCTGATCGCGCTCTCGCTACTCGTTGTGTTTCTGTACGGGGTGATGGGCATCCTCGACTACACGCGAAGCCGCATCATGGCGCGCGTCGGCGCCCGGTTTCAGGCCAAGATGGACCGGCGCGTGTTCGATGCGGTGGTGCGAAAAAGTGCGGTCGCCCCTGATCTGCAAACGCAAAGCGGTCTTGCCGATCTTGAGTCGGTACAGCGGCTGCTGACCTCGCCGGTTCTGATGGCGTTTTTCGATCTGCCCTGGACGCCGATCTTTATGGCGGGGATTTTTCTGTTTCACCCGATGCTGGGCTGGCTGGCCGTCGCGGGTGCGGCCGTTCTGATCCTGATCGCGCTGGCCAACCAGCTTTTGTCCAAGGATCCGCAACTGCGCGCGGGTGTTGCGGGTCAGCAGGCGGGCGCGATGTCGGACCAGATTCGGACCGAGGCCGAGATGGTGCAGGCGATGGGCATGCGCGACGCGGCCTTTACCCGCTGGCAGGTGGCGCGGTCGCGCGCGCTCGAGGATCAGATGAAGGCGACCGATGTGGGCGGCACCTTCACCTCGATGACCAAGACAATCCGGCTGTTCCTGCAAAGTGCGATGCTGGGCCTTGGCGCCTATCTGGTGCTGCAGAACGAGATGACGCCGGGCGCGATGATTGCAGGCTCCATCCTGCTGGGCCGGGCACTCGCGCCGGTCGAGATGATGTTGAACCAGTGGCCGGTCGTGCAGCGGGCCAGCAAGGGCTGGGACAACCTGGTGGAGCTTTTGGGCACCGTGCAGCCGGAGGCGCAGCGCACGGGCCTTCCGGTGCCCAAGGCCAAACTGGTGGCCAAATCGCTGACGGTGGTGCCGCCCGGTGAGCGGCAGGCGTCGCTGCGCGGGCTGAATTTCGAGCTGATGCCGGGGCAGGCGCTGGGCGTGATCGGCCCGTCGGGCGCGGGGAAATCCACCTTGGCGCGCTGTGTGACGGGTGTGTGGCGGCCGGCGGGCGGGTCCATCCGGCTCGATGCGGCGGCGCTCGATCAGTATGACCCGGACGTGCTGGGGATGCATATCGGCTACTTGCCGCAGCGGGTGCAGCTGTTTGACGGGACCATTGCCGAGAATATCGCGCGCCTTTCCTCTGCGCCGGATGATGCGGCGGTTGTGGCGGCCGCGCAGAAGGCCGATGCGCACGAGATGATCCTCGAGCTGCCCGACGGCTATGACACGCGCATCAATGCGGGCCAGCAGCGCTTGTCGGGCGGGCAGATCCAGCGGATCGGGCTGGCACGCGCGCTGTACAAGGACCCGGTGATTATGGTGCTCGACGAGCCGAACTCGAACCTCGACAACGATGGCTCGGAGGCACTGAATCACGCGGTACGTGCCATGAAGGCTGAGGGCCGATCGGTGATGATCATGGCGCACCGGCCCAGCGCGATCGAGGAATGCGAGATGCTACTGATCCTCGATCAGGGCCAGCGGGTCGCCTTTGGCCCCAAGGATGAAGTGCTGAAGAACAATGTGCGCAATCACCAGCAGATTGCGCAGGCACCCAGGCGTGCGGGAGGGATATCGTGAAACTTCAGGCCGCTCCGCCGCAGGGCACGGACACGAAAAAAGGCCGCTGGTCGACGCGGGGGCCTGTGCTTTTTGGTCTGTTCGGTTTGCTGGTCCTGTTTGGCGGCTTTGCGGCCTGGGCAACGATGACCAATATCGCCGGGGCCATCATCGCGTCGGGCCGGATCGAGGTCGACCGCAACCGCCAGATCGTGCAGCATCCCGTGGGCGGGGTCGTGGACCTGATCAACGTCAAGGAAGGCGACCGGGTCGAGGCTGGCGACGTGCTGCTGACCCTGGACGACCGCCAATTGCGCTCGCAACTGGCGATTACAGAGGGTCAGCTGTTTGAACTGATGGCGCGGCGTGGCCGGCTGGAGGCGGAGCGGGACGAGGCAGAGGAAGTTGTGTTCGAGCCCGAGTTGCTGGAGCGGGGGCAGGCCAATGCCGATGTGCAGGAGCTGATTGACGGGCAGCGCAACCTGTTTTTTGCGCGGCGCGAGAGCCTTGCACGGCAGGTCGAGCAGCTTGAGAAACGCTCAAGCCAGATCGCGAACCAGATCGACGGGATCGCGGCGCAGCAGGCCTCGCTTGGCGAACAACGCGATTTGATCGGGCAAGAACTCGAAAGCCAACAATCCCTACTCGACCGGGGGCTTGCACAGGCGGGGCGCGTTTTGGCGCTGCAGCGGGAAAGCGCGCGGCTGAACGGTCAGTTGGGCGAGCTGGCCGCAAACAAGGCACAGTCCGAGGGCCGGATTACAGAGATCGAGCTTGAGATCATCCGACAGGGCACCGGGCGGCGCGAGGAGGCGATTACTCAGCTGCGCGAGCTGCGCTATCGCGAGCTTGAACTGGTCGAACGCCGGGCGGCGTTGCTGGCCGAAATTGAAAAGCTGCAGATTCGCGCGCCGGTGTCCGGCATCATCTACGGCATGCGGGTTCAGACTCCGCGGTCGGTCATCCGGCCGGCCGATCCGCTCTTGTTCCTGATCCCGCAGGATCGCCCGCTGGTGATTGCGGCTCAGGTGGACCCGATCCACATTGATCAGGTGCTGGTTGGCCAGCAGGTGAACCTGCGCCTGAGCGCGCTGGACCAGCGCACAACACCGGAGCTGGTGGGCAAGGTGGTGCTGGTATCGGCAGACGCGTTTGAGGATGATGCGCTGGGCCTGACGTATTACCGTGCGGAAATTGTGCTGAACCCCGGGGAGATCGCGAAGCTGAACCCGGGCGACACGCTGATCCCGGGCATGCCGGTGGAGGCCTTTATCCGCACAGCGGATCGCACGCCGCTGGCCTATCTGGTCCGGCCCGTGATGGACTATTTCAACCGCGCCTTCCGCGAGAGTTGAGCGGTGTGTCTCGGGCCGGTGCCCGGCCCGTTTGCATGGGGGCTCCGCCCCCGGACCCCCGGAGGTTTATTTTGCCAAGTGAAGGGGGCTTGCGGTTTCTCCTTGGACGGCTAGCGTGCAGGCCAGACATTTTGGGGAGTGACATCATGGGATTTGCAGCGCGATTGCAGGACATGGGGATCGAGTTGCCGGACGCGCCTGCGCCGGCGGCGAATTACGTGCCTTTTGTGCAGGTCGGCGACATCGTTTACGTCTCGGGCCAGATTTCCAACGGGCCGGATGGTCTGGTGATCGGCAAGCTGGGCGCGGACATGGATGTGGCGGCTGGCGCGGCGGCTGCCAAGCTGTGTGGGCTGTCGCTTCTGGCGCAGGTGCGTGCGGCGTGCGGTGGGGATATCGACAAGCTGGTGCGTGTCGTGAAACTGACTGGGTTCGTGAACTCGACTGCGGATTTCACCGACCAACCCAAGGTGATCAACGGCGCGTCTGATTTTCTGGTCGAGGCGCTGGGCGATGCCGGGCGGCATTCCCGCTCCGCGGTGTCGGCGGCGGCGTTGCCTTTGGGTGTGGCGGTCGAGATCGAAGGGATCTTTCAGGTCTCGTGAGGCTTGATCCGTCGTTCTTGCGCCTGCCGCTGGCGCATCGAGCGTTGCACGGACCGGGCGCGCCGGAGAACAGCCGGGCGGCGGTGCGTGCGGCGGTCGCCGCCGGCTACGGGATCGAGATTGATCTGCAGTTGAGCGCGGACGGCGCGGCGATGGTCTTTCACGACTATGGGCTTGAGCGGCTTTGCGGTGTGCCGGGCACGGTGCGGACCACATCGGCGGCTGCTTTGGCGGCGACCCCTCTGCTGGGCAGTGACGAGGGCGTGCCGACGCTGAACGAGGTGCTGAGCACTGTCGCGGGCGAGGTGCCGCTGCTGATCGAGCTGAAGGATCAGGATGGGGCGATGGGCCCGGATATCGGCGCGCTTGAGGCTGCGATGGCGGCGGCGTTGGCGGGGTATGATGGCCCGGTGGCGGTCATGTCCTTTAACCCCCATTCTGTCGCCCGGATGGCTGCGCTTGCCCCGCACCTGCCGCGCGGGCTGACGACGTCAAGCTATCGCGTGGAGGATTGGCCGATGGGCGCGGCGCGCTGCGATGAGCTGCGGGGCATTCCCGATTATGCGGCCGTTGGCGCGTGTTTTATCAGCCACGAGGCGGCGGATCTGGACAGGCCCAGGGTCGCGGAACTCAAGGCGGCGGGCGCGGATGTGCTGTGCTGGACCATTCGCAACGCCGATCAAGAGGCTGCGGCGCGACGTGTGGCGGATAACATCACCTTTGAGGGCTATGCGCCCGCGATCCCCGGTTGAAGGCCGCCGCGCGCGCCACAGATTGGGTGTTATGACCGAACCTGCCCCGCAAGAGGTTGAAATTTCTGTGCTGCCGTCGCTGCGTGATATCGCGGCGGAGGAGTGGGATGCGTGCGCCTGTCCCGAGGCGGCGGACGGTGCGCGCGCCAATGACCCGTTCACGACGCATCGGTTCCTGTTGGCGCTTGAAGAGTCCGGGTCGGTCGGGCCGGGCACGGGGTGGCAGCCGCAATATCTGGCCGCGCGGCTGGATGGGCTGCTGATCGGCGTGGCGCCGATGTATGCAAAGAACCACAGCCAGGGCGAGTATATCTTTGATCACAACTGGGCCCATGCATACGAGCGGGCCGGGGGGCGCTATTACCCCAAGCTGCAGATCGCGGTGCCGCATACGCCCGCGACAGGCCGCAGGTTCCTGACGCATCCGGATCATGCGGACGTGGCCTTTGACGCGCTTTTGGAAGGCGCGGTGCGGCTGGCGGCCAAGAACCGGATATCGAGCCTGCACGCCACCTTCTGCACAGAAGCCGAAGCGCGGCGGGGCGAGGCGATGGGGATGCTGGCCCGCACGACGCAGCAGTTTCACTGGGTCAACGAGGGCTATGCGGATTTCGACGCGTTTCTGACCGAGCTCAGCAGCCGCAAGCGCAAGAATATCCGCAAGGAACGGGCCCGCGCGCAGGATTTCGGCGGCGAGATCGAGGTGCTGACAGGTGACGCGCTTCAGCCGCATCATTGGGATGCCTTTTGGGAGTTCTACCAGGACACCGGCGCGCGCAAATGGGGCACGCCGTACCTCACGCGGCGCTTTTTCGACCTCGCGCAAGATCGGCTGCGCGAGGACATGGTGCTGGTGCTGGCGCGGCGGGCAGGCCGCTATGTGGCCGGAGCGCTGAACTTCATCGGGGCGCAGACGCTTTATGGCCGCTACTGGGGCTGCACCGAACACCACCCCTGCCTGCATTTCGAACTGTGCTATTACCAGGCCATCGACTTTGCCATCACCCACGGCATGGACAGGGTCGAGGCGGGCGCGCAGGGCGAGCACAAGCTGGCACGCGGCTACATGCCCACGGCGACGCATTCGATCCATTGGCTGGGCGAGCAAAGCTTTGCTGACGCCGTGGCCCGCTATCTGGAGGCCGAACGGCAGGCCATGGAGGAAGAGATCGAGATTTTGACGGATTACGGCCCTTTTCGGAAGGTCCAGATCGAGGAGCAGCAATGATGGAAAAACTCAGCGACGAGACGCGGGCGACGCTTCTGGCGCCCCTGAAGGAGACCGGCTGGACCGAGACCGAAGACGGCAAGGGGATCGCCAAGACGTTTAAGTTCGGCGATTTTGCCGATGCATTTGGCTGGATGACCCGCGCGGCGATCTGGGCGGAAAAGTGGAATCACCACCCCGAATGGTTCAACGTCTACAGCACCGTCAATGTCACGCTGACCACGCATGATGTTGACGGGCTGAGCACGCTTGACGTCAAATTGGCGCGCAAGATGGATTCGCTGATGGGCTGAACATGCTGGACGATCCGCTGAGCACCGAGATCTGGGCGGGCCAGACCTTGGGCGAGCTTTTTACGCTGGAAATGCTGGCCAGTGTTCTTGGCTCGGTTGTGGCGGCCATCCTGATCCTGTTCGTTGGCTGGGTGGTGTCGCGCTGGATTGGCAAGCGGATCATCCAGATCGGGCTTGAGTACGACTCGCTCGACGATACGCTGTTCAATTTCCTGGGCTCGGTCGTGCGTTATACGATCCTCGCCTTTACCCTGCTGATCGTGCTGAACACCTTTGGCGTGCGGACAACGTCGATTGTCGCGGCCATTGGCGCGGCGGGCCTTGCGATTGGTCTGGCGCTGCAGGGGACGCTGTCGAACGTGGCGGCGGGCGTGATGCTGATCGTGTTCCGGCCGCTCAAGATCGGGGATTTCGTCGAGGTGAATGGCGAGATGGGCACGGTGCGCGACGTGACGCTGAACCATACCGAGCTGGCGAGCCTTGAAAACGTGCAGGTGATTGTCCCGAACGCGCTGGTCTGGGGTAACACAATCCACAATTTCACCGGCTATCCGCTGAGGCGTGCCGAACTGACCTTTCATGTCGCCTATAGCGCGGATCTGGACCGGGCGGAGCAAATCATCCGAGATGCCGTTCTATCAGACAGCCGGTCAAAACCTGATCCGGAGCCCTTTGTGCAGGTGCATGATCTGGCCTCGAGCAGTGTCGAATTTCTGGTACGCGTGTGGTGCGATGCGCCGGAATTCATCGCCTACAAGGCGGATATCACGCGCAAGGTAAAGGACGCGCTGGATGCGGGCGGGATCGAAATTCCGTTCCCGCACCGGGTGATCATCCAGAAGTAGGAGGGCTTGATGCCAGAGGTGCAAAGCGTTGATATATCGGCCCTTTACGGTGGGGAGGGTGCGGCGCGTGATGCGTGCGACGCGGAAATCTGGGCCGGGCTGCGCCGGACGGGCAGCATTGTGATCACGGGCTATCCTGACGCCGGGCTGGTTGACACAAGGGCGCAGGCGGGCCTTGCCTTCTTCGACGCGCCAGAGCCGGTGCGGCGCAGCGTTCTGACACGGTTGCAAGCGCCGAAGAACTCCAACACGTATCGCGGTTTTCATCCGCACGACCCTAGCGGCGCTTTCCGGACGGACTTTCTTGATATCGGGCCGGCGGTGCCGAAGGCCGGGCCGGATTTGCGCGGTATGCATATCATCACCGAACCGACCCCCTGGCCCGACCCTGAACCGGCGACAGGGTGGAAGGACGCGGTGCTGGCCTATTACGACCAGATGGAGGATCTGGCAAAGCGGCTGATGTTTGCCATTGGGCGATCTGCCGGTTTTGCCGCCGCAGAGATCGAGGCGCGCTTTGGCGGGCAGCATTCGACGCTGCGCTTTCTCGATTATCCCGCGTCAGGTCATGTGCCGGATGGTGGTGAGCCCCAGGTGGCCGCCGTACGCCATACGGATGCGGCGGGGCTGTCGCTGCTGTGGCAGGCGGGTCCGGGGTTGCAGGCCGAAGGGCCGGACGGCGTTTTCTACGATGTTCCGCTGCGCCCTGATTGCGTGTCGGTGCATGTCGGCACCGTCATGACGACCATGACCGGGGGCGCGGTGCCCGCAACACCGCACCGGGTGCTGGATCACGGCGTCCGGCGGCAGTCGGTTGGCTTTTTCCTGGAACCGGCGCTCGGCGCGCCGATCACGTCGGCAGAGGCTGTGGGCCGCGCCGTAGCGCCACAGGAGACCTATGGCTGGCAATTGCTGACGCAGCTTGCGAGCTACGGGAAATACGGGGACGAGGTGGTCGCCCCCGAATGAGCGGCGCTTACATTGAGGCGAGCAGCCCTTCGCCGCCTGACACCTCGCAGACGCCTGGGTTTTCTTCTTCCTGCAGGATGGTGACCTTGCCGTCATCGACCAGCATCGCATAGCGCTTAGACCGGGCCATAAGGCCAGCGGGCGGCGCATCAAAGTTCATGCCGATGCCGGTGGTGAACTCGCTGCCCGCATCCGACAGCATGGTCAGGCCCGCCGCCGCAGCGCCGGTTGCCTCGCCCCAAGCTTTCATCACGAAGGGGTCGTTGACAGACACGCAGATGATCTCGTCCACGCCTTTGGCGTCGAACTGGTCCTTGGTGCGGATAAAGCTGGGCACGTGGGCCGAATGACAGGTCGGGGTAAAGGCGCCCGGCACGGCAAAGATGACGACCTTGCGGCCCGCGGTCTTGTCCGACAGCTTGACCGGCTCGGGGCCGCTTTCGCCCATCTGGACAAGGGTAACGTCGGGCAGGGTGTCGCCGGTGGAAATAGCCATATTTTGCGCCTTTCGGGTTCTGGTCTTGCGTTCCAGCCAACTATAGGGTGCCGTTTGGCAAGGGCCAGCGGGAGTTGAGATATGGCGCATGTTGTTGTGATCGGCGCGGGGCAGGCGGGCGCGTCCTGCGTGGCCAAGCTTCGGGCGGCGGGGTTTGAGGGGCAAGTGACCCTGATCGGGGCCGAACCTGTGCCGCCCTACCAGCGCCCGCCGCTGTCCAAGGCCTATTTGCTCGGTGACATGACGCTGGAGCGGCTGTTTCTGCGGCCAGAGAGTTATTATGCCGAACAGGATGTGGACCTGCGCCTTGGGGCCGAGGTGACGGCGGTTGACACGGACGCTCAAACGGTCAGCGTGGGCGGCGAGGTGCTCGACTACACCGATCTTGTCTTTGCCACAGGCTCTGCCCCGCGCCGCCTGCCAGCGGCGATTGGCGGCGATCTGGACGGGGTGTTTACCGTGCGCGATCTTGCAGATGTGGACCTGATGGCGCCGCGTTTTGCGGAAGGCGCGCGGGTTCTGATCGTCGGAGGCGGCTATATCGGGCTGGAAGCGGCGGCGGTCGCGGCCAAGCGGGGCTTGAAGGTGACGCTGGTCGAGATGGCGGACCGGATTTTGCAGCGGGTTGCCGCGCCGGAAACCTCCGCCTTCTTCCGAGATCTGCACGCGGGGCACGGCGTGGATATCCGCGAAGGCGTTGGGTTGGACCGGTTGACGGGCGAGGGCGCAGTGCAGGGAGCCGTGCTGTCCGATGGCACCGAACTGGCCGTGGATTTCGTCATCGTGGGCGTCGGGATCGTGCCGTGCACCGATATCGCCGAAGCGGCGGGCGTGACGCTCGACAACGGGATTGCGACGGATGCGCAGGGCCGGACAAATGTGCCCCATGTTTGGGCGGCGGGCGATTGTGCGTCCTTTCCCTATCGCGGGGCGCGGATCCGGCTGGAATCGGTGCCCAATGCCATTGATCAGGCCGAGGTCGTGGCTGAAAACATCTGCGGCGCGGGAAAGGACTATGTGGCAAAGCCGTGGTTCTGGTCGGACCAGTACGACGTCAAACTGCAGATCGCGGGGCTGAACACGGGCTATGACCGGGTGATCACGCGCGATGGTGGGGCGGCCAAGTCGTTCTGGTATTATCGCGGCGATGAACTGCTCGCCGTGGATGCGGCGAATGATCCGCGCGGCTACATGGTGGGCAAGCGGCTGATTGATGCCGGTAAATCGCCCGACCCTGCAGCGATTGCCGATCCGGCCGTTGAGTTGAAAAGCCTGCTGCGCGGGTGAGGATCATCGCCGGCACATGGCGCGGCACCGCGCTGGCCGCGGTGGGCAAGGGCGATGCGGGTGCGGCTTTGCGGCCGACCTCTGACCGGGTGCGCGAGAGCCTGTTTTCGATGCTCGCCTCGCGCGGTGTTGTGCAGGGGGCGCGGGTGCTGGACCTGTTTGCAGGCACCGGGGCGCTTGCGCTGGAGGCGCTGTCGCGCGGCGCGGCGGAGGCGGTGCTGGTCGAGAATGGGCGCGCGGGTCAGCGTCTGATCACCGAGAATATTCGCAAGCTGCGCGCGGAGGGGCAGGCCAAGCTGCTGCGCGCCGATGCCACCCGGCTGGGCGATTGGCCGGGGCCTTTGTTCGATCTGGTGTTCCTCGATCCGCCTTATGGTCGGGGGTTGGGGGAAAAAACTTTGGGGTCTGCGCGCGGCTGGTGTGCACCTGGCGCGATGGTGGTTTGGGAAGAAGAGGCTGCGCAAGATGCGCCAGAGGGGTTTGCGCTGATCGAGCAGAGGAAGTTTGGCGGGACGTGGGTGACGCTTCTGGAGCGGGCGTTTTCTTAGTAAGAAAACGGACCGGAAACTTACTAAGTTTCCGCCCCCTATCCGTAGGTCGGATGAAACGTCCCGGCGGGGGACAGGGTAAAGATCTCCACCCCGTCTTCGGTCACGCCAACCGAGTGTTCGAACTGCGCCGAGAGACTCTTGTCGCGGGTCACGGCCGTCCAGTCGTCCGCCAGCGTTTTCGTCTCGGGCCGGCCAAGGTTCACCATAGGCTCGATGGTAAAGAACATCCCCGGCTCCAGCCGCGGCCCGGTGCCCGGGCGGCCATAGTGCAGCACGTTGGGCGGCGCGTGGAACACCCGGCCTAGCCCGTGACCGCAGAAATCGCGGACAACCGACATCCGGTGCGCTTCGACAAAGCTCTGGATGGCGTGGCCGATGTCGCCAAAGGTGTTGCCCGGCTTGACCGCCTCGATGCCCTTGAACAGCGCATCATGGGTCACTTCGATCAACCGTTCGGATTTGCGCGGCAGCTTGCCGGCGACATACATGCGGGAGGTGTCGCCATACCAGCCATCGACGATCACGGTGACGTCGATGTTCAGGATATCGCCATCCTTCAGCACCTTGTCGCCCGGAATGCCGTGGCAGACCACGTGGTTCACGCTGATGCAGCTGGCGTGCTTGTAGCCCTTGTAGCCGATGGTGGCCGACGTCGCGCCGGCCTCTTCGACCATGCGCGTAATCTCTGCGTCGATTGCGCCAGTGGTCGCGCCGGGCACCACCAGAGGGGCCATCGCGTCAAGGATCGTGGCCGCCAGCGCGCCCGCGGCGCGCATCCCGTCAAAGTCAGCGGGATCGTAAATTCGAATGCCGTCTTTTGTCAGACGGGCGTTGCTGTGGTTGTCCACCGAAAGCTCCATTGCGCAGGTGCAGCAAGTATAGTGCAAAACTGGGGAATTTGCGAGTCCGTGCGGATCACAGGACCGGCAACTGCTGCCCCAATTCGACCGATTTGCCGGTGATATGGGCGGCGTGGCATAGCGTTTCAACGCCCCTCGCGATATCGCGGGCCGCGGCATAGCCCGGGTCGATGTCCGCGGCGACCGCCATCTCGGTGCAATCGGTGCGCATCACCATGTAAAGCACCATGGCCCTGTCCCCGGCTGCGGCGCGGCGGGCCAGCGCGCCCAGATGCTTGGCCCCGCGCGCGGTCTTGGTGTCAGGAAACTCCGCCAGCGTGCCCGAACGGCGCAGCGTCACCGATTTCACCTCAAGCCACAGGTCCGGGCCACCCCCGCTCAGCAGGAAGTCGACGCGGCTGCCTTCGTCATATTTCACCTCTGGCCGGAAGGTCTCATACCCCGCCAGTGCCGGGATCTGGCGCGCGGTCAGTGCCTCGGCCACGACGCGGTTGGCGATGCCTGTGTCGATGCAGGCAAAACCGCCCGGTAGCTCCGTCAGGCGCCAGCCGAATTTCAGCTTTTTGCGCGGGTCGTCATTAGGTTCCAGCCAGACCGTCGTTCCCGGCTCGGCGAGTCCGGTCATCGCGCCGGGGTTGGGGCAGTGGGCCACGACCTCGCGCCCATCCGGCAGGACGACATCCGCCAAAAAGCGTTTGTAGCGGCGCGTCAGGACGCCGGGCACAAGTTCGGTTTGAAAGCGCATGGGGCGGGGCCTATACCGACAGGCAAGGCGGCTCAAGGAGGCCCGATGACCAGACCCACCGCAGCGATGCTTGTCATCGGGGATGAAATCCTGTCCGGGCGCACCCGCGACACCAACACCAACCACCTTGCCGTGCAGCTGACAGCGCATGGCGTCGACCTGAAAGAGGCGCGCGTCGTGTCGGACGACCGCGGCGGGATCATCGCCGCGGTGCAGGCCTTGTCGGCAGCGTGGGATGTTGTGTTTACCTCCGGCGGGATTGGCCCGACCCATGACGACATCACCGCGGAGGCTGTGGCCCAAGCCTTTGACACCCCGATCAGCGTTCGGGACGATGCCCGCGCGATCCTGCAGGATCATTACGACCGGCAGGGGATCGAGTTAAACGAGGCGCGGCTGCGCATGGCGCGCATCCCGGATGGGGCGGCGCTGATCGACAATCCGGTCTCTGCCGCGCCCGGCTTTACGATTGGAAATGTGCACGTGATGGCGGGCGTGCCCAAGATTTTCGAGGCGATGGTCGCCTCCGTCCTGCCGACGATCACGGGAGGCGCGCCGCTTTTGTCACGGTCGGTTCGGGTGGCGCGCGGCGAGGGGGATATCGCCGCAGTTCTGACCGATCTGGTCGCGGCCTATCCGGAGCTGAGTTTTGGCAGCTATCCATTTCAGCGCGATGGCAAGTTTCAGGTGAACGTGGTGGTGCGCGGGACTGATACTGGCCAACTGGATGCGGCAGAGGCGGCGCTGGTCGCGGCCTTTCCGTGATGGATGCCGCCCGTCTGATGGATGTGTGTGACGCGACATGGCCCGCGGCACGCACCTGGAATGCAGGACCTTGGCGGTTCCGTGACGGGCAAGGCGGTGGCAAGCGGGTTTCGGCGGCCACAGCGCGGGGCCCAGAGGCGGCAGGCCAGATCGACGCCGCAGAGGCTGAGATGCGCCGAATCGGCCAGCGTCCCCTGTTTCAGCCGCGTGGCGGCGATGACGTGCTGGATGCTGCGCTTGAGGCGCGCGGCTATGCGCGGCGCGATCCGACCCTTTTGCGGACAGGGCCAATAGCCGCGCTGACAGGTCTTCCGATACCGCCGGTCACCGCTTTCGCCATCTGGGAGCCTTTGGCGATTATGCAGGAAATCTGGGCTAAGGGCGGGATTGGCCCCGCGCGCCTTGCTGTGATGAACCGGGCTAAGGTCAAGACGGGCATCCTGTCCCGCTGGAACGAAAAACCGGCGGGCACGGCCTTTGCTGCGGTTCATGACGGTGTGTGCATGGTGCACGCGCTGGAGGTGTTGCCCCACCAACGCCGGCAGGGCGTGGCCGGCTGGATGATGCGCAAGGCGGCGTTCTGGGGCGCAGAGCAAGGCGCGTCGCACATCGCCGTGTTGGTCACCGAGGCCAACACGGGCGCAAATGCGCTTTATGACGCGTTGGGTCTGACCCGCATCGGGGGTTACCATTACCGGCAGCATCCGGAGGACACATGACCAACTTACCGACCGCCCTTGACCTGCCGCAGGTCGATCCGCTGCCCGAGGACACCCAACGTTATTTTGACATCTGCATGGACAAGCTGGGCATGGTCCCAAACGTGCTGCGGGCCTATGCGTTCGATATCGACAAGCTGAACGCGTTCACGGCGCTTTATAACGACCTGATGCTGGGCGCGTCGGGGCTGAGCAAGCTTGAGCGCGAGATGATCGCCGTCGTCGTCAGCTCGGTGAACAAGTGTCATTATTGCCTTGTCGCCCATGGCGCGGCAGTGCGGCAATTGTCGGGCGATCCTGCCTTGGGCGAGGCGATGGTGATGAACTGGCGGGTGGCGGACCTCGACGCACGGCAAACGGCCATGCTGCAATTTGCCGAGGATTTGACCGTCGCCTCCGCCAAGGTCACAGAAGCGGACCGTCAGGCACTGCGCGATGTGGGTTTTGACGATCGAGACATCTGGGACATCGCCTCAGTCGCGGCATTCTTCAACATGACCAACCGTGTAGCCAGCGCTACCGCGATGCGCCCAAACCCAGAATACCACGCGCAAGCGCGGTGAAAGCCCTTGGCCTCATTGCCATTTTGAGCGCCGGGCCTGCCGCGGCGCTGGAGTTGTCGCTGCCCAGCAACGCGCGGGTGACGGCAGAGCGGGCGACGCGCGCCGACAGTTACGCGGCGCCAGTCGGAGTCTTTGGCGACGGCAGCGTGCCGACCGTGTCCGTCGAAGGGCAGATCGACCGTGCCGCTTGGCAGATAACTTCCCCGGGGCTGACGACCCTGCAAGTGCTTGACCCTTTGCGCACGCAGGTTCGCGCGGCTGGTTTCGACATTGTGCTGGACTGCGATGAACAGACGTGCGGCGGCTTTGACTTTCGCTTTGCTGTCGAAGTGCTCCCGGCGCCAAACATGTATGTCAATTTGCGCGCATATCGCTTCCTGACCGCGCTGCGCGGGCCCGCCGACGCACCCGAAGCGGCCGTGACCTTGATGGTGAGCACGACACCAACTGCTGCCTTCGTTCAAATCGTACGCGCCGGAGCAGTCGAGGCCGTGCCGGTGACCACATCACCTGCCGCAAGCCTGCAAGCGGCGCCGGTGGCCGAGGGGCCTTTCGCCGACACTCTACTGGCAGATGGACATGCGGTCTTGACTGGCGTGGACTTTGCCACCGGGTCGACCGCGCTTGGTGCCGGTCCGTTTGCGGCGCTGGATGCCTTGGCCGCGTTCCTGCAGGCCCGGCCCGGAATTCAGATCGCATTGGTTGGTCACACCGACAGCGTTGGTGATCTAGACACGAATATCCGATTGTCCCGCGCGCGGGCAGCCTCCGTGCGCGAGAGGCTGGTGACGGCTTTCGGGATCGACCCTGCGCGGCTGCGGGCCGAGGGCATGGGGTATCTTGCGCCTGTGGCCAGCAACCTCGACCCGGCCGGACGCGAGGCGAACCGGCGTGTCGAAGTGGTTCTGCTGTCTGAAAATTAATCTGCGAGCCGATCAAGGCCAGCGGCGATGTCTTGTGCAAGGGCATCCGTGTCGACACCTAAGCGTTCCGCCGACACTCGCAGCCCCAACAGATCGGACTGGTACCGCCGTGCAAGGGCGGTGGGATCGTGGCCCGTCCCAATATCGCCGTTCTGCTGTGCGCGTCGGAACAGCGCTTCGAACAAGGCCTCCATCCGCTGAAGATGTTCCTCGGCTTTTGCTGCCAGCGCGGCTTCCTGTGTTTTGAGCTCCAGCACGGTCTTGGACAACATACAGGCCCTGGCAGGTGCGGCCGTCATATCCATCAGTAAGGCTGGATAGTGTTTTAGGGCCCCAAACGCGCCAACCTCGTCTGCCAATGCGGAAAGGCGCGCCGCACCTGCTGCCGCATACCGATCGAGCGCCAATTCAAACAAAGCGCCCTTGGAGCCGAACGCGGCGTAAAAGCTCCCCGGTTTCAGCTTGAGCGCCTTTTCGAGGTCTTTCATCGACGTGCCGGCCCAGCCCTGTTTCCAGAACAGGTCGCGCGCCTGATCTATTAGGACATCCCTGTCGAATGACGGTTTGCGGGGCATGGGTCACCTTTTGTTGAACGATTGCTCAATTATAATCTTGAATGATCGCTCAAGAAAGTTCAAGTGTGACGCATCAACCCGAAAGGACACGCCATGACCGACTTTCCCTCACACGATCTGACCACTGCGCCCGAAGCCTCCAAACCGCTGCTGGAAAACAGCCAGAAGGCCTTTGGCCGCCTGCCAGGGCTGCACAAGGTGATGGCGGAGAGCCCACAGCACCTTGAAGGCTACCAGGTCCTGCACAAGCTGTTTTCAGAGACCGCGTTCGACGCGGACGAGCTGACCGTTGTCTGGCAAACGATCAATGTCGAACATGCGTGCCACTACTGCGTCCCGGCGCACACGGGCATCGCCAAGCGCATGAAGGTGTCCGATGAGATCATTAATGCCCTGCGGGACGAGACGCCGCTGCCGAGCCCAAAGCTTGAAGCGCTGCGTACGTTCACCCTGCAAATGCTGCGCCAACGCGGGAATGTCGAAGACGCACAGATGCAGGCGTTCTTTGACGCGGGCTATGGCCACCGTGCCGTGCTCGACGTGATCCTCGGCCTCGCGCAGAAAGTCATGTCCAACTACGTGAACCACGTCGCGGAAACCCCGCTGGATGATGCGGCAAAGCCGTTTGCGTGGGAGCGCAAGGGCGGGCCAGTCGCGTCGGAATAAGCCAATTTACCAAGCAAACACTTTGGGATAATATGCCCAAAGTGTTCACTTTTTCGAGCTGTGCGCCGACTGGTTTGCAGCGTTTGTGACCCCATTTCGGCACAAGACGCGGTTTCTAAATTCAGCGCGTTCGGTAAAGAACTGCATCTCTATTAGCCGGTAGAATGACTGGGGTTTGCGACCCCAACAGAGGCCAATGGTTAGCTGTTCGCCGGTTTCGGCATCCTTCGGCAGTTTTGTTTCTTTATCGCCGATTACGTTCACAAGCTGTGCCTGGGTCAGATTCGTCACATCGCTTAGGTCAGCGCCATGAAGCGGTAAATCAACAAGCATTGTGCCGGTAAGATCGGCCCCGCGAAGATCCGCAAAACGCAGATCTGCCCCGTAAAGGTGCGTGCCGCGCATACGAGCATAACGTAGTCTGGCATGCCTCAAGCTCGCGCCATCCAGCCTAGCGCCATCCAATAGGCTACCATCGAGAATTGCGCCCCTCATCACAGCATTTTCCAACCGAGCACCAGCCATGCTCGCTGCAGTCAAGCGTGCGTCACGAAGATCGATCCCGGCCATAAAGGCAAGCACAAGGTTGGCTTTGCGTAAATCACGGCCCCGCAAAGACGGTTTTGCGAGCAGTGAGATCATTTCTCGGCGATACTCTGACCACGCGAGCTCTACTTGCGCCACAACCTCGGAATAAGCATTTTCGCAAGCAACTGGGCTGGGCTCCAACACCTCTGCGACGGCCGGTCGAGCGCACCATCTTGCTCGGTCGTATTCTACCGAGACATTTCTGCTTGGGTCGCAAAAGCCATATTCAAAGGCACGCCTATTGCACCAACCCAGAAAAAAGGCTGACCTTGCTAGGTCAAAGTCGAGCCAGTTTTCCGGTTTTTCAACAAGTCTTTCTCGGGTTAGCGTCGCGCCACGGAGGAACCAGAACGCAAGTGTGCGATGTTCGGAATAGACTACAGAATTCGCAAGGCCAAAGCTCCAAGGTTTAATCCAAGCGTCCTCTACTTGCTGGCGCCGGCCATAGCGGGTCGTGAAATCACTAGCCCGCTCACCGGATACAGACGACGCCCAAGTGTCAGAAACAGCGACTAAGGCACCGCCCAGCCCGCCCTCTGTTCGTAGCCATCCAAATATTCCGAGTATCAGTGCAGCACCTACTGTTAGCCAGCGCCGCGTCCGCCCCCAGGTAGGTTTTGACAACCCAGACAGCTTTTCTTTCATTGTGCCAAAACTCGCTATGCCAACGTATAGCGTGAACACTAACGAGAGTAGGGTCATCGTGCTCATTGACGGGCTATGAGCAGGAAATGACTTAAACCAAGTGAAGGCCAATGCAGTAGGTGCTGACCACCAAGTCAAAATTATGCAACCCATTCTTGTAGAACGCTGAATTGGCGAATTTGTAGAGGTCTGGAAGCTGAGCGCAGTGTCGATAAGGATCCAAGGGTATGCCCTATCTACAAGTGGCAGACCTTCAACCCGTGCCGGGGCCTCTGCCAAAACATGCCAAAGTTTCGTAAGGTAGAAGTGAAAATACGCATATACGGATGCAGTCAGTAACGGCCCAAACCAAAAAAAGTCGACGTGGGAACGTTTATTCCAATCAGCGGCAATTCGGTTCCACGGTCCAGGCCAAAGAAATCGTTTTCCTCTACGCTCAGTGTTGTGACCAGCAGAAAAACGATTGTGCCCAATAAAACAAGCCAAGTGCCTCGCGCCGCTTGACCGACTTTTTCGATCTGATGAAGGGCTAAAGCGCCGGAAGATTGGATCTGGTTCATTGTAAGGCTATACGATCATAGATACCGGCCTGAAAGGCAAAAGAAATTATGTTCGCTACAGGCGCTAGCCTTTCGGCCTGTTGCCGCAAAGAAAAAGCCCCGAACCAAACGGCCCGGGGCAGGTGGCGCTGAGATCAGCGCACAGGGAGAAATGTGGTATCAGGCCGTTACCAGGCCTCTGGCCCCTTCTCGGCGAAGGCGTGCACGAGGAAGTCTATGAAGGCGCGGACCTTGGGCTGCGTGAAGCGGCCCGGGGGGTAGACCGCATAGATGCCTTGGGTTTCCACCGGCAGTTCCGGCATTGCGTCTTCGACCAGTCCCTGCTCCATCGCGTCTGCGTAAAGGAAGCTGGGCAGGTAGGCGATGCCGAGGCCGGAGATCGCGGCGTTCAGCAGCGATTGGCCGTCATTCACCGAAAGCCAACCGGCGGTGCGCACTTGACGCTTTTCGCCAGAGGGGGAGGTCAGCTTCCAGACATTGCCAGAGGACTGGTTGGAATAGTGCAAGAGCTTGTGCGTGTTCAGATCGTCGATCTTTTCGGGCCGACCGAACTGTTCGAAATACTTGGGTGAGGCGATCATGCGCTTTGTCGTCTCGGTGAGTTTGCGGGCGCGCAGGGTGCTGTCTTCCAGCTCGCCAATGCGCACGGCCATGTCGAACCCTTCAGAGATCAGCTCAACATAGCGGTTGTTGAGCACCATGTTGACGGTGATGTCCGGAAAGTCCTCGAGGAATTCCGACAGCAGCGGGGATAGGTGATTGACCCCGAAATCGGTGGCTACCGAGATGCGCAGAAGGCCCGAGGGTGCCGATTGCATGGACGTGACAAGCGCGTCCGCCTCGCCCGCGTCGTTCAGAACGCGCCGGGCTCGGTCGTAATAGGCGAGGCCAATTTCCGTGGGCGAGACGCGGCGCGTCGTGCGGTTCAGAAGGCGTGCGCCAAGGCGCGCCTCAAGGCTGGAGACATGTTTGGAGACAGCGGATTTGGAAATCCCCATCTTCTTGGCTGCGTCGGTAAAGCCGCCCTGGTCCACGACTGTGGCAAAGGCTTCCATTTCTGTGAGGCGGTCCATGTTGCCGTCCTTTTGTTATCCGTTCTCAAGCATGGGTTATGAAGGCCAATCACGGCGCAAAAGGGGCAAGGGTGGGATAATACCGGGGTAATTGCGCGGATTGATCCGGGCAGGGAAACGGCGAAACGGTTTGTTTCGGCGCCGCGCGGCACTAACCGATGCGCGGGGCGCTGTGCGCCTCGGGGGGCCTGTCAGGTGCCCCGCGACCACGCCTCGAACGTGTCGGCGCCGGGCTGGATCGCGGCGGCGTCCTGTCCGCCGATCAAGAGGTAGGCAAAGCCAGCCTCGTTCCAGCTGGCGGCGGCCAGCCCGCCGAGGGTTTCGGCGGCCATATCCTTGGGCGCTGGACCGGCCGCGGGCAGGATGCACAGGGCTACCGGCACACCACCGGGGCCGGCATAGGCAATCTGGATCAGCGTTTTGCCGCGGAAATCCAGAACCTGCGCCCGGCGGAAGTCGAGCCCGTCCGGTTCGGGCAGGGTGCTGAGATCAAGGCCCAGCGCAGCGCTGGCTTGGGCAAGTTGGTTTGCGGCCTCATCCGGCGCGGGGGCCGCCGCCAGCGTATCTGGCGTGTAAAGCGATTGGTAGGATGCGACGACGGCCTTCCAGCCCGGTGGCCGCGGCGCTTCGGGTGCTGGGGTGCCGAGGCCGGTGTAGATGGCAATTGCGAGGCCCGCCGCCAGCCCTGTTGCAAAGGCGCCGCCAGCCCAAAGCCCGCGCCGCGGGGCGCGGGCGGCGGCAAGTGGCACCGGATCGGGAGCGGGGGCCGGCGCACTCAGCGTGCTGAAATCCGGAACGGGCGGGGCGGCTGCCAAGAGCGCATCAAACCCTTCGCGCAGCGCATCCATCGGCACATGAAGGTCCGCAACCCGCTGGCCCAGCGCGGCATCCGTCGTCAGGTCCGCCTCGATCTCCCGAGACAGCTCTTCAGGTGCCGCGCCATCGAGATAGGCGACCAGATCAGCGTCCGAATAGTCTCGCGATGCCCCGCTCATGGGCCCTTTCCTTCGAGTTTCGCGTTCAGTGTCCGCCGGGCGGTGGCCAGACGGCTCATCACCGTGCCGACAGGGATATCGAGATGCCCCGCCGCCTCGGCGTAACTATAGCCCTCCACATAGACCAGAAAGACGGTGAGGCGTTGTGCCTCGGGAAGCTTTGTTACCTGGGACAACACCTCGCGAGCGAGAATATTCACTTCTGTGCCCGGGGCCGGACTGGGCAGGTCGGTGTCCTCGACCGGAACAAGGCCGCCGCCCTGCCGGACCTTGCGGCTGCGCAGCTCGTTCAGCCAGGTGGTGCGGGCGATGGTGAATAGCCAACGGTCGACATGGGTGCCGATGCGGAACTGAGCGCATTTCTCCATGGCGCGCAAGCAGGCCGCCTGCACCAGATCGTCGGCCCAGTCACGCTGGCCAGCCAGAGCCGTGCAATAGCGCCAGAGCCGCGCGTAATGCGCGGACACGCCAATGTGTACTTCGGCGCAGGCCAGTTTATCCTGTTCTGCGTGCATTTGCCCGGTCTCGCGCTAGGTCCACGATTACAGTTGATCACGGGAGGACCCACCATGAAAGCACTGATCGCAGCCGCAGCCCTAAGTTTTGCCGCTTTGCCCGCCTTTGCGGACGGGCATGGGCGGACGCCCGCCAATCCGGAGGCCAAGGTCTATTTCGCAACGCTGGAAGACGGGGCGACGGTGTCGGGGCCTGTCACGGTTGTCTTTGGCCTGAGCGGCATGGGCGTTGCGCCCGCAGGCGTTGAGCGGGAGATGACGGGCCACCACCACCTGCTGCTGAACCGGGTGCCTTATGGCGATCTGGAAACGGATGCGGAGTTCTTTGAGTTCGGCATTCCGGGGGATGACAACCATATCCATTTCGGCGGCGGCCAGACCGAAACGGTTCTGGAGCTTGCGCCTGGCACGTACACGCTGCAGCTGCTGCTGGGCGATGTGGATCACATCCCGCACGAGCCGGTGATCGTGTCCGAGCAGATCACGATCGTCGTAGAGTAGCGCTCAGATCCATCTGAGCCAGCGCAGAAGGGCCAGCGCGCCGATGGCGAGGCCCACCATGGCCGCGCTGAGAAGCCAGAAGGCCGCGGGGTTTTCCATGCCGGGCATCCCGGCCACGTTGACGCCGAAGAGCCCGGTTGCAAAGCCAAGCGGCAAAAACACCGCCGCGACGACGCTGAGCGCATAGCCATTGCGGCTATGCGCTTCGGCGGCGCGTCCGGCGTGGTGGTCGTGGATCGCGGTCAGCCGGTTGGCGGCGCCCTCGACTTCTTCGACCGTCAAGGTTGCGATGTTGGCCAGTTCGCGGACCTGGTTTGTGTAGTCCTCGGCCATCGGTTGCCGGGAAAGCGCGGACAGCGCCTCGCGCTGGGGTCCAAGATAGCGGCGCAAGCGGATCGCCTTGCGGCGCAAACCGGCCAGCTGCGTGCCGGGTGGGGCGCCCCCGTCGTCCAGTGTGTCTTCGAGCGTGTCGACCTCTGCGGCGAGGTCAAAGACGGTTGATTGGATGCGGTCCGTCAGGCTTTGCGCCAGCGCGTGAGTGAATGCCATCGGGGTGCGCGGCGCATCCCCGGCAAGGCTCCGGTTCAGGATGTCATCAATCGCAAACACCCGGCGCACGCGCACGCTGACCACGGCCTGCGGCGCTATCCACAGGCGCACGGCGACCATCTGATCCTCGGGGCCGTCCGCGTTGAGGTTCACGCCGCGCAGGTTCAGCATCAGCCCCTCGCCATAGGCATCGCAGCGGGGGCGTGTTTCGGGCATCAAGAGGGCCTGCGCGGGGATCGCTGGCAAATGGGCCGCGGCCCAGTCCGGCAGGGCAGGATCAGCGCGGTCGAAATGCCACCACCGCCACGCGCCCGGCCCACTCAGCGCGGTATCGGCGGCCTCATTAGCTGTGCCGTCTGCGGCAATGTCGAGGACGTGAAGAGCCATGGACTGAGGCTAGGCGCTGTGCCGCGCCCTGCCAAGCAGAGCGCGGGCGGTGCGTTGATGTTTATGCCGGTGCCGTCTCAACTCTTGATACGGCGGCGGGTCAGAGCGTTGCGGCGAGGCGTGTGCCCTGATCGATGGCGCGCTTTGCGTCGAGTTCAGCGGCCACATCAGCTCCGCCGATCACGTGGCAGGCGATACCTTGCGCCTCGAGCGCATCCGCGAGCGAACGGTCGCTGAGCTGGCCCGCGCACAGCACCACGGTCTCTGCCGGGATGGCAGTGGGGTTCTCGCGCGCCTCGCCAAAGGAGACGTGGAGGGCGCCGTCGTCGATGGATTCGTAGTTCACGCCGCCGACAAAGTTCACGTCCTTCATCTTGAGCGCGGCGCGGTGGATCCAGCCGGTGGTCTTGCCCAGCCGCTTGCCATGCTTTTCCGCCTTGCGCTGCAGGAGGGTGACGTCGCGCTGGGGCGCATCGGGCTGCGGGCCTTCGGGGGCGAGGCCGGCGCGGTGCTCGGCCGGATCTGCGACGCCCCATTCCTTCATCCATTCGGGCAGGTCCGTGGTGACGGAATGCCCTTCGGAGACGAGGTATTCCGAGACGTCAAAGCCGATGCCGCCCGCGCCCACGACGGCGACGGATTTGCCGGCCTTGTGGGAGCCGTTGAGGATGTCGATGTAGCTGACGACGCCGTCCCGATCCTGGCCGGGGATGCCGGGGTCGCGCGGGGTGACGCCGGTGGCGACGATCACCTCGTCATAGTCCTTCAGCAGCTCGGGCGTGGCTTCGGTGTTCAGGTGAACGGTGATCTCGTGCACCTCCATCATGGTGCGGTACCAGTCGACAAAGCCCCAGAACTCTTCCTTGCCGGGGATCTGCTTGGCGAGGTTGAGCTGGCCACCGATTTCGCTGCTGCGGTCGTAGATCGTCACGGAGTGACCCCGCTCGCTCAGGGCGATGGCGGTCGACAGGCCCGCGGGGCCCGCGCCGACGATGGCGAAATTCTTCACCGTGGCCGCGGGTTCCAGCTTCAGCTCCACCTCATGACAAGCCCGGGGGTTCACGAGGCAGGACGTCAGCTTGCCGCCGAAGGTGTGGTCAAGACAGGCCTGATTGCAAGCGATGCAGGGGGCGATCTGGTTTGCCTGATTGCCCATCGCTTTTTTGACAAAGAACGCATCGGCCAACATGGGCCGCGCCATCGACACCATGTCGGCGCAGCCGGTGCTCAGGACCTCTTCGGCCACTTCGGGGGTGTTGATGCGGTTGGAGGTGATCAGGGGGATCGATACCTCGCCCATCAGCTTTTTCGTGACCCAGGCAAAGGCGGCGCGCGGGACAGACGTGGCGATGGTCGGGATGCGCGCCTCGTGCCAGCCGATGCCGGTGTTGATGATGGTGGCGCCCGCCTTTTCGATCTCTTGCGCCAGCGTGCGGACTTCCTCGTAGGTCGAACCGTTCGGGACAAGATCGATCATCGACAGGCGGTAGATGATGATGAAGTTGGTGCCCACGGCTTCACGCGTGCGGCGCACAATCTCGATGGGCAGACGCATCCGGTTCTCGTAGCTGCCGCCCCAGCGGTCCTCGCGCTTGTTGGTGTGGGCGACAAGGAACTGGTTGATGAAGTATCCCTCCGAGCCCATGATCTCGACCCCGTCATAGCCCGCCTTCTGGGCCAGCGCGGCGGCGTTCACGATATCGGCGATCTGCTTTTCGATACCGTCCTCGTCCAGCTCGGTTGGTTGGAACATGGAGATAGGTGATTTGATCGGGGAGGGTGCCACGCAATTGGGGCCAAAGGCGTAGCGACCCGCATGCAGGATCTGCATCGCGATCTTGCCGCCTGCCTCGTGCACGCGGTCCGTCACGACGCGGTGATTTTCGACGTCCTTATCCGTAGTCATCATGGCCGCGCCCGGGGCCACGGCGCCTTCCATGTTCGGGCCGATCCCGCCGGTGACCATCAGCGCAACCTCGCCCCGCGCCCGTTCGGCGTAGAACTCGGCCACGCGGTTCCAGTCGCCGGTTTCTTCCAGCCCGGTGTGCATAGAGCCCATGAGCACGCGGTTTTTCAGCGTGGTGAAGCCCAGATCGAGCGGGGCAAGCATAGTTGGGTACGCGGTCATGAGGATCCTCCCTTACGTGCGCGTCAACTTACCGCTTCGCTGCGTCTTGTCACGTGCAACGCGGCGTCAACAAGTCTATTACCCCAGCGAGATAGAAGGAGGGCGCAATGACGCCAGAAGAGATTTCCAAGCTGCCCTATCGGCGCAATGTTGGCGTGATGCTGATGAACGCGGCGGGCCATGTCTGGGTCGGGCAGCGCATGGATCGGTTTACCGATGCCTGGCAGATGCCGCAGGGTGGCATCGACAAGGGCGAGGACCCAGCCGAGGCAGCGCTGCGCGAGCTGGAGGAAGAGACAGGCGTGACGCCTGATCTGGTTGAGCAGGTCGCGGTCTCGGACGGTTGGCTACCCTACGATTTGCCCCACGACATGGTGCCCAAGCTGTGGAAGGGGCGCTACCGCGGGCAAGAGCAGAAGTGGTACCTTCTGCGGTTTCTCGGCACCGACGATCAGGTCAATATCAACACCGAAGAGCCCGAGTTCAGCGCATGGAAATGGCTGCCGCCTGCAGAGCTTGAAGGTGCGATTGTTCCATTCAAGCGAGAGGTCTACCGCGCGGTTTTGGCCGAGTTCGAGGCGCATTTGTGAGCCGCTGGATGTCAATAGCTTTGGCGCTTGTCCTGCCGGTGCAGGCCTTGGCGCTGTCGTGCCGCGGATACGGTGTGACCGATGCCTATTTGCGAGCCGATGCGGCGCAGGCGGCCTTTGTGCCGGTTCTCGGCGCGCTGCAGTTCGATCCGGACCTGTTGCCGGCCGGTGATCCGGCAGGCGCAGGCGATGCCTCAACCCTGCTGCCCGCGCGCTTTGAGGGCGTGGCGCTGACCCGGCGCGGCATTGATCGGCCTTTTTCGACGGATGTGGTGCTGGAGGTGATGTGCACCGGGCCATGGTGCCCGCGGCCGGAGCCCGGTGCGATGCTGGGATTTTTGCGGCGCACATCGCACAGCTATGTGCTGGTTGATCAGCCGTGCGGCGCGTTTTTGTTCAACGCGCCAAGCGCGGCGCAGGAAAGGGCGTTGCGCGACTGTATCGCCGGTCGCGGTTGCCCCCGCTCGGCGCCCTAAAGCACGGGCAGGCTTGGCACGACATGTGCCGGGAGCATGCCCGTCTGGCGCGGATCATCGGCAATTTCGACCTGCCGTTTGTAGGGCACAAAGCCGGAACGGATGTAAAAGCCAAGTGCTTGGGGGCTGTCGAGCGTGCAGGTGTGCACGTGAAAGCGCGTCACGCCCGGCGCAAAGGCGCGGCGCTGCGCTTCATCCATCAGGAAGGCACCCGCGCCGGTACCAATCAGCGCAGGTGTGAGGCCGAAATAGGCCAGCTCGCATGCACCTTTCTCGCGGAAATCCAGTTCGAGAAGGGCTTCGGCCTTGTCCTCTTTGAGCAGCGTGAAGAGGTGTACGCGCGGGTCCGACAGGATCGCGTCCAATTCAGCATCCTTCAGCCCCAGCCGCCCAAACCAGAGCCAGTTCTGACCTACCCGGCGAAACAGGTCGCGGTAGGTCGCGACATCTCGGGGCAGTTCGGCAAAGCGTAGACCGTCAGGCAATATGCCTCCGCGCACCTGCGGGGCGTACATTTGAAGATGGGTGACGACAGACGCGATCTTGCCCGGGGGCAGGTCGTGATAGCCATCCCCAAGCATCACGCGAGGCCAGCGCTGCGAAAACGGTCCATCATGTCTGCCTCCGGACGTGGCCCAACATGGCTAATAACCTCGGCCGCGCAAAGGTTGCCCATCTTGCCGCAGATCTCCAGATCGCGGCCTGTGGCAAGGCCATATAGGAAACCGGCAGCGAACTGATCGCCTGCACCAGTGGCATCGACGGGTGTGATCTTTGTGACCGGCACATCGACACGCTCCGCGCCGCGGATCAGCGTCACGCCGTCCCCCGAACGGGTGCAGACGACAAGCGGGCACATCTGGGCCGTGCGCGCGAGCGCATCTTCGAGATCGTCCGTCTCGAACAGTGATTTGATCTCTGCCTCGTTGCCAATCACGTAATCCAGTTCCTGCCCGATCATGCGCAGGAAGTCATCTCGGTGACGATCGACGCAAAACGGGTCGGAAATGGCAATGCCCGCCAGACCGCCTGATGCGCGCACCACGCGGGAGGCCTCGAGGAAGGCCTGCTTTCCCGCGGGTTTGTCGAAAAGGTAGCCCTCGAGGAAAATGATCTTGGCGGCGGCACAGGTCGCTTCGGGCACATCGGCGGGGCCTAGGTCGGTCGAGATGCCGAGATAGGTGTTCATTGACCGCTCCCCATCGGGGGAGACAAAGATCATGGAGCGAGACGTTGGCAGATCGCCGCCCGGGACCGGCGCGTTTACGAAATCGGTTCCAGCTTCGGCCATGGAGCTGGCATAAAAGCGGCCCAGCGCGTCGTCGTTGACGCGTCCGATAAAGGCGGTTGGCAGGCCCAGCGCGCCCACCCCGGCGATCGTGTTCGCAACTGAGCCGCCGGGGGTCTGCAGCCTGTCCTGCATGGCTGCGTAAAGGACCTCCCCCCGCTCTTGCTCAATCAACTGCATGATCCCTTTTTCGATCCCCATCAGGTCGAGAAAGCTGTCATCCGCATGCGAGATCACATCAACAACGGCGTTTCCTATGCCGATTAGTTCATAGGTCTTGGTCATTCTGTTTTGTCCTCAAAGGGGCAGAGATCGTTGATCAGGCAGGCGCCGCATTTGGGTTTGCGCGCCACGCAGGTGTAGCGGCCATGCAGGATCATCCAGTGATGGGCGTGAAGCTGGAATTCGGCCGGGATGTGGTCTTCGATGGCGCGCTCGACCGCCTCGACTGTCTTGCCCGGGGCCACGCCAGAGCGATTGCCGAAGCGAAAGATATGCGTGTCCACGGCTTGGGCCGGGAATTGCCACCACATGTTGAGCACAACATTCGCCGTCTTGCGCCCCACGCCCGGCAGGGCTTGCAGGGCGGCGCGGGACGAGGGCACGACGCCCCCATGCTCGTCCACGAGGATCTGGCTGAGCTTCATCACGTTCTTGGCCTTCTGGCGGTACAGGCCAATCGTCTTGATGTGATCGGTCAGCGCATCGAGGCCCAAATCCAGCATCTTTTGCGGCGTGTCAGCGACCTTGAAGAGCTCTTTGGTCGCTTTGTTTACGCCCGCATCCGTCGCCTGCGCGCTCAGCGCGACGGCGACCACCAGCGTGTAGACGTTCACATGGTCCAGTTCCCCTTTGGGTTCGGGGTCCGCCGCTTGGAAGCGGGTGAAAATCTCTTTGATCGTGTGGTAATCGCGCTGCTTGGCCATGGCGCCCTTCTGCGGGCTTTTGGCCGTGGGGGCAAGGGATGCGCAGCTTTCGGGTCGCGGGACGTGGCACAGGCGCCTATCGTTGGGGCATGGAACAGAATGATCAGACCGAAGCTTACCACTATGGCGTCATGCGCCGCGCAATCGACGTGCTGGACGAGCGCGG
Organism: Pseudomonadota bacterium; assembly: GCA_038530575.1. Taxonomy (GTDB): domain Bacteria; phylum Pseudomonadota; class Alphaproteobacteria; order Rhodobacterales; family Rhodobacteraceae; genus JBCBCP01. The sequence goes on from JBCBCP010000008.1 coordinate 61,653, forward strand.
CGCGGATGTCTCGCTTGAGCAATTGTCGCGCGAGGTGGGGCTGAGCCCTGCGCATTTTCAACGCGTCTTCTCGCGTTGGGTGGGAGTGTCGCCCAAACGCTACCAGCAATACCTGACGCTGGGCCATGCCAAAGCGCTTTTGGCCGAGCGGTTCACGACGCTGGAGGCCGCGCACGCGTCGGGCTTGTCGGGGGGCGGGCGGCTGCACGATCTGTTTCTGCGTTGGGAGGCGATGAGCCCTGGCGATTATGCCAAGGGCGGGGCGGGCCTGACGATTTACTGGGGGTGGTTCGAAAGCCCCTTTGGCCCTGCGCTTGTCATGGGGACGGAGCGGGGCATTTGCGGCTTGGCCTTTTCGGCAGAGATGGGCGCGGAGGCGGCGATGGAGGACCTGCGCGGCCGTTGGCCTGCGGCAGAGTATATCGAGGACCCGATGATGCTGCGGCCTTGGGTGCTTGCGGCTTTTGGTGTGCAAAGCGGCGCTTTGGAGGCAGCGCCGCTTTATCTCATTGGCGCGCCGTTTCAAATCAAGGTGTGGGAGGCACTGCTGCAAATCCCGTCGGGTCACGTCACGACCTATTCAGAGATCGCATCAAGCATCGGAAACCCCCGCGCGGTCCGCGCGGTCGGCACGGCAGTGGGGCGCAATCCTGTCAGTTGGCTGATCCCATGCCACCGCGCGCTGCGGAAATCGGGGGCGCTGGGCGGGTATCATTGGGGTCTACCAGTGAAACGGGCGCTTCTGGCCTATGAAAGTGCCCGTGTAGACGTGTCGTGATCCGATAGCCCGCCTGCGACGGATTCGATTTTATTTTGCTGATGGGGGGCCTCGCGCCCCCCAAACCCCCCGACGGCTTTTTGAACGGGGAAGGGCAAGCGGGATTTCGCCGCCGGGAAATTCTCCTTGGGCGAAGGCATGCTGCGTCCCTATATTGGCGCATGAAATCAACAGGCCCTGCTGCAACGGGGCCAGATCATGAGGCGGAGACGAGATGAGATTTCCCACAGTTACAGGCTCTATTCTGGTAGTAGGACTTTCGGCGGGCTGTTCTGATTATGCGCAGACCGGCAGCGGCGTGCCCGCAGGTGAAAACACGCAGCGCGGTGCAGGGATCGGGGCCGCAGCGGGGGCGCTGATCGGGGCACTGACCAACGATTCCAACCGCGCGCGGGGGGCTATTGCCGGCGCGGTGGTCGGCGGGGCGATCGGGGCAGGCATCGGCTACAGCCTTGACCAGCAAGAGGCAGACCTGCGCGCGCAGTTGCAGGACGACCGGGTGACGATTACCAATACGGGCGACCGGCTGATTGTCACGTTCCCGCAGGACATCACCTTTGCCTCTGGCAGCTTTGCCGTGCGGCCCGAGTTGCGGCCGGACCTGCTGAGCCTTGCGCGCAATCTGCAGCAATACCCGCAGAGCACGGTGCAAGTGGTTGGCCATACCGATTCCGATGGTGACGACGCGTTCAATCAGCAATTGTCGGAACGGCGGGCAAACGCGGTGGCGGATGTGCTGATGAATGGCGGCGTGCCTTTCGAGCGGATCCAGACTTTTGGCCGCGGCGAAAGCCAGCCCATCGCATCCAATGACACTTCGACCGGCAAGGCACAGAACCGGCGGGTTGAAATCGTCATTTTGCCAAACGCCTGAGGTGGATTAGGTCAGGGGCATCGTGATTGCCCCTGACAGGAGACCCCCATGGCAGCCCCCACACTTCTCGGCATTTCAGGCTCTCTGCGGGCTGGATCTTGCAATCGGATGCTCGTCCGCGAGGCCGCGCGACTTTTTGGCGACTGCACCTATGTCGAGGCAGATTTGAATATGCCGCTTTACGATGGTGATGCAGAGGAAGCGGACGGCATACCTGAAGCGGTCAAAACGCTGCATGTGCAGATAGAGGCCGCAGATGCTGTCCTGATTTCCACACCCGAGTACAACAAGGGGCCGTCCGGCGTTTTGAAGAATGCACTGGACTGGGTCAGCCGGGTGGGCGGGACACCCTGGGCGGACAAGCCCGTGGCCGTGATGTCAGCAGCGGCAGGCCGGGCTGGCGGCGAGCGTGCGCAAATGATCCTGCGCGGTTTCATGGTGCCCTTCCGCCCTCGTATCCTGCAAGGCCCGGAGATTCACGTCGCGGGTGGCGTGAAGGAATTCGACGCGGCTGGCCATCTGAAGGGCGAATGGTACGTCAAGGATGTCACGGCGCTGATGGAGGCGCTCAAGACTGAGATGGCACGCTAGTCGATCAGGCTGGCGTGCAGGCGTGCATTCGCTTTGACGCAGGCTCTGCCCGCCGCGTCGGGGCTAAAGCGGCCGATCTAGACCGAGGCAAGGACGTCAAAGCCCTGCGGGATGGTGTTACGATCCTCAAGGACTATGTCGGCCATGACCTCAGCGACCTTAGGCGCCATGCCGAAGCCGATCTTGAACCCTCCGTTGGCGATAAAGTGGCCCGGACGGTCAGGCCACGCCCCAAGCATAGGCGCGCGGCTGCGGGCCCTCGGGCGCAGGCCGGCCCAGCGCTGGATCACGGCTGCCCCATTCAAGGCGGGCACGGCAGCGCGCGCGCGTTTTACAACGTCATCGAGGAGCGCATCCGGCTCCATATGGTCAAAGCTGTTCTCTGTTGTAGAGCCTATTGCGACAGTGCCGTCGCAGTGCGGGATAATGTGAAGGCTGTCCGCAAAGAGCTGCGGCGTGCCGGCCCTGTCAAGACGCAGAAGCGCGGCCTGACCCTTTACCGGCACACCCATAGGGCGCTTGCCGGTAGTGTTGAGTGCGTTGAGACCGGCGACACCCGTCGCCCAGATGACCGGGCCTGACTCTGCGCCATCGGGCAACACCTGGACGCCGCGGCTTTTCAAAGCGTTCGCCAGCGCAGCGCAAGCCTTCGCCGGGTGCAGGTGCGCGCTGAGCGTGTCGTGCACCCAATAGCCTGTCGGCGAGGTGGGCGCCCAATCGGGCACGTTGGTAACGACTTGCCACGTTGCCGCATTGCCCCAGAGCGTAGCCGCTGTGTCCTCGCGAGCCCGTGCGAGGGCCAGCCCTGCATCGTCTGCGATTGGTTGTAAGCGACCGGTGCGGGCGTAACCGTGCGCGCCGCCAACCTCTGTCCAGAAGCGTTCGGCCATCAAGAGGCTGTCCAACTGGAACGCCTTTTTCGGGTTCCAGTTCTCCGGCACATGCGGGGCAAGTGCGCCAACGATCCCGCCGGATGCGCCAGCGGCTACACCGCCCGAGTCAATGACCTGCACGAGCGCCCCGCGCCGGACGCAGGCCCATGCGATGGACAAGCCGAAAATCCCGGCGCCCCGGATGGTGACATCAATGGACATGCTCCCGGCTTTCGACCAAAGCTGCCCGCATGTCCAGCCTGCCCGAGCTCGAATGGAAACCTAACGGCGTCCCCGTGGCGACGCGCTTTGACGACCCGTATTTCAGTCTCGAAGACGGGCTCGCGGAAACGCGGCACGTGTTTCTGCAGGGCAATGATTTGCCGGCCCGATTTGTTCGGGGCTTTGCAATTGCCGAACTGGGCTTCGGTACCGGCCTGAACTACTGCGCTGCGCTGCGCGCCTGGCGGACGGCGGGCATGGCAGGGCCGCTGCGCTATACGGCGTTTGAACGCTACCCGATGTCGCCTGCTGACATGGCGCGCGCCCTTGCGCATTTCCCCGACCTCGCGGCAGAGGCTGCCGCGCTCGTCGAGGGCGACACCCCGGGGCTGCAGATTATCCCAGGCGATGCGCGGCAGACCTTGCTGCAATGGGGCGGCGCGGCGGATGCATGGTTTCTTGACGGGTTTTCACCAGCCAAGAACCCCGAGCTGTGGGAGCCAGCGTTGATGAAGGCCGTTTATGACCGGACGGCACAAGGTGGCACAGCGGCCACTTATACGGCGGCCGGGTTTGTGCGCCGCGGGCTGGAGGCCGCGGGCTTTACCGTTACGCGCGCACCGGGCTTTGGCCGCAAACGGCACATGACGCGGGCGGTGCGATGAGCGCGGGAAACAATACGCGTTTGGGCATTCTGCTTATGATAGCCGTATCCGTGGTGTTCGCGGCACAGGACGGCATCTCGCGCCATCTCGCTGGCGAATACAACGTCTACATGATCGTCATGATCCGGTACTGGTTCTTTGCCGCCTTCGTCATAGCCGTCGCCGCGCGACGCGAGGGGCTGCGCGCAGCGGCGCGGACGAGCCAGCCCGTGCTGCAGGTCACGCGGGGCCTGCTGCTGGCTGCTGAGATTTGCGTGATGGTGACGGCCTTTACCTTGCTTGGGCTGGCGGAAAGCCACGCGATCTTTGCCGCCTACCCGCTACTGGTGGCTGCGCTATCGGGCCCGATCCTCGGTGAAGCGGTCGGCTGGCGGCGTTGGGCAGCGATTGGAGTTGGATTCGTCGGTGTTTTGATCATCTTGCGCCCGGGTCTCGGCGTGTTCGAGCCTGCGGCGATCATTCCGGTCATCTCGGCGCTGATGTTTGCGGTCTACGGGCTTTTGACCCGCTTCGCCGCTCGGCGCGACAGCACGGCGACCTCATTTTTCTGGACCGGGGTGGCGGGCGCGGTGGCCATGACGGCCGTGGGCGTGTGGTTTTGGGAACCGATGGGCGGCGCCGATTGGGCATGGATGGGCCTTTTGTGCCTGACTGGGGCACTGGGCCACTGGCTGCTGATCCGCACCTACGAGGTGGCTGAGGCCAGCGCCGTGCAGCCCTTTGCCTACTTCCAGATGGTCTTTGCCACGCTGGTCGGCGTCTTTGTGTTTGGCGAAGTTCTTGAGTTGCCCGTCTTGTTCGGTGCGGCCTTGATCGTCGCCGCGGGCCTATTCACCCTTTGGCGCGAACGCCAGCAATGAGTTGCCTTTCAGCTCCTGCGTGAACGGCACGGGCAAAGGATCGCGGCCCAGTCGCGCGCGGTAAACGGGCAGGCTTTCAGTGACACGCATCACGTAGTTTCGTGTCTCGCGGAAGGGGATGAATTCGATCCAATCAACGATGTCGACCTCTGCGCCCCGCGGATCACCGTAAAGCTCGATCCACCGCGGCGGGCGGGCCGGACCCGCGTTGTAGGCGACCGACATCAGCACGACGTTGCCGTCAAAGCGGCCCGCCATCTGGCTCAGATAGGTGGCCCCGAGCCGTGCGTTATATACCGGATCGGCCGTCAATCGGTCCGTGCTGTGTTCCGCGCTAAGGCCGAGGTCGCGGGCAACGTCCCGGCCTGTGGCGGGCATGATCTGCATCAGCCCGCGCGCGCCGACACCGCTTTGCACGCCGGGGTCAAATTCCGACTCGCGCCGCGCAATGGCCAGCGACATGGCCGGGTCCATTGGCAACTCTGCCGCCGCCAGCGGATGCAGCGGGTAGTAGGGCGCGGGGATGGTGATGCCGCGCCGCGCCACGCGCTTGCCGATCATCACCGCGAGGTGCGGCTGGCCCGCGTCGATGGCCGCCTGCCCCAGAAGGGCCGCGTCCTCTTCCAGCAGCTGCTCGGCGAGGTGGGTCCAGAAGCGCTCCGCAAGGTTCAACTGGCCCGAGGCTTGCAGGAGCAGCCCGGCCTCAAAGAGGGGCGAGGCCGTGAGGGCGCTGGCTTGCCAATCGGGCGGCGTTTCCGGGCCAGCGAGGGCTGCGTCAAAGGGCAGGCCCGCGCGTTCGGCCGCCAGAAGGCCGTAGAACGAGGTTTGGAACTGCGCGCCGTCTGCGTAGCTGGCCTTGGCGCCCGTTTCATCGCCCGCAGCCTCCAGCGCGCGGCCAATCCAGTAGCCCGCCCGGCCCCGGCTGATCGGGGAGGCGATGACCGCGCGGTGGTTGCGGAAGTGCTGCACTGCGGTTTCGGGATCACCCAGCAGGCGCAGCGCGATAAAGCCCGACAGCCATTCAAGATCGGCATAGGCGCTGCCGCCTTCCAGCCCGTGTTCAGAGGCGAGGCGATAGGCGCGGGCGGCGTCCCCGTCGCGCATCTCATCCCGCGCGAGGGCACGGCGGCGGCTCGCCCAGCCTTCGGGCACGCCCAGATTGGCCGAAGAGGCGAGCATCATGTCCTTTGCCTCGGTCCAGAGGCCCGCGCGCACGCGCCATTCCATCCTGTCACGGGCAAGGCCCGAATCGCTTGCGAGGTTCGCGGGCACGGCGGCGATAAGAGCATTGACGCCTTCGCTGCGCCGCTGCAGCGCAAGCCGCGCGTCCATGACGGCCTGCTGCCCCTCGGTCAGCAGCGGCCGCATACGGCTGGCGCCTTCGCGGTCGCGGTCCCAAAGTAGCATGTCCGCCCGCGCCCAATGGTGCGGCGCAAGGATGTCGGCGTAGACCTCAAGAAAGGCGTCCTGAACCGCGCTGTCCATGTCCATGGTGCGCCAGGCCAGAACAACGTTGGCTTCGGCTTCGCCCGTCTGACCGTCAGCGCCAAGCGCCTGTGCGTGGGCCAGAACACCGCGCGCGGTTTGCGGCGGGACGCTGGCGAAATAGGCTAGAACAGTGGCTTCGCCCGCGGCAATCACGTCTGGCTCCACGCGGCGCTGCATCAGGGCAAGGCCCGGCCAGTCGCCTCGGCGGGCAATGAATGTTTCGACCTCGTCCAAGGTGCCAAGGCCCGCGCGCAGCCGCATCCATGTGATGACATCTCGTGCGACGTCCCCGTCCCGGGCGGCAATGCGTTCTGCGGTGGTCCAGTCGCCCCGGCTTGCGGCGTCTATGGCCCAGCCAAGTGGACGCGGACGCACATCACCGGGCTCCTGCGCGTGCAGGGCCGAGCCGACCAAAATGGCCAGTGTCAGGATCAGCCGCATCGCCGCTTGCATCTACTGCGCTCCAAGGGATAAGCCACCTCGCAGGGTATGCCCTCCGCGTATGGTTTCAACCTTACATCTGCGTGACGGGCGAATTTGCGCGAAACGCGCGGTGCAAAGGGAGGCATCCGATGTTCAAAGGCTCGCTCGTGGCCCTTGTCACCCCGCTGACAGGCGGCGAAGTAGATGTCGAGGCCCTCAAACGTCTTGTGGAGTGGCATATTGGCGAAGGCACCGACGGTCTTGTGCCTGTGGGCACGACCGGAGAAAGCCCCACACTAAGCCACGCAGAACATGAGCTGGTCGTTGAGACCGTTGTGAAGGCCGCCGCAGGTCGGGTGCCGGTGATTGCAGGGGCCGGGTCGAACAACACCGTTGAGGCGATCCGCCTCGCGCAGCACGCGGAAGCCGTAGGCGCGGACGGTATTCTTGTTGTGACGCCTTATTACAACAAGCCGACCCAGCGCGGGCTGATCGCGCATTTCACTGCCCTACACGATTGCTGCAACCTGCCGGTCATCATTTACAACATCCCGCCCCGCTCGGTTATTGATATGAGCCCGGCAACGATGGGCGAGCTGGCCAAACTGCCGCGCATTGTCGGGGTCAAGGACGCAACTGGCGATCTCGCCCGGGTGAGCCTTCAGCGCATGACATGCGGAACGGACTTTGTGCAGCTGTCCGGTGAAGATGCGACGGCGCATGGGTTCAATGCTCAAGGCGGTGTAGGCTGCATTTCCGTCACCGCGAACGTAGCGCCGGCGCTGCTGGCCCGCATGCAGGACGCCTGTGCGCAAGGAAACTATGCTGCGGCGCTCGAGATCCAGGACAAGCTCATGCCTCTGCACAAGGCGATTTTCACCGAACCGGGACTGTGCGGTGCGAAATACGCCATGTCGCGGCTTGGTCTGTGTTCGGAAGATGTGCGCCTGCCGCTCACCGCGCTTGCGGACGATACCAAAAGCATGGTGGACGACGCGCTGGCCCACGCGGGGCTGCTCTAGGCCGGAGCGCCTGCGGCGCATTTGATTTTGTTCCCGCTGCGCGCGAGGCGCGAGGGGGCTCTGCCCCCTTCTTACCCCGATGTCGTTTGAAACAGAGAACGGTCAGCGTTTGCCGTAGTATAGGCCGACGACGTGTTCGGCTTCGGCGAAGAAGAGCCAGCGGGAGGCGGCAACGCCTGCGATGTGGCTGAGAACGGCGATTGCCGCGAGCCAGTGGGCAAAGGGCGCTAGGACAAGCAGGGCGATCGGCAGGGCGAAGCCAAGCACCATCGCGATCACGCGCAGTTTCAGGCTGTGGCGTCGGCCTACCACGTGCACGAATTCGCGCAGCAGGTAGTTGGTGCCGGTGTGCGGCGGCTCGAACGCGCGGACTGTGCCGCGCTCTCCCAGACCGGTGGCGGTGGCAAGGGTCGTGCCCGAGCGGCTCAGGGCCTGATCGCCGACAACCCATGTTGCCGCGAGGATCGCCGCGGCGAGTGTCAGCAAGATCAGAGCGGCCGTGATTTGCCCGGCGAGAAGCGCGCCGCCCCCAATGCTTAGGCTGAGGAACATCGCCGGGGTCAATGGCGAGTGCCAGCGCGGGATGGTTTTCAGCTGGGTGTAGATCATCGACGTTGTAAAGACCGTAAGAAGCGACAGTGCCGCGCCCAGCCATCCGAGCACACTCCAGGTCTGGCCAAAGAAAACCGCACCGATTGCGTAGAGACCCATGAAAAGGAGTGCCGCGACCGCCGCCCAGGCCTCTCGGCTCAGCCAGCTGGAGCGCCATTGGGTAAATGCCTTGATCGCGCGTTCCGGGTGGCCGAGATGGAAGGTGGACGCCAGGAGGCCCCCGACGGCCAGCGCGTAGGCGATGACAAAGAAGACGAAAGCGACCCAGCCAGTGGGGGATGGCAGGCCGATGCCGAGCCAGGCCAGAAGGCCAAAGCCAAGACCCGACAAGGTGGTGAAAAGGATGACGGATGGGGCTGGATGCATGTCAGATCTTGCTCAGTGTCTTGTCGAGCCAGGCAACGAAACCTGTGCCTTCCTGCGCCACGGGCGCGAGGTAGGGGCCAAGCACGTCGAATTCCGGTGCTTCGTCCTTGGGGCGCGGGGGCAGGTACTTGTTGACAGGCTTGGTGCCTTGTTCGGGCATCAGGTCGATCCCGCCGCGCTCTGCGACCAGTATCGACACGTCGCTTTCGGGGTCGCCGAGATCACCGAAATGGCGCGCTCCGGACGGGCAGGTGCGCACGCAGGCGGGCTGCCGATCCTCCTCGGGTAGATTTTCGTTATAGATGCGGTCGACGCAGAGGGTGCACTTCTTCATCACCTTTTCGACCGGGTCCATTTCCCGCGCACCATAGGGACAGGCCCAGGCGCACAGGCCACAGCCGATACAGTCGCTTTCGTTCACCAGAACGATGCCGTCCTCCGTGCGTTTGTAGCTGGCGCCGGTCGGGCAGACGGTGACGCAGGGGGCGTCCTCGCAGTGCAGGCAGGATTTGGGGAAATGCACCAGCTGCGCGGCGCCCTGTTCCGGCTGCACCTCGTAGCTGTGCACGCGGTTGAGGAAGGCCCCGACCGGGTCCGCGCCGTAGGGGTCCGTATCGCCCAGCGGCGCGCCGTAGTTTTCGGTGTTCCAGCCTTTGCAGCTGATCACGCAGGCGTGGCAGCCGACGCAGGTGTCAAGGTCGATGACCAGGCCAAGTTTGCGGTCGGTTTTCTCGGGAAGCTGTGTCATGCGGGGTGCCCGGCCGTGTTGGGGGTGTGGGGGCCTTGCCCCCCTTGGCCTGCGGCCAATTCTCCCCAAGGTTTATCTTGCCAAGTGAAGGATGTGTTTGTTTGGCCCGGCTCCCACTGGGTGACGAACCAGATGAAGCCGCCAACTGCGAGCGCAACAAAGAGTGCGATGGCAACCAGGGTTTTCTGAGGGCCGCTCATCTGCCGAGTTTCCAGGCGAGGTGGTCTGGCCCGCTTTCGACCGGGGATTTGATCGCCGGTGCGGTGGGCTGGCTTTCGCTGGGCGCCGCGACAGCCTTTTCGAGGCGCACCTTCAGGTCGAACCATGCGGCCTGCCCTGTAATGGGATCGGAATTGGCCCAGCGCAGCCCGTCGCCTTTGGGGGGCAGCAATTCATGGATCAGGTGGTTCAGCAGGAACCCCTTTGTGGCCTCGGGCGCGTCTTCATCCAAAGCCCAGGCGCCCTTGCGCTTGCCGATCGCGTTCCAGGTCCAGACCGTGTTGTCGTTCAGCGCCGCCATCTCGAGCACCGGCACGGTGATCGTGCCGTGGGGCGAGGTGACGGTGGCCCAGTCCCCATCTTGGAGGCCATTTTCGCGCATCAGTTTGGTTGGCACGTAAAGCGGGTTGTGCCCATGGATCTGGCGCAGCCAGGCGTTTTGCGAGCCCCACGAATGGTACATGGCCATGGGCCGCTGGGTCAGCGCGGTGATGGGATAGTCTTGCGCGTGGTTGTCTGTGCCGGGGTCGTACCAGAGCGGCAGCGGGTCCATCCGTTCCTTCAGGCGGGCGCGCAGATGTTCGGGCGGCTGGCGATCCCCGTGCCCCTCGGCGGCGCGCTGGAAGCGGCGCATCGGCTCGCAGTAGAGCGTAAAGAGGTAGGGCGTGGGCGCATCGAAGAGGCCGAGAGTGACCGCCCAGTCCTGATAGGCCGCGTTCCAGGGTTTGTAGAACTGCGCCTCTTCGGGGATATGGCCGATCCAGAAGCCGCCATTGGCGATGTAGTTGTCGATCTGCCCTTCGTTCGGGGCGCCGCGCCCCTCTGTCAGGCCAGCCTCGCCCATGCGCCAGCCTGCAAGCGGGCCGATGCCGGGCTTGCGTTCGTGGTTGACGATGTAGTCGCCGTAATCGGCATATTTCTGGGAGCCGTCCGCGTTGGTGAACCCTGGCAGGTCAAGGCGCGCGCCCAGATCGCACAGCACGGATTGGAAGCCGCGCACGTCGCGGTCCGGCTCGACCACGGGCCAGCGGATCGCGTCGGCGGCAGCTTCGGCCTCGCAAATGGGGCGGTCCAGCAGGGAAATGCAGTCATGCCGTTCGAGGTAGGTCGTGTCGGGCAGCACAAGGTCGGCATAGGCGACCATTTCCGAGCTATACGCATCCGAATAGATGATGCGGGGGATGACGTATTCGCCGTCCTCGCCCTGGTCGGTCAGCATGTCCATCACGCCCCGCGTGTTCATGGACGAATTCCACGACATGTTGGCCATGTACATGAACAGCGTGTCGATCTTGTAGGGATCGCCCGCATAGGCGTTGGAGATGACCATGTGCATGAGCCCGTGCGCGCTCATCGGGTTTTCCCAGCTGAACGCCTTGTCGATGCGCGCGGGGTTGCCATCCGCGTCCAGCGCCAGATCGTCCGGGCCGTGGACAAAGCCAAGGTGCGGGCCGTCCAGCGGTTTGCCCGGGGTCACGCCGCAATGGGGTTTGGGGTGCGCGGTTGCGGGCTTGGGGTAGGGCGGTTTGAAGCGGAAGCCGCCGGGGACCTCGACGCTGCCCAGCAGGATTTGCAGGGTGTGCAGCGCGCGGCATGTCTGGAACCCGTTGGCATGGGCGCTGATGCCGCGCATGGCGTGCATGGAGACCGGGCGGCCGACCATTGTGTCGTGAACCTCGCCGCGGAAATCGGTCCACTGGATCGGCAGCTCGAACGCCTCGTCAAAGGCGACGCGAGCGATCTCTGCCGCGATGGCGCGGATCCGCTTCGCCGGAATGCCGCAGCGCTCGGCCACGGCTTCGGGGGCGTATTCGGCGCTCAGATACCGCTCGGCCATCAGGTGCAGGACGGGCAAATGGGTAATACCTGCCTTGCGGTAGGTGGCGGACAGGTCTGGACGCACGCCTTTCTGGTCAAACGGTGTTGGTTTGCCCGTGGTGCGGTCGATCACCAGCGCCTTGCCGTCCGCATCGCGCAGGATCAGGCCATAGGTGTCCGACTTGGGGTCCTGATCAACCAGGCAGGGCGCGTCGGTAAAGCGGGCGAGGTAGTCCAGATCGATCCGCCCGGCCTTCATCAGGCAGTGCACGAGGCTGAGGATGAAGAGGCCATCAGTGCCCGGAGTGATCCCGACCCACTCGTCCGCGACGGCGTTGTAGCCCGTGCGGATGGGGTTCACGCCGATCACCCTGGCGCCGCGCTCTTTCAGGCGGCCGAGGCCCATCTTGATCGGGTTGCTGTCGTGGTCTTCGGCGACACCAAACAGCATGAAGAGCTTTGTCCGCTCCCAATCCGGCTGGCCGAATTCCCAGAACGCGCCGCCCATCGTGTAGATGCCCGCGGCGGCCATGTTGACGCTGCAGAACCCGCCATGGGCGGCGTAGTTGGGCGTGCCGAAATTCTGCGCCCAGAAGCTTGTGAAACTCTGCGACTGATCGCGCCCTGTGAAAAAGGCCAGCTTTTCCGGCGCGGTTTCGCGGATCGGTGCCAGCCAGGAGGTCGCCAGCTCCAGCGCCTCGTCCCAGCTGATTTCCTCAAACTCACCAGACCCGCGCGGGCCGACCCGCTTCAGCGGCGCGCGCAGGCGCGAGGGCGCGTTGTGCTGCATGATCCCGGCGGACCCTTTTGCGCACAGCACCCCGCGATTGACCGGGTGGTCGCGGTTGCCCTCGATATAGGCGACCTTGCCATCTTTCATGTGCACATTGATCCCGCAGCGGCATGCGCACATGTAGCAGGTGGTCTTGCGGACCTCGTCCGAGACGTGCGGCGACGTATCGATCTTTGGCTGACCCAATTTGACCTCCTTGATGTCCGGCAACAGAACCAGACGTGTTTGGCGCATGCAAGCGCTTACATCAATTGTTTTGACCCAATACGGACACCACGTCGCGGGCGATCTGGCGTTCTTCATCCGCGGGAACGACATGCGTTGGCAGATCGCCCAAGAACGACAGGTGTTCGGTGATGCGGGTGCGCACGGGTGCTGCGTTCTCGCCAATGCCGCCTGTAAACGCCACCGCGTCCACACCGCCCATGGCAACGATGGCGGACCCAGCCTGACGTGCGGCCCAGTAGCAAAAGCTGTCGACCGCAAAGCGTGCGTCCGCATCGTCACGGGCGAGAAGCGCACGCATATCGCTGGTTCCGGCTAGTGCCTTGAGGCCGCTGCCTTTGTTAAGGAGTGTTGCCGCCGCGTCTATTCCGTGGTCCTCGGCCAATCGTAGAACGGCCATCCCGTCGATGCAGCCAGTGCGCGTGCCCATGACGAGCCCGTCCAGTGGCGAATACCCCATGGAGGTCGCAACGCTGCGCCCCATGTGGATCGCACACAGCGACGCGCCATTGCCAAGGTGCAGGGCCAGCAGCCTTTCCGGAAGCGCGTCTCCGAACCACGCCACCATCCCGGCATAGCTCATGCCATGGAATCCGTACCGGCGAATGCCTTTGTCCCGCTCCGCTTGCGGCAGGGCATAGGCCACAGCGATGTCGGGGTTGCTGGCGTGAAAAGCTGTGTCGAACGAGGCCACTTGCGGAAGGTCTGGTGCGAGCGCCTGCAGGGCTCTTATTCCGGCGAGGTTATGCGGGTTGTGGAGCGGGGCGAGGGGGATGCACGCCTCGATGCCTGAAAGCACCGCATCGTCTACAGCCTGCGCCGCAGTAAGCGTTGCACCGCCATGCACCACCCGGTGACCGGCCGCCTTCAGCGACGACACGGGGTGCCCGGCAGCGTCAAGCCGCGCAAGGATCAGGCGCAGCGCCGCGGTGTGGTCAGGCGCCTCGGCCTTTGCAGTCGCTTTCCCGACCCGTATTTCGGCGGTGCCGCCAATTTCGGTCACCGCGCCGTCCAGAACCGATGCCAGCGCGGCCGAGAACAGCTCGAACTTGATCGAGGATGACCCGGCGTTGACGACGAGGATCATGCGCGCGCCCCGATCACCGCCAGCGCGGCGGAGGCGAGGCGGTCTTCGGCGGCCTGCGCGCGTGATGTCAGGATGATCGGCACCTTGGCGCCCAGCACGATCCCGGCGCAGCAGCAGCCCATGCCAAAGGACATCATCTTGAACAGCGCATTGCCCGTGGTGATGTTGGGCGTGACGATGATGTCGGCATCGCCCGGCACCTCGCCCTCATAGCCCTTGGTATCGGCGGCGGCGCGGGACAGGATCAGGTCCATGGCCATCGGCCCCTGCACCACGGCCCGCGGCAGCGCCGTTTTGGCCCATTTCGCGATTTCCGCGGCCTCGAACGTATTGGGAATGCCCGGTGTCGGGTCCTCGGACGGGGCCAGCAGGCCCGCCTTGGGCCGCTCGATCCCCAGCTTGTGCGCCAGTTCCACCGCATGGGTCAGGCAGGCCTGACGGGTCGTGACGTCCGGGTTCACGTTCAGCGCGCCATCGGTCAAGAGCAGCGGGCGGTCCTGCCCCGGCATGGTGATGTGAAAGACATGACCGCAGCGCGTACCGGGCGCACGCAGGCCCGCAGCGGACGGAAGCAGCCCCTTGAGGAAGGTCGAGGTGTGCACCTGCCCCTTCATGATCGCATCGGCCTGACCCTCGCGCGCGAGTTCCGCAGCCTTTGGCGCGGCGGCATCCTTGGGCGCGTGCAGCACCGGAATGCCGCCGATGTCCCAGCCGATCTCTTCCGCCGTGGCTGCGATCTTGGCGCTGTCCCCGATCAGGATCGGGTCGGCGAGACCGGCCTCCACCGCCTCGCGCAGGCCTGCCAGCGGGTGCGGCGCCCCGGCGTTCACCAGCGCCACGCGCGGCGGCGTGCCGGCCTGCGCTTTGGCCAGCAGTCCCTTTGGACAGACGGGCGGCGTGGCGGCGAGAAAGGGATAGGCGGTCATGGCAGTCTCCGTTGGGTGCGACAGGGGCAGGCTATCCCGCCCTTGTCGCAGCCTGAAGCCTTACGCCTGCGGAACCATGTCGTCCGCGCTGATACCTGCCACCGAAACAGGCTTTTTCATCGCGTCGCGGCGGAACGGCTCGCCGAGTTCCTGGTTGATCATCGCTTCGATCAGCGTGGTCTTGCCATGCTTCATCTGGTTCTCGATCGCGGTGTTCAGCGCCTCGGTCAGCTCGTCCATGGTGCGGGCGACAACGCCCTCCAGCCCGCAGGCCTTCGCGATGCCGGCGTAAGACACCTGCTCGTCCAGCTCCGTGCCGACAAAGTTGTCGTCGAACCAGAGCGTGGAGTTCCGCTTTTCGGCGCCCCACTGGTAGTTGCGGAAGACAACCTGCGTAATTGGAGGCCATTCGCCCCGGCCAATCGCCGTCAGCTCGTTCACCGCGATGCCAAAGGCGCCGTCACCGGCAAAGCCCACGACCGGCACGTCAGGCTGGCCGATCTTGGCGCCCACGATGGCGGGCAGGCCGTAGCCGCAGGGGCCAAAGAGGCCGGGGGCGAGGTATTTGCGGCCCTCGTCAAAGTCAGGGTAGGCGTTGCCGATGGCGCAGTTGTTGCCGATGTCCGAAGAGATGATCGCCTCACGCGGCAGGGCGCTCTGAATCGCGCGCCAAGCCATGCGCGGGCTCATCCAGTCGGGCTTGTCCGCGCGGGCACGCTCGTTCCAGGTTGTGCCCGGGTCGTCGTCCTCGTGGGTCATTTCGGTCAGCTGTTGCTTCCAGCGGCTCTTGGTCTCGGCCACACGCGCCTCGCGGTCTTTGCGGCCTGCGTCACCGGCCTCGTCCGACAGCTGGGCGAGGATACCATTTGCCACCTTCGCCGCATCGCCCACGATGCCGACGGTGACCTTCTTGGTCAGGCCAATCCGGTCAGGGTTGATGTCGACCTGAATGATCTTGGCCTCCGCGGGCCAGTATTCCATCCCGTAGCCCGGAAGGGTCGAAAACGGGTTCAGACGCGTGCCAAGGCACAGCACCACGTCCGCGTCCTTGATCAGCTCCATCCCGGCCTTCGACCCGTTGTAGCCGAGCGGCCCGGCAAACAGGGGGTGCGAGCCCGGGAACGCATCGTTGTGCTGGTAGCCGACGCAGACCGGCGCGCTGAGCCGTTCGGCCAATTCCTTGGATGCATTAATGCCACCTTCAGACAGGACAACGCCCGCGCCGTTCAGGATCACGGGGTTCTTGGCTTCGCTCAGCAGGGCCGCCGCCTTCGCGACAGAGTTTTCGCCGCCCGGAGAGCGTTCGAATTCCACCGGCTCGGGGATGTCGATGTCGATTACCTGCGTCCAGAAATCCCGCGGGATGTTCAGCTGCGCCGGTGCGGACAGACGCTTGGCCTGGGCGATGACCCGGGCCAGAACCTCCGCCACCCGGGATGGATCGCGCACCTCTTCCTGATAGGCGACCATGTCTTCGAACAGCTTCATCTGCTCGACTTCCTGAAAGCCGCCTTGACCGATGGTCTTGTTCGCGGCCTGCGGGGTCACCAGCAGCAGCGGCGTGTGGTTCCAGTAGGCTGTCTTGACGGCGGTGACGAAGTTGGTGATGCCCGGCCCGTTCTGCGCGATCATCATCGACACCTTGCCGGTCGCCCGCGTGTAGCCGTCGGCCATGAACCCGCCCGATCCCTCGTGCGCGCAGTCCCAAAAGGTGATGCCCGCCGCTGGGAACAGGTCGGAAATCGGCATCATGGCCGACCCGATGATGCCAAAGGCGTGCTGGATGCCGTGGCGCTGGAGGGTTTTCACAAAGGCTTCTTCGGTGGTCATCCGCATGGGGCGCTCCGGGTTCTGGTGAGTCGGGAATTTGCGCGATCCTAATGCCGGGTTCTGCGCGCCAATAGGGCCAGATTGCCGCGCAAATCAGGCCAGTTCGCGAATGGCGCTCGCAATTTCGGCCACGCCGTCCGGGATGCGCGCTGCGGGGATGCTGGAATAGGCCAGCCGGTAGAAATGCGCAGGCCTCCCCTGACCGGAAAAGAACGGCAGGCCCGGCTCGATGAGTACGCCGCGCGCGGCCAGCCTGCTGGCCAGATCGCCGGCATCCACACCCTGCGGCGCGGCCATCCAGAAGGACGAGCCGCCCATGTCGCCCGCGCCGGCCACCTGCAGCCCTTCGGCGTCAATCGCGGCCTGCATGATCTTGCGCCGTTCGCCCAACACGCTGCCCATCTTGCGGATCTGCGCGTCGTAATGGCCCAGTGACAGGAAATAGGCCGCCGTGCGCTGCACGTGGCCGGGCGGGTGGCGCAGCACATTGGCCCGCAGCGCGCGGGCCTCGCGGATAAACGGCTCTGACCCGACCAGATAGCCCAGCCGCAGCCCGGGAAAGAGCGACTTGGAAAAGCTGCCCACGTAGATCACCCGCCCCTCGGTATCGAGCGATTTGAGCGCGGGGGCAGGCGCGCGCAGGAAGGCCATTTCGAACTCGTAATCATCCTCGACTATCAGCGCGTCGAGCGCGCGCGCCCGGTCCAGCAAGGCGCGGCGGCGCGGCAACGGCATGGTCGCGTTGGTCGGGCACTGGTGCGAGGGCGTGGTAAAGATCACGTCGGTCTCGGGCGGGATCGCGTCGGGTGGCAACCCGTCCTGATCCACCGCCACGGGGCTGAGGTGGCAGCGCGCCTGATCCAGAATATCGCGCAGCGCCGGATAACACGGATCCTCGATGGCCGCGCGCCGCCTTTGGGTCAGCAGCACCTGCGCCGTCAGCCACAGCGCGTTCTGCGCGCCCATGGTGATCAGCACGTGTTCGGGGCGCGCCGTGATCCCCCGCCGCGGCAGCGTGTGGCGCAGGATGAATTCGGTCAGCCGCTCGTCATCCCTGTCGCCTGCATCGGTGGTCAGCGCCGCAAAGTCGCGCTGGCCCAGCGCCTGTATCGCGCAATTGCGCCAGTTGGTGTGATCAAACAGCGCCGGGTCTGCTTGCCCGTAGATGAACGGGTAGCGGTAGCGCGCCCAGTCCTGCGGTTTGCTGAGCGTCTGACCGCCGGAAAACCGCTGCCCGATGGCGCGGGTCCAGTCGACGCTGTCTTCGGCTTCTGCCGCGCCGGGAAAGCTTGGCGGGACGGGGGCGTTGCCGGATACAAAATAGCCGGACCGTCCGCGCGAGGTCAGATAATCGCTGGCCAGAAGTTCGGTATAGGCCAGGGTCACCGTGATCCGGCTGACGCCAAGATGCGCGGCCAGTTTGCGGGTCGAGGGCAGCTTTTCTCCGGGCGCGAACCGCCCCGACAGAATGCCTTGGGCGATCATCTGCTGGATGCGCGCCTGCTTGGTGCCGGATTCGGCATCCGCAAGAAAGAAGGTTTCGACCGGAAGCGACATGCCTCCGGTCTAGCGTGGACCTATATCCGGTGCAATCTGGACCTAAGGCTTGTCCAAATCGATGGCGGTTTCTTAGTAAGAAACCGGGCCGGAAACTTACTAAGCTTCCGTCACCCGAACACATCGCTCAGCGCGGTATCGACCGCGGAGACGATATGGTCGATGTAATCCTTCGTCGCGATCAGCGCCGGAGAGAAGCACAGCGTGTTGTTCTTACCCGGTAGCGACCGGTTTGTTGCCCCGATGACCACGCCCTGCGCCATGCAGTTGCCGACAACGGCTTGCACCTTGGCTTCGGCCGCCGGCGCGCGCGTCTCGCGATCTGCCACTAGCTCGGCGCCCAGGAACAGGCCCTTGCCGCGCACGTCGCCGATCACGGCGTGGCGGTCTGCCAGAGCGTTCAGCTGATCCAGCATGTAGTCGCCCATCGCGGTGGTGTTGCCGAGCAGGTCTTCATCCTCGATGATCTTCAGGTTTTCCAGCGCCGCTGTCGGCCCGGCGGTGCAGCCACCAAAGGTGCTGATGTCGCGGAAATAGTTCATCGGGTCCGTGTGATCGTCTCTGAACATGTCAAAGACTTCTTCGGTGGTGACGAGGCAGGCAATCGCCGCATAGCCCGAGGCCACACCCTTGGCCATCGTGACCATATCGGGCTTCACGCCGTAATGCTGGTAGCCGAACCACGTGCCCGTCCGGCCCACGCCGCAGACCACCTCGTCGATATGCAGCAGGATGTCGTACTTTTTGCAGATCTCCTGCACGCGTTCCCAATAGCCCTCGGGCGGGGTGATCACGCCGCCACCTGCGGTGACCGGCTCAAGGCAGAGCGCGCCGACGGTATCGGGCCCTTCGCGCAGGATGACCTCTTCGATCTGGTCAGCGGCCCACACGCCGTAATTTTCCACCGGCGCGCCGTCCTGTTCGTGGCGGCGGTATTCTAGGCAGTGCGGCACGCGCACAAAGCCGGGCGTGAACGGCCCGTACTGCGCGCCGCGTTCGTCCTGACCGCCCGCTGACAGGCAAGCGATCGTGGTGCCGTGATAATCCCGATCACGGTAGAGGATCTTGTGCTTCTTGCCGCCATAGCGCTTGTGCGCGATCTGGCGGACCATCTTGAAGCCCTTCTCGTTCGCCTCGGAGCCGGAGTTGCAATAGTAGACGCGGCTCATGCCCGGCATCTTCTCAATCAGTCGCTCGGAAAAAAGCGCGCCCGGGATCGACCCGGCGGACCCGGCGAAATAGTTCAGCTTGATCAGCTGGTCGCGCACGGCATTGGCGATGCTTTCGCGCCCGTAGCCCACATTCACCGTCCAGACACCGCCCGACACGGCATCAATGTGTTCCTTTCCATGCTGGTCCCAGACCTTCATGCCCTTGCCTTCCACGATGATCCGCGGATCGGCGCCGGTCATGAAAGGCGCGTGCTGGATCAGGTGGTGCCAGACCCGGGCACGGTCGGCTTCGACCACATGGCTGATGTCGTTCTGAGAAAGCGTACCGTCCATCGTGGGATCCCCTGTTTTGCCGCGCATATCGGTGAATTCATGAGCATCTGTAATGCTCAGTGCCGTATATCACAGCAGCGTTGCCTCCGTCAGTAGGGCCAGTTGCCCAGCAATGATAGGGCCAGTCGGCGCGGACGATTTTGGCTTGCCGCTCGGCAAAACGCCTCAAAACAAGGCGTAAATCACGTTTTGCATGGTTGAGAAGACAGCAATGTCATCGGGCGGTCCTGAATTTTTCGTTGATCGCAGGTCTATTATGAGGCCTCATCACGCAGCGCCGGTACGAAGCCGGACCCGGCATACCCGCCGGACAAAAGTAGGCCCGCACGAATCGGGCCGTCAACACGGGAGAGTCTTCATGACACTGAAATCCAAACTGATGGGCGCCGTTGCCGGCGTTGCTATGCTGGCCGGCGGTAACGCCTTTGCCGCCGGGCATGGCGGT
Source organism: Pseudomonadota bacterium (assembly GCA_038530575.1). Classification (GTDB taxonomy): domain Bacteria; phylum Pseudomonadota; class Alphaproteobacteria; order Rhodobacterales; family Rhodobacteraceae; genus JBCBCP01. Next base: position 81,579 of record JBCBCP010000008.1, read on the forward strand.
GAAATCACCGTCGCCTACTTCCTCGAGTGGCCGATGCCGTTCCAGTTCGCCAAGGAAATGGGCATGTACGAAGAGGCCATGGGCGGGACCAAGATCAACTGGGTCAGCTTTGACACCGGCACCGCGATGTCCGCGGCGATGGCGTCGGGCGACGTGCAGATTTCCGTTAGCCAGGGCGTGCCGCCCTTCGTGGTCGCAGCTTCTGCTGGACAGGACATCCAGATCGTCGACGTGGCCGTGTCCTACTCCGAAAACGACAACTGCGTCGTGAAGGCCGAGCTGGAGATTGACGCAGGCTCCGCCGCCGAACTGGCCGGCAAGAAGGTCGCTGTGCCGCTGGGCACCGCCGCCCACTACGGCTTCCTGAGCCAGATGGGCCACTTTGGCGTTGATGTTGCCTCGATGGAAATCGTGGACATGGCACCTGCAGAAGGCGCAGCCGCGCTGGCGCAAGGCTCGCTCGACATGGCGTGCGGCTGGGGCGGTGCGCTGCGCCGCATGAAAGAGCACGGCAACGTCCTGCTGACCGGCGCCGAGAAAGAAGAGCTGGGCATTCTCGTCTTTGACGTGACCTCCGCCCCCGCTGCCTTTGTCGCCGAAGAGGCCGAGCTGCTGAGCCAATTCCTGTCCGTGACCGCAGCGGCAAACGCGATGTGGGCCGACCCGGCCAACCACGCCAAGATGCTGCCGGTGATCGCCAAGGACGCAGGCATGTCCGAGGCCGACACGATGGCCACGATCAGCACGTTCACCTTCCCGACGGTCGAAGAGCAGCTGTCCGAGAAGTGGCTCGGCGGTGCGGCGCAGACCTTCATGGGCGGTGTGGCCGGCGTCTTTGTCGAAGCCGGTTCGATCCCGAACGCGCTCGACAGCTATGCAGCGACCGTGAACACGGGCCCGCTCGAGGCTGCGCAATAACCTGATCGGTGGGCGCCTTGCCTCCTGAAAGGGATGCGAGGCGCCCCCAATCCCAACCGGCGCGGGGGTGCGATGTCCGGTCTTCAGATCCAGAATATTTCGATGCGCTTTGACCTGCCGGGTGGCGGGCATGTGCAGGCGTTGCAAGACGTCACGCTTGACCTCAAACAGGGCGAGCTTTTGTCCGTTCTGGGCCCGTCCGGCTGTGGCAAGACCACGCTTTTGAACATTGTTGCGGGCTTTCTGGCGCCGACCGAAGGGCAGATCATGCTCAACGGCCACCAGGTCCTCGGCCCCGATGCCGAGCGGGGTATGGTGTTCCAGCAAGGGGCCCTGTTCGAATGGATGAGCGTGCGCGACAATGTCAGCTTTGGCCCCCGGATGAAGGGCCAGCGCGCGGCAGACTACAGTGCCAATGTCGATCATCTGCTCGACGTCGTCGGCCTGCAAGACTTCAAGGAAAAGATGGTTTACGAGCTGTCGGGCGGTATGCAGCAGCGTGTGGCTCTGGCCCGCTGCCTGGCCAATGACCCGGACGTGATCCTGATGGACGAACCGCTGGGCGCGCTTGACGCGCTGACCCGCGAAAAGATGCAAGGCCTTGTGCTGAAGCTGTGGAAAGAGACGGGCAAGACGATCATCCTGATCACCCACTCCGTCGAAGAAGCGCTGCTGCTTGGCGAGCGCCTCTTGGTCATGGCCCCGCGGCCCGGCCGCATCCACCGCGAATATCGCCTGCCGTTCGCCGATATGGGCGTGGGCGCGGATTTGCGAGAGGTCAAGAAACACCCCGACTACGCCACGACACGCGAAGAAATCCTCGGGATGATCTGGGACATGGAGGAAGAGATTATGGGCCGGACGGAGGAAAGCGCATGACCGGCCTTTTGATCCTTGCCGTCTACATTGCCATTTTCGTTGGCGCCTATTTTGTTGTCAAAGCGGTGGGGCGCACGGCGAGCAGCGGGTTCAACTCGTTGAAGACCGTGACCTTTGGCGACGAGTCGACGGTTGTTGCCAACCGCTGGGGCAGCGTGATTTCGGTGGCCACGATTTTCCTGATCTGGGGCTCGTTCACCGGCTCGAACTGGGTGCCGGGCTTCTTGCATGCGCCTGCGCCCTATGTCGGCGAGATGCAGTTTACCTACACGCTGCAGGCGCCTGATGGGGCAACGGATGATGCCACCGTCTTTGTTCGTATCTTCGACTTTGGCGAGGATAAGGTGGCGTTCGAGGTGCCTCCCGGGGACGGGTTTGCCAAGGATGATGCGCTGTCGATGAACACATCGCGCACGGAAACCATCCTGTTTGACCGCAACGACGAGGTGAACCGGCGCGCAGGGGCGCAGGTTGTGGCCATTGATGGCACGCCGATTGGCCCGGATACGGCGATTTCGACGTCTTCCGGCCGGTTTGTCTTGACGGATAAAGGCGCGATCAGCTTCACGCCGCCCAAGGGCCTGCAGATGGACCCGCTGTACCTGCCGCCGCCCGAGGCTGTGATTGATCGGCTGACGGAGATTGCCTCCGAGGGTTACCGCAACTTCACCCTGCTCGAACATCTGGGTTATTCGCTGTTCCGCGTCATCGGTGGCTTCCTCTTTGGGGCGCTGCTGGGGATCCCGCTCGGCTATGCGATGGGCTTGAATGGCTGGTTCCGCGGCTGGTTTGATCCGATTGTCGAGTTTATGCGGCCTGTCCCGCCGCTTGCGCTGATCCCGCTGGTGATCATCTGGTTCGGCATCGGGGAGGCGGGCAAGATCATCCTGCTGTTCCTTGCCGCGCTCTGGATCATGGCCATTGCGGCGCGTTCAGGCGTCAGTGGTGTGCGGATCACCAAGGTACATGCCGCCTATTCGCTTGGTGCGTCCAAGTGGCAGGTGATGCGCCATGTGATCGTGCCCAACTCGCTGCCCGACATCTTTACCGGGGCCCGGGTCGCCATGGGGGTGTGCTGGGGCACGGTGGTTGCGGCCGAACTGGTCGCCGCGTCGCAGGGCGCTGGCATGATGATCATGGTCGCGTCGAAGTTCACGCTGACCGATATCGTGATCATGGGCATCATCCTGATCGGGATCATTGGTTTTGCCATCGAGATGCTCATGCGTCAGCTGGAAAGCTGGCTCGTGCCATGGAAGGGCAAAGGCTGATCCGGGCACAGCCCGGCAAAAGGTCCGGGGGACCTTTTGAAGCCTTTGCGCGCGGAGCGCCGGGGTTAGTCTGCAACCGTTGCACCCTCAGCCCACAGCGCGTCATCAGAGCTTAGCGCACAGACATCCGCAGGATGTCGACACGCCGTCCGCCCCCATGGGCGGCGTGTTTCACGCCAGCCTCGGACGGCTTGGGCTGGGCGGAGAGGTTGCCGTGCCACCAATGCAGGAGCAGCAGACTTAACCACGCGGGTGGTGACGGACAGCATTAGGTATTTGGGAAATTAAAGAGAGATGGTGGAGCATAGCGGGATCGAACCGCTGACCTCCTGCATGCCATGCAGGCGCTCTCCCAGCTGAGCTAATGCCCCATCTCTGAGCCGCGTGAGTATGCAACTTGCCCCAGGGGTTCAAGCGCAAAATCACGCTGCTAAATCAGGTTTCGTCCTCTTCGGACGCCACATCGGCAATCTCGTCGAGCGAGACGTTCTCTTCCTCGTCATCATCGTCGAGGATATCGTCCTCCAGCTCCACGTCGACATCCGTGTCGTCATCGTCCAGCACGGCATCTTCGTCATCGCTGGCCTTTGCCTTGGCCTTTGCCGTGACCGCATCCTCGGCGTCGGCGGCGATCATTCGTGTCTTGGACGCGTCCACCTCGACAACTTCGCCGGTATAGGGGCTTACGATCGGGTTGCGGTTAAGGTCATAGAACCGCTTGCCGGTGGTCGGGCAAAGGCGCTTCGTGCCCCATTCTTCCTTGGGCATGGTGTCCCTTTCGCTTGTACTGCTGCGGCGGGCCGATGCCCGCGGTTTGGCCTAGAGATTCCGGGCGAGTGCCATATGCTTGGGCCGGAGTCAAAGGCAAACATCTATCGAGGCAGGTAGGATGGACGGCGGCATATGGCAAGACGGGGTCCCGGCGGATCTTGTGATCAAGCGGTCGGCGCGGGCGAAGCGGCTGACGCTGCGTGTGTCTGCGCTGGATGGCGGTGTGTCGGTGACGGTGCCCAAGGGGGTCAGTGACCGGGCCGCTTTGGCCTTTGTGCGCGACCGTGCGGACTGGATTGCGGGGCACCGGGCAAAGATGCAGGGGCCGGTTCAGGTCGGGATCGGTGCTGACATCCCGATTCTGGGCGTGCCGCGCCGCGTGGTGGCGGGCACGGGGCGTTTGGTGCGTCTGGGCGCGGACGAAATTGCGGTGCCACCAGGCAGGCCCGCAGCGCGGCTTGCCAGCTATGTCAAACATATGGCTCGCGACGTGCTGGCCGAAGCCTCGGACCGTTACGCGGCCGAATTGGGCCGGACCTACAGCGCGATCACCTTGCGGGACACGCGCTCGCGCTGGGGCTCGTGCTCGTCCGCGGGGCGGCTGATGTATTCGTGGCGGCTGGTGATGATGCCGCGGGAGGTGCTGGACTACGTGGCGGCCCACGAAGTGGCGCATCTGGAGCACATGAACCACTCCGCGGCGTTCTGGTCGGCGGTGCGCCGTATACACGGTCCCTACACGGCGCCGCGGGCCTGGCTGCGCACGCATGGCACCGCGTTGCACCGGTACCGCTTCGAGGATTGACGCGTGTGATCACTTGTGATCACAAAAGCCTATGACGACCCCGCCCCGCGCTACTGAAACGACCACGGCCGCCCATGATCAGGTCTATCGCCGTCTGCGCGCGCGTATCATGGCCGGCGATATTGCGCCTGGTCAGGCGCTGACCCTCCGGGGGATCGGTTCGGAATATGGGGTGTCGATTACCCCGGTGCGCGAGGCCGTGCGCCGGCTGGTTGCCGAAGGGGCGCTGACGATGTCCAGTTCTGGGCGCATTGGGACGCCCGAGCTGAGCCCCGAGCGGATCGAGGAGCTTGCCGCGCTGCGTGCCTTGATCGAGGTTGAACTTGCCAGCCGGGCCCTGCCGCGGGCGCATATGGCCCTGATCGAGCGGTTGCAGACCATCAACGGAAGCGTCGGAGAGGCTGTCGCGCACCGCGACGCCGTCCGCTACATACGCACGAACCTCGAATTTCACCGCACGCTCTACCTGCGTGCACAGGCACCTGCGATGCTGGCCATGGCCGAAACGGTCTGGCTTCAGATGGGCCCGACCATGCGTGCGCTTTATGGGCGTTTGCGGCGGACAGAAGCGCCACAATACCACCGCCTGATAATTGCGGCGCTGAAGGCGGGGGACGAACCCGGTTTGCGGCTCGCGGTTCGATCTGACGTCACGCAAGGTTTGCGAATGCTGGCGCGTTGAGCCGCTGGCGTTAGGACGCCGTTAGGAAATGCGACCTAAATTGCGCGGAGGTTTCCCGTGTAAGAGCGCATATGTCCCTGCCAAGTTTCGATAGCGTTGCAGCGCCCGTTTTCGTTCTGAAACAGCACGAAGACGGGCGGGTTGTTTATGCCGGGGCTAACCACGCTATCGCGCGCCAATTTGGCTTTAACCCGGATGACGTGATCGGGAAAACAGCGCTTGAGATTTGGTCGGGGCGGCAAGCGCGGCACATCCACAATGCCCAATTGGACTGTTTTTCAAGTGGACAGCCAACCGAATACAGCATGGTGGTTACGGTCGGCGGTGATCGCCGACTGGCGGAAATCAGTCTCATTCCTGAGTTGCTTGAGAGTGGCGCGGTGTCATTCGTCACAGGTACGGTTACCGATCGGACTGAAATGGCCGCGCTGCGAGAAGAGTTGACGCATGCGCGCCTTATCCAGGATGAAATGGCGACATTTCTGAGCATGGCCGCCCGCGACATGCAGACGCCGTTGACCATCGTTCGCAATCTGACGGCGGGGCTGCGTAACGGATTTCAGGACCTCGGCGATGGTAAGCTGCAGTCAATCGATGTGCTGGAACAGCTTGCGACCAGTTCAATGACGCTTATCGTGGACATGATGCGGGAAGTGCCGCAAGAACGCGCGGTATTCCAACGCACAACAGTCGACCTGCAGCGCTTGGTAAACGATGCACTGATATTGACCGATCCATGCGATGAGCATGAGTTGTCTAGCGGTGACGCGCTGCTGCAGATCAATGAAACTGCAATCAGTCTGTACCTGCGTGAGTTGCTTGCCGGTCTCTTTAAGGCGGCGGGCGACAAACGTTTGTCCTTGCGCGTTGAAGCTGAGGATGTGGGCGACGGTTGGGCCTATATCAACCTGTCTGGAACGTCTCTGGACCAGTTGACTGAGGACGAGACAGTTTTTGCCTCAGCGCGCCGACTGGGGGAGGCGCAAGGTGGCTTGTTCCGATTGCCTCGTCGCGATGCATCGCCGGAGCAATCCATCAGCTTGTCGTTACCGGCCCGCGTTGTCGCGCATAGGCGGCGCAAAAACACCGCTTAGACCGAAAGGCGTATCACGCGGCGAGGCCCTGCTGCCCAAGGTCGAGGAATTTGCGACGGCGGCCTGCCACAAGCGCAGCACGATCAACGTCAGACAATTCGTCCAGCATTTGCCGAAGTGCCGCGCCAACCGTTGCAATCGTGCCGGCCCGGTCCCTATGAGCTCCGCCCAAGGGTTCCGGAATGACGTGGTCTGCCACGCCCAGTTGTTGCAAATCCTGCGCGGTCAAGCGCAGCGCTTCAGCCGCCTCGCGCATCTTTTCCGCATCTTTCCACAAGATTGATGCGCACCCTTCGGGCGAGATCACTGAGTAGACGGAGTGCTCCAGCATCGCGACGCGGTTGGCCGTCGCGAAGGCAACCGCCCCGCCCGATCCGCCCTCTCCGATGATGACGGAAATGAGCGGCACACCAATTTGCAGGCACTTTTCTGTGGAGCGAGCAATGGCTTCGGACTGCCCTCGCTCTTCGGCACCCTTGCCGGGGTAAGCGCCCGGCGTGTCCACCAGAGTGATGACGGGCAGGCCAAACCTTTCCGCCAGGTCCATGAGACGGATCGCCTTACGATAGCCTTCGGGGCGAGCCATGCCAAAGTTTCGCTCAATCCGCGATTTTGTATCGTTGCCCTTCTCGTGGCCTATCACCACCACCGGTTGGTCATCAAGGCGCGCAAGGCCGCCCATAACGGCATGATCGTCTGCAAAGTTCCGATCTCCAGCCAGCGGCGTGTAATCCGTGAAAAGCGCGTCGATATAATCGGTGCAATGCGGCCGGTTCGGGTGCCGCGCCACGAGGCATTTCCGCCACGGCGTCAGCGATCCGTAAAGATCTTCGAGCAGGGCGCGGGCCTTGGCATCGAGCGCGGCGGCCTCTGCGGCGACATCCATCTCGGCATTGTCCCGGGCCATGGCGCGCAGTTCTTCGGCCTTGCCTTCGATTTCTGCCAAAGGCTTTTCGAAGTCGAGGTAGTTGGTCATGTCAGCTCCGCCCTGTGTTGGATGGGTATATGACGTTGCCAGTGGAATGATGCAACGTCCGGTCTATCAACGCGCCGCAGGTCGTTTGAGCCAAATCTGACTGGCCCGCTCGAATCTGTTAGCCTCGCAGAAGGCCATGCACATTGCACGCCCCTCTGGATTTCGCCCGCGCGCTTTGCACCAAAACAGGACACCCGATGCCTAATTTCATTTTGACCAGCAATGCGACCACCACGCAGACGCTGACGGACAGCAACGACGTGTATTTCTTGTCTCAGGATGTCAGCCACATCGTGGTGGGTGCGGACGTCCTGACCGTCGATGCAAACCGTTTCGGGTTTGATATCAGCGTGCTGGGGACCATGGCGCAGATCGGCGGCGGCGGAGCCGTGTTCAACGGCATCGGAAAAAGTGGAAATGGGTTCAATATCTCGATTTCCGCGACAGGCAGCATGATTGCCGGCCAGAACGCAAGCGCCATCAACTTTGAGGCAGATGACTCGATCATCGCCAACCACGGATATGTCGAAGCGGGTGTCGCTGTGCGCTCCACGGGCCGCGACCTTCTGCTCGTGAACTCCGGGACAATATCCCAGACTTTTCCGTCCAATTCGTTCGACGTCTTCGCCATTCGGCTTGAAGGGTTTGGCAATCAGTTGACGAACTCCGGGCTGATCACAGGTCGGAACACGATCGAAACCATCCGCACGGCAGTCGTTCACAACTCTGGCGAGATCCTTGCCTTTGAACGCGCCATCAGCATGGATGAGCTTTCGGTTGACCGCAGTGACCCGATGACGCTGGTCAATGATGGGCTGATCACGGGGCTCGAGTTTGCCTATTTTGGGGGTGATCTGAGCGATGACCTGATCACGAACACTGGCACGATAAACGGCGTTGTGCGCCTTGGCGAAGGGGTCAGTGATATCACCAACACAGGCACCATGACGGGCGCGGTCAGCTTTGGCGGCGATGCTGACAGGTTCATAACGTCGGGGCAGGTGTCTGGGGTTGTGATGCTCGGCGATGGGGCTGATCGACTGGTAAACACCGGTACAATGTTGGGTGACATCACGTTGGGTCCCGGCAATGACACGCTCAAGACGGGCGGCGATCTGAGCGGAGACGTCGACGCGGGCGATGGGGCAGATACGGTCGTCAATACCGGCACCATCACGGGCGAGGTCGCGCTTGGTTCTGGGGCTGACCACTTTACCAATGCTGTAACGGGGGGCGTGTCCGGTGAAGTCGACGGCGGGGCAGGCAATGATACGCTGTTTGGTGGCAACCTTGGCGATAACCTTTTGGGCGGCGACGACAATGACCTGATCGCAGGGCGGGCGGGAGACGACACGCTGTTTGGCGGGCGTGGCAACGACACGATAAACGGCGGCTCGGGCAATGATGAGTTGCGCGGCGTCCTCGGTCAAAACGTTATGAACGGTGAAAACGGCAACGATGTGCTTTTTGGCGGCGTCGAGGCCGACCGTATTTTCGGGGGCAGTGGCGATGACACGCTTCGCGCGGGGACCGGCGCCGACCTGTTGCGCGGCGACGCCGGTGCTGATGTGTTTGAATTTGCCAGTGTGGCCGAAACTGGCAGTGGCGGCACGCGTGACCGCATTCTCGGGTGGGAAGACGGTGCAGACTTAATCGATCTGTCGGGCTTTGGTGCGCTCACGTTCTCTTCGGCTGGGGCCATCGGCGGCGGGACAGCCTCGATCTGGTTTGACGCGGTCTCGGGCGGCGCGCAAACCATGTTGCGCATCGATGTCGATGGAAATGGCAGCGTCGATGGGCAGCTTCTGCTGGTGCGCGCCGATCCTTCGCTCTTTGATCAAGCTGATCTGATCCTTGCGTAACGTGTAACCGGGCGCACCAGCGCGGCCAGACGTTCAAAACAGGGGCAAAAAAGCGCGGCATCGGCTTCGGTGGCGCGCAAATTTCTTGGCACGCATTAACGCCAAATATCACGTTTCCGCCGCACACTCCGCGCGCCCGATTTGCCCCTCTTGTCTCCGACCAAAAGGACTTTGCACATGGCCAACGTCATCCTTGTGAGCGATACTACTACGAGCCAAACACTGACGAACTCTGGTGATTTTTATTACCTCGCCGAAGGCGTCACGCACTATTCCACGCAGTCCACTACGGTAAGCACGGCAGGCAACCTGAGCGACCTCGAGTTCCTTGTGCACGGCGTGCTGCTGCATCTTGGGTCGAGCGGTGAGGCGATCGACCTCACGAGTGCCGGACTTAGCAATGTCACCGTGACCATCAGCGCGACGGGTTCTATCGACGCCAACGCCGATTGGCGCGCGGTTTATAGTGCGGCGAACAACCTGACGGTGATCAATCATGGCCGGATTCAAAGCACCGAAGCGATCAATAGTAGCGGCAGCAATGCGAAGATCTTTAACTTTGGAACGCTCGTTCAGGAGAACCCCACGGCATTGGTCAATGCACCGCTCATAAGTTTGTCCGGCATAAACACGGAAATCGTGAATAGTGGAAGCATCCTTGCTCAATTTGGCTTCAAGTTGCTCGATGGAGGTAAAATTACGAATACTGGAGAAATAAGCACTACACATAACGGAATAACCAATTTGGGGGTGAATGCTGAAAATCTGACCTTGATCAATGCCGGTATATTCACGAGCGGAACGACTGTGTTTCAGGGCAGCTCTTCGGCGCGTGATCTTGTGACAAATACCGGTACCATGGTTGGTGCGATGGATTTCGCCGGCGCGGCAGATAGGTTGGACAATTCCGGAACGATCCAGGGCGCTGTCACCTTTGGCAACGCCGTTGATACCGTGGTCAATTCGGGTGAAATGATCGGCGACATTGCCCTGAACGGGGATGACGACAACTTCGTCAATACAGGTCTGGTGATCGGTACGGTCGATCTGGGCGCGGATGCGGACACCTATTCGGGGCGGGGACTTGGCCTTGTGTCGGAACAGGTGCTTGGCGGAACAGGCGACGATACGCTTCGTGGTGGTGATCAAGGCGACGATCTTGATGGCGGAAACGATGACGACCTTGTTGTCGGCCTGAGCGGTGATGACACGCTTGAGGGCGGTGCAGGCAATGACACGGTGCTGGGCGGCGCGGGTTCTGATAGCCTGCGCGGAAACAGCGGCGCCGACGTGATCAACGGTCAGGACGGCAACGACACGCTGATCGGCGGCAGCGGAGACGACCGGTTGTTTGGCGGACAAGGCAATGATGACATCACCGCTGGCACCGGGGCCGACATCTTGCGTGGCGGGGGCGGCGACGATGTCTTTGTCTTCAATTCCGTGGACGAAACAGGGACAGGTGCGTTCAGGGATCGCATCATCGGGTTCGAAGACGGGGCCGACCGGATCGATCTATCCGCCTTTATCGACCTGACATTTTCGGCATCAGGCGCAGCACTTGGGGATGGCACCGCATCTGTTTGGTTCGAGGCTGTGTCGGTCGGGGCGCAAACCATGTTGCGCATTGACATAGACGGCGATGGCGCGTTCGATGGCCAAATTCTACTAGTTCGTTCAAATCTGGCACTTTTTGATCAAAGCGATCTGATCCTCGGGTAACAGCGCACTTCACCAAAAGGGTCGCTGGCCCGCTCATTACAAGGATATAATTTCATGGCCGACATCGTTATCTTCACCGACACGCTTACCACCGCCACGCAAGACATTGGGACGACCACCAACGGCATTTTCTTTCTGGGCAGAAACGCCTCGTTGGTAAACACCTTAACGACCGGCGTTACCGGCGATGGCTTTGCGCAAACCTACATCATTAACGGCGATCTGGCCGCCGAACAGAACGGGATCAGCATCACGGGTCTCGACGCCCAAGCCAACGTTTCGGGCACCATCACCGCCAATTCAAACGGCATCGAGATCACCCGCGAAAATGCCACAATCCATGTCACGGGATCGGTCACCGGAGGGGGGCAAGGCATCGCCGCCCGGGAAGACGGGGCCAAGATCACCGTGTCGCAAACCGGGTCTGTCGTTGGCGACAGTTCCGGCATCCGGATCGGGCCGTCCTTCACCGACAGCGAACCCGATGTCAGCAACCTCTCCAACGCGGGCACGATTTCCGGCTCACTGTTCGGGGTAGGTGTCAACAGCAATGCGTTCATCAACAATTCGGGGCTGATCACCAAGACATCCGATAGGGATTCCTCGGTCGGGAACGGCGCCATCACGCTGTTTGCGGATCGCGCCAAAGAGCTCGTCATTCATAACAGTGGCGATATCATCAGTTCGCCCTTCGACAGCGATTTCGAGCGCGGCATTGCCATCGAAACACGCCAGAGCGTCGGCCACGTCCTGGACCTGCTGAACACCGGCAACATTATCGGCGACATCAAAACCGCCCTCGGCATCGACAAGATCATCAACAACGGCGAGATCGCTGGCGACATCACTTTGAATGCCGGCGAGGACACAATACGCAACACCGGCACCATCAACGGTGATGTCGACCTGGGCTCTGACGCGGACACGTTCAACAACGCTGGCTTCGGCGTTGTCGCGGGCACTGTCTTGGGCGGGTTCGGCAACGACACGATCACAGGCGGTGATGGCGGCGACGCGTTCGACGGCGGCGACAATGACGACCACGTCATCGGCCGCGGCGGCAACGATACGCTGGCCGGCGGTGCGGGCGAGGACACGGTGCTTGGCGGCGCCGGCGCGGATAACCTGCGCGGCGACAGCAACGCCGACGTTCTGAACGGGCAGGACGGCAACGACACCCTGATCGGTGGCAGCGGAGATGACCGCCTTCTGGGCGGGCAGGGCAACGACGATATCACCGCCGGAACAGGCGCGGACATTATCCGCGGCGGCGGCGGCGAGGACCGCTTTATCTTTAGCGACACGACCGAGACCGGGACAGGCGCTACACGCGACCGCATCATCGGCTTTGAAGACGGCGTCGACCTGATCGACCTGACAGGATTTGGCGCGATTGAATTTTCGGCCACCGGAAGCGCCATCGGAAGCGGCACCGCGTCCGTCTGGTTCCAGGCTGTGTCTGGCGGGGCGCAAACCATGTTGCGGATCGACGTCGATGGCGACGGTGGCTTTGACGGGCAGGTTTTGCTTGTCCGGGCTGATCCAGCGCAGTTCGATCAGTCGGACCTAATCCTGGCCTAGCGCGCGCATCCCGCCGGGGCGGGCGCAGCGCACAAGCGATATTTTCTCTTTGGCTCAGGGTGTTTGATGCTACCCTGAGGCATCCTTTTTTTGCATTTTAGAGGAGGGCACCCATGCCTGACATCGTCATTTTCTCGGACACAGTGACAACCACGACCCAAGACCTTGGATCATCGTCGTTCCAGGTCTTTTTCTTGAAATCCGATGTTGCGCTGGTCAACACATCCTTTGATGCGATCACCGGATCCGGCAGTTCACAGCAGTTCATCGTTAATGGCGATGTGTTCTCCGATAGCGAAGGGCTCGTTTCTTCTGGTAACTTTGCCACCATCAGCGTTGGCGGCAGTATCGCCTCGACGCGGGAAGCTATCGTATCAACTGGCGATAATGCACAGATTGACGTCAATGGTTCCATTATAAGCGCCGATAACGGGATAGAGGCGCAAGGCAATCTGGCGCGGATCATCGTGTCTCAAAATGGTAGCATCGTTGGCAACTTGAGCAGTGGCGTGCGGCTTGGGCCACTGGGCGCTAATAATACGGTCGAATTCAGCAGCCTCACAAATGCCGGCACAATCACCGGAAACTCCTTTGGCGTTGGCGTTATCACCAATGGAGTTATCAACAACTCCGGTACAATTGCAAAATCGGGTGTGAACAATACCGGAGTCGGCGCCGCGGCAATCGGATTTTTTGCAAGTTTTGCCAAAGAGCTGAAGGTCAATAACAGCGGCGACATTATTGGGTCTGCCTATGTCGAGACCTCCTCCGGCACTCTACAGCCCGCCGAGGGGATCTTTGTTCGTGATGGACAGGGAAACAGCCTGGAGCTGCTGAACAGCGGCAACATTGTCGGGCGGGTAACGGCTGCGGATGGCGCGGACCGGGTTGTCAATTCCGGCGAAATTGTTGGCGATGTCAGTCTGGGTGATGCCGACGACACGATGGTCAACACCGGAACCGTGTCTGGCGTGGTGGGCCTTGGCGAGGGCGACGACACGTTCACGGGCAGTGGCGCAGGTATCGTATCAGGTCTGGTGTCAGGGGACTCGGGCAATGACACGATGCGCGGCGGAGAGGCCGCGGACGAATTCGACGGCGGTGCCAACAACGATTTTCTGACGGGTCGCAGCGGGGATGACACCCTGTTTGGCGGCACGGGCGAAGATACAGTGATTGGCGGCGCCGGCGATGATGTGCTGTTCGGAGACTCGGGCAACGATGTTTTGAACGGGCAAGGCGGGAACGACGCGATAAACGGCGGGTTCGGTGATGACCGCATGCGCGGTGGCAATGGTGACGATACGCTGACCCCCGGCAGCGGGTCGGACATCTTGCGCGGCGATGCCGGTCAGGACGTTTTTGTCTTCGACAGTGTGACGGACACCGGCACCGGCGCCACGCGCGACCGTATCATTGGTTGGGAGGATGGCGCTGACCTGATCGACCTGTCGGGCTTTGGCGCGCTGACGTTTTCGGCAATGGGTGCTGTGGGCAGCGGCACGGCCTCCGTATGGTTCGAAGCGGTGTCGGGCGGGGCGCAGACGATGCTGCGGATCGACAGCGATGGAGACGGCACGTTTGACGGGCAGGTTTTGCTGGTCCGCGCTGATCCGGCTTTGTTTGACAAGTCAGATCTGATCTTGGCGTGATGCACGCCAGCCCAATGCACTTAACATAACACGCACAACTAGCCAAAGGAATTTCAAATGGCCGACGTTATTCTTCTTTCTGACTCAACAACTGGAGCGGACCTAACTGAATCAGGCGATATCTATTTCCTCGCCGAAGGGGTTACGCACTATTCGACTTCGGGTTCGGTATTGGACATCTTCGACAATTCCGGCTCGCCCGTCACCGGGCAGGAGGTCTACGTCAACGGCACAATGGCTGCTTTTGATACGCGCGCGATAACCCATACCAGCAGTCAGCAGGTGAGCAGCTTGTTCATCAGCGTAGGAGTGACAGGGCGCATCACATCTTCGCCTGAATGGTTCGCGATCTCGATCAAGTCGAATTTCAGCGCAATTATCAACAACGGGGAGATCTTTGGCGCGACCGCTGTCAGTGCGTCGGGCGATTTTATGCGCATTGTCAACCATGGCATCATGAGCAGCACGATGACCAATCCGACTCAGCTGTTCGCAATCGGACTCGGTGGCGAAAATGTGCGTATCGTCAACACAGGCACGATTTCGGGCGGTAACGGTGTTCAGATCACCGGCACGGGCGCTCTGGTTACCAATAGCGGCACAATCGCTGGCGACCGGTACGGCATTAGCTCATCCCTTAGCTCGGGCGAGGTGGGGTCTTTCGTGAACACGGGCACGATTGCGGGGCTCGTTGCGTCTTTCATTGGCTTCAACGGGGCAGATACGGTGCGCAACAGCGGCGACATGAACGGCACCGTCGATCTGGGTGATGGTGTGAACGTTTTGATCAATAGCGGAACGATCACCGGCACAGTCACGATGGGCTCCGCCATCGACACGCTTGTCAATGCGGGCCAGATCACGGGCGATGTGGAGACCGGAGGCGAAAACGATGTCGTCCGCAACAGTGGGACGATCACGGGTGATCTGGACCTCGGCGTGGGCAATGATGTGCTGACAACAGCAGGCAGTGGCGTCGTTGCTGGCGTTGTGAGCGGCGGCAGTGGCATGGACTCCCTCTTTGGCGGTGATCTCGCAGACGAGCTCGATGGCGGGGACGACAGCGATTTTGTTGTGGGCCGCAGCGGAGATGACACGCTTTTTGGTGGCGCTGCCGATGACACGGTCAACGGCGGCTCTGGCGAGGATGCGTTGTTTGGTCAGGGCGGCGCCGATGTGCTGAACGGACAAGGCGGCAATGACACCCTTAACGGCGGCTCTGGCGACGACCGACTGTCAGGTGGCAATGGCGATGACACGCTGATCGCGGGCGAAGGGTCTGACATTCTGCGCGGCGACGCTGGGGCGGATGTGTTCGAGTTTTCGTCCATCCTCGAAACCGGCACCGGCGCCACACGAGACCGTATCCTCGGCTGGGAGGACGGCGCGGACGTGATCGACCTGTCGGGCTTTGGCGCGCTGACCTTTTCGGCCATGGGCCCGGTTGGCGGCGGCACGGCGTCGGTCTGGTTCCAGTCCGTATCCGGCGGCGCGCAGACGATGCTGCGGATCGACACGGACGGAGACAGCATTTTCGACGGTCAGGTGTTGCTGGTCCGGGCGGACCCCGGGCAGTTTGATCAGTCGGACCTGATCCTAGCTTAACAATCTGTCGGATTTAGCAGGAAAATCCTGCTACCGTGCTTACCAGCCGCCGACTATTGCGGCGGTCCTAATTCCATTTCCTGAAAGGTATTCCCATGGCAGACGTCATAATCACATCAGATCGCAGCACGAGCGCCTCCCTTAATGGCAGTAATGACGCCTACTTTCTTGCCGAAGGGGTGTCGCATTATAGCAGTGGGACTGCGTTGAGCATACTCGACAACGGCAGTACACAAGTTGAAGATATGCAAATTTTTGTTAACGGGACAATGACCGGGCTCGACGGCGGCGGCATTTTCCATAGCAATGCGTCGGATGTGGTCGATTTGACTATTCAGATATCCAGTAGCGGCCGCATATTCAGTAGTTCCCAATTAAACGCAATTGGCATTGCGACTGATGCCAGCCAAATCTTAAATAATGGCGAATTATCCGGTGGCGCAGCTGTGGTCACATCTGGTGAAGACAATCGCATCACGAATAATGGGATTATGGCGAGTGTTTACTCTGGATTTTCTCTTGTTCATGCGGTCTCGATTTTTGGTGATAATTCTCTTTTCTTTAACAACGGTACTGTCACTGGGCGCCAAGGTGTGCAGTTTTTCGATGATGCTTTCATGAGCAATAGCGGCCTTGTAAGTGCCACCGGTGTTGCTGTTCGCAATTCTCTTTCTACGGGTGAAGTCTTTGTGTTCCAAAACACCGGCACGGTGAATGGCGGGGAAAATGCCATTTTGGCCAGTAATGGCGACGATCAGATCCGTAATAGTGGCGCGCTGATTGGTGATGTGGCGTTGGATGATGGGGCGAACCTTTTCATCAGCACTGGCACGGTGGAAGGTGACATATCGGCCGGGACCAGCGCCGACCGGATCGTCATTGGCGGTGAGATGGTCGGGGATATCACGACGAACCTTGGCGCCGATACCGTCACCGTAACCGGTACGTTGACTGGCGATATTGATACTGCCGGGCTGGGCGACACGCTTAGCATCGGTGCGACAGGGTCGATCACGGGGAACGTTACGGTGGGCGACAGCTCTGACACTGTCACGATGTCAGGCCGTATCAACGGAACGCTTGACCTAGGAACCGGCAATGATGCGTTGACCATCGGCGGCACCGGCTTTGTCTCCGGTGGTGTGACCGGCGGTTTCGGAGACGACACGATAACTGGCGGTGAGCTGGGCGACAATTTCGACGGCGGAAATCAGGATGACTTGCTGATCGGGCGCGGCGGTGACGACACGCTTTCGGGCGGGCAAGGCAACGACACGCTTCTGGGCGGATCGGGCAATGACAACCTACAGGGCGTTGAGGACACGAACGTTCTCAATGGGCAGAACGGGAATGATGTGATCGTCGGTGGCACCGGGGATGACCGCATGTTTGGTGGCAACGGTGATGACACGCTGACCTCTGGCACTGGCGCGGACATTTTGCGCGGCGATGCGGGGGAGGACGTCTTTGTCTTCCGCAGCGTGGCCGACACCGGCACCGGATCAACCCGCGACCGGATCATCGGGTTCGAGGACGGGCGCGACCTGATTGACCTGACCGGTTTTGGGTCCATCGCCTTTTCGGCCACTGGAGCGATTGGCAGCGGCACGGCCTCTGTCTGGTTCCAGTCCATTTCTAGCGGGGCGCAAACGATGCTGCGCATCGACACCAACGGGGACGGCAATTTTGACGGGCAGGTTCTGCTGGTGCGGACTGATCCCGCGCTTCTGGACCAAAGCGATCTGATCCTCGGCTAGTAGCGGGAAACGACCCAAAGGCGCCTGCGCCGTCCGGATTTGCTGACCTGACGCGCACGCCACAATGGGTTAGGCTGGTGCCGGGGGAGGGTGCGTTGCCGCACAATCCATTAATTTAAAGCGTCTATTTCTGGGGAGAAAAACGCATGCCCGATATCATCATCACGACCGATACTGTCACGTCATCCACGCAAAACCTCGGCACCGACCTTGGCGCCCTGTTCTTTCTGGCCGGTGACTCTGTGCTCGTTAACGCGACGACGACTGGTATCGGTGGGTCAGGCCCCGGTCAGTCGTTCTTTATCAACGGCGAAGTCGCCGTAGACGGCGTGGGGCTGAGCTCGACCGGCGACGCTGTGTCAATCGACTTGAACGGATTGATGTCGGCCGATTCCACTGGCATCTCAGCGACAGGTGAGAACAGCGCCATTTCGGTGGCCGGGTCTCTTTTTGCTGATGGGATTGGCGTAAGTATTGCCGGCGATGGCGCGCTGCTCTCCGTGTCCGGCACGATCACGTCTGACGGCGTGGGCATCAATATGTCGGGTGACGAATCCACCGTTTCCATCAGCGGCAACGTCACCGCGGATGGCAACGGCATTACCGCCGAAGGCAACCGGGCCGAAATCACGATCACCGCGTCGGGCAGTGTTATCGGTAATGACTTCGGCATGCGCTTGGGGACAATCACCGGGATCGAAACGGGCGAAAGCTCTACCCTCACCAACGCTGGCATGATCGCTGGTGTGGACGCCGGCATCGGCATCACCACAAGCGGCACGATCAACAACAGCGGCACGATCGCAAAAACCGGAAATGGGACATTCGTCGGCAGCGGCGGCCCTGCCGCGATTATGATCTATAACGGTGCAAACAAGATCGTCACGATCAACAACACAGGCGACATCCTGAGCAGTGATATCAATAGCGGCGGCACGATCACCGAAGGGTACGCCATTACGGTCGAAGCTAGTACCGACACATCGGTGGACCTGAACAACGGCGGCAATATCTTGGGCCGCGTTCTGGGCGGCACGAACGTTGACGACATCAACAATAGCGGGTTGATCGATGGCGACATCGACCTCCGTAGCGGAAACAACATCCTGACGAATGTCGGACAGATCTTTGGGGAGGTGAGTGCCGGCTCTGATATAGACATTCTGACCAACAGGGGGGAGATCATCGGCAATGTCGACTTAGGGTCTGGATCCGACGTCGTCTTCAACACGGGCTCGATCGCAGGCTTTTTCGAACTTGGCGACGGCGAAGATATCTACTTCGGCGCGGGAGCCGGCCTTGTCGTGAGCCTGGTGGACGGCGGCCTTGGCAATGATACGCTTGTTGGGGGGGCTGCAGGCGATCTGTTGGAAGGCGGCGACAACAATGACGAAGTCTTCGGGCGCGGGGGCGACGATACGCTGGCAGGCGGCAGTGGTGACGACACGGTGGTGGGCGGAGAAGGCGCCGACTTCCTCCGCGGCGACAGTGGCGCCGACTTCGTCGCTGGCCAGGATGGCAACGACACGCTGATCGGCGGCGGCGGCGATGACCGGCTGTTTGGCGGGCAGGGCAATGACGACATCACCTCGGGCCTCGGCGCCGACATCCTGCGCGGTGATGGCGGGCAGGACGTGTTCATTTTCAGCAATGTGGCCGAGACGGGCACCGGGTCCACACGCGACCGTATCCTGGGTTGGGAAGACGGCGCCGACCTGATCGACCTGTCCGGCTTTGGCGCGCTGGAGTTTTCCGCGTCGGGTGCCGTGGGCGGCGG
Source organism: Pseudomonadota bacterium (assembly GCA_038530575.1). Taxonomy (GTDB): domain Bacteria; phylum Pseudomonadota; class Alphaproteobacteria; order Rhodobacterales; family Rhodobacteraceae; genus JBCBCP01. The sequence goes on from JBCBCP010000008.1 coordinate 100,931, forward strand.
CACGGCGTCCGTCTGGTTCGACGCGGTGTCTGCCGGGACGCAGACGATGCTGCGGATCGACAGCGATGGAGACGGCACGTTTGACGGGCAGGTGTTGCTGGTGCGGGCCGGTCCGGGGCTGTTTGATCAGGCCGATCTCATTTTGGCGTAATGTGCTATACTCCCCCCGGCTCTGCGTTTGTGGCAGGCCGGGGGTGGATCAACTCCAATGGCCATTTTGCCACTGTGTTGGGGTCCTTTCGCAGGGCGCATGCCGTTGGGTGCGCCCTGAATAACCTCTTTTCTTGAAAGGAATTCTTATGCCGTCGTTTATCATTTCCTCCTCCAGCATATCATCTAGCACACTCAACCTTCTTAGCGATTTGAACGCGTTCATCGTCATCGAAGACGGTGTCACAGTTGCAAATACAACGACAACCGGGATTCGGGGTGCTGGCGGCTTTCAGTTGTTCCTTATCGACGGCAACCTGATCACTGTGGGGTCCGGCCTCATTTCGGATGGTGATTATGCAACCGTCAGTGTCAGCGGCCAATTCAACAACGGCGGGGCAGGTATCCTGACAACTGGCGATGACAGCCGGATCACCGTGTCAGGCGAAGTCACAGCAAACGGGGACGGGATCGTATCCCGCGGCGACGGTGCCGAAATCCTCGTAACACAAACCGGCGTCGTTCAAGGGGATCAGCGGGGTGTAGAGCTTGGCTCAATTTTCTCCATCCGCGTGGAGGATTTGCAGCGTTTGACCAATGAAGGGACGATTGCCGGGACAATTTCCGGTGTTGCCGTGTTCAGGGATGCCACCATCGTCAATTCGGGCCTGATCACCAATACCGGAGCCACCGAGACTACCGCGCTGCATGGCGCGATTGTTCTTGAGGACGACACTGACATTTCGGCACGCATCATCAACACGGGCGACATCATTGGCACCGGTGTGGTGAATACGCTTGGCGGTGTAGATGATCCTGTTGCGATCGTTGCCGAACTGGACAACCGCCTGTCGATCGATGTGACCAACAGCGGCCTCATTCGGGGCAACATCATCGCCGCAGAGATCGAAGACAAGATTGTGAATACAGGCCAGATCATCGGTGATGTCGACCTCGGCGATGGGAACGACCTGTTGCGCAACAGCGGCGACGGCATGGTTGTCGGTGTTGTCGAGGGGCAAGGCGGTCAGGACACCCTCATCGGCGGCGACCGCGAAGACACGTTCAACGGGGGCAGCGACAACGATTTGATCAACGGCAAAGGCGGTAACGACAGGTTACGCGCCGGGGGCGGGGACGATACGGTATTTGGGGGTGCCGGAGATGACGAACTGTTTGGCCAAAATGGCAAGAACGTGCTGAGCGGGCAGGGCGGCAACGATGTGATTAACGGCGGTATTGGGAGTGACCGCCTTCTGGGTGGGAACGGGGATGACACCCTGACCGCCGGTGAAGGCGCAGATATCCTGCGCGGCGACGCAGGAGCAGACGTGTTCGTCTTCTCAAACGTTGGCGAAACGGGCGCCGGCGCCACACGCGACCGTATCCTCGGCTGGGAAGACGGCGCGGACCTGATCGACCTGTCGGGCTTTGGCGCACTGGAGTTTTCAGCGTCGGGCGCTGTGGGCGGCGGCACGGCCTCCGTCTGGTTCGACGCCGTGTCCGGCGGGACGCAGACGATGCTGCGCATCGACGCGGACGGGAACGGAAGTGTTGACGGTCAGGTGCTGCTTGTCCACGCGGATCCTGCGCTTTTTGACCAGAACGATTTGATCCTGGGCTGAAGTCAGTTCGCCGTGCAACCGAAGATGCGCGCATTGGTGGAATTTATAAACTTCCCCGGGGTGCACGCGGCCTAGGCTATTGATTTTAGTGGCAGTTGCGGTAGCGTTCGTTGATCTGACAAGGAATTGTTTCTGAAATTTTTCACGCTGGGCTCGTTGGTCTGAGGCTAGGCGGTCACAAGTTTTTTGCAAGTGAGGCGCCGTGCTGATGCAGGCCATTTGGTTACCGTATTCTTCGGACCCGACCCAACATCAAAGTATGGGGCGGTCATACATCACGTTCCTTCGTCTCCTTCTGCGGCGCGGTTCGCCGCATTCCATTCCATACCATTAATAGGAGCTTTCAATGGCTTTTGAATTCATCACCAGTTTGCAAACAACAACCTACAGCGTTGATTCGTTCGATCAGATATTTCTAACGCCAACAGGTGAGTTCCAACTTGATGGTGATGCATTCGGGCTGAGCAGTAATACGGCACTCAGCGCGGAAGTATACCTGAACGGTGATATATATGCTGACGGTGTTGCGTTTTTCGTGACGGAAAACGACGCAGATTTTACCTTTGTTATTAATGCATCAGCGTCGATCTTTACCACAGCAGATACGTTTCTGTTTGTTGGCAGCGCTGATAATTTCAGCCAGCTTTCGATCACCAATAATGGATCAATCACGTCAAGCGAAGTAGTGTTCTTTGCGCGCAACTATGATGTCATTACGATACACAATTCCGGAACGGTCAGCGCGGTAAGTGACGAAACTGAAGAAGCCATCTTTGACACGCTTTCCCCGCGCGATGCCACTTGGCAGATCAGCAACAGCGGTCTGATCCAATCGACGCTGAGCCAGAAGATCATGGATCTTGGCGGAAGCATCACCTTCGACAATACCGGAACTATCATTGCCCGCGTCGGAGATGCGATCGAATTGATTGAGGGCTCTATGCGGCTCACAAACTCAGGCACGATCATAGCTGATATCATGTCAGGTGGCGATACAGAGGTTATCAACCAAGGCGCGTTTACGGGTGATTTTGACAGCTCGGGAAATAACAATTTTATCAACAGTGGCACGTTCATTGGCTGGATTGAATTTGAGAATTTCGACGATACGATCACCAATTCCGGCACTATTATCGGCAGGGTCGACCTGGGCGGTGGTGACAACGTGGTGTCCAACTCCGGCCTGATCGATACGGGCGAGCAGGTGATCCAGGGCGGCGGTAATGCCGACACGATCCTCAACACCGGCGAAATCCTCGGCGATATCGACCTTTCCGGCGGCTTTGACGAATACCGCGGGGCCGGTGACGGCTTTGTCGCTGGGGTCGTGTTTGGCGGCACCGGCAACGACACCATCTTTGGCGCCAATGGCGCGGATGAGTTTGATGGGGGCGAGGATTCCGACCTTCTGAACGGGCGCGGCGGCAATGACACGCTGTTCGCTGGTTCTGGTTCGGACACGCTGCTTGGCGGTGCGGGGGAAGACGCGCTTTTTGGTCAAAGCGGTGCGAACGTGCTGAATGGCCAGGGCGGGAATGATACCATTAACGGGGGATCCGGCGATGATCGGCTGCTTGGGGGTAATGGCGACGATACCCTGAAAGCAGGCGAGGGTGCCGATATCCTGCGCGGTGATGCGGGGGCGGATGTGTTCGAATTCTCCAGCGTGGCAGAGACCGGCACCGGGTCCACGCGCGACCGCATCCTCGGCTGGGAAGACGGCGCGGACCTGATTGACCTCTCGGGCTTTGGCGCCTTGACCTTCTCGGCAATGGGTCCAATCGGCAGTGGCACGGCGTCGGTCTGGTTCCAGTCGGTGTCCGGCGGCGCGCAGACGATGTTGCGCATCGACACCGACGGGGACGGCATATTTGACGGGCAGGTTTTGCTCGTGCGCGCTGATCCCGCGCTATTCGATCAGGCGGATCTCATCCTGGGCTAAGCCCACCAACAATCAGAAAAATCGGAGACTTAAATGGCACAGGAATTCATCACCGGAGTGGAAACATCCACGTACAATATCGACTCAGGCGATCTTATTTTCATGACAGAAACCGGATCGATTCAAACCGGTATCGCCTTCGCCATAGGAAACCCCGTTCCTGCGGAGTTCGATCTCTTTATTGCGGGCGATATTTATGCACAGCGGCTCACAAATTTCTCGGTAAATGACGATCTTGATTACAACATTGCCATTTCACACACGTCCACGATTTTTGCCTCAGCCGATGTGTTTGTCTTTATCGGATTCATAAATAAAGATACTGATCTGTCGATCACCAATGAAGGTTCTGTGACGACAGGCGAGGTGTTCCTGTTCGCCCGCAACTACGACAATGTGGATTTCCACAATTCGGGCACCATCAACGCCATCGGATCTCAGGTGGACGAAGCGGTATTCGACACGATTGCGAGCCCTTCTACTGTCTGGAACATCAGCAACAGTGGTTTGATACAGTCGACGGCTGATCAAAAGATCATGGAGCTTTCTGGCTTCATCACCTTCGAAAACACCGGCACAGTTCTTGCGTCCATTGGGGATGCGTTCGATTTCGAAGAGGGCGCGTTCACACTTATCAACTCTGGAGATATCGGCGCGGATATCCGTGCCGAGGATGACTTCATTTTCGCCAACTCAGGCGAGTATCGCGGCGACATCGTAGCCACCGGGGACAGCAACCTGATCAACGCGGGCCTTCTGATCGGATCAGTCACGTTTGGCGGGCGTCCTGACGCCATTGCAAACGAGGGCACCATCATAGGCGTTGTGCAGTTCGGAAACGGCAACAACACCCTGTCCAATTCCGGGCTGATCAATATGGCTAATGATACGGTCGATTTCGGTACAGGCATCGACACTGTTATCAACACCGGCACCATCATCGGGTCGATTGACCTGAACATCAGTGGCGACACCTACCGCGCATCCGGGGACGGCCTTGTCACAGACACAGTGTTTGGCGGATCGGGCAATGACGTCTTGATTGGCGGCGACAAAGGCGACGCCTTTGACGGTGGCAACGACGACGATGTGCTGAGCGGCCGGGGCGGCGATGATACCCTGTTGGGTGGATTGGGCAACGACACGCTGGTCGGCGGCTCCGGCGCGGACAACCTGCAAGGCGTGAGCGGAAACAACGTTTTGAACGGACAGGACGGCAACGACGCCATCGTGGGCGGGACGGGTGATGACAGGCTCTTTGGCGGCAATGGCGATGACACCCTATCGGCAGGTGGCGGCGCAGACATCCTGCGCGGAGACGCGGGCGCAGATGTGTTTGCCTTCGACAGCGTCACCGACACAGGCACCGGGTCGACCCGCGACCGTATCCTCGGCTGGGAAGATGGCGCGGACCTGATCGACCTGTCGGGTTTTGGCGCGCTGGAGTTTTCGGCCTCAGGCCCGGTTGGCAGCGGCACGGCGTCTGTCTGGTTCCAGTCGGTGTCGGGCGGTGCCCAGACCATGCT
>JBCBCP010000009.1:0-96175 GCA_038530575.1 Pseudomonadota bacterium
AATGCGTTATGGCCCACCTTCACCGTCGGTAAGTCGTAGTGGCTGTCAAGCGTTGCGCGCCCATGGCCGGGAATGTGTTTGAGCACCGGCAGCACGCCGCCGTCCAGCATCCCGCGGGCGGCAGCCGCCCCCATACGGGCAACCTCCGCTGGGTCGGTGCCGTAGCAACGGTTCAAAAGAAACGGGTGCGTCGTTTCTTCGGCGACGTCGACCATCGGGGCGCAGTTGCTGTCGATGCCGACGGCGTGCAGCTCTGCGGCGATCAAGCGATAGCGTAGGAACATAGCCTTTTCGGCATGCGGGCCAGCTGCCCGCACAAAGTCGAGCGGCGGGTCCCATTCGCGCCAGACCGGCCCCCGCAGTCGTTGTACTCGCCCACCCTCCTGGTCGATGGTGATCGGACAGTCGCGGCCAACGGCATTGCGCATGTCGGCGCATAAGGCGCGCACCTGATCGGGATGATCAATGTTGCGGGCAAACAGGATAAATCCAAACGGGTCAGCGTCGCGGAAAAAGGCAATCTCGTCCGACGTCAGCCGGTATCCGTCTGCATCAAGAATGGTCGCGCCAAAGTTCACCGGGTTACAACCGGGATACAGTCCTGTCCCTCCGCCACCAGTGCTGCGCAAAACCGGCGTGCCTCGGCAAGGTCCGCAAATCCGTGAGCCCGAAGGCGGAAGAACGTGCGCCCGCCCGACTGCGCGCGCTGAACAACGCGGTCCTTGCCGGACAGGTAGTTGCCAAATCGTCCCGACATGCGGTCCCACTCGGCGCGCGCAATCTCTGCGCTGTCGTAGGCGCCAAGCTGCGCAAGCCGTGTTCCAGCAGGCAAAGCCACAGCCTCAACCTCTCCGGTAGGAGCGGCAGCCGGAGCAGCACGCGCGGGCACAACCGCCGCCGGTGTGGCGACGGGGCGAAGGACGGGTCGCAGGGACATATTGAGCCCCGGCCCGCTCAGCACGGCCGGGGTGACCTGCACCGGATCAGGTGCGGTGATGGGCGCCGCCGGCGCGGGCGTCGGAGCTTCAGGCAACGCCTCCAGCGGCTCAACGCCTTGCGTCAGGGCTGCAACGATATCCGCAACGCTTTGATCTGCGAGCGCTGGTGCAGGCTCAGCAGCGACCGCGACGGGCTGTTGCACAGGCGCAACGGGCACCGGGCCGGGCGCAAGATCTGCCGGCGCCAATTCCACCGGCCCCGGCGCCAGACGCAAGGTATCGGCGGGCGCGTCGGCCGTGCCTTCGGCAGCCACCTGGTTGACCGCGAGGCCCGTATTTTGCGCCAGCTGACCGCCCGGATCTTCGGGCCGCACGCGCATCTCGCCCTGCACGGCGCGCACGACGGGAATGCCGCTAACATCGCGCGCGACAAGCTTATACCCCCAGACGCCAACACCAACCAATAACGCAAGCGACAGCGCGGCGCCTGTCAAATGCGTCAACGTTTTCAACGCATTACTGCCTTGAGGAACAGTCTGAAATTGGGTGGTATCTTCGTGGCGCGCGAATCCCTGCGCGCCCATCCCGTGGGTGTACTGCACGTCTGCCATTTCTGCCTCGCTGCCCGCACGAAACATGCCGCACGGATCGTTGTGAAAGCCTGTAATCCGGCAGCGCGCGTCTTAGATCAACGCAATTCTTCCGCCGGGGTCACACCAAGAATACCAAGGCCCGCTGCAATCACAAGCGCGACGGATCGCGCGAGGGCAATTTTTGCCGACGAGGCCTCCGGCGCGTCCTCTTGCAGGAAGCGCAGCTCGGGCGTGTCATTGCCCCGGTTCCACAGGCCGTGGAAGACGCCCGCAAGCTCGTAGAGGTAGAAGGCGATCCGGTGCGGCTCGTTTGCGCTTGCGGCGGCCTCGACCAGCCGCGGCCATTCCGCCAGCTTTGCGGCCAGCGCCAGTTCGGCCTCGTGGGTCAGCAGGGACAGGTCCGGCTCCGGCAGGTCAGGCGCCTTGCGCAGCACCGATTGCACCCGCGCGTGGGCATACTGCACGTAGAAGACCGGGTTTTCCTTGGACTGCTCCAGGGCTGCGTCGAGGTCGAAGTCGAACATCGCGTCGTTCTTGCGGGTCAGCATCATGAAGCGGGTCACGTCCGGGCCAACCTCGTCCACCACGTCGCGCAGGGTCACAAAGGTCCCTGCCCGCTTGGACATCTTGAACTCCTGCCCGTCCTTGAACAGTTTCACCAGCTGCGTGAGCTTGATATCGAGCGGCACCGCGCCATCCGACAGCGCGCTCACCGCGGCCTTCATCCGTTTGACATAGCCGCCATGGTCCGCGCCGAACACGTCGATCAGCGCATCAAAGCCGCGGCTGACCTTGTCGTAGTGGTAGGCGATGTCGGGCGCGAAATAGGTCCACGCCCCATCGGACTTCATCACGGGCCGGTCCACATCGTCGCCATGTTCGGTGGATTTGAACAGCGTCTGCTCCCGCGGCTCCCAGTCTTCGGGCTTTTTGCCCTTGGGCGGCTCCAGCACGCCTTCGTAGATCAGGCCCTTGCCGCGCAGATCATTAAGCGCGGCCTCGATCCGGCCCGTGCCGTAGAGCGATTTTTCGGAAAAGAAGACGTCCATTTCCACGCCCAAAGCGGCGAGGTCAGCGCGGATCAGGTCCATCATCGCTTCTGTCGCGAAATCGCGAACCTCGTCCAGCCAGAACTGTTCGCCCTTGCCGACAAAGGCGTCGCCAACCTTATCCTTGAGCGCGGCGCCAACCGGGATAAGATAGTCACCCGGATAGGTCCCATCCTCGAACGCGACCTCTTGGCCATGCGCCTCAAGATACCGCAGGTAGACCGACCGGGCGAGCACATCGACCTGCGCGCCGCCATCGTTGATATAGTATTCCCGCGTGACCGCGTGGCCGGTGAACGCCAGCAAGGACGCCAGCGCGTCGCCAAAGACGGCGCCCCGCGTGTGGCCCACATGCAGCGGGCCGGTGGGGTTGGCCGACACGTATTCAACGTTAACCTTGCGCCCCTGCCCAGTGTCCGAGCGACCGAAATCGGTGCCCGCTTTCAGAACGGCGGCAACAACCCCCTGCCAAACAGAAGGCGCAAGCCGCAGGTTCAAAAACCCAGGACCGGCGACCTCGGCGGAGCCGATGCGCGCATCCTCGGACAGTTTACCGGCAAGCGCCTCCGCGATATCGCGCGGTTTCAGCTTCGCAGGTTTGGCCAGCACCATTGCGGCATTGGTTGCCATGTCACCGTGCGCGGCATCGCGCGGCGGCTCGACCGTCACACCGCGCGTGTTCAGCCCGCCGGGCAGCACGCCGTCCGCTTCCAAAGCGGCAATGGCGTCGATCACGAGGGCACGGATATCGGCAAAGAGGTTCATGTCAGGTTCCAAATCGAGCTGGGCTGCGGCGGTGTAACAGGTGCGCGTGCCACGTCAACTCGGCTGGCATAGGCGCTCATGCTCTTGCAACGCAAACCGGTCGGTCATGCCTGACAGGTAATCCGACACCAACCGTGCAAGTGCCGTGCGATTTCCGGCTGTCTGACCGACCTCGTCCTGCCATTTCACAGGAAGAAGGTGCGGCTGGGAAAGGTACAGGGGGAAGAGCTCGCGCACCACGACTGTCACCTCCTCGCGCATCTTCATCACGGCGGGCGCGCGATACATGCGGGTAAAGAGAAATGCGCGGATTTCTTGCAGATCCGACCACATCGCGTCCGAAAAGCGAATAACCGGGCGACCAAGGTTGCGGATGTCCTGCGCATGTTGCGCTTCTGCCCCGTCCAGCAACGCGCGCGAGGTGGCAATCACATCCTCGACCATCGCGCCAAAGATGCGCCGCAACGCCTCATGGCGTCGGCGTTCAAGATCCAGCCCGGGGTAGCGTGCGTCGACATCGGCAAACGCACCCTTGGCCAGGGGGAGCCCGATAATGTCGTCATCGATGAAAAGGCCCGCGCGCAACCCATCCATAAGATCGTGGTTGTTATAGGCAATGTCGTCGGCCAGCGCGGCCACCTGCGCCTCGGCGCTGGCATGGGTGCCCAGCTCAAGGTCGTGAACCGCGTTGTAATCCGCCAGCGCGAAAGGCAGCGCCCCAGTGACCGGACCATTGTGCTTTGCGATACCTTCAAGGCACTCCCAGGTCAGGTTCAGCCCATCAAAATCGGCATAATGACGCTCAAGCTTTGTGACGATCTTGATGGCCTGCGCATTGTGGTCGAACCCGCCATGGGGCGCCATCAACTCATGCAGCGCGTCTTCCCCGGTGTGCCCGAAGGGCGGATGGCCAAGGTCATGCGCCAGCGCAACGGCCTCTGTCAGCTCTGCGTTCAGGCCAAGCGCGCCCGCGATGGTCCGCGCCACTTGTGCGACCTCGATCGAATGGGTCAGTCGGGTGCGGAAAAAGTCGCCCTCATGCTCAACAAAGACCTGCGTCTTGTGCTTAAGGCGCCGGAAGGCGCTTGCGTGAATAATCCGGTCGCGGTCGCGCTGAAAGCAGGACCGAAATCCGCTTTCTTCCTCCGGGAACAGCCGCCCCCGGCTGGCGCCTGGAAAACACGCATATGGCGCTGACATAAAAGCCCCCTTGCCCCGTTCTTGTCGGTAGCCTTGTTGCCGCATATATTGCGGCCACTGCATGAATGAAATGCGAAAGCCGGAGCAAGCCGATGCAACTGCCGCCCCAAGTGACCCCCCGCGCCTTTGAACGGCTTGCCGAAATTGGCGCCGCATCAGACGGCAAGGCGCTACGCGTGGCCGTAGAGGGCGGCGGCTGTTCAGGCTTTCAATACGAAATCGCGCTCGACGCGCCGAAAGCCGACGATCTGCAACTTACCGGCGCGGGCGAGACAGTCGTGGTCGACGCGGTGTCGTTGCCGTTTCTGGCCGGCGCCACCATCGACTTTTCCGAAGAGCTGATCGGCGCGCGGTTCATCATCGACAACCCCAACGCCACCAGCTCGTGTGGGTGCGGCACGTCCTTTTCGATGTAGCGCTAGCGCCCTGCCGGAAGCGCGCGGGCGAACCCTTCGAAAAAGGCGCCGAACCTGTCCGATGACGCCTCTGCGGCGGCCACGATCTGAGCAGAGCCGTCAGGCGCGCCGTTCAGCAGAATGGGCCGCATGCAATCCCAATCCGCGCTGCGGGAATGGGTCATCTGCATCAGGCAAACAGACATGTCGCGCAGCGGTCCTGGGACATGTGCGGGCGCGTCGAACCTGCACCGGCCTTCCGGAATGGGCGCCGCGCGCAAGTCAGGCAAGGCCAGGGCGGCCAGCCATTGGCTGACCATATATTCGTGATAATCGTCGGCCACGTCGATGCCCTCGCCCCCGGTCACGGTAAAGCCGCGCAGCCCGTCCAGCACGAAGCTTTCCCAGATCGGGCTTGGCGTTTGGCCCGCATAGCGGAGTGCGATGCAGATTTCGGCCAGCAGGTCGGCGTTCTGGTCAAGAAAGGCCAAGAGGCCGGCATATTCGAGGCTGACCAGCGCGCCCTCGTCCAGCTTTGGGGCGCGGCGGCCATATTCACTGAGGTAGAACACGATATGGGTCAGCTCGTAGGCCGCCTTCTTGTTGGGTAGTGCAAAGGTCGCGCTGCGCCGCATGAAGGCCCTGAGCCGCTCGTCCAGCCCGTCGTCCTGCGCCGCAAGCACCCCGCGCCGCGCCAGCAGGCGGTGCGCCTCGGCGCGTTGCAGGTCCGACAGCTCGGCGCCCGCAAGGCCTTGCGCCCCGGCCCATTCGGCAAGCGCCGCACCATGGGTGCCGGGCATGCCAAGATCCTCAAGATCAAGGCAGATCGACAGCAGGAACCGGTAATATTGCGGAAAGAAGGACAGCCGCTCGGGGAGCCCTTCGTAGAGCAGTTCATAGGTGCTCAGGTCGGCCGCCTCCGGCCGGACCCCGGTACATTCAAGGATATTCAGCAGCTCGGCGTTCTCTTTGAGCCAGAACACGTCGTCGCCAAAGCGCCGCGCCGCGCTGACCGACCGCAAGAGCGGGCCGGCGCGCTGCTGCAGGGTCAGGCGGGCGTGCGGGGCGCGCAAGTGAATGATGGTCATGGTGATCTCCTTTCGCCTTGAACGCCCCAGCCTTAGGATCAGCTGCCCGAGCTGAAGAGCGCGGTTGCGTCACCGTCCTGCGCTTCGGCCTTGGCGGGCGCCGAGCCGGAGGAGAACATCTGAACGCCCTCGCCTGCACCTGCGGCAGGGGCACTGCCCGAGCTGAAAAGCTGCACGGCATCGCCGGTGCGCGCATCCGTGGCCTGCGGGGCCGAACCTGAGGAAAACATCTCTGTCCCCTCGCCAGCCGCAGTGCGTGCTGCGTGCGGTGCTGAGCCGGACGAGAACATCTCGGCCCCGTCGCCCGTCACCGCGCTGGTGGACATCGGCGCCGATCCGGAGGAAAACATACCGGTCAGATCGCCCAACTCCATCGCGCTCGTCATCGGCGCGGAGCCTGAGCTGAACGCCCATGTCGCATCGCCATCGAGCAGGGTCGCGGAAGGTGCGAGAGCGGTGAGATCAGTGGTTTTACGCAGTGCAGTCATGGTTCGTCTCCTGTGTTTTCGCCCAAAGCGGGAACCGGTGTCAGCGTTGCTCGCTTAACGTGTGTTAAGGAATATCTTTTCGCGCTTAAGGAGAGTGCGCCACGTCTTGTCCACATTCAGAAGAAGCAGCAAAGTCCGGCTATGACGCCAATTAGCGACGTTATCCACAGGACAAAAAAATCTTGTCCACAAGCGGACATAACACAACCAGAGAGCGAACATCTGCCAAAAGGTTAACGGACCTGCCGCGAATCAGCGTCACGGCTTGCTCTCACCGCTGGCTTACGTCACATCTGGCCCGGTGACCCACACCAGTGTCGGGCCGGCCACCCCAGCGCAGCAGCCATGAGGACGCAGATGAAGATCGCCACCTTCAACATCAACGGCATCAAGGCGCGCATCAACGCGCTGCCCGCATGGCTAGACGAGGCCAAGCCTGACGTGGTCCTGTGCCAAGAGATCAAATCCGTGGATGAGAATTTCCCGGCGGAGATCTTTGAAGAGCGCGGCTACAACGTCGAAACGCACGGGCAGAAGAGCTTTAACGGTGTCGCGATCTTGTCAAAGCATCCCCTCGAGGATGTCAGTCGCGGTCTTCCTGGCGACGACAGCGACGAACAAGCACGGTACATCGAAGCGACGGTCGTGGGGAACCACACGGCGCTCCGGCTTTGCGGCCTCTATCTGCCCAATGGCAATCCGGCACCCGGTCCGAAATTTGACTACAAGCTGGCGTGGATGGAGCGTCTACGCGCGCGGGCCGCGGCGCTGCGTTCGGAAGAAATGCCCTTCCTGATGGCGGGCGATTACAACATCATTCCCCAAGCTGAGGACGCGGCGCGGCCCGAGGCATGGCAGGAAGATGCGTTGCACAGGATGGATGCGCGCACCGCATGGCGGCGTCTGTTGAACCTTGGGCTGACAGAAGCGATCCGCACCCGAGATGCGCGTCCAGGGCTTTATTCCTTCTGGGACTATCAGGCGGGTGCATGGAACCGCGACGACGGCATTCGCATCGATCACGTCTTGCTGTGCCCTTTTGCGGCCGATTTCCTGCGCGATGCAGGGATCGACAAGGACGTGCGCGGCGGCGACAAGCCATCGGACCATGTGCCTGTCTGGGTCGAGATGGATATTTGAATCGGGCAAGTCGGGGGGCGCTACGCAGCGTGCCAACGCGGTGCGCCTGCCCTTTTCAGCCGGCAGATACGGTTATCCCTTGGACGCGGCCGTCACGTCATAGTCATAGAGCCAGTCAAGCCGGCTTGGGATGAGATTTGGGGCGACGCGCCCCAAAACGGCCAAACCGGTATGCGCGATCAAACGCGCCGGGCCGCTCAAATGGTAGTTGCGCGCGTTAGCATTGGCAGCAGCAATAGCACGGGTGACGCGCGGCGCGCGTGTGGCCTGATAAGCAGGGAGCGCTGTATCCAAGGGAGCCGCGACCGCGTGCGCCGCAAGGCTCCACGCATCTTCAAGCGCGAGGTTGGCACCCTGCGCAAGAAACGGCAGCGTGGGATGCGCCGCGTCCCCCAGCAGCGCCATGTTTGTCTTGTGCCACGCGCTTGCGACCGGATGGCGGAAGAGCCCCCACAGCAGCGGCGCTTCGACACGTTCAAGCAGAGCCTGCAAGTCCGGCGCGCAATCACGGAACGCAGCCCGAAGGTTAGCCGCGTCATCGGGGTGGTTCCAGCCTTCGGCGGCCCATGCACTGCGCTCCTGAACGGCCACGATATTGAGCCGCCCGCCGCGCAAAGGATACGTCACAACGTGGCGTTTGGGCGCCATCCAGACGCGGGCTTCGGGTGCAGCATCCGCTTCAATCACCGCGCGCCAGGCGACCTGACCAGTGAAGAACGGGGCATCCGCACCATTAAGGAGGGGGCGTACCCGCGAATGCAGCCCATCCGCACCGACGATGAGGTCTGCATCCAGTTCGGCCGGGTCGTCTATGCGAGCCCCTAGGTGGAGGTCTGCGCCACGGCAAGCAGCCGCAAGCATATCGATCAGGTCAGCGCGGTGCACAAACCGGTAGGTTTTGTTCGACAAATCAAACCGCGCGAGCGCCCTGCCGGATCGCGCGGATGTGGGCACGACTGCACGCGCTTTGACGGACCGCGCAGACAATGGCACATCAAGTGCAGCAAGAACCCGAGCGCCATTTGGCGTGATCTGAACACCGGCCCCGACCTCGCGCAGCGCCGGCGCTTGCTCATAAATGCTTACGTCTGCGCCAAAGCGCAAAAAGGCTGCCGCACAGGCTAGACCGCCAATGCCGCCGCCGATAACCGCGACGCGCATATCAGTCGTCGCGGTGGACTTTCTCGCGGCGCTCGTGACGCTCCTGTGCCTCAAGGCTCATGGTCGCGATTGGGCGCGCATCCAGACGCTTGAGCGAAATCGGATCGCCCGTCACGATGCAGTAGCCGTATTCGCCTTCATCAATCCGGCGCAAAGCGCTGTCGATCTTGGCCACCAGCTTGCGCTGGCGGTCGCGCGTGCGCAGTTCCAACGCGCGGTCTGTTTCCTCGCTCGCACGGTCGGCAACGTCGGGAATATTCCGCGTGCCGTCCTGCAGCCCTTCGATGGTGTCACGGCTGCCCGCTAACAGTTCTTCTTTCCAGTTCAGCAGTTTGCGGCGAAAATACTCGACTTGCCGGTCGTTCATGAACGGCTCGTCTTCTGCCGGGCGGTAATCCTCCGGCAAGAACACTTCCTGTTTCATTGCTTTCCCCTCAACACGGTGCGCGGTCTCGGACGTCACAATTTCGAACCTTTCAACACGGCGCACTCCCTGCCGCAGCGTCTACTGCTTCGCCTTGGGATTGTCACTACACAAACCCGGCCTAGCCTTGGTAAAAGCGCAAAACACAGCACTTAGGAGCCGATAAGTTGAAATTTTCAGGCACAGACACTTATGTGGCGACTGATGACCTAACCGTTGCCGTTAATGCGGCAGTGACCCTTGAGCGCCCCCTTCTTGTCAAGGGAGAGCCCGGGACCGGAAAAACCGAGCTGGCCAAACAGGTTGCCGGTGCGCTGGGCCTGCGGCTGATCGAATGGAACATCAAATCGACGACGCGGGCGCAGCAGGGGCTGTACGAATACGACGCCGTATCGCGTCTGCGTGACAGCCAGCTGGGCGAGGAAAAGGTGCACGATGTTGCCAACTACATCCGCAAGGGCAAGCTTTGGGAAGCCTTCGAGGCCGGTGAAAAGGTCGTTCTGCTGATTGACGAGATCGACAAGGCCGATATCGAGTTTCCGAACGACCTGCTGCAGGAACTCGATAAGATGGAGTTCTTTGTCTACGAGACCGGGGAGACGATCCGGGCGGAGAACCGGCCTGTCGTGATCATCACGTCGAACAACGAAAAAGAGCTGCCGGATGCGTTCCTGCGCCGCTGCTTCTTTCACTACATCCGCTTTCCGGACATGGACACGATGAAGCAGATCGTCGAGGTGCATCACCCGGGCGTGAAGGAACAGCTGCTGACCACCGCGCTGACCCAGTTCTTCGAGATTCGCGAACAGGCGGGGCTGAAGAAAAAGCCCTCGACGTCAGAGGTTCTGGACTGGCTCAAGCTGCTGCTGGCCGAGGATATGAGCGCCGAGGACCTCAAAAGCGGCGGGGCGAATGCGCTGCCCAAGCTGCACGGCGCGCTGCTCAAGAACGAACAGGATGTTCACCTGTTCGAACGGCTCGCCTTCATGGCAAGGCGCGAGGGGCGTTAGCAGTTTGGGGTTTCATCCCGCCTCGTCGCCCATAGCGTCGAGCAACATGCGCCCCACCGGACCAAGCGGCGTGTCCCGCCTGTGCGCGAGGAACATCGGCACGGCCATCACGTCTCCGGGCCGCGGGCCCAACGCCAATTCCACCAGACGGCCTGCGGCGATGTCTGCCTCCACCGCGTGGGATGGGATCGTGCCCCAGCCGAGGCCCGCAAGCAACATGTCGCGTCGCATCCCGAGGTCCGCCGCCTCCCATGTCGCCTGTGCCAGCTGGTTGGGATAGCGGCCCAGCGCAGTCGTCACGGTCGTCAGCTGCCGATGATCTTCCAGCGCGGCTTCGGGCACAGGGCCCTGCATCGCGGCCAGAGGATGCCCCGGCGCGCAGACGGCAATGATGTCCACTGCGCCGATCTCGTGCACCTCCAGCGCCGCGCCCTGCCCCGCAAGGCTTAGCCGCCCGGCGATCGCGATATCAGCTTCTTTGCGCAGGACACGGCCCGGGGCCACGCCAACCTCATCCACCGTGAGGCGCAGCATGACCTGCGGATAGGCCGCCTCGATCCGCGCCAGCGCCTGCAACAGCGGGCGGCGGGGCACCAATACCGACAGTGCGACGGTCAGGCGCTGCTCCACCCCGGCCTGCATCGCGCGGGCCTGTGCCTTCAGCCTGTCGATCCGCGCCAGCACAGTGCGCGCTTCGGCCAGCACGGCGCTCCCCTCTTCGGTCAGGGTCGGCTTGCGGGTCGAGCGGTCAAAGAGTGGCACGCCGATCTCGGCCTCCAGCTGCTTGATCCCGTGGCTGACAGCGGACTGGGCCCGCTGCACGGCCTTGGCAGCGGCGGTAAAGCTGCCCGTGTCGGCGATGGCGACAAGCAGGCGCAGCTGGTCGAGGGTCAGCGCTTCAATCATCTACAGAATAGATCATAACTACCTAATTTTTCGCAGTCCAAATGATTTTTTCGATGGATACCTTCGTCTCATCACAAACGGGCACAGGCCCACAAACCGGAGAGATGAAGATGACGAATACCCTGACCCGCCGCGCCGCCCTCACAGCGCTTGCAGGAACCGCCGCCATTGGCGCGGCCGCAACAGGCGCCATGGCCGCCAGCACAGACGGCAAACCTCTAAGCGGTAAGACCGCGCTTGTGACCGGCGCGCGCAACAATATCGGCCGCGCCTTTGCTGTCACGCTGGCCGGGCTTGGGGCAAATGTTCTGGTCCACTACCACCGGCCCGAATCCCGCGCCGAAGCGGACGAAACCGCCGCCATGGTCCGCGCAGCAGGCGCGAACGCAGCCCTCTTTATCGGTGATCTGGGCGATGGCGCCGTGGCCGGGCGTATGTATGACCGCGCCGAAGAGGTGTTCGGCGGCGTCGATATCGCCGTGCACGCCGCGGGGCGCATTATCAAGAAACCAATGGCCGACTTTACCGAGGCCGAGTTTGACAGGCTGGTGAACGACAATGTCGGCACAACCTTCTATGCCATGCGCGAGGCCGCGCGGCGCCTGCGCCCGGGCGGCCGCGTGATTAATGTGGGCACATCGCTTACCGCCGGGACCGCGCCGCAATACGCCGTCTATGCCGGCACCAAGGCACCGGTGGAGGAGTTCACCCGCATCCTCGCCCGCGAGGTTGGGGACAGGGGCATCACAGTGAACACCATCGCCCCTGGCCCCATCGACACGCCGTTTTTTCACGGGCAGGAAACGCCGCAATCGGCTGCGTTCGCCGCCGGTCTGTCGGTCGAGGGACGGCTCGGCACAGAAGACGATCTGGCCCCGCTTCTGGCCTTTCTGGCGCGCCCCGAAAGCCAGTGGGTCAACGGCCAGACCCTGTTCGTCAATGGCGGCTACCTGACCCGCTAAGCCCAGCGCGCGCCCCCCTTTCCGGGGCGCGCGCCAGCCTCTTGCGCAACTTATCCCTGCGCGATTCGTGCCTCAAATGGCTGAATTGCGGGCATAAATCAGCCGATTCGGTGGCGCTGCCCCATTTCGAATCACTTTGCCCCAATTTTGCCTTAATTGCTTCCTAACAAGGTCAGGATGAGGGGCGACAAGACCTCCATTCAATGCTCTTGAGGCAGGCAGAACAAAAAATGAATGGTACAGACGCACTCGAAGTGCGCCCCCTTGTCGAGTCGGACCGGGCTGCGTGGACGCAGCTTTGGACAGCATATCTGGCGTTTTATGAAACGTCGCTTCCTGTCGAAGTATACGACACCGCATGGTGGCGCCTGATGGGCGCTGAGCCTTACGACGCAAACGGTTTGGTTGCCTGCTTTGGCGGAAAACCCGTGGGGCTGACGCATTACCTCTTTCACCGTCATGGCTGGAAGGTCGAAAACGTCTGCTATTTGCAGGATCTGTATGCCGACCCTGCGCATCGCGGCACTGGCATCGGCCGAGCGCTGATCGAGGCCGTCTACGCCGCCGCAGACGCGCAGGGCTGTCCGAGCGTCTATTGGATGACGCAAGAGCACAACGCGACCGCGCGGCAGCTTTATGACAGGATCGCCGTGCGCTCCGGCTTTATCCAATACAAGCGGGGGCAAAGCTGATGCTGATCCGCCGTCTTGTCATGCCGCTTGCGCTGATGCTGAACGCGTGTGTACCCGTGACGCCGGCTGGCGACACCGCGACGCGGGCTGTGCAGGTGCAATCAACACTGCCCCCGATGAAGGCATTTGCTGCCGCGCGCCCGCAGCGCACCACCAAGTCAAACACAGATATCGCGCTCGATTTCATCGAGCTTGCCTTTGCGCTTGAATCGGGTCGCGATCTGCCCGTGCTGACCCGCTTTGAAGGGCCGATCACTGTGCGCGTCACCGGCCAGCCCGGCCCCACACTCAACAGCGACTTGCAGCGCCTGCTGGGTCGGCTGCGCAATGAGGCCCGTATCGACATCAGTCAGGTGTCGTCGCGGTCCGATGCCAACATTACGATCGAAGCTGTTACGCGCGCGGACATTCGAAAGGCCCTGCCCCATGCCGCCTGTTTCGTCGTGCCGGGCATTACGTCTATCAAGCAATACAAATCAGCGCGCCGCACCGCGCGGACCAATTGGACCTTGCTCCAGACCCGGCAGAAGCTTGCAATTTTTCTGCCTGCGGATGCTTCCCCACAAGAGGTGCGCGACTGCCTGCATGAAGAACTGGCGCAGGCCATCGGCCCCTTGAACGATCTCTACCGTTTGCCGGACAGTGTCTTTAACGACGACAATGTCCATACGGTCCTGACCGGTTTCGACATGCTGATCTTGCGCGCCTATTATGACCCGGCGCTGCGCTCCGGCATGACGCGCGGTCAGGTGGCAAAGCGTCTGCCCGCGATCCTGCGGCGGATCAATCCGGGCGGCGAAGGCCAGCGTCCGGTGTTGTCCACCCGCACACCGCGGGCGTGGTCAGAGGCCGTTCAAACTGCGCTTGGTCCCGGCACCAACCCGCTTCAGCGCCGTGTGGCCGCCCGCCGGGCGCTTGATATTGCCGCATCGCTTGGTTGGCAGGATCATCGCCGCGCCTTTGCGCACTACGCGAACGGCCGTCTGTTGATGTCGACCGACCCCAATGCCGCGCAGAAACACTTTGCAACCGCCGATGCGCTTTATGCCCGCACCCCGGGCGCCAGCCTGCACCGCGCCTATGTCGCAACGCAGCTCGCCGCACATGCCATCAGTCGCGGCGATGGGACGTCGGCTCTGATGCTGATCGAGCCCCATATCGACCGCGCAGCGCAGAACGAAAATGCCGCGCTTTTGTCCACGTTGATGCTGCTACGCGCCGAAGCGCTTGAGCTGCAAGGCCGGACGCGCGAGGCCGAGGCGGTTCGTCTGGACAGTCTGGGCTGGGCACGATACGGCTTCGGCCCGGATTGGGCGGTGCGCGCAAAATTGAGAGAGATTTCGTCGCTCAGCCCGTCCTGAAGAGCGGAGAGCAGACATGATCGTAATCGGCCTGGCCCTCCTCGGGGCCATCATCGGCGGCCTGACCGCACGGCGGCGCAAGGGCAATGGCCTTGATATTGCGCAATATGCTGCAGGCTATGCCATCGGCTTTGCCTTGGTCGGCATGATCATCACTGTCTTTGTGCACCGCGCGATGATCTGAGCACGCGGGCTCCCGCGTAACCTGCCGCAGAAGTGCTCACAGCGTCGCTTTGTCGGCGGCCCAGATGGGCTGCCTCGTTATCCGTGCCCGCCTGTCTTGCCGCGCCAGAGCCTGCTGGACAGCCCTGCCCCCCGGGCCTACCTTCCGGTCATGTTTCTGCGTTTCTTTGACCAACTGCGCCGCGCCGGCGTACCCGTCTCGCTCCGCGAATTTCTTGCGTTCCTCGAAGGCACGAAAGCGGGTCTGTCCACCTATGATGTCGAGGCGTTCTATTACCTCGCCCGCGCCATCATGGTGAAAGACGAGCGCAACATCGACAAGTTCGACCGCGCGTTTGCAGCAACGTTCGAGGGACTGGAAGAGATCAGCATCGATCAGGTGCTAGAGGCCGTCGATATACCGCATGACTGGCTGGAAAAGCTGGCCGAAAAGCATCTGTCCGAAGAAGAGCGCAAGGAAATCGAGGACGCTGGCGGGTTCGACAAGCTGATGGAGACGCTGAAAAAGCGGCTGGAGGAGCAGAAAAAGCGCCACCAGGGCGGCAACAAATGGATCGGCACGGCTGGCACCTCCCCGTTTGGCGCTTACGGCTACAACCCCGAAGGTGTGCGGATCGGCCAGAAAGAAAGCCGTCACCAGAAGGCGGTGAAGGTCTGGGATAAACGCGAGTTCAAGAACCTCGACGACCAGGTCGAGTTGGGCACGCGGAACATCAAGGTGGCCCTGAAACGCCTGCGCCGCTGGGCCCGCGACGGCGCGCAGGAGGAGTTGGACCTGAACGGCACCATCCGCGCCACCGCCGAGCACGGATATCTGGACGTCAAGACCCGGCCCGAACGGCGGAACGCGGTCAAGGTTCTGTTGTTCCTCGACGTGGGCGGGTCGATGGATCCGCATGTGAAGGTGGTCGAAGAGCTGTTCAGCGCCGCGAAATCAGAGTTCAAGAACTTCGAGCACTTCTATTTCCACAACTGCCTTTACGAGGGAGTGTGGAAGGACAACCGCCGCCGCTGGGACGATCAGACATCCACCGCAGAGATCCTGCGCACCTACGGGCCGGATTATAAGTGCATTTTTGTCGGGGACGCGTCGATGTCTCCTTATGAGATCGCTTATCCCGGCGGCGCGTCAGAACACTGGAATGCCGAAGCCGGGCAGGTCTGGCTGTCCCGCGCGCGGGATCAGTGGAATTCAACACTCTGGATCAACCCGGTGCCCGAGAAGTACTGGGGTTATACCCATTCGATCAGCATGATCCGCGAAATTTTCGGACCCGAGGCGATGGTCCCCATGACCCTCGAAGGGCTCAGCCGCGGCATGCGTGTTCTCACCCGCTGAACGGTAAATGCACGCGCCCAAGGGATGGGCACGCGCCAGATGTCTACGGTTCCCTGCCTTAGAACAGGGTGATTGATGACCGCGACGAGAGTGCGGGCTCGGGCTGAAAGGCCAGCGGTGTGAAGACTGGCCCTGCATCCACGGCCGCACGGCTGGGCGGCACATAACCGTCCGGACCATGGCTGGCACACGCGCCAACCGTGGCAAGGGCCACGATCAGGAACGCAAAGCGTTTCATAATGAAGATCCTACTGCTCGATCTTTTTTGTATTGAGTTCAGTATAGACACCAATTGTGGCACAAATCGGGCAATCGTTCACAAATCGCGTGTTTACTGGGCGCCCGGCCCGGATTGTCGCAAGAATCAGGACAACAGATCGATGCTGGCCCGCGCCGAAACTGCGTCGTCGGCCAGTTTGTCACTGGTCATCCAGTGGTAGCCAAGGCCGCCCTGCCCTTCATGGCTGGCCGCTTCGATGTGCCGCGCAGCGGTGCGCGCCTGTGTCTCGGTCACCTGCAGCGCGTCAACGAGGCGCGTACGGAACGCTGCGATTTCGGCCCGGCGCGCGGCATAGCGCGGATCGTTCGCGGCCGCCATGGCGTTCAGTTCCGCATCTTGTGCGGCCAATAGTGGGGACAAGTCGGTTTTGAACGCGGCCATAGCCACGTTCATCGGACGCAGCGTCTTGACCAGCGCGTTTCCCGATACCCGTTCTACCCGCTTTCCAACGTCGCGTTTGCCATTTGCCGCGCCAACCGCGGCACCGACAGCCGCGCCAACAAGACAGCTTTGGGCACGACTCGCGTCCACGACAACCAAAGCGCACCCAGCTGCCGTTCCAATAGCAAGACCCTTACCTGTACTGCGCCGCACCAGTCGGTCGCTCAACTGCATCAGCGTTTCAGCCTGCTTGGCCAGTGCGCGCTCCTGCCCGATCTGTACCTGCAAGGCCTCCGGGCGCACAACATTCCGACTCACCAGCTCTGCGCCAGCCGAACCTAGCGGCGCTGGCGCCTGCGCGCAGGCGCCAAGCAAGGCCAGCCCACTCACCATCAAAAAAATGCGCATTGTTCTTCCTCGTCCCGGTATATCTTTTCTGCTCCGCTAAAGGGACAATGCGGCGCCATTGAGGCGATTGTTTCGAAAATTGAGGGTGACAAATGCAATTGCCAGACAAGGCCGCTGCACCTTACCGTCTTGGCATGTCGAATGCTCCGGAAACACACATAGATTTAGCAACTTTTGCGGCCGACCCCTATCCGGCGTTGGAACAGATGCGCGATAAGGCTCCCATCACCTATGTGCCGCAGCTTGGCGCGACGCTGATCACCCGCCGCGACGATATTTTCGTGCAGGAAAAACGGATCGAGGTCTTGTCATCCGACCAGCCGGACGGGCTGCTGACACAGGTGATGGGCCCCAACATGATGCGCAAGGATGGCGCCGCGCACATGGCCGAACGAAAGGCGCTTTTCCCAGCATTGAGCCCCCGCACGGTGCGTGATCACCTGGAGGACAAATTTGCGCAGATCGTTCAGAACCATCTGGACCGGTTGCGCCCGCGGGGCCAGATGGACCTCGTCACGGATTTCGCCATGCCCGTGTCCGCCGATGCCCTGCGCACGATGACCGGGCTGACGAACATGAGCGCAATCGACATGGATACGGCGTCTCAGGCGATGCTTGACGCCGCGGCCAACTACCAAAAGGACCCGCAGATCGACGCGAAGGGCTACGCATGGAAGGATCACATCAAGGAGCTGATTGCGCAGCGCCTGCCCCAGCTGCGCAAAAGCCCCGACCTGTCGATTATCTCCGTCTTTGACCAGGCGGGCCTCGACCTGGACGCGATCGCAGGCAACGTGCGGGTGATCATTGGCGGTGGCCAGAACGAGCCCCGGGATGCCATTGCCGGTTGTGCGTGGGCGCTGATGACCCATCCGGACCAGCATGCATTGATCCTAAATGGCCGCCGCAGCTACGCCGACGCCTTTGCAGAATACGTGCGCCTCATCGCCCCTATCGGCATGTCGCCTCGCAGAGTGGCAAGGCAGGACTCGGCGGCTGGGGTCACCCTGCACGAAGGCGACCTCGTCTTTCTGATGTTCGGTTCGGCAGGACGGGACCGTGCACATTTTGACAGCCCTGATGCGTTTGATATCACCCGCGATACCCAGCCTGCGATCCCCTTCGGTGCTGGCCCCCATTTTTGCGCCGGCGCCGCGGCATCGCGCACCCTCATCGCATCTCATGCTCTACCAAAGCTCTTTGCCGCCCTTCCAAATCTCCACATCACCGGCGACGTCCCGTTTCACGGCTGGGCTTTTCGCGGCCCGACAACCCTGCCTGTCGTCTGGGACGCGTGATCGGACCGTCATTCGGTAAAATAAGCTTCTACCAGAGCGTCCGGCCTCGACACATGCGCGTTCGGATCCCATATCAACGCCATGCTTAAAGTCGCCCCGATCCTTTTCGCGATCCTGTATGGTATCGCTATGTTCCGCTTCTCTGCCTGGCGTACGGGGCGCGAGCTTGACGCGAACTCGACCGAACTGGTTGATCCTATGTTACGCACGCTGACCGACCGGATGGCGCGCGCTCTGGATCTGGAGCGGATCAAGGTCCACATCTATGAAATCGAGCCTGTGAATGGACTTGCCGCCCCAGACGGACGGATTTTCATAACCCGCGGGTTTTACCGCAAGTTTCGAGCCGGCGAGGTGTCCGCGGACGAGATGGCTTCGGTCATCGCGCACGAGTTGGGCCACGTCGCGCTGGGCCATTCGCGTCGCCGTATGATCGACTTTTCCGGTCAAAATGCCATGCGCGCCGCGCTTGGCATGGTCTTGTCGCGCTTCCTGCCCGGGATCGGCGTGTGGGTCGCCAACATGCTCACGACAATGCTGGCCGCCCGGCTCAGCCGATCGGACGAATACGAAGCCGATGCCTACGCGGCCGCACTTCTGACAAAGGCTGGTATCGGGATCAGATCCCAGATCAGCCTTTTTGAAAAACTCGAAGCGCTGACGCAATCCAATTCCGGTGCCGTGCCGGCTTGGCTGATGAGCCACCCTAAAACGCCCGAACGGATCAAGGCGCTGCAAGCGCTTGAGACGAAATGGGAAAAAGCGCGCGAGTAACTTTCCGCCGGTAACGCTCTGGTAAGATCGACGATGTATGTCGGTGACGATCCCTTGTTCGATTGACCCGTGCCCGTATTTCTTGCTCTCGCTATCCTAGGCCTTCTTGGCTTCGTACATCCTTCAGCGGCGTCAGCGGGGGGGGCGAAACGCATTACTGTCGCACTGGGGCAACCCGCATTGATCGAAGCAATGGGCAGTTCGGTTTGTTTCGCGTTGGGCGGAATCGACCCTGACCGGCAGGCGGATGCGGCGCTTGAGGCGGTTGATCGCTATGGCACCGCGCTTGCAGCTTTTTCAGACGGGCACGAATGGATGGGAATTGCGCCCCCCTCCGACCCGGCTGATTTAAGCCGAATTGCAACCGTGCAAACGGCTTGGGCGGCCTATGCGCCCGCGTATCATCAAATTCTTGCCGGGGACCGGCACGCCGTCATCATGAGCCAGATTTTGCGCGGAATCGATCCGGCTGTAGAAAGTGCGAGCACGCTGGCCAGTTATTTCATTTCCGCAGAGCCCGGTGGCGAAATCGTCGATCCCTCCGTGGTACCAGCGTTGCGTCTTGCGGCGCGGCAACGGCTTCTCATTCAACGCGCCTTGCGCCAGATGTGCCTGATCCATGTGGGATTGGCCGGACCACCCATGCGCGTCGCACTTATCGACACACTTGCCCACATTCGTATTGGCGCAGAACGCCTGGCCAGCGGCAACGGCGACGTGGTTGAACCACCAGATGCCCGTATCGCGCGCAACCTCAGGACGGCTGATCTGTTTTGGTCAAAAATGCGCCCGGCGATCAAGGCGGTTGCCTCCGGCGCCGGCACCTCGAACGACGACATCGCAAAGGTGCTAAAGTTCAACAAATCTGTGCAAAAGCAGTTGGTGCAAGCGGTGGACGGGTACGCTGCGGCAAAGCCCTGAGCCAGAGCCGGGCTTAGCGCGTCATCGCTTTTCCCAGCCGTGGGAGGCGCGCCTTTTTTAAGAGCGCGCGCATGTCCCAGTCCTGCCCAGACAACCGCCGCGCCGTCGCCAAAACATCCTCGGCCACTGGCGTCACAAGATCAGCGGACGCCTGCCAAACCCCCAATAGGTAGCTGTCGGGATCGACGCGAGATAGCCCTTCTTCGGCAAGAAGGTTGCGCGGAAAATCCTTGGCATTCAACGTCATGATCGCGTCAGCTGACCCGTAGACCGCAGCGGCCAGCACATGGATATCAGCGGGATCCGGCAGCCAGAAACGATCCGCGAACCCCTCTGGCACCTGCAGCTCTGCATGCGGCCAAGCGGCTCGAAGTCCCACGATTTCTGCGCGCGCCTGCGCCTCGCCCTCCGGCCCCAGCTTGGCCGCTGCACGGGCCCATTCTTCGAGCAGCCTTGGGGACCACAGCGGCGTGAACGCCCCCGCGCGCGCCACACCCAGCACGACCTCTCGCATGACTGTGGGGTATAGAACGCAGGCGTCGATGACGATCTTCATAAGGCGAATGCCAGCGCCTTGAGGTACCCCGATTCCGCCAGTTGCGGCAGCTGCGGATGGTCCGGCCCGGCAAAACCTGTGTATATCAACGCCCCACCCCGGCCCGCCTTCCCGATTCCGCGCACGCAGGCGGCGCGAAACTGCGCAAGATCCGCCGCGTGGCTGCATGAGCACAGAACAAGCGTGCCACCCTCTGCCACGAGTGGCGCCGCCATGCGCGCAATACGCTCATAAGCGCGCAGCCCCGCGTCCAGCGCAGGCTTTGCCGGCGCAAAGGCAGGCGGATCGCAAATCACCAGATCAAACTGCGCGCCCTCGCCGCCCAGAGCCGAAAGCACGTCAAACGCATCGCCTTGCCGCGTGGCAAAACGCGTCGCCGCGCCCATCGCCGCCGCGCCTTGCGTCGCCAGTTCAAGCGCTGGTGCGGACCCATCCACCGCGAGGGCAGAGGCCGCCCCGCCGGCCAAGGCCGCAAGTCCGAAACCACCGACATGGCTGAAGACGTCCAGCACACGCGCCCCCTTGGCCATCCGCGCGGCAAAGGCGTGATTTTCGCGTTGATCGTAAAAAAGCCCGGTCTTTTGCCCACCCGTCAGGTCAGCCATATAAGTCGCGCCGTTCATCTGCACCGGCACCGGCGCCGCGGGCGCAGTTCCCCGCAAAACCGTGCTCGTGTCGTCCAAACCTTCCAAAACCCGCGTCCGCCCGCTTGCGTTCTTCAGCACAGTCGCTGCGCCCGTGACGGACACAAGAGCATCGGCGAGCGGGCCGATCATCGCTTCGGCCCAGGCGGCGTTTGGCTGCAGCACACAGGCATCGCCAAATCGGTCGATCACAACACCGGGCAGCCCATCGGCTTCAGCGTGGATCAAGCGATAAAAGGGCGCATCGTAAAGTCGGGACCGCCGCGCAAACGCCCGGCTCAGGCGCGCTTCCAGCCATGGGGCACCAATAACTGCGTTATTGTCACGGTCCATCATGCGCGCGGCGATGCGAGACGCAGGGTTCACGGTCACAAGGCCCAACGGCTGACGCGCATCGTCCTCCAGCACGGCAAAACTGCCGGGCGCGAGCGCCTTGGTGCGACGGTCGAGCACCAGTTCGTTGGCGTAGACCCAAGGAAAGCCATGGCGGATCGCGCGGGCGTTGGCCTTGGGCCTCAGCCGCACAACCGGAAACGAGGAAGGGGACGTCGTCATGACGTCCCCTTAGCGTGGTTTATGCTGGACCGAAAGGTTCAGGACGGGCCGGAGGTCGGCTTGTTCATCTGCTGGAAGAGCCCGAGGTTTGCCGTCTTGTGCCCACCCGGCACCATGATTTCCTGGCGCAACACTTCGGCCAGATGTGCCGTAATGCGGACCTTTTGCGTTTCACCGCGCGCATCCGCACGGATCGCCTCGCGACCGCCAAAGGCGTCGAGGTCGGCGCGCACGCGCTTTGGTTCAGCCAAAAGTACACCTGTTTCCGCGTCGCGAACCATCAGGTCGAATTCGATATTGTGAACGCCGCCGACGCTGTAACGCGCCTTTTCGGTCAGGCCGTGAAACCGGACAACGCGGGCATCAACCACGACGTTGCGGTCGCCGCTGATCGACGCAGCGGTACGGCTAAAGGCTTCGGTGAAGATTGCCGCGACTTGTGCGTGCCGATCCCCAATAAGATCACCGCGCCAGACGATGTCCGCATTTGGAAGGTACGTGTTCGCCTCAGAAACGGTCAGGCCGCGCGGCACTTCGACATTGATTTGGGTGATGGTCACAGGCTGGAGCGCCGGTGCGCTCGCCTTGGGCGGCGCAATCGGCTCGAACGGGGCGTTCCGCGTCGCGGGGGCTGTGCCACCACAGGCCGACACGAGGGCGCCCATGCCAAGGGCGAAAATCAGTTTGAGTGCGTTCATCTGTCTGTCTCCAGGCCGGTTGTCGTGCCGGCTCCCGTTTTGCTCTGCCCAAGGTTTCACGCAGCTTTGGGGCAAGATTGGGACACAATCGGTGCAATTCAGCGAAAATTGTGCGGAAACTATTGGGTCAGGCTGGCCCCCGCGGGCGGGACCGCCAGCCGCCGCGGCGCTTGGGCGGACCACTGCGGGCCAGCCCTTCGGTCAGAACTTCGGTCATGGGATGAGCAGATGCGGCGGGCCCATAGCGACTTAGCAGACGTTCAATAACCGGTGCGGGCTCGGTCCCGTCCGGCAGGCTAAGCGCCCAGTCCAGAAAGATCGTCCGGCACTCAGGTTTGGTGATGCCCTCGATCCGGTACGCCTCGTACAAGAGGCCTTTGGGATCGTCTGGCTCGCCCTTTTTCGTCATGCACCACTCTCCTCCGCAAGGCGCGCGTCAATCACGCCGCCCGCAGCGCCCGTGCGCGCGGCCAGTGCGGCGGCAAGGGCACCAATATCTTCCATCCCGGTTGCACGGGCCAGAAACGCGCGCGCAGCCTGCCCCAATTGATCTGGGTCGAGACCCGCGCGGTTTGTGAGCCGTCCGGCCATTTGCAGGTCAAAGCAAAGCGCATAAGCCGCTGCACATGCCTGCGCGCCTGCGGCATCCAGAAGCCCGCTGGCGACAGCGCCTAAAAGGCCCGTGTCAATATCGCGTGCCGCATTTCCCGAAAGCAGAAGACCCGCCTGCGCAATCAATTCGATTTCCTGCATTCGCCCATGCCCAAGCTTGGCGTCCCACGGTGCGCCCGGCCCTTTTGCAGAGGCAATGCGTTCCCGCATTGCGTGCAGGTCGGCGACAACGCCGGCCCTCTCCCGCGGCCGTGCAATGATTTCCCGGCGCAGCGCCTCGATTTCTGCACCAAGCGCAGCCGGACCCGTGATGACCTTCGCCCGGGTGAGCGCAAGATGCTCCCAGAGCCATGCCTCATTGCGCTGATAGCTACAAAAACTGCCCATGCTCGTCGCCACGGGCCCGGACGTGCCGGACGGTCGAAGTCGCATGTCGACCTCGTATAGCTGCCCTTGCGCCGTGCGCGCGCTCAGAGCGGTGATCAGCGCTTGCGTCAGCCGGGCGTAGTAGGTTCTGCTTGCCAGTGGCCGGCGCCCGTCCGAACTGTCCTGCCCATCTGAATCGTAGATGACAATCAGATCGAGGTCCGACGCAGAGGTCAGGCGCCGTGCCCCGACCGATCCCATGCCGAGGATCGCCGCGCCGCGTCCGGGTGGTGGGCCATGCCGAGCTGCAAAGTCGGCCTGTACTGCGGGCCACAAGCCGCAGATGCAGGCGCAGGCAAGATCCGCGTATTGCGTCGCCGCTTCGCGCCCCGTCGCCAGCCCGCGCAGATGGTGCACGCCAATACGGAAGTGCCAGTCCTTCGCCCACCGCCGCGCAGCGTCAAGCGTTCGTTCGTAATCATCCTCGGCCGCAAGAACCGCAGTGAGGTCCTTGGTAAGCGCGTCCTGCCCAGGCCAAGGGCCAAAGAAACCGCCGCTGATGACCGCATCGAACACGCCCGCGTTCCGCGCGAGGTATGCGGCAAGATGCGGGCTCGCGCTTACGATATCGACCAAAAGGTCCATCAGCTGCGGATTGGCTTCGAACAGCGAGAAAAGCTGTACGCCTGCTGGCAACCCTTCCAGAAAACCACCCATGGCCCGCGCGGCCTCTTCAGGCTGAGAGGCCTCGGCAAGACGGGTCAGGAGCGCGGGGCGGATCCGTTCGAACACAGCGGCGGCGCGCGGACTGCGCAACGCCGGCGCGCGCGACCACGCAGCGAAAAGACTGTCATCCAGGTCTGTCATCGACCGCGGCGCGGCCTGAGGCACGCCGGGGGCAAAGAAGCCTTCGGTCCCGCGATGTACCGCCTCCAACCGCTCTGTCAGGTCGGCTTTTAGCGCGGCGACATCCATGTCCATCATGGCCGCCAGCCTTGCGAACCCTTCATCGGTGGCGGGCAGCGCATGTGTCTGGGCATCGCGCACCATTTGCACCCGGTGTTCCACCAGTCGGTGCGCCCGGTAGTGATCGGCCAGTTCTTCCGACAACGTGCCCGGTATCCAGCCCTTGCGCGCCAGCATCTCAAGTCCGCCAACCGTTTGTCGCACGCGCAGGTCCGGATCACGCCCGCCTGCGATCAACTGGCGCGTCTGAGTGAAGAACTCGATCTCGCGGATCCCGCCGCGCCCAAGTTTCATGTCGTGGCCCGGCAGGGTGATCGGCCCGCCCGTCCCTTTGTGCGCCCTGATAGCAAGGCGCATGTTGTGCGCATCCTCGATCGCAGCGAAATCCAGATGTTTGCGCCAGACAAAGGGGTTTAGCGTTTTCAAAAAGGCCGCTCCGCCGCTGATGTCGCCGGCGCAGGGGCGTGCCTTGATGAATGCGGCGCGCTCCCATGTCCGTCCCTGGCTTTCGTAATAGCGCTCCGCCGCCTCCATCCCGACGCAAACAGGGGTCACGGACGGGTCAGGCCGCAGCCGCAAGTCCGTTCGAAACACATAGCCTTCATCGGTAATGTCGCTCAGCAAGGCGCACATCGCGCGCGTGGCCCGCACCAGACCCGCGCGGGCTTCGGCAAAATCGGAAGGATCAAACCGGCTTTCGTCGAAAAGGCATATCAGGTCGATGTCCGACGAATAGTTCAGCTCGCCCGCCCCCATCTTGCCCATGGCAAGCACGGTCAGGCTGGCGCAATCGTGCAGATCATCGGGGCCGACGCCCGGCAGTTTACCGCGCGCGGCCACGTTGTGCAGGGATGTGCGCAACGCCGCGTCGCAGGCCGCGTCGGCAAGCGTCGTCAAAGCGCCTGTCACCTGCTCCAGCCGCCAGACGCCGCCCAGATCGGCAAGCGCCGCCACCAGCGCAACCCGCCGCTTCGCGCGGCGCAGCGTGCTTTTGAGTGTGTCCGGAGCCGCCGCAGGCAGCGCGTCAAGTTCAGTCGAAACGGCGGCATCTATGTCCGCAAACGCGCCCGCCAGCCAGCCCGCTTCCTTTTCGATCAACGCGGCAAGGTAGGGAGAGCCGCCCGCCGCCCCCGCCACCAGCGCAGCCGCATCGCCGCTGAGACCGGGGACCGCCGCGCCGTCACCTGCCCGTGGGTCAAAGGGGCGCGGCAATCGGGTCGGGATCAGGGCAGTCATGACGCGACACTGCCCCCCACCTGCGGCTTGCACAAGCCCCGCCTGCACGCCAGAACAGGCGCATGAGCAAAAGTCTGAAACGCGTTCGCGCGGCCCTTGCCGCTGCGGGCCATCCCGATACCACCCAAGAGACGGCCCTCGCCCGCACGGCACAGGACGCCGCCAAAGCGCTGGGCTCCGAAGTTGATCAAATCGCAAAGTCGATCATTTTTGCTGGTCAGCAGAGCGGTGCGGCGATCCTTTTCATCACTGCCGGAGGCAACACGGTTGACGCAGAAAAAGCGAGCGCACTGGCAGGCGAACCTTTGGGCAAGGCGGACGCTGCGCTGATCCGCGCCCAGACCGGGTTTGCAATTGGCGGTGTCTCTCCGATTGGTCACCTGACCCCGCCACGTGCGTTCTTCGATCCTGCACTCGACGCCTATGACATTGTCTGGGCGGCCGCAGGCACGCCAACGCACGTATTTTCCTTGTGCTTTGACACTGAATATTGCAGCAACCGGAAGATCGCGTCAGATGGCGGAAGAATGCGGACAGCGCATTGAAAACACGCCGCAAATGGCTGCGTGATGGTGGCTGAAGCGCACTGAGTGGCTTTTCTTCAATAGGCCGTAAAACGGGTGTTTGAAGGCATAAGCGCGATTATGTTGACAAACAATTCTTCAATCCCCTAGGGCGCGCGTAAAGCCAATAAGATAAACGGTTTTTTAGGGTGCGTGGCTCACAAACCGGCCTAATGGGCGCTCGAAAATAGGGCTGGAACTGGGACACGCGCGTCCCAGTTTGGTTTTTCGCGTCCCAGTTCCGATTAACGCAATAAGGTCATACACTTACAGACAACTGGGCCACGAGGACGCCGAAAAGAAGTGGGACGCGATTTTCGGGTGTTTGGCAGGTCAGCTGCCCGCGCTGGCGCGCAGGTGTTGCTCTGAGAAGTGCAGCACGACCGGGCCGAGGATCCGATGGCCGGGCCCCTGCTTCAGCTGCTCCGGCTCTCCGTCCGGTGTGATGACCATTACGACGCCTGGGCTGAGCTGTTTGAGGCGCGAGACCTTCACGCCGCTCATCAGACTGTCGAAGTAGGCGAAGATGCGCCCGTCAAGATCGAAGGGACGCCGCAGGTCTATGACCGCGCGGTCGCCTGGGACGATATTCATCGCGGCCTGATCAGCCGGGACAGCGATGCAGCGCAGTTGGGCGATGTCGAGGCCGCGGTCTTCGATCCAGGCGCGTGACACGGCGAATGGCGTGATGGTGTCACGCCCCCCGGCCTCTTCATGGAAGAAAATAGGCTCGTAGCCTTGCGCGAGCGCTTCGGGGCGACCATCGATCTGAAGCTGGGCCTCTGCGAAGCCGCCCCAGTCTGGGTTGATTGCCTCCGTTCGCGGCGGGCCGAAATAGAATTCGAGATCGAGGACAGCGGCAAGCTTCTGAAGGCTTTCGATTGTGTGTGAGCGTTCGCCTGCCCGACGGTTCTTCATGTTTCGAATAAAAACCGCATTCCCTACGGCTGCGGTGGAAGCGGCTGAAGCGGATATCCCCTTAGCCTTTAGTGCATCTTCAATAGCGCGAAGAACCTCGTCCATGCAGAGCGGATAGACCTATAAGTCTAAGTTGGCGAGTCTGGAATTCCTGACTTTGTGTTTTTGTACTTTTAAGTCTTGACTGGATTGTACTTATAAATCTAGTTAGGATGTATGAGCGTGCAGATTTCACAGATACTCTCCTTGGCAAACGCATACAGCGTTCACACCGAGCGAACGCATTGGACCGTTTCAATGAAGCTATGCGGCAAGGGTAACTACCTGCAGCGGCTTCAAGAGGGCGGTGACACCGGAACGAAGACTGCCGAGGCTATGATCCAGCGGTTTGCAGAGATCTGGCCCGAAGATCTCGACTGGCCGTCTGACATCCCGCGCCCTGCCAAAAAGGCGCGCGCGTCATGAGCCGCCCTGTCACTGAAACCACGAATGCCGCGGAGGCCGAGCACACTGCTCGCCTGGCCTCATCTGCCTCGGCGACTTCCGCCGGGAGCGCAGCTCCTATCGCGCTTCCGGCGGCTTTTTTCGAGGTTCCCGCCTTCACCCATCCCTCGCCCATGGCAGTGGCTGAGGGTCAGCGCCGCGCGACGGTACCACTTGTCGGCTCCCTGCCGTCGCGTGGCGCAATCTTATTCCAACGCTGGTGGCCGTTCATCAGCGACTGCATCGGCGCGGCCTGCCTGTTCGCGATCCTGATGATGCTGATGCTCTTGCCCTTGATCTTTGGAGACGCCCCATGACCCGCACCGCTGTTGAGACTTGCGACCTGACGCCTGCCGAGCACTTCGCCCGACTGCAAGACACGTTGGCCGAGCACGTCCACAAACGGACGATCTGCGCCGATTACGAAATTGAGATCACGCGGGGCGGGCGGACGCCGTCCACTGAGGAGTTCAAGCGGCACCGAGACCTCTTCAATGAGGCCGAGAAGGTCAAAGACGTCGCGATGGCCCAGTTGCTGATCATGATAGCGAACGGCGCGCTGGAGACGGCCGAGCTGATGCTGTCCGGCCAAGCGTCCTTTGCGGTGATCCCGGATCGGGCGGCCTGATGAAACACGCCAGCCTGAAAACCAGCCCCCGGCTGCAGCGTCTGTTGCGCACCCTGCAGCGCGCCAAGAAGCCCCTGTCGACCCGCGAGCTGCGCGAACGCGCCCAGGTCGAAGCGACAACAGCGGCGATTTCAGAGCTGCGCGCCAACGGCGCACGGATCGATTGCCAGGCTAAGGTGAACGAGCGGGGGCAGCGCCTCTACTACTACACGCTGATCAGGTCGCCGAAGGAAACGTAATGCCCGAAGCAACCCTTATCGACACGCGCGAAGTGACCCTCGACGAGATCGACAACGGGGGCCGCATGCGACCGGTATCCCTGAGCGCGGTGGAAAGCCTTGCGGCCTCTATCGAAACGGTTGGCCTCCAGCAGGAAATCCACCTCCGTCGGATGAAGGGTGCGCACCTGCGTCTGATGGCCGGGGGCCACCGCCTGGAGGCCTTCCGCAAGCTGGGCCGGTTCACGATCCGCAGCAAGATCTGGGAGTGCGACGACGACTGGGCCAAGCTGGTCGAGATCGACGACAACCTTGCCCATGCGCAGCTGGCCCCGCTGGACCTTGCCGTGTTCCTGGCGGAGCGCAAGGCGGTCTATGAGCGGATGTATCCGGAGACGAAAAAGGATGCGTTCAAGGGGAACCGACACACAGGAAGTCTAGCGAGCGACATCGTGTCGTTCACTACATCGGTCGCCGAGCAGCGCCAGCTTTCCAAGCGCCATATCGAGCGCCTTGTCTCGGTCGGCGAGGCCCTCAGCGCGGACGACATCCTCGATCTTCGCCGCATGGAAACCCGCACCACGCTTGCCGATCTACAGGTGATTGCCAAGGCCAGCCCGGACGACCGGCGGATCATCTGCCGCGAGCTGGGCGCGGGCAAGGCAAAGTCCGCTGGCGAGGTCGTGAAACGTGGCCGCGAGGTCGGGGCCGAGCGCAAGACGCCAACCGATGCAAACATCGCGTCGATTGAGGAGGCCTGGGCGCGCGCGTCGATGGCGGCGCGCAAGGCCTTTGTCGAAGAGCATCAGGACGAGTTGCGTCCCATGCTGCTGCAGCTGGGCGTTGACACGAGCGCGGCCTTTACCAGCCGCAGGACCCCTGCCTGATGGCGCGCCTTGAGCCGGATAAGCACTGGTGGACGGCGGCAGAGCTGGCCGCGTCGGGCTTACCAGGCGTGCCTGGAACCAAGCGCTCTGTGACCCGCATGGCCCAGCGTGACGGCTGGCATGACATCCCGGATGCAACCCGCTCTAAAATCGGGCGCGGCGGCGGGGTTCAGTATCACTGGTCCGTGCTGCCCGATCTGGCAAAGCGCAAGCTGCTGACGCAGGCCGCTGGTCCGCAGCCCATCGCACAGCGCCCGGATCGCGGCGAGGCGTGGGCGCAGTATGACGCCCTGCCCGACCGCGTGAAAGGGATCGCTCAGGAGCGTCTGCGTGCGGTTCAGGAAGTGCAGTCCGCCCATGCCGCTGGCATGACCCAGATGGCTGCGGCGGCTGCTGTTGCCCGCCAGATCGGCAAGTCCACCCGCACGATCTACAACTGGATCGAGCTGACCACCGGCCTCGATGAGAGCGACTGGCTGGCCTACCTCGCGCCGCGCCACCGCCAGGGCCAGCGCAGCTCCAAAGTGCATGTCGCGGCCATCGAGTTCATGAACGAGCTTAAGGGCCTCTATCTGCGCATCCCCGGCCCGCCGTTTCAACAGTGCTATCGCGACGCGGTGGCGGCTGCGACAACTGAGGGCTGGGACATTCTGCCCAACCGCACCGCGCAGCGTCGTTTAGAGCGGGACGTGCCGCGGGTGACGCGCGTGTTTGCCCGTGAGGGAGTGGCCGGGCTGGAGCGCTGTTTCCCCGCGCAGATTCGCGACAAAACCTCACTCACCGCGCTGGAAAGCGTGAATGCCGACTGCCACAAGTTTGATGTCTTCGTCGCCTGGCCGGACGGGACCGTCTCGCGCCCTCAACTGGTGGGCTTCCAGGACCTCTACAGCCGCAAAATCCTATCCTGGCGGATCGATCACCATCCGAACGCGGTCATGGTGATGGCCGCCTTCGGAGACATGATCGACACATGGGGCATTCCGAAGCGCTGCGTTTTCGACAACGGCCGCGAGTTTGCGAACAAGTGGCTCACCGGCGGCACACCGACGCGGTTCCGCTTCAAGATCCGCGACGACGACCCGCTGGGCGTCCTTCCACTCCTCGGCATTAAGGTTCACTGGGCCAAGCCCGCGCACGGGCAATCCAAGCCGATCGAGCGGGCATTCCGCGATCTGGCGACAACCATCTCGATGGATCCGCGGTTCCACGGCGCCTATGTCGGCAACCGGCCAGACGCTAAGCCTGAGGACTACCGGTCCCGCGCCATCCCGATAGACACCTTCCTCGATGTGGTCGCAGAGGGCATCGAAGAGCACAATGCGCGCGACGGGCGTCTGACAGATACCGCCAAAGGCCGGTCGTTCGACACCACGTTCGCCGATAGCTACCGCAGCACGCCGATCCGCAAACCTACCGAAGAGCACCGCCGCCTTTGGATGATGGGCCAGCATGTCGGCAAGCTCCACCAGCATAACGGCTCGCTCAAGTTCCAGGACAACGTGTATCACGGCAGCTGGATGAGCCAGCATCCCGGCCTCAAGGTCGTCGCTCGGTTCAACCCGGATGATCTGCACGCCGGGGTGTTCATCTACTCGCTCGATGGCGCGTTCATGGGCTTTGCCGAGTGCCAGCAGAAGATCGGGTTCCATGACCTGACCAGCGGGCGCACTCTTGCCCGTCAGAAGGCTGCGATCAAACGCGCCGAGAAAGAGCTGCTGAAGGCGTTGAACCCGCTTACGGTCGAAGAGGTTGCCGCGCGTAAGACAGCTCGCGCTGAGAAGGCACGCGAGGACCTGAGCGAGAAGGTGGTGTCGGGTCGTTTCAATGCCGCCTCACGACCCAAGCCCTCTGCCCTGGAAGCCCCTGCGGACGCCGATCAAGTGGCGGCGCGCAGAGAGGCGACCATTCACCGAATGGAACAGCCCACCGCGCCCCAAGCGGCACCGTCCAACCCGCGGGCGGCCAAGACTGAAGCGCAGCTCTTCGAAGAGGCGCTGGACATTTTGGGCCGCTCCGAGCGGGGCGAGCCAGTCGGAGAAGACGAGGCCCGTTGGCTGGCGGGTTTCCGGGAAACCGCCGTGTTTCGCGGCCGCATGAGGATGCACGAGGCCGAGACCAAGAGATCGAACTGAGAGGAAGCGGTGCCGCCCGGCTTTGGGATGAGACGCGGACGGCACCTTAACGAAGGACCCAACAATGGCACGAAAATTCAATTTGGGAAAGGCGGTTCAGCCGCTGAGCAACGTCATGAGGCTCGCCACGCTCGTCGAGCGTGTTGAAAACAGGGCTTTTGGCCTGCCTGGCATGGCCGTTTTTCACGGGTTTCCAGGGCTTGGAAAGAGCTTTGGCGCCGCGTTCTGCGCCAACAACCAGGACTGCATTCACATCAGTGTCCAGCAGACGTGGACGCAAAAGTTCCTGCTGGAGCAGCTTTTGCATGAGCTTGACCAGCCTGATCGCGGGACGCTGGCGTCTCTCGCCATGCGCGCCCAGCGGAGCCTCGCCATTTCAGGCCGCACCTTGATCATCGACGAGGCCGATTACGCGGTCAAAAAGGGCATGATCAACATGATCCGCGACCTGCACGACAATTCGGGCGCCGCGGTCATTCTGATCGGCATGGAAAACTTGCCCCAGATGCTGCGGAGCGCAGAGCAAGTCGATGGTCGGATTGCAAGCTGGGTTCAGGCCGAGCCTGCCGACGAGAAAGATGCCGAACTGCTCGCCAAGCACTACGCGCCGGGTGTCACGATCGCAGAGGACCTGCGGGAGCGCATCCGCACAGACAACCGTGGCTCGGCCCGCTACATGGCTCGCGATTTCGCGGTGGTGCTGGAACACTGCCGTACCATCGGCGAGGACCACATCGATCTGAAAAGCTGGGGCGGGGTTGAGTTTCCTCGCCGTCATGCCCCTGCCCCGCGCGGAGGTGTTGCATGATGCCCGCCGAGAGATTTGTGCCTCAAACCCCTGAAGAGCGCGCCTTGTGGGATTGGGTCAAGAGCCAGCCGAAATTCCAGCTGAAGACGTTGAAGCAGGCCATGGCATTTTCCGATTATCGCGTTGAGCGCATCTGGTCGGTTCTGCGGCGCAAGAACATCGTGCGGTCCCTCGGGCAGGCAGGTGGCAAGCAATGGTTCTCGGTTCACGACGACGCTGAAATCGAAGCGGTCAAACGCGGCAAACGCAAGAGCATGACCGGGCGTGTATGGGCGGTCATGCGGGCGACACAGACCTTCACGGTCACTGACCTTGTCATGAGCTTCGACGTCGAACTTGACGATCAGCAGCGCCACAAAATCCGCGAATTCTGCAGGGCTCTCGTTGCGGCGGAGTATCTCAAGGTCATTCAGAAGGCGCGCCCGGATGTTGGACGTGAGGCCTGCTACCGCTTGGTCAAAAACACCGGTCCGATACCCCCCAGCTTTGGGCGGCGCCTCAGTCTCATCGACCAGAATACCGAGCGCGTGGTCTGGGTTGCAGGGGGTGCGCTATGAGCGAACGCATGCAAGCAGCCCAGGAGGCTTGGGGCGATGTCCCAGACTGGATCGAGGCACTGGTCGAAGCCTGCGACGCGACTTCGCAGAACAAGGTTGCCGCGCGGCTCGATCGCTCTGCCACCGTGATCAGCCAAGTCTTGAGAGGCACCTACCCGGGCAACCTCGACAACGTAGAGCGCCGGGTGCGCGCTGTGTTTCTGGCGGAGCAGGTGGACTGCCCTGCGCTGGGACCCATCAGCTCTGAAGACTGCCTCGCGTGGCAGGACAAAGCCAAGGAGGAACGAGCGACCACTCCGTTGAACGTCACGATCACCCGGTCCTGCCGCCGTTGCCCGAGGTTTCGGAATGAGGAGGCCGCAGAT
This sequence comes from Pseudomonadota bacterium, assembly GCA_038530575.1. Lineage (GTDB taxonomy): Bacteria > Pseudomonadota > Alphaproteobacteria > Rhodobacterales > Rhodobacteraceae > JBCBCP01. Next base: position 32,949 of record JBCBCP010000009.1, read on the forward strand.
GAGTAGCTCAGTAAAGCAGAGCCGTGTTCAGGATCGGAACATGCAGATCGTCGGTCGGGCAATGGCTGGCGAAAGCACGTCGCATCTGGCCGAGGCTTTCGGGATGACGGAGAACGCCATCCACACTGTTCTCAGCAATGCCCAGAAAAGGGGATATGTCATTTCCTACAGCGGCAAGATCGGCGTCAGCCGGAAGGGCCTCAACCACATCATTGTCGGCGCCGACCTCGCCGCCGCGCTCGATCGCTACGCTGAACCATTCAACGTCACCAGGTCCACTTTCGCGCAATGGCTGCTGACTGCTGCCATCGAGCGAGACCTTGTCGCCGTTCTTCTGGAGGACCACCAATGACCAACGCCGTTGCCCGCGAGAGCATCGAACGGCTGGCCACCCGCGCTGTTCGCAAGATCGACAGCCAGGGGCAGCGCGGCATCACTCTCTGCTCGATGGAAGAGATCGAAGCGATGGCCCTGCAGATCGTTCTGCTGAAGGCCGAACTCAACTCCCAAATTCAGGAGGTCACCCATGACCAGTGAATTCACCCCAGCCGCGCTGCCATCGGGCATCGAAGACATCCGCGGCGTGCCGCACATGCAGGACGCCAAGGGCAACTGGAAGCCGGTGGGCAGCTTCAAGCCGCAGGACATCCTTCAGCACGAAACGGTCCTGAAGATCATGGCCTACGCCGTTGCACTGCACGAACAGGTCGCGCGGTTCAAAGCCCATACGTTCGAAGATATCGGGGCCTTCGAGGCGCTCCTCGCCCAGGAATACGAGGCCAAGATCGGCGGGCCCCGCGGGAACAAAACGCTGCTGTCCGCAGACGGCCGCTACAAGATTGTCGTGCAGGTGTCGGATCGGCTCGATTTCGGCCCCGAACTGCAAACCGCTAAGGCCCTGTTCGACGAGTGCCTGGACGCCTGGTCCGAAGGTGCGCGGCCAGAGCTGCAGGGTCTCATCTCCGAGGCGTTCAACACCGACAAGACGGGCACGATCAACCGGTCTCAGATCTTCATGCTGCTGCGCTACGAGAGCGAGGACGAGACCTTCAAGCGCGCCCAGGAGGCGATCAAGGACGCGCTGCGGGTGGTCGGACAGGCGACCTATGTGCGGTGCTATCGTCGCAAGGATCAGCACGCGGACTGGGAGGCGGTCACGATTGACCTGGCGAAGGCGTAGTCATGCTCCAGCTATTCGATCTTCCGGAACGCGTACCGGCAACCGCAGTCCATCAGGCATTCGTTGAGCGGCAGGCGCTCGGGGTTTGCCGGGTCCGCGATCTCTCCGTTACGGGAACGCATCGCATCGCAACACTCTTCACCGATCTGGATGACGTGGCACATATTCCTCAAAGTTGCGGTGGCTGCGTAGGCGATCGCCTCTCGCTTTCGTTCCCAACGGCTCCACGCCACGACGCGCCCCATGAGCATCCTGTAAAACTTGGTGTCGGCACCCTTTGGGAACTTGGTCACGCGAACGTAGGCGCCGAAGTAGCTTTCACGAGTAAGCTGTGCCAACTGATCGGCATCGAAGCCCTTTGCACCGGGCACGTTCCTGATCACGTCTTCTGCGATCGGGAAGAGATCAACTCGAACACCACCCTCCTCGATCTCTACTGCGGTCAGGTGGGCTGGTATTTCAGATCCGCTCATCTTGTCGCCTCAGTATTGGTTAAAATCAGGGCCCGCATTGGATCTGTACACGCCCAGGTGAACCGTCGCTTAGAACGCCATCGCATTCAACCGGGTGCAGTAATATGAACCTTGATCAATTCCGCCAGCGCGCCCGCAACATTGTTGAAGCCGCTACAAAGATGCGCGTTCGTCAGGACGATCTTATCTCCCGCCGTTTGGCCGATATCGCCAGCCGGTGCACGGCAGACGCCGACCAGATCGCGGCGGCAACGGCCTTTGAGCTGACGCGGCAGGGCATCCAGCTGACCAGCACCGACATGATCGCCGGACAGCCCACCGTTATTGAAACCGGCCCTTTGGACGCCGACGGGTTCCGGCGCGCGGTCATGACCGCTTGCCTGACATCCGAGACCGCTACGGTCGCGGTCTGGAAACAGCGAAACGCCGATCTGCGGGGGGCAGTGGAGCGTGCTGCGCGCTCGGGAATGACCAAGCAGCAGATCGATCAGATCATGATGGAAGAGTTGCGCTCCGCCAAGCGCCGCGCGGCCGATCTGGCGGGCGCCACACGCGCTATGGGGCCAACGCAATGAGCCCACTCGTAATTTCAAACGAGCAGTCTGTCGGTGGCAAATCGTTTGCCGCCAGATATGCTGCGACGCACACACGTCGAGGGGTTCCTTCAAATGAACACGGACTTGATCAACTTGCCGCTGGAGGTCCAGACGGCGCTGGCATCGGGCTTCATGGCCTACTGGATTGCGTATGTCGGCCTCGATCGCGGGTGGCGCGGGGTCGATATCGCTCTGCTGACTTTTGCCTTCGGGTTGCCGGCGGTATTCGCCTTCAGGCTTGTAGTGGACCAGAGCGAGATTGCAGCCGTTGCCGCGGGCATGGCAGCCTCGATCGTCAGCGGAATAGCTTGGCGGGTGTTTCTTCGCGGCGCCGTGTTCTGGCTATTGTCCCGAGCCGGTATTCTTCAAGAGGACGGGATCCAGTCCGCCTGGACAGCGCTGATCCAGCAGCGCGGCCTAAAGACCAGCCAATTATCAGTGCACACGAAGGACGGTCGTATTCTCTACATGAACTCGCACACCTTTCAGGGAGCGCACCTGAATGGGATGTATTTCGGTCAAGACGGATCAATCGTCATGGTGGTCGAGGAAGAGGAGCTGCCGGACGGCATGGAAGAGATCAGAGAGGGCGTCACAGACGCGCAGCTTGGCACACGCGTGACGTATATCCCGGCCGATCAGATCGTGCGAGTGAACCTGCGGTAGATCACTTTTTCGGGGGCGGCGCGGCTGGTGCAGCTGGCTTGGGAGACACCCCGGTTGTCGGCTTAGCTGGCGCTGGATTTACCCCTCGCTGCGCGGTCGCTGCGGGCTTGACGCCATTCAGTATCTTTTTCATTTTCCGTTCCCTTTCTCGGCTGTCTGTTGATGGCAACTCGGCGGGTTCCTCCCGCTGGGCTTATCGCTGCCCACCCGCCGGTTTGGCCTCAGATCAGAAGCGACTTGTGCTTCTGCAGGATCGCAACGGCTTTATCCCGTGCGCCCTGATGGACATCGCCGCGAAACACGTCGCCAACGCGATTTGCGTTGGTGCCAAGCTTCTGTACGATGTCGGTGAACGTCTCCCCTTGCAGCCGCATGACCCACGCCGTAACGGCATTGTGGAATGTGAGGCCTTTTCGCTTGATAGCGATAGGGTTCAGTTTATCACCCGTGATAGGGTGCGTCATGATTGCCATGGGACTTCCTTCCTGCGGCAGTCGCGGTTCCGGAGGGTGAGATATCCGGTCCCGCATGAGGCCGTGCTTTTGACAAGTTGCACGGTTTCACTCCCCAGGCAGAGTTCGGCGAATCGGCGAACCTGCCCGGGGTTTCACCATAACGCGCGGCAAATAGTCTTCACCCCAAATTTTCGCGTTTTTGGTGTGAAATTGCGCTTGACACGCAATATGGCGGGACAACCCATAGGCAGTCTCGAGGGTGTATCGCAGCTTTCCCGGGGAAACCTCCACAAATTTCGTCCGGCAATGTTCGTACGGACCGCTGCCTCCGCGAAACAAGCCTTTGGGCACGTCCAATGAGTGCCCTGGACCGCAGCATCGCGGCAATCCGTGAGGTCAGGGCCGACGCCGACGGCCCGGTTTCAGGGGGTATTGAAGGGGTGCTCAAACGCGGGTTTGAAACCACCTACCCCGACTGGTTCGACGAGGCGCTGCTGAACGCCGCGAGCACCGCCGAGCTTGAGCAGCTGTGTATGATGGCCCGGGTGAAGCTTGGCCTGTCGCCCACCCTAAGCGGGCTGGTTCGGCGCCGCGAGCGTTTGGAGGCCGAGCTGGCCGGAGCGCTGGAGGGCGGGCTATGACAGCGAACCTCAAGCGCCTCATCCATGTCGGCTGCCGCGAGCTGGGGATCGATCAGGACGCGCGTAAGGCGCTGCAGCTCGCCGTGGTCGGCAAGCCCAGCATGTCGGACATGAACGAGGACGAACTGAAGAGCGTCCTGCAGCGCCTTAAGGACGATGGGTTCAAGCCTCAGGCCCAATCGGGAAAGCGCCATGCCAAGGCAGGCCGCGCGGATCTGCGGTTCGTGCACGTGCTCTGGCGCGAGCTGGGCAAGGCCAAGGCGGTTGACGGGACACGCAAGGGGCTGAACGCCTTTATCCGCGCGCGGTTTGGCACCGCGTGGGGGTCCGTCCCGGCGGATTTCGACATGCTGACCCGCGCCGATCAGATCAACGACGTGATCCAGGCGCTAAAGGCGATCTGTGACCGGAAAGGCGTCCAGCTCGACTGGGAGGCTCAGGACCGGTGAAACCCCCGCCCCCGATCGTCACCGACCATGCCGTGCTGCGCTATCTTGAGCGCGCGATGGGCGTTGACATCGAGGGCCTGCGCAAGCGCATCGAGCGGACGACAGCTGAGGCCCGAGAGCATGGCGCCAGTGCCGCCTGCGTTCAGGGCGTAAAGTATCAGATCGGCCGGTCGGGCCGTGTTGTGACCGTCACCGGCACCCACAGCGTCAAGTCCAAGCGCGCTCAGCGTCTGCGGAGGCGGCACGATGGCTGAGTTCCGTCAGTCCAAAAAGCTGCCGGTCCGGACCCCCGCGCAGGTTCAGGTCTTCGTTGAAGTCCTTGGCGTTAAGGGCGCGATTGCGTTTCTGGAGGCCTATGGCGGCACCGAGCTGCATATCTCGGCACGTCCAACCCAGCGCAGCGATCTCGTCAAACGCTTTGGCCAGGACAAGGCCGACGCGCTTGCAGAGCGTGCAGATGAAATCCCACGCCGTATCCCCAGTCAAAAGCCCTGGATCGCCCAGGTTCTGCTCGCAGAAGGCCAGTCGGTGGCGCAAGTGGCTAGACGGCTGCGCCTGTCTGACGTTACGGTTCGCAAGCATCGCAAAGCGCTGGAAAAACACTCAGGCGCCGAAGACACCCCCCCGAACAACGCCCCCCGCCAGCTGCGGCTCCTGTAGGTCCCGCAAACCCTTGTGGGCGGCTCTGCGCTTCGTGCGTCGGTAGTTTCGTGCTCAGGCCCAGACCGCATCGGGCCAGACCGCACAGGGGGAATTACCATGATGAAGACCAGCGCGCAGGGCGTGGCGTTTATCGAGGCGCATGAAGGGGTCGTGTTAAACGCATATCGCGACCCGGTGGGCATCTGGACGATCGGGGCCGGGCTGACCGCCGCCTCTGGCGTTGTGACGCCGAAGGCCGGCATGAAGCTGTCCCGCAGCGAGGCGACCGAGCTGCTGATGCAGTCGCTCGACAAGAACTACGAGCCCCGTGTGCGCAAGGCCATGCCGGGCGCGCAGCAGCACGAGTTTGACGGCGGCGTGTCGTTTGATTTCAACACGGGCGGGATCTTCAAGGCCAGTTGGGTCGCTCGGTGGCGGGCAAAAGACAGCGCTGGCGTCCGTGCGCGGATCAAGCTCTGGAACAAGGCTGGCGGCCGCGTGCTGGCCGGTCTGGTGCGGCGGCGCGAGGAAGAGGCCGAGCTGATCCTTGAAGGGAACTACTTTGGCGCAGAAGAAACGCATGCCATCAGCGAGGCAAACGGCGAGCTCGCACGCCTTGTCGGCCCCGCGGTTGAAGAGGTGCTGACCATCAAGGAACGCCTCGATAGCTTGGGTTACGCCGTTGGTGACGCGAAGCTCGGCATTCGCCGTGCAGCTGTCGTGCAGTTTCAGTCGGACCATGGGCTCCATGTCGATGGCATTGTTGGGGCCGCCACACTGGCCACTCTTCAGCGCAGGATGGATGCTCGCAAGAAGGCGGTCGAGGCTGGTGGCGGCGGTGTTGCAATCGGCGGCGCCACAGCAGCTGGAGGCGCGATTGAGAGTGTCGCAGTCGAGCAGCTCTTCTGGTGGCTGGCCGGCGGCATCGCGATCGCTCTGCTCGTCTATGGCCTGGTCCTCGCCATCCGCTACCGCGACATCGTTGCTGCCAATATTGCCCAGATCGCACCCCGCGCCGCGGCGTGGCTGCGCAGCTGGTAGGAGGCCCGCGATGACTACCTCCCTCACCTTCGCGTGGTGGATGGTCCCGCTGATCATCACGATCATCGCTTGGCTGCCCGCCGCGTTTCATCGCCCGAGCGGCACCTATGATTTTCGTGGGGCCATCTGGCTTTTCGTCGGCGTCGTTGTGACCGCCGCCGCCTGGCTTGTCGCCATCGCTCTCCGTCACATGGCCTGAAAAGGACGCATCAAATGTCTGAATACGTGAATTCCGAGGCTGATGAGCGAACGGCGAATAACGCGGTTCGGCACGCATACCGGGTCCTTTCCGAGGCTGAGAAAGAGCAAATGGTTGCGCTCAAAGACCTTGGGGCCGCGTTCCTGAGCAAGTGCGACGAAGTTGGGTCGAGCCGGGAAATGTCACTGGCAAAGACCAAGATCGAAGAGGCGGTGATGTGGGCCGTCAAACACGTGACCAAGTGAGGAAGCCTCCATGTCTGCCACGCTGATTTCCCTTGCCACCACCATCGGCGCGCCGCTGGTCAAAAAGATCCTCGAGAACAAGATCGGCGGGCCCAAGGCCCGGCTTGCAGGCGAGGTCATGGACATGATCGCGCAGCGCGTGGGTGTGCCTGTGCAGGACCTGCCCACTATTGCAGCGCAGGAGCCCGCCGCTATCGAAGGTGCGATGATCGACGTCGAGGGGATGGCCCCGGAACTGATCGAGCTTTACGCCCAGGGCCTTGAGGGCCAGTTCGCGCTGCTGCAGGCCGACATGCAAAAGCCGAACTGGTACAGCGCCTGGCGCCCGCTCTGGATGTATTTCCTCGCCCTGCTCTGGGCCTGGAACATCATCATCCTGCACCTGATCAACGCGATCATGAAATGGGCGCTGCCGCCGATGGACATGAGCGTGCTGCTTGGCCTCACCTCGATCTTCATGGCGCTTTACATGGGCGGTCACACCCTGAAGGACGCCATGCGCAGTTGGAAGGCGGTGCGCTGATGGGCTTCGCGGAGAACGCGACCACGATTGCCAGCCACGCGCTAATGATCGTGGTTCTGGTGCAGTTGCTTTACCGTGTGGTGCTGGCGTTCGAGGCACGGCGCGCGCTGGAAGCGGTGCGGTCGCACGGTTTGATGCTGGCGCTCGGTATCATGGCCGCTTTCACGCTTTTGGAGCGCAGCTATTATCTGATCGCGCGCCTGATCCAGAACACGGGCGTAGACCTTTGGTCGATGCATCCTGCGCCCGAAGTGCTGTCGGCGATCATGGCGCTTGGCATCTATTGCGTGCAGGTGCCCCTGCTGGCCGCCCACCAAGCAGAACCGCTTCCAGACGGTGCATTGCGGAGGCGCGTGATGATCGAGCTGATGGTCCTCGGCCTCGTCTGGGGGCTAATCGTGGCGGCTCTGCGATGAACGGTTTCCTTGAGCTTCTTCAGGTGTCGAACCTGCTCGTCGGTTTCCTGATCACGCTGGCCACGGCGATCTCCGGGCTGTTGATCTGGCTGCACCGCAGGATGCAGAGCATCGCCAGCAATGTGCACAGCGAAGCGTCAACGTCGCGCGCTGAAATCAGCCAGAGGATCGCGGAACTCGAAGGTGACATGGTTTCTGTTCGTCGCTCTGTCGATCGCGTCTCCGGACGCGTCACCGGCATCGAGCAGGTCATGCAGCAGGTCGCGCGCAAAGATGATCTCGCTGAGCTCCGCTCTGACGTGTCGAAGCTGGATGGGACATTCACAGCGTCGATGCAGGCGCTCGGAAACCAGATGGACACGCTGATGCGCGCCGCGTTGCGGGCAAGTGCAGAAGGCGGAGAACAACGTTCAAAATGAGGAACTGGCCCGTGAGTGAAGTCGCCCGAGAAAAACGCCGTGGTGCGATCTTGAAGCACCTGACCGCCGCCAAGACTGGCGAGCTGACTCCCGAGATGCTGGCATCCGGTTGCACCGCACAAGGCGTGCCGACCAATATCGACCAGGCCGTGAATGCCGCAAAGTGGCTTGAAGGCGAGGAGCTGGCCGAGCTGGTCGAGCTCGGCGGCTTGACCCTCGTGCGTATTCTCCCCGATGGGCGTGAATGGGTGCGCGGCGTGCGCGATTTGTCCGGCATTCTCGATCCGGACGCCCGGGGCTGATCCGGTGCCTCCCCCGCGCAAGATCGACCTTCTGCCCGACGAGTTTCGGGTGCGTCTTGCGCGCGAGCTGCAGGCCCGCGGGTTTGCCGACATCATCGAGGTCACCGACCAGCTGAACTTCTGGCTGGAAGAGCAAGGTCTCCAGCTCACAATCGGCAAAAGCGCTGTTGGTGAATTCTCGAAGGTGCTGAAGGACCAGCGCGACGCCTTCAAGATGGCCGAGGTTCTGCTCGAGGACATGGACGTCGAGGCCGAAGGCGACATGCATAAGATGCTGATGCACATGATCGCCACGCAGGCGGCGCAGTACATCGCCTCGGTCAGCAAGCAGGGCGTCCATCTTGAACCCAAGGACCTTATGAACCTCGGCCGGATGCTGAAGGATCTGATGCAATCCTCGGGGCTGCGCGAGAAGTTCCTCGAAGAGGACCGCGCACGGATCGCCAAAGCGGCGCGCGAAGAGGCCGCGGAGGCAGGTGCAAAGACTGCGCGAGACGCTGGGCTCTCTGCGGAGCTGGAAGAGCAGATCAAGGCCAACATCCTCGGGGTGGCGTCATGACTGCCCCGATCACCAGAGAGCAGTGGGAAGAACAGCGCCGCCAGGCGATGGAAGTCATCCCTAACCTCGGCGATGGCGACGGCAAGCTGCCGGCCGTTCTACTGCCCTACCAGGCGCGCGCTGTTGGGCTGCTGGACAGTGCGGCGACCGAAGTTCTGTTCATAGAGAAGTCGCGCCGGATCGGCATGACGTGGGCGCTGGCGGCCTATGCCGTTCTGCGCGCGTCCCGCGCCAAGACCCGCCGCGGCATGGACGCGATGTATATCTCCTACAGCCAAGAGATGACCCGCGAGTTCGTGGACGCCTGCGCGATGTGGGCGCGCGCGTTCAACATCGCCGCCTCCGCCATCGAGGACGGTCTGTTCGAGGAAGGCGATGACGACGGCGACAAGTCGATCCAGACTTTCCGGATTCGCTTCAACTCGGGCTTCCAGATCAAGGCGCTCAGCTCTGCCCCGCGCGGGCTGCGCGGTAAGGAAGGCGTGATCATCATCGACGAGGCCGCCTTCGTCGACGATCTGGGCGAGCTGATCAAGGCAGCAATGGCCTTCCTGATCTGGGGCGGTCAGGTGATTGTGTGCTCTACCCACGACGGTGCCGAGAACGTCTTCAACCAGTATGTCCAGGACATCCTGGCCGAGCGCACTCCGTACGCCCACATGCGGATCGACATCGATGACGCCCTGCGCGATGGGCTCTATGAGCGTATCTCCCTGGTCAAGGGCGAGGAGTGGACCGCAGAAGGCGAAGCAGGCTGGCGCCAGAAGCTGATCGACTTCTACCGCGACGGCGCGGACGAGGAGCTGTTCTGCATACCCTCGCAATCCTCGGGCGCGTGGCTCAGCGGCCCGCTGATCGAAGCGCGGATGACGGCTGAGGCGCCGATCCTGCGGCTCGAGCTGCCGGACAATTACTTGCACATGAGCGAGCTGCAGCAGCGCCACCACCTGGCCCCGTTCCTTGAGGCGCTCGAGGAGGCGCTTGGCGATCTCGACATGGAGCTGTGCTATGCGGCCGGCTTTGACTTTGCGCGCGTTGCGGACCTGTCGGTGTTTAAGCTCTTGGCCATCGAGCCCAACCTCCATCGGATCGCGGCCCTGACCGTTGAGATGCGCAATGTGCCGGGCGACGAGCAGAAGCTGATCGTCGGCACAGTGCTGGACAAAGTGCGTGCACGCCTGCTGGGCGCAGCCTTTGATGCCACTGGCATGGGCTGGACGGTCGCTGAGGACATGGGCCGGAGGTTTGGCCTGCGCGAGGACGAGGACGGGCCGGGCCTCATCTGGGCGATCAAATTCACCGAGGACTGGTACCGGGTGCACATGCCGCCCTTGAAGACCGCCTTTGAGGATGGCGCGATCGCACTGGCGCCGGACGATGATCATCTTTCTGATCTGCGCATCGTACGCCTGATCCGAGGCGTGCCCCGCGTGCCAGCGCTGCGCACCAACGAGAAGGGCGAGGCCAAGGACAAGCGCGGACGGAAACGCCACGGCGACTTCGCCATCGCGCTGGCCCTGGCCTATTTCGCCAGCCGCATGCGGTGGAGCGAGTATTCCTACACCCCTGTGCCTGGTCCCGGATCGCAGCTGTCCGGGCGCGTGCAAACGAGCGGGCTGGGCTTTGCCGAGAGCACCGGCGAGGGCGAATGGTACCGCCGCCCCCTCGGGGCCGGGCTGCGGGGGTTCCCGTGATGAGTTTCGAGATGGTCTGGCGGTCAGACCATACCCCACTCGGCGCGCTGTCCCGCTTCCCCCAGGAGCTCAGTGCTGCCGGGTGGGGACCGACAGACAGAGCTTCCCATGGCCGGTAAACCCCAGCTTCTCGATCATCGCGGCAATCCGGTGCGGCGGGCAACGCTCACTCAAGAGGTAGCCCCGCCTTCCATCGTCGGCGTGCGCTCGCCGATCTCAGGTTATCCCGCCGACGGGCTGGACCCGGTTCGACTGGCGCAGATCTTGCGCGCAGCCGATATGGGCGAGCCGAAGAGCTTCCTTGAGCTCGCCGAAACCATCGAAGAGCGGGATCCTCACTACTTCGGTGTGCTGGGCACGCGCAAACGCTCTGTCAGCCAGATCCAGATGACGGTTGAGCCGGCCTCGGACGACCCCGGCGATCTGGAACGTGCGGCGCGTGTCGAGGCCTGGCTGAAGCGGGACGAGCTGGCCGAGGAGCTGGTCGACATCCTCGACGCGCTTGGCAAGGGCTACTCCTTCACCGAAATCGCCTGGGAGACATCGTCGGGCCAATGGCAGCCGGGCACGCTGACGCGGCGCGATCCACGCTGGTTCAACTTCCACCGGGACGATCTGACCACGCCGATGATGTACAACGATCATGGGCAGTTGGTTCAACTGGAAGGCTTCCGGTTCATCTTTGCCCAGATGAAAGCTAAATCCGGGCTCGATCTGCGCTCTGGTCTCGCCCGGATCGCGGCGTGGGGATACTTGTTCAAGAAGTTCACCGAGCGCGACTGGGCGATCTTCACGCAGACCTACGGCCAGCCCCTGCGCCTCGGCAAGTTTGGGCCGGGTGCCACAGACGAAGACAAGGGCACCCTCTTCAACGCGGTTGCGAACATCGCGGGTGATTGCGCGGCGGTCGTGCCCGAAAGCATGACCATCGACTTCGTGGAGGCGGGCAACCTCGGCCCCGGCTCGGAGCTCTACCTGAAGCGGGCCGACTGGCTTGATCAGCAGATCTCGAAGGCGGTGCTGGGCCAAACGGCAACCACCGACGCGATCTCGGGCGGTCACGCGGTGTCGAAAGAACACCGGCAGGTCCAGGAGGATATCGAGCGGGCGGACGCGGGCCAGCTGCAGGCGATCCTGAACCGCGAATTGATCCGGCCCTGGATGCAGCTGGAGTATGGCTCCCTGCCCGCCTATCCCCGCCTGATCATCGCGCGGCCCGAACAGGAAGACCTCAACCGCATGTCGACGGCGCTAGCGCGGCTGATCCCGCTGGGTCTGAACGTGTCGGAGGCAGAGATCCGTGGCAAGTTCGGGCTTGGCGAGCCGAAGCCCGGGGAAGCGACACTTGGCGTGCCGGCTCAGGAGCCAGTTTCGATCAGGATGCCCGGGCGGACAAATGCGCAGCTTCAGTCAAAAGTAGCCAATAGCACCCGCATTGCGCTTCAGGAGTATGACCGAGCCGTCGGAACGCGCCGCCAGAGCAAATTTAAATACCTATTAAATACCCTTCTCGCCCGTTTCCGGACAGACCCCCCTGAAACACCCTCAACGCACTCAGAGGGCCGCTCAGCGGCTCTCGATGTTTCGGAGGAGATGGCGGATCGACTGGCCGATGACGCCTCTGACGCGATCGGCGCCTGGATGGAGCGGCTCGAGGCCATGGTCGAGGCCGCAGGATCGATCGAAGAGCTCCGCGAGATGATCACACAAGCCTATCCCGACCTCAAGACGCAGAAGCTGGCTGACAAGATGGTTGATGCGATGATCGCGTCACACGCGGCCGGCCAGGTCATGGCGCTTGAAGATGCCGAAGGCGGCCGGGACACGAGCCAGTGAACGACTTTGTCCGGGCAACACTGCGGCGCCCGTTCAGTCAGCAGGTCGCCGCGTTCCGGCTGCGCTTGGGCCGCCTGGTACCCACCAGCCGCTGGGATGATCTCGACCGGTCACAGCACGACAACGCCTTCATGGTGGCGGGGGCAACCAAAGCCGACCTTCTGGCCGATCTGGCCGCGGCCCTCGATCGCGCCATAACCGAGGGCACGGGCATCGAGGCTTTCCGTAAGGACTTCCGCGAGATCGTGGAGCGGCGCGGTTGGCACGGCTGGACCGGCGAGGGCACCGCAAAGGGCGAGGAGTGGCGCATGCGGGTGATCTATGCCACGAACATGCGGACCTCGATGATGGCCGGCCGTCTGGCCCAGCTGAAGGCGTCCGGCTTGCCCTTCTGGGTCTACCGTCATTCCGGCGCCGAAAACCCCCGCCTGCATCACCTTGCCTGGGACGGACTGGTCCTGCCCGCTGATCACCCCTTCTGGGCCACGCATTACCCGCCGAACGGTTGGGGTTGCGGCTGCATCGTGCGCGGGGCGCTGAGCCGTCGCGGCGCGGCGCGCGTAGGCGGCAAGCCGGAAAAGCAGCTGCCGGAGAACTGGGACCGGATCGATCCGCGCACGGGCGCGCCTACGGGCATCGGCAAGGGCTGGGACTATGCGCCGGGCGATACCACATCGGATACGATAAACGCGCTGGTCGAGAAGCCGATCCATTGGCCCTTTGCCGTGGCGCGGGCGTTTTTCGACGAGGTGCCGGATGCGCAACAGGACCAGTTCTCCACGGCCTACCGCAATCTTCAATCCCTGCGCGATGATCTGAGGCGCTATGCGGACGCGGTTCAAAGTGGCCGGGATGCCCAGGAGCTGCGCACCCTTGGCCGGATTACAGCCGCACAACGCGAGCGGCTGTCGGCAATGCTGGATCCGGACACGCGGGCTTATCAGTACGTCCTCGATCAGAACGGTATTCGGCACATCTTTGCGAACCACGGTGACGCCAGGCGCGAAGCCGCGCGCGGCCAGCTGGCCATCTCCACCGAAGACATTGGCCTGATCCCACGCATTCTGCAGAGTTTCGATCGCGCCGTGCAGGAGACAGATACCAGAAGCATGCGACCAGGCATTCAGCTAAGCGCGGTTGTGGATGGTGCGCGCTACTGGCTGGTGCTTGAGCTCGGTGGAAAGCGCCGCCAGCACGTCAAAGTGAAGACCATGTGGAAGCGGGCAGTAAAGAGCCCCCCAGCCTAACGTCCGAAACGGGTCACGTTATAAGCGCGCCGACTGATGCTGCTCTTCCCAGGAGAATACGAATGTACCGCGTTGAAATCAACCAGGACGAGATCACGCCCGCCCTGAAGGAGCTGGCCGCCAAGCTCGACGACATGAGCCCGATCATGCTTGCGATCGGTCAGAACCTGGAGCACAGCACCGAAGAACGGTATCAGCGCGGCGAGGCGCCTGACGGCAGCGCCTGGGCTCCGAAGTCACAGACGACGCTTGACGCCTACCGCCGCCGCGGCCAGCGCGCAGATCCGCGCCCGCTCTTTGGCACAAGCCCGTCGAACGCATCGCTGCGCACCAGCATCTTTGCGACAAGTGGTCCTGATTTCGTCGAGCTGGGCACAAATGCCATCCAGGCGGCCGTGATGCAGTTCGGTGCGGGCAAGGGTGCGTTTGGCGCGACGTCCAAGGGCAGTCCTGTCCCGTGGGGCGATATCCCGGCACGGCCATTCCTGGGCTTGTCAGATGCCGACGAGGTCGCCATCCTCGAAACTGTCGCCGAAGCACTCGAGGATCTCGGCTAGCCCTGCAAACCCTTGCGGATAGATGGCGTCAGCGCGCAGGCGGTAGATTGCCTGCATGGCTCGCCCCGCTCTCATCTCTGCCGTTCTGGCCCCTCTTGCGCTGTCTGTTCAGGCTGCGGCCCATGACGTCCACTGGGTCAACATCCTGCCGGCGCCGACGGACGGGCAGATCAACACCATCGACAGCCGAGGCCCCTACACCGTCGAGGATGCAGCTGCACTTGTGCGCGCCTCGATGGAGCGCGGCCGGCTGCCCATCGATGAAAACCATTCCATCGATATCGCCGCCAAGGAAGGCAAACCCTCCCCAGCGGTCGGGCATATCGAAGAGCTGCAGGCCCGAGAAGACGGCTCCATCTGGGGCCGCGTGACATGGAACCGGATCGGCACCCAGCTGATCGAGGATGACGCCTATTCCGGCATCTCGCCCGTGTTCATGCACGACCAGAACAATGTCGTGCATGTGATCCTCCGGGCGTCTCTGACCAACACCCCAAACCTGCGCGGAATGACCGCGCTCCACAGCGAGGAGGGCTCGATGGAGCTTCTGGCAAAACTGGCTGGCATGCTCGGCCTGGACGAAGGCGCGACCGAGGACGATGTCATGGCCGCGATCGAAAAGATGTCCGCAAAGAAGGACGATGAATACGGCGCCGCCACGCAGGCACAGATCGACGCCATCGCCTCGGCGCTTGGCAAGGGTGCCGGCACATCCGTCGATGACCTGGTCGCCGCCGCACAATCGGTTGCCCAGGGCGGAGACGCGAAGGACGCCACGATCACTGCGCTGCAAAGCAAGGTGGACGAGCTGGACACCGGTCTGAAGGCCGAGCAGTCCGCACGCGCTCGCGACACCGCGACCGCCTATGTCGATGGCGAGATGAAGAAGGGCCGTGCCGGCCTGAACGCGACCGTCCGCGACAAGTACATCGACATGCACATGGCCGATCCGGCCTCTGCCACAACGCTGATCGAGGCGATGCCGATCATCGGCGAGGGCCGCACGCCTCTGCCCCAACCCAAGCCGGCGCTGCAGAGCAACGACCCGCAGATGATTGCCGCCAAGGCGCGCAAGTACATCGCCACGCAGGCCGCTGAGGGCGTCACCATCGACATCGCAACCGCGATCCAGCACATCGAAGAAGGGAAGGTCCAATGATCCCCAAGCTCACCCGGTCCTTCAAGGCGGCCGAGGACATCACCGGCCACCTGATCGCGTCATTCGCCAATGCGGCCACTGATGCAACGGTCGGCCATGCCGGCGCGAACACCGAGCCGCTCCTGGGCGTCTTCGACGCCATGGGCGCCAAAACGGGCAAAATGGTGGATGTGCACCTTGCGGGCGAGATCGATGTCCGCGCGGGCGGCACGTTCCCCGCGGGCGCGCCGCTGACAGCGGACGCCAACGGAAAGGCGGTCCTTGCAGCGCCTGCCGCAGGGACGACCGTGCGCGTGATTGGCTTTGCCATGGCGCCGGCCGTGGCCGATGACATCGTCACGGTCATGCTCGCCCCGTCCATCCTGCATACCGCAGCGTAACCCCGAAAAGGACACATGACATGACCATCCGTCCCTTTGTGACCGATCCCATCCTGACGGCTGTTGCGATCGGCTACACCAACACCGCCGCCATGCGCATCGCCGACCGGGTTCTGCCGCGCACGCCGGTTGCGGCCGAGACCTTCAAGTGGACCCACTACCCGATCGAAGAGGCGTTCAACACGCCCGAGACGCTTGTGGGCCGCCGCGGCCAGGTCCAGCAGCTCGAGTTCGGCGGTGAAGAGCGCGAAAGCGCCGTTGAAGACCACGGCCTCGACAGCTCGATCCCCAACTCGGACATCCAGGCGGCCAACGAGGCGCGCTCGCGCGGCGTGACGATCCACGATCCGGAAAAGCACGCGACGATGATGCTGACCGAGACCATCGAGAACGCTCGCGAGGCCCGTGTCGGCCAGATGGTGTTCAACGCGGACAACTATGCGGTGGGCCGCAAGGAAGTCCTGTCGGGCACGGATCAGTTCTCGGACTACGACAACAGCGACCCGATTGAGGTGCTGAAGGATGCCGGCAACTCCACCCTGATCTACCGGCCCAACACGCACGTCTATGGCCGCGAGGCCTGGTCGAAGATCGCCTCGCACCCCAAGCTGGTGAACGCGGTCAAGGGCAATGTCACCGGCTCCGGCATGATTTCGATGGAGCAATATGTGCAGCTCTTCTCGGGCGAAGGTGTCACGCAGGTGCTGGTCGGTGACGGCTGGGTGAACACCGCCAAGCGCGGTCAGCCTGTGAACCTACAGCGCGCCTGGGGCAAGCACTGTGCGCTGCTCTACCTTGACCCGATCGCCACGACCCAGGGCGGCGTGACCTTCGGCTTCACCGCGGAGCTGGGCGGGCGCATTGCTGGCCGGATCGAGGACCCGGATGTTGGCCTCCAGGGCGGCGTGCGGATCCGGGCGGGCGAGCGCGTCAAGGAGCTGATCGTGGCCGAGGACGTCGGCTACTTCATCCAGAACGTGATCGCCTGATCTCTCCTGCGGGGTAGAGCAGCCGCAGCTCGTCTGGCTCATAACCAAGAAGGTCGCAGGTTCAAATCCTGCCCCCGCGACCAACCTTCAAAGAGGGCTTTAAACATGGCCAAGAAACCCACTGCAGCTAAGACGACACCTGCTTCGACAGAGACCGAAGAGGCAAAGGCCGCAGCCAAAGCGAAAGCCGCAGCCGACGCAAAAGCCAAGGCAGAGGCGGAAGCCAAGGCCAAAGCGGAAGCCGAAGCCGCCGCACCCCGCGCCATCGCCTCCATGAAAATCCGCCACAACGGCAAGATCTTCGAAGTCGGCAAGCCCATCGACGAGGACGACGAGCTGATCGAGCGGTTCATCAAAGAAGGCGTCGCGCACCGCCCTTGAGCTGATCGATCTCGCGGCTGCCTCGATTGCGGGCGTTGAGGCAGCCGCCCCCTTTCCAGAACCGAGGCCGTAATGACCGCCTATTGCACGCAAACCGATCTGCAAAACATCTACGGTGAGCCCTCGCTGATCCGCCTGACCGATCGCGGCGAGGTTGCGACCGGCACCGTGAATGTGGCCGCCGTGACCGCAGCGATCGCCAAGGCAGGCAATGAGATCGACGGCTACCTTGCCGCGCGCTACGCCATGCCGCTCACGACCGTGCCGCCTCTCGTGAAAGAGCTGGCGGAGGATATGAGCTTTTACTACCTGCACGCCTTCAACGTCGATGACCTCGTGAAGGACAAATACGAGGCCGCGATTGCGCGCCTCAAGGACATCGCCAAAGGCACTATCCGGCTGCCCATCGCCGAAGGTGAGATCGAAACGACCGGGGAAAGTGGCGCGGTCGCCACCGATCGCGACCGCCCCATGACAGCTGATAGCCTCAAGGGGTTCATCTGATGCTGTTCGATGCTGTCAAAACGCGCCTTGAGGCGCGCGTGCCGGCCCTGAACCACCGGGTCGAGGCGGCCGCGGGCCTGTCTACGCTGATCGCACGCGGCGGCGTGCCGGATGTGGAGCTGGCGGCGTATCTGACACCGCTGGGCATGGTTCCGCGCGGCGCGGCCAGTGTGAGTGCCGGCAGCTACGTCCAGTCGGTGCGCGACAGCATCGGTGTGGTGCTCTTTGCCCGTGCGGGCAGTCGCACCGGCGATGACGCGCTGGATGACATCGAGGGGCTGCTGACCAGTGTGATCGGCGCGCTCGCCGGCTGGGCCCCCTCGGGCCAGTCGGGCGTCTTCACCTTCGCGAGAAGCCGCCTTCTGAGCTGCAGCGCCGGGCTGCTGATTTACCAGATCGACTTCGAGATCGACGACCAGTTGAGGATCGCAACATGAGCAAGACACCCGACGCACCGCACCCGAAGCCCAACTCCGGCGGCCGCTATATGCGCGAAGCAGACGGGACGCTGAAACGCGTCTCCGAGACCGACGCGGCCGCGCCAACCGATACGAAAAAGCCGGCCAAGGCCGCTGCAAAGAAGGAAAGCTGAGATGGGCTTGCACTGGAACACCAAGATCCTTTTGGCCGCGGTTGAGACGACCTACGGCGAGGATGTCACGCCGGCGGCTGCCAATGGGGTGCTGACCAAAGACCTGGCGATCATGCCGATGGAAGGCAACGACCAGGAACGCGATCTCGATCTGCCCTACATGGGCGGACGCGGCGCAATCTCCACCAACCTGCACGCCAAGCTGACCTTCAAGGTCGAGCTGGCTGGCCGCGGCATTGCCGGCACGCCGCCGGCTTGGGGACCGCTGATCCGGGCCTGCGGCTGCGCGGAGGTGCTGCCGGTGGGTCAGGACGTGGTCGAATACTCCCCCGTCTCCGATAGCCATGAGAGCGTGAGCTTCTATTTCTTCCTCGACCGGACGCGGCACCGGATCCTCGGCGCCCGCGGCACGTGCAAGATCGTGCTGGAAGCCGAGAACATCCCCTATCTGGAATTCGAGTTCACCGGGCTCTGGGCGCAGCCAACCGAGGCGGCGCGGGTGATCCCCAGCAACTTCGCCCAGTTCCAGAAACCCTTTGCCGTCTCCTCGGACAACACTCCGGTGTTCACCCTCGATGGCACGGCGCTGACCATGCGCTCCTTCAGCCTCGACTTTGGCAACCAGATCGAGCCGCGCTTTCTCGTGGGCGGTGAAAGCATCCTGATCGCCGATCGCCGCGAGGTTGTCGAGGCCGTCGTCGAAGCCGTCCCGGTGACCTCCTTCAACGTCTACTCGCTTGCTCGGTCACGCGCGACGTTCCCTCTGCGCCTCACGCATGGTACCGGCGCGGGCCTGACCACCGAGATCGAAGTCGATGCGGCGCAGATGATGCGCCTGAATGCCCTGAACGAGGAACAGGGCGTTGCCGAATGGCCGCTGCGTATGTCGGCCGAAGTGCAAAGCGGGAACGACCAGTTCCTGATCCGCTGCAGCTAGGGAGACCGCCCGATGTTCAAGATCAACACCCGCCCGAGCTTTACCAGCACCGTGCAGATCGCGGTGCCTGGGGACGACACGGATGTTCACTCGCTCAATGTGCGGTTCAAAGCGCTGCGCTCTTCGGAGATGGAGGCGCATGACACCGGAACGTCCACCGAGGGGCAGAAGGTGTTCCTGCGCGAGGTCATCGAACATGTCGACGGCGCCCTCGATGAAGATGGCGAGCCCGTCCCTTACTCCGAGGCGCTGCGCGAGGAGCTGCTGGACTGGCCCTTCGTCGTGAGCGCCCTTCTGCAGCACTACGTCCGCGACCTTGTGAAAGCACACGCGGGAAACTGAAATGGGTCGGGCGTGCCTGGGCGGAGGGCACTCTGACCCGGCAGCGCTCCGCCGATGACGAGCTGATCCGGGACGCTCAGGCCTTCGGCATCGATGTCTCGCAGATTAGCACGCCGGATCCCGAGGACGGGGTTTGGGAAGCCAACGTGCCAGCCTTGGAGGCGTTTCTCGCCGTGCAAACGCAGTGGTCATATGTCAGCGGGATGGGCGGCGCCCACACCATCGGCCTTGACTATGCCGGCGTGCGGGCCGGGCTCGAGCTCGCGGGGATCAAGCTGACGCCAGACCAGTTCCACGGGCTGCAGCTGATCGAGCTCGGCGCCCGCCAGGCCATGAACAGGCGGGCGTCATGACCCTGCGGCTGAGCCTCCTCCTGAACGCCGACGGCTCCCAGGCCAAGGCGGAAATCGATGGCCTGCGCACCAGCCAGGACCAGGCGTCGACTTCTGCGACCAAGCTGGGCGGCGCAGCGCGGGGCGCTTCCCAGGGCGTCGATCGTCTGGCTGCAGAGGCGGTAGATGCACAGGGCAGCCTGCGCGGTGCAGCGGCCGCCGCCAACACCTATGCCGCCTCTGCTGATCGCGTGGCCGCCGGCAACCATCTGGCCGGAGGCAGCGTTGCCAACCTCGCCGCTCAGTTCAACGACATCGGCGTGATGATGGCGGCGGGTCAAAACCCACTGCAGCTCGCCCTTCAGCAAGGCACGCAGATCACGCAAGTGATCGGCCCGATGGGTGCGGCCGGCGCCGTGCGCGCATTGCGGGCGGCCTTTGTCTCGATGATCAACCCCGTGGCGCTCTTCACGATCGGGACGATTGCAGCCGGCGCGGCCATCACCCAATGGCTGACCAGCGCCGAAGAGGATGCCGGCGCGCTCGAGGATGCCCTGAAGGCGATCAACGAGCAGACGACCGAAGCGCAGACGAAGCTGGGCGTGCTGCAGACAGGCGCTGACAACGCGGCCGAGCTTGCCATCATCCAGCGCATTGCGGAGCTCGAGGGCGAGATCGCCGCTGCACGCGCAGCAGCTGAAGCTGACGTTGGCCGCATGGCCCGCGCACGGACCTTTGTCGCCCAGGGGCTGGAGCAGGAGCTCCAATCGCTCCGCGAACTACTCGACAACCGGCGCGCGGCTGTAGATGCTCTGACCGAGGAAGAGGCGCGCCAGGCAGCCGTGGCCGCGAGCGCACGTGATCTTGCGGCGAGCATCGAACGGAACGCCGAGCGCCGCCGCGCTGAAACCGCCGAAGCCGAGACCCTCCTCCAGTCGCTGCAGCAGCAAGTTTCGCTCGGGCTGATGATCGCCCAGCACGGCGAGGACAGCGCCGCTGTCACGCGCCTCAGAGCCCAGCACGAGCGCGAGGCCTTCCGTGTCATGGTCTCATCGATGAACACGTCCCAGGCGCTCAAGGATGAGCTGCTGAAGGCGTTCGACGCGGCGGCCGCGATTGCTGCCACGAACATGGCTGCCGGCATCTCTCCGGCTGTCACTGAGGCCCAGCGGCTCGCCGAACAGCTTGGCATCTCGGTTGGCCTTGCTCAGATGCTGGCGCGGGTTCAGGCTGGCGGGAGCGCGGTTGACCGCAACAATAACGGGCTGGACCCGAGCGACCCGCGCAATCCCAACAACACGGCGCCGATCTTCTCCGGTGAGGTTGGCACCATCAGCCCGTTTGATGTGCGCCGCACCCGCGTCCGGACCCGGCGAGGCGGTGGCGGTGGTGGCGGCGGCGTTTCCGAGATTGACCAGCAGCGCCGCGCGCTGGAGCAGCTGATCGCGCGGGAACGCGAGGAGCTGGCCCTTCTGCGCGAGACCGATCCGGTCAAGAAAGAGCTGCTGCGCAACCGCGAGACACTGGCGGTCGCGACCGCCGCAGAACGCGCCGAGGTCGAGCAGCTGATCACTCAGCGCATCGCCGAGGCCGCGGCGATCGAGCAGCAGCAACGCCAATATGACTTCCTGAAACAGACCGCGTCAGACGCCTTCTCATCGCTGATCAGGCAGGGCGAAGACTTTGATGACGTGCTGAAGAACATCATCGCAAGCCTGGCCGAAGCCGCCGCCCAGGCCCTTTTGTTCGGTGAAGGCCCGTTCGCACGCAGCGGCGGTGGCGGCGGTCTCTTCGGCTCCATCTTTGGGGCGATCTTTCCGTCGGCGGCTTCCCCTGTTGCCGCGGCAGCCAGCGCGTTGCCGGCATCCGCAATCCCGCCTTCAGCGCCCCGCGCAGCGCGAGCGCCGATCGCGGCCAATATGCCCGTCGCACCTGCCCCTTATGTCGTCCTATCACCTTTGGACCTGACGCGGCTCGCCGTCGACCAGCAACCGGTCGTGACAATCGACGCCGAGCTGCGCGCGATGCTGCGCCGTGCGGCAAACACGGCGCCCACCATCGCTACTGAGGCGGCACGGGGCCAAAGCGCGGCCGGGCCCAGCCTGCGCCCGGAGAATAGGCCAGGCGCCACAGCACAGATCGCCGGGCAGATCCGCGAGGGGAATGTCACGATCAATGTCGACGCACGCGGGTCGGATGATCCAGCCAAAGTCGAACGCCGCGCGCGCGACGGCTTGAAAGCGGCCTTTGAGGAATTTGATCGCGACGTTCTGCCCGGCCGGGTGCGCCAGATCCTCCAGCAGCCTTGGAGGCAATGATGGCCACGACCTTCCCCCTGAGCGTTGGCGACTTCATCGAGCGGTTCCCGATCTCATCGATCACCATGAGTGTGGGCGAAAGCCTGGTCACATCACGGACCCGCTCAGGCGAGGTGCTGCGGGCCGATCTGGGCATTCGTCCTTGGCAGGGCAAGGTCGAGCTGGGGAGGATGCTGCCCGAGGAATACCGCGCGGTGCAGCCGCTTTTGATGGTCGCGGCAAGTGCGGCCGCCAGCTTTATGGTCTATGATACCCAGTTCAGCGGCCCGCTAAACGATCCCAGTGGCGCGATCCTTGGCTCGGCAACGCCTGCGATCGGCGCTGTTGACATCGGCGCCAGATCCATCCGGATCAAGGACTTGCCGGCCGGGTATCAGCTCGTGCGCGGGGACCGCATTGCCTTCACCTACGGTACAAACCCTGTGCGCTACTCGCTGCATTCGGTTGTGAACCAGATCCCGACCGCGGACGGCGCGGGCCTCACACCCTTTATCGAGCTCACCCCCCCGCCCCCGATCGGCCCGCAGGTGGACGATCCGGTCAGCCTGATCAAACCGAGCTGCAAGGCGGTGATCGTCCCAGGCACCATGACGCCCGCCACCAAGGACAGATGGCTGGCTCAGGGTGCGTCCTTTGAATTCATCCAGACGCTGAGGTAGCCATGCGATCGCGCGACCAGGCCATTCTCGACCACTATGCAGAGCGCAATCCGCGGCGCGTTCATCTGCTGGTCTGGCTGTCGGGCAAAGACCGCACGACGGGCGACGCGGAAACCATCGGACTTTGGACCGGGCCGGATCACACCACCTTCGACATCGATGGCGTCACGCGCACCTACTACGGCGCGGGCTCAATCATCGAGGCTGATCCCTTTGAATACGCTGTCGGCCTAGAGGTCCGGACCCAGCGACTGGTCTTCTCTGGTGTGGCCCCCGAAGTGATGCAGGCGACGCGCGCCTATGATCCGCGCCTTGCGCCCGTCGAGATGCACGAGGCGCACTTCCACCCGGAAACCGGCACGCTGCTCGCCGCGCCTGAGCGCGTCTATAAAGGCTTCGTTGATCTGGCACCCGAGATCGTTGGGCCAGACGGCGCGTCTGACACCATAGAGCTGGAGCTGGTCGGCACGTCCTTCGCGCTCCGCCGGGCCCTTGCTGTCAAAAAATCCCGCGCCGCCTTGCGGGCTCGCGCCCCTGCCGATGCGTTCCGGGACGACATCACGGTGACTGGCGTTGTGGAATGCTACTGGGGCGAAGCGCGCGCGGCCGCGCCGGCCGAGGATCCACCGACCGATGGCGAAACGCCAGTCGGCATTGAGCCCCCGAATGGACGCTGACATGACCCGCTTCCCAGACTGGCAAAACCGCCTTGTGCACTTCCTTAAAGGCACCGCTAAAGAACCCTTCGAAGAGGGGCAGCGTGACTGCGCCTTGTTCCTTGCCGACGGCGTGCGCGTGATGACCGGAACGGATTACGCGGAGCCTTTCCGCGGGCGCTACACCACCACCCGCGGCGGGCTCCGTGTGCTGCGGCGGGCCGGTTACAACGACCATGTCGAGCTGGCACGCGCGCACCTGCGCGAAGTCCCCGTCGCCTTCCTGAAGCCCGGAGACGGCGCCGTCGTGGCCGAGGATGGCCAGGAGGCGCTTGGCATTGTTCAGGGCGCATGGATCTACCTGCGCGGCCCTAAAGGCCTTATCCCAGCGCCGCTCAGCCGCGCGCATATCGGGCTGGAGGTTTAGCATGCCTCAGGTCGTCGGGTTTGTTGCAGGATTGGCCGGCGTTGGCGCCGGCGCGGCGATCGGCACAACAGCCGCCTTTGCCGCGGGCGCGGCGGCGAAGTCGTTTCTTACGACCACCTTCCTCGGCAAGCTGCTCAGCACTGTCGCCGTCACTGCGTTGCAATATGCGCTGGCCCCGAAACCCACATCGCGCACGGCCGGCATTCGCACGTCGCGGACCCTCACGGGGGGCACCACCCCCGCCTCGTTCATTCTGGGCACGCTCATGGCAACAAGCGGCCAGCTGGTCGCGCCGCCGATGAGCCACGGCTCGATCCCCGGCCACCCGAACGCCTACCTGAATTATGTCGTCGAGTTCGGTGACATCCCGGGCCAGCAGTTGGTCTCGGTGATTATCGATGGTGAGCCGGCGTCTCTCGGAACCGTCGCCGATGCAGATTACGGCCTCCCGATCGAGGGCCGCTTTACCGACCATGCTTGGGTCAAATACTATGACGGCTCCCAAACGGCTGCCGATCCCATGCTGGTCGATAAGTACGGTACCGCCGAGGAGCGGGCATGGGGTAGTGACCGGATCGGCAGTGGAATTCCCTACGCGGTCTTCACCTTCAAGTTCAATCGTGAGGTCTTCAACGCCTTCCCCACGGTGCGCATCGAGAGCACCGGGATCCCGCTCTATGACCCCCGCAAGGACAGCACTGCCGGCGGCATCGGCCTCCACCGCTGGGACGACAACTCGACATGGGAGCCAAGCGATAACCCGGTCGTGCAGATCTACAACATCATGCGCGGCATCGACCTAGCCGGCGGTCATATCTGGGGCGGCGAGACGGCTGCCGCGGACATGCCCCTCGATGTCTGGTGGGCGGCGATGAACAACTGCGACGTGCAGCGCCCCATCAAGCAACCGCCGGGCGCCCCGGCCGTCTCCGAAGCCCAGTATCGCAGCGCCTTCGAGGTCCAGGTCTCCGACAACCCGGCCGATGTCATTCAGGAGCTTTTAAAGGCCTGCAACGGGCAGATGGCCGAGATCGGCGGCGTCTGGAAAATCCGCGTCGGTGGGCCCGGCCTGCCGCTCTACTTCTTTGATGACGGCGACATCGTCGAGGATGACGAAGCGCGGCGCGATCCCTTCCCCAGCCTGAGCAACGTGACCAACGCGGTGCAGGCGTCCTTCCCCAACCCGGATCAGAACTGGCAGACCGATGACGCGCCACTGCGCACCAGATCCGATCTCGAGGCCGCGGATGGCGGGCGCAGGTTGACCGCGTCTTTGAACCTGCCAGCGGTGCCCTACCCCCGCCAGGTGCAGCACCTACAGCATTCCCTGATCGAAGAGGAACGCAGGTTCGGCCGCCACTCCCTGACATTGCCGCCAGATGCCGGCGCTTTGGAGCCGCTCGATGCCGTGGGCTTCACCTCTGCAGAGCACGGATATGACACCAAGGTCTTTGAAGTCGCCACCACGGCCAGCCCCTACCTGTCCGGCAACGTGTCCCTCGGGATGCGAGAGCGTGACAGTGCCGACCAGGTGTGGACAACCGAGCTGGAGCTGCCGCAGCCTGTTGGGTCAGTCACCGCCATCCCGCCAGGAACGCTGGGCGTGCAGGACTGGGACCTGACGGGCACCATTCTGAGGGATGACACCGGCGCGCGCAAAGGCCCCGGCCTTGTCCCCTCCTGGAGCCCGGATCAGCCCGATGCGAACGGTATTCGCTGGGAAATCCGATACACCGGGACCACCGACATCATCATCTCAGGCTCCACCCAGGACGTCGCCCGCGGCTTCAAGCTGGTGACCGAGGGTGTCGTCCCCAACGGCTCATACGAGGGCCGTGCACGCTTCATCGCAAACCGTCCAACCCAATGGTCCGAATGGCGGGCCACGACCACAGAGGATGTCAGACCCATGGCCCAAGACCTTGATCCGTCGCTGCAGGAACGCCTTGCCAGCGGCGGGGGCACGAACCTGCTGCTGAACGCGAATTTCGAGCAGGATACGCGCTACTGGCGCAGCGTCGGCCCAGCCCTTGCCGGCGCCGAGAGCGAGATGGCGATCGTCCCGCCCGGCGCACCCTATGCCGGCAAGACCTATCCGACGCTGGCTATCATCCAGACCGGAACGGGCGACACCGGGTACTCGGATGCGCGCTCGGCCGCCATCGATGACACCGGAGCGGAGACGGACCTGTCGGTGGCCGCAGCACCGAACGAGTGGTTCTATGCCTCCGCGCACCTCGCAAGCCTGAACTGCGTGGGCCGCATGATCCTGGTCTTCCGCGACAAGGACGGCGGCCTCCTTACAACTCACACGCTCGACACGCTGGACAATGCCGGGGGCGACCACGACAATCCAGACCTCTGGGGGCGCTATTGGGTCAAGGGCCAGGCCCCGGCAAACACAGCGTTCGCTCAGGTTATCTACCGCAAGCTTCCGACCAGCTCGGGCAGCACCAGCGCGCTTTACACGCACAAACCCCAGCTGGAGCGCACCTTCGAAAGCTCGACCGAGCCCGCACCCTGGTCGCCGCCAAGCGCGGGGCGCGTCGACGGCTCGGCCGTGTTTGATGACAGCCTCGAGAACAGGAAGATCAAGCCGGGTCCGGTGAACGACTGGGACGGCAAGTTTGAAGGCGGCGAGCTGGTTAAATGGGACCGGGATGAGCGCAAAGGCCCGTTTGACCTCAGCGCAAGCTGGGTGCCTGAGGCTGGCAAGATCGGCCATGACATTCTGCGGATCGCTTCGACAAACCGCCCGGATACGGTGGAGATCACCGGCTCGGCTGTCATCGAGGCGTCGGTGGCGGGCGAACTTGTAACATGGGTGCTGCGCCGCCGCTTTGACGGAGCCACGCAGAATTACACCGGCTTCGAGGTTTTGCGCAGCGGGGTCATCACTACCGTCGATGGCGAGGAGCCGCTGGACTTCCTTGTCCTCGATGACGCGTCCTTCGATACCACTGATCAGCAGGAATACTCGGTGCTGCTGGCGATGAACTACACCGGGAGCGAGACCGTCGAAGTGAAGAACGCAGCGATGATCATCAAACAACTCGGGGACACGCCCACCGGCTTCGCATGAGCGTTAAAGCCCCCTTGAAATGCCGTGCAAAACCCCAGCCGGCCAACCGCTGACACTGAGCCCAACAGGAGGCAAAGATGACTGAACCACTCGATCGATTTGACGATCAACAGACCCTGCTGGATTCGCCCTACGAGCGGCATGTCATGCATGTGATTACCGCGGATCACGTCTTTGACGAGATCCCGCGCTGGATCGAAGCGGACATGGATGGGTCGGCAACATTGCTCGATAAGTTCGGCAATCCCCTCACCCGCAACCTGAAAAGCGGACAGACTGTATATGGCCGGATCTCCGGGGTGCGGATCGCCGGTAGCACGGCGAACATGCGCATCGTGTTGCATTACTGATGGCGTTCTTTCTCGGCATCGGTTTCGGACGTTCCGCGCGACTGTCACAGGTCTCGCTGCGCGAACTCTATCTCAAATCCCTCGGCTTCACGGCCGACCAAATCGCAGCGGGTCGCTCCGGGTATTCCGACGGCTCGCAATTCACCGACGGCACGGGCTTCAAGCTGCCCGAGGTGCCTGATGGCTGGACACCCTAAAGGAGGGCAATGACATGCTAGTACGACATGGCGGCGTCAATGGCGTCTGGGCTGATGGCCCTGATACCGACAAAGGTAAAATTCGGGATGTTCTGGGCGCCATTCAGACAGACACGTTGTCACGGACAAACTCGCAGCTTCCGCTACCCCTTTTGGCAGCCGCAACGAAAGACCTAAGCGTCGACGGCGAGTTCCGCGTTCTGATCCTGGGCGACAGTAAGACGTCGAAATACACGATTTCGCCGACCGACGAGAATTTTGGCAATTTCTTATCCTACCAGTTTGCCGAACGCGAGAACACGGTGCTCGAAACGGCTGTCGCCGTTACCGGTGGGCCTGCGGGCACCTTGGGCGCCGATGTGCCGCCCGCTGACGATGCGACTGTTGGCATCGTCGGCGAATACCATTCGCTGGGCGATGGTAGCACAATCCGTGTGCGAACAGGCGGTGTCGATCCAGTTGCTGACATGGTCAAGGTGTTCTTTGTTCAAGAGCCAGGCGCAGGATCTCTAACAGTCACGCTGACACATCAGGACGGTGCCGGATCGGGCCAGACCAGTGTCACAATTGATTGCAACGGCTCCCGCGAGTCTTCGTTCGTCGAAGTGACCCTGCCCGGACAGGTGACCGGCAGCGCAACCGGACGGCGCCTGTTGATCGACCTTACGGCGACCGGCGGCGACGTTAAGGTATTGAGGCCAACCTTTGCCTACGACACTTTGCAAACGGGCATGAAGCTGACCCCCAACCGCTGGGGCGGAAGAGGCGGCTACACGTTCCCAGGCGCAACGGAATTTGAGGCGAACAAGTCCGTAATCGGCAAGCATATCTTGGATATGAACCCGCATCTGATCATCGTCGAATTTGCCGACCCCATTACGTCTGGTCATGAATACATCAATTCTCTTCTGGCCTACCTCGCTGAGAATAACTTTTTGAACGACATTGTTCTGGTCGGATCGGATCAGGTCTATGAGGCGGGGGTGACTGACGACCTCGCGGCTGGTGCGATCTTGATCGATGGTGAGCTTGTCCCGCCGTACTTGGTTCATGCGGAATTTTTGCAGGAAAAGTCTAACCAATACCCGAATGTTCAAACTTTCCTGCTGAGCAAAGTCGTACCCAGCCAAGCTTACAGTCTGGCTGCGGGCTTCACCGTTGACGACGATCACGTTCACCCGCAGCCCGCGGGCAATATGGCGCTCGCATCGGCAATCGCTCATGCGATCCCGCTGTCCAGCCTTATGCGCGGTTGGCAGTATCTGCGGCAAATGATTGTACGCGATATTAGGCTCCCCGGAAGCGTGGGGGCAGACCCTGATGACCCCGAGGTTAGCGCACGGATCGAGAGCGAAGCCGCCGGGGACGTGCGCGTGTCCTGGAAACGAAACTGGATCTTCGCAAATTGGTTTAACGGCGTGGAAGAGGTGGTCACAACGATCAGCCGCTTTGGTGTTGCAACCAAGGAGTTGCGATTTTTCGGCTCAAACAGTCGGATCACGTCGCTGGCCAACGGGCAGATTGACATCAACGGCGCGCGCCTGCTCAACGTCGGATCACCTGCTGCGTCTGGCGACGCCGTGCCGCTTTCATTCATCGTGAGGGAGGCGACGGCCGCCGATATCGCGAGCGCGACCGCAGCCGTCAACACCGCGGGTAAGGTGCAGGGCGGGTTCGCCTGGGACACGACAAACCTGCGCATGATGCGCGCCAACGGTCCCGGCACTAATGCGAGCTGGGTGGCCTTTGATGGCAGCGTGACCGTGACGCCGACCTAACACTGAGACGCAAGTACGGCCCGGCGAGCCTGGCGTAGCCAGGCTCGAAGGCGAAGGTCCAGGTGGGCGGCAACCCACCTGAAACGGGGCTACGTTGACCCCCCGCCGACCCCATAGAGCTCAAGGTCGCCTCCGGCCCCCAGAGGGGCCGCACGACCATGCTGGAATTGGTTTAATGACGGATGAACGCCAAGAGGCTCACAACGCCAAACCCGTGGCGCCATGGTTGGGCGGTAAACGCAACCTTGCCAAGCGGATCACTCAGATCATCGAAAATACCCCCCACACGCTTTATGCCGAGCCTTTCGTGGGCATGGGCGGCGTGTTTCTCCGCCGCAAGACGCGTCCCAAAGCCGAGGTGATCAACGATCTCGGCCGAGACGTGGCCAACCTCTTTAGGATCTTGCAACGACATTACCCGCAGTTCCTCGACACGCTGAAATTCCAGCTGACTACCAGGACCGAATTCGAGCGGCTCAGCAAGACGCCAGCCGACACGCTCACTGACCTCGAACGGGCAGCCCGGTTTCTCTATCTTCAGCGCACGAGCTTTGGCGGGAAGGTGTCTGGACGGACGTTCGGGGTATCGCCAGATCGGCCTGCGCGCTTCAATCTCACCGCTTTGGAGCCGATGCTTGAAGACCTGCATACGCGTCTCTCCGGCGTCACGATCGAGTGCCTGCCCTACGATGCCTTTCTGGAGCGATATGACCGCGACGGCGCGCTCTTCTATCTTGACCCGCCCTACTGGGGCCATGAGGGCGACTACGGTCCCGACATGTTCGGGCGGGAGGAATTCGTACGGATGGCCGAACAGCTGGCCGGTCTGAAGGGGCGGTTTCTGTTGTCGCTGAACGACCGGCCCGAGGTGCGGGAGGTGTTTGGTCGCTTTGAAGTGCTCGAGCTGCAGACCACTTACACAGCCGCGAGGGCGAAATCGAAGACGGCGGCAGAGTTATTAATCGGAAACACATTTATGTGCGCGTAGGCATTGTGGAACTATTGGATACTACCCATTTGAGCAGTCGGAACGGTCGGGTGAGCTGATAATCAGAGAAGCTTCCGGTCGAGGCATCCGGGCTGTGCGAGACGCCCGCCGTAAGTTCGAGCATGTCGAAGCCGAAGGGTCTAGCCATGTTTCAAAATGATCGAGCCGGAGAGGCACGAGGCTTCATATCATGGAGCCTGACCAGTGCCCGATCTGGAAACGGTCAAAACTGTCGCTGAGATTTCAGCGGCGGTTGCGACGGTTGGCGGTGTCGCCATTCTTTGGTGGCAGTTCAAGAACCGCGACAAGTGATGGAGAGGGCCCGTGCTGCGGGCCCTTTTCACTTTGTGAAGACCGTGGTTTTCTTCGTCCATGAGCAAGAGCCTGAAGCGTGTCAGAGCCGCCTTAGATGCGGCTGACCTAGAGACCCCCATCGTTGAAACTCCGCTGTCCAGAACAGCGCAGGCCGCTGCTGTAGCGCTGGGCTGTGAGGTTGATCAGATCGCCAAGTCGATCATCTTTGCCGGCGCCAGCAGCGGTGAAGCTGTCTTGTTCATTACCGCTGGTGCCAACCAGGTTGATGCAGCGCTTGCAGCCGAGCTTGCGGGCGAGGAGCTCGGGAAGGCAGACGCGGCGCTCATCCGCGCGCAGACGGGCTTTGCGATCGGGGGAGTTTCGCCGATTGGCCACCTTTCGCCGCCACGCGCGTTCTTCGATCCCCGGTTGCTGGAATTCGATGAAGTATGGGCAGCCGCGGGAACACCGCACCATGTGTTCAGCGCGGCGCCAAGGGCGCTTCTGAAGGCCTCTAAAGCACAGCTAGCGCAGTTCGTCAGATAGGTCTTCAAAGGGCGTTTAACGGCCCATTAACCGCTCTCTGTACAAACTGCGCACATGCGATATTGGTCCTTCAGCATCGACCCCGATTATTGGCACCCAGAAGAGAGGATCGGCGTGGTGAAAGCTGCGTCGGTCGAAGAGGCGCTGGCCATGATCCCAGCGCAAGGCGTAACGGTCTATGAGCTGCCCGCGGATTATGTACCTGCAAATTTGGACGCCAGCTGAGCAGTACGCTAGCTGGCGGACGCCGCTCGGAAAATTGGTCTGGACACTCCGCCAACGATACCAGAGGTTGCAAAGCCGGACAGAGCGAGACGGCGATGAAACGTGTTGGCAGAGCAGAACTTAGGAAGCAAGCGGACCGCAGGCTACGCGTTTGGCAAAAGCGGCTTCGCAGACGCTCACAAGCCCGACGGCAGAACGGCCAAAATGTCGTTTTGGTACCTCCTTCGAATATGAGTTTCTCCTCAAATGGCGCGGAGACCATTCAGTTCTTTCAGCGGTTCAAAGACCAAGTGTTTCGGCAAAAGAAGCAGAAGGACCAAGCCCGTGCGTCACTGAACTGGTTTTCCGTCGATTTTCGAGGCGTTCACAAGATGTCGGTTCCTGTAGCGGTTGTGTTGGCTGCTGAAATGCACCGATGGAGGCTAAACAGCGGCGCGCCCCTGCGAGCTGACAAACCTAGCCGATGGCAGCCCCACATACGCGGAATGTTGGATAATCTTGGCGTATTTAGCCTGCTTGATATTCAGCTGAGGGAACACTACGCGCCACAGTCTGAGCTTACACTTCTCACCCTTAAATCAGGGGAAAAACGAGACGGAGCGGCCGTTGCAGAGCTCCAGACGTGGATCAGGTCGATGGGCTATGCTTTCGAAGCCAAGAAGTCTCTTTTTGGAGCGCTCGATGAGGCCATGATGAATTGTTTGGACCATGGGTATATAAACATCGATGGTCACGAACCTAGGTATCCTTACGCCGGGCATCGTTGGTGGGCAACGAGCTGTATAGATCTTCGTAATGGTTCGTTAAGGTTTTTTGTGTACGATCAAGGCATCGGGATACCGGCCTGCATTCCAACCAATGATGATTTTTGGGGTCGAATCAAAGCTCGTTTTCCAAGCCTCGAAAGCGATGCTGCGCGGATCGAGGCAGCCTTCGAAGTTGGCAGAACCCGGACAGGTCAAGGCGAGCGAGGAAAGGGCCTGAACAAGATGTGGGAAGCAATCAAGCTGGCCAACGCAGGATATATCCGGGTGCTCAGTGGTAAAGGCGACGTTACGCTGACGCCCACTGGCGTGTTGAAAAAAATCGAACACAGCGCACATATTGGTGGTACGCTTGTTGAATGGAGCATCCCAGTTGAAGCACTTCAAAGCAATGACAGCTGAGCAATTTGACATCGCTATTGCACGGGATTTTAGCCTGTACCCCGGTGGTCGGTTTCCGCGGCATGGTGAGGGTAATGGCGAGGATTTCCGCAATCAACATCTCGTACCAGCGCTACAAACTGGTAAGTTTGTGAGGGTTATTTTCGACGATGCGTTCGGTTATCCAGCATCGTTTCTCGAAGAAGCCTTTGGCGGTTTGGTACGGTCTGGATGGGACCTTCACGACCTAAAAGAGCGCCTCACCTTGACCGCTTCGGTTCCGTCCGATCAAGTCTACGTGGACGAGGCTTGGCAATACATGGAAGATGAAGCGGAGCGTTCTTCTTCGGGCGTTCACTAGGGCGTGGAAGCTTTTGCGTGGGCGTTACTAGGCTCAATAACAGGGCCGTTCATATCCCGCATTATCACGTCGATCTTCGCTCGGTACTCAAGGGAAGAAACGACGAAAGACAGACTACTTCAAGAAGCCATTACGTGTTTGGATCGGCTGCTAGAAGGCTGTGAGCGGTTTTGGGGCAGAAACGCGCGGGATATAGAAAATCCCGAACACCTGCGGGCTTGTATTACCAGTGACCTGCATGTCCTTGGCCGGCTCATTCAGCAAGTCTTTCCAGCAAACTCGATCCAACTGACCAACTCCATCAGTGAATGGAAGGCTCTTCACAGGCTTGCTTCAGGCCGGGCATTCGATGATGAGGATAGACCTGTATCATTCCCTGAACTCAACGCGGTTTTGGCTGTAGGTAAAGAGATGCGGCTGAACCTCGAACTCCGAAGGTCGCAGTTACCAAGGTCGATTTGGAGCGGCTGAAAACAAGCTTCTGTATGCCCGTCGCCTCAAAACTCAAAAAGTGGTTTGCTGCAAAAATGTGTGGCGAACTATGAAAAAAAGCGTGGCGAACTACATTCCTGCACGCCAGCGCATCTCCTGACATTGTCCGGCGCGCAGGCGGCGCAGTTTACGTGATGATGTAAAAACTTTTTACATTGCCTCTTGCGCCACGGCGGACAGACCCCATCTTCTGTAATGTGAAACACATTCACATAATCCAGCAACCCGGAAAGGTCCCGCCCATGACGACACTTGCATCCCCGTCCACCCATCGCAGCGGCGACGGCTGGCTTCGCAAAACCGAGGCCTGGCTCGACGAGCGCGGCAAAGGCGCGTGGATCGCCGCCATGGTTTTGGGCTTCATCTTCTTCTGGCCCATCGGCCTCGCCCTTCTTGCCTACATGATCTGGAGCAAACGCATGTTCACCGGAAAATCTTGTGCCACCCGCCGCTACAGCGCGCCGTCCATGCGCTCCACCGGCAACTCTGCTTTCGATGCCTACAAGGCCGACACGCTGCGCCGCCTGGAAGAAGAGCAAACCAACTTTGAGGCCTTCCTCGAACGCCTGCGCGAGGCCAAGGACAAGGCTGAGTTCGACCAGTTCATGGACGAACGCGCCAAGAAGGCCTCTGAAGAGGACTAATTGAACAACGCGGCGGCCCGCCCTTTTGGCGCGGGCCGTTTCACATCGCGAAGGACCAGCGCCATGTCTCACACCTCTGGAAGTATCCGCATCGTGTCTCTCGTACTTTTCACGGGATTTTCGATTCCGGTCAGCATCGTCGCAATGGTCCAGTTCTGGCCTGCTGGCATTGCACTCGCAGCGTTTCTTGGCTGGCAATTGACCCGGATCGCGGGTGTGGGCCTTGAGCCGCAAATCAAAGACCTGCTGCCAGATCGCGCGACCGAAACATCGGGAAACGCAAGCTTTGACGCGCACCGCGCCGATCTTTTGAAGCGACTGGAGATTGAACGTATAGAGTTTCAAGACTTCCTCGACCGCCTGCGCACCGCGAAGGACCAGATCGAGTTTGACCGCTTCATGAAGGCGCGGAGCATCGCATGAGCCTGCCTGACCCGCATTATCAGCCCGATTTCTACGCAGGCGTCGTGCCCAAGAGGCTGTTGGCATGGGTCGTGGACACCGTTTTGATCACGCTTCTGACGATTGTCGTTGGTATTATTTCCTTCGGTGTTGGACTTTTTCTGTTCTTTGCGGTGTTTGGTGTGCTTGGTTTCATCTATCGCTTCGTGACCCTTGCCAACGGCTCCGCGACCTGGGGCATGCGCTTTGTCGGGGTCGAGCTTCGCACGGCCAATGGCACACGGTTTGATGCAACAGCGGCCTTTTTGCACACGCTGGGGTATACCGTCAGTCTCGCGGTCCCGCCGCTGCAATTGGTGTCGGTTGTTCTGATGCTGATCTCTTCACGTGGTCAGGGATTGACTGACATCGTCCTCGGCACGGCGATGCTGAACCGCAGGGCTGCGGTTAGGACACGCTAATTCGGCACGACGTTAAGCACGGTACGCGGCGGGGCTTGTTTCAAAGGGCGTGAATGTTATCCTTTGACTCAACCTGTCCGGATTCCTATGCGTCACACTCTTCCCCTTGCCCCGCAGTTTTACGTGACTGCACCGCAGCCATGCCCATACCTTGACGGGCGCATGGAGCGTAAGCTGTTCACGGCGCTACAAGGTGATAATGCGGGCAAACTAAATGACAGCCTTAGTCAACAGGGCTTCCGCCGCAGCCAGAACGTTCTGTACCGCCCGTCATGCGCGGACTGTTCCGCCTGTCTGTCTGCGCGGATCAACGTGTCCGAATTCACGGCGACGCGGAGCCAACGCAAGACGCTGAACCGCAACAACGATCTGGAACGCCGCGCGACGTCGCCTTGGGCAACCGAAGATCAATATGACCTTTTCCGCCGTTACCTCGACAGTCGGCATGCCGACGGCGGCATGGCGGACATGGATGTGTTCGAATTTGCCGCGATGATCGAGGAAACGCCGATCCGAAGCCGCGTTGTGGAATACACCGATGCGGCGGGCGCGCTGACCGGAGTAAGCCTGACGGACGTGCTGTCTGACGGGGTCAGCATGGTTTACAGCTTTTATGACCCGACGCAGCCGCGCCGGAGCCTTGGGACGTACATCATACTGGACCATATCCAAATCGCACGGGACGCCGGCCTGCCATATGTCTACCTCGGCTACTGGGTCGCGGGCTCGCGGAAGATGGGCTACAAGGCCAAATTCTCGGGCCTTGAGGTTTACCTTGGCGGGGCGTGGCAAAAGATGCGTGACCCTGAAAGCTATACCGGCGATCAGCATCCCCTGAACACGGACCCGATTGCAGAGCAGGTGGCGAACATATCGTTGCCCGATACGCGACCAACCCGATAGCAACAGACTTGGCAACAAAAAAAGGCGGCCCTAACAGGCCGCCTTTTTCGTTCGGTTGCGCTGCCCTACCCGATCAGGTCGGGCACGATCGTCACGATCCCGGGGAAGAACCACAAGATTGCCAGCCCCAGAACCTGGATCAAAACAAATGGGATAATGCCGCGATAGATATGGCCGGTTGTCACTTCCTTCGGCGCGACGCCCCTTAGATAGAAGAGCGCAAAGCCAAAGGGTGGCGTCAGGAACGAGGTCTGCAGGTTCACCGCGATCATGATGGTCACCCATTTTGGGTCAAAGCTGCCCCCGTAGATGACCGGCCCCACGATCGGGATCACGATGTATATGATCTCGAGGAAGTCGAGCACGAAGCCGAGGACGAACAGCACCAGCATCACGATCAGGAAGACCGTCAACTCGTTGTCGAAGCTGCGCAGGAACTGCTGGATATAGTGCTCTCCGCCGAAGGAGATCACCACAAGGTTGAGGACCTGGCTGCCGATCAGGATGGTAAACACCATACTCGTAACCTTCGCCGTCTCGCGTACGACGGGCGTCAGCACGCCCGACGAAAACAGGATCCAACAGCTGAAAAGCAGTCCGAACAGCGCGTAAAGATACGCGGCATAGGCCACAAAGAACGCAATCCAGGTCTGCGCACTTGGCTCGCCCACGTTGATGCGCAAGTCAAAATTCACGCCCACAAGGATGCTCACCACAATGGCCAGCGTAGACCAGATGATTACCTTGGGAGAACGGTCCTGATCGCGCAGCTTGCGGTAGGCCGCCAGCATGATCGCTCCGCCCGCACCCAGCGCGGCGGCAGGCGTGGGGTTGGTGATCCCGCCCAGGATCGAGCCGAGAACGGCAACGATCAACACCAGAGGCGGAAAGACCACGCGGATCAGCTCGTTACCTGCGCAGCGCTTAACAGCCTCGACTGCGCCGTACATGATCAGCGCGAAAGGCAGCGCCAGAAGGACCACGTATAGGCCCGGCGATGTGGTTGGCTTCAGGAGGAGAAGATCAACTATCAACGCCAGAACGATACCGATCCCGCCAACAGCCAGCGGGCGTATGTCTGAGGTCGGCGACACGCCCCGCGCCACAGAAAGCACCAGCGCCATCAGCACCAGCATGATCGCCGTGCCCGTGCCGATGGGCGCGGCCGCCTCGATTTTGGCCTGTTGGGCCGCGGCAAAGGCTTCCTCGCTCAGCCGTTCAGACTGGGCCACACCGCCCGCAGCATCGATGCCCGACTGCTGCGCAACGGCCGCGTCCCATGCGTCTTGCCCGTGCAGCTCGATCATGGCGGCCTTGCATTCGGGGCCAACATTGGTGCGCAGCGCCGCCGCTTCGCCGATGTCGGAGAAGGCGGAAACGGTCGTGCTCTGACTGCCAACGACATTCACATTGCCCAGCAGGATCGTGCCCACAATTACCAGCGCAGGCACGCCGAGGAACCAGGTGAATGCCTCGTTACGGGTGATCGGTTCGGCATTCGTGGACCCCATCGGTACCGCAGGCGCCTTGTCAGGGTTCATCAGCGCATAGCCAAAGGCATAAAGCGCATAAAGCAGCGCAAGCATGATCCCCGGCAGCAGCGCAGCCTGAAACAGCGTGCCGACTGACACCACCGCAGGCTCGCCCAGATAGGTCAACGCGTCTGTGCAGCCCACGGATTGCGCCCGGGCTTCTTGCGCGCCGGAATAAAGATCACCCGCCAGCGTGCCCAGAAGAACGATCACGATGGACGGCGGAATGATCTGCCCCAGCGTGCCGGAGGCCGCGATGACCCCTGTGGCAAT
Organism: Pseudomonadota bacterium; assembly: GCA_038530575.1. Classification (GTDB taxonomy): domain Bacteria; phylum Pseudomonadota; class Alphaproteobacteria; order Rhodobacterales; family Rhodobacteraceae; genus JBCBCP01. Next base: position 70,438 of record JBCBCP010000009.1, read on the forward strand.
CTCTGGCGAATAGTTGTTGCGCAGCATGGTCGGCAGGGCCAGCAGGCCCATGGTCACCACGGTCGCACCCACGATCCCGGTCGATGCGGCAAGGAATGCGCCCACAACAACGATCGACACGGCCAGACCGCCCGGCAGCGGGCCAAAGACGCGCGCCATGGTGGTCAAAAGATCGTTCGCGATCTTCGAGCGCTCCAGCGTGATGCCCATCAGGACAAACATCAGAACCGCCAGCAGCGTCTCGATCGACTGGCCCGCGAGAACCCGTTCGTTGATCCGGTTCACGATGAAGGACACGTTCCGGTCCATCGCGGTTTCCCAGCCACTGGGGAAGACAGGCTCAAGGATGCGCGGCAAATCCGGGTATCGGAAAATACTGATATCGTTGCGGTTCACGCCGCTGTTGACGAGATCCGCATAGGCTTGACTGGAGGTGTCAATCGCGGCGTGAATCAGCAGCCCCGCGCTGTCCATTGCGGCGATGATGCCAAAGCTGAGGACGCCCGCCCCGCCAATGGCGAAGGCCACCGGAAAGCCCGATAGGATGCCCCCGAAAAGGCAGATGAATACGATGATGAGGCCGACCTCAACGCCATCCAAACCAAACATCAGTGCGTCCCCTCATAGGCTTCTTCGCCGTCGCCAAGGCTGTCCTTGTCGAGGTATTTGTTTGCGCTCTCTTCGCCCTCTCGCCACTCAAGGTAGGACCGCCAGAAGAAGGCGCAGGCGTGCAGGAAGACCAGCCCGGCAAACGACACGAGCAGGATCTTGAACAGGAAGTAGCCGTTGAAGCCCGAGGGCGAGAAGCCGATGGTCTCAACGCTCCAGCGCATCGCACGGGCTTTCAGCTGCATCCGGTCAAACGTGTCGGAGGCCGAAACCGGCGGGTTAATCATGTGGCGCCACAGGAAATACCAGCCATACATCCAGACCAGCACCGCCGACGTCGCCATGAAGAAGATGGCGCCGAACATGTCGATGATCTTCTTGGTCCGGAACTTGACCGCCGAGTAAATCAGATCGACGCGGACATGCCCGCCTTGCACAAAAGTGTAAGTGACGCAGAGCGCGACGACCAAGGCGTTGTAAAGCTTCAGCATCTCGGCAAACCACGAGATGTCGTATTGCAGCGGGATACCGAAGCCGAATGAGATGTCCGGCCGGGTAAAGACGCGCTGCATGAAGACGATCACGATCTGCTGCAGCACCATCGCAAGGCCCGCCCAGGCGAAAAGCCGCCCCGTGACGTTGGCAAACCCTTCGAGACCGCGCACCACGCCCCACAGGAACCGGTTGCTGATCACCATGCCGTAAAGCGAGATCAGAAGGACAATGTTGAAGACGATAAAGAAGAATTCGACCGAGCCGCCGTAGTAGATGAACGTCATGAGCGAGGACTTCACCTCGCGCGAGCCATCCCAGGCGAGCCAGTAAAGCGGGCCGGGCAAGTCACCCTCTTCGAACCCGCGCCAGCTGCGCGGCAGAAGCATGTAAAGGCCTTGGAAGATATGAAGGAATCCGAGGGCAATCTGCTCTGCGGCCCAGGCGATACCGGAGCCGACGGCCCCCAGCGCCTCGCCAAAACTGACGGTCTGTGGTTCTGCCATCTCTTTTTTCCTTCCCCCATCGAAACCGGAGCATGCCCCACCCAAGGGCGCTCGAACGGTGTCGGATCAATTCGGAAAAAGGGCCCCGGTTTCCCGGGACCCTTTCATGTCTTGCAAAGACTGGCTTAGCCGCCCAGCACGCGCACGCGCTGTGCAACGTAGTAGCCGTCCGACTTGTTGATCCAGCTTGCGGAGTTCGCGAGCGACTCCTCGAAGGACTTGCGGATCTTGGCGAACAGCTCGTCGCCCATGTTCTCGTCCATGACTTCGGCGGAAGCCGCGCCGAACGCGTCCCACACATCGTCGGAGAACTGCAGCGTCTTGACGCCCTGCGCCTGCAGACGAGCCAGTGCCGCACCGTTGTTTGCCAGCGTCTCGGACAGCTGGAAGTAGGTGGTCGCACGGGAGGCGTTCTGCAGGATCGCCTGGTGTGCCGGCGTCAGGTCGTTCCAGACGTCGAGGTTGACGGAGGACGCCAGAGCCGAACCCGGCTCGTGGAAGCCCGCGGTGTAGTAGACCTTTGCCACTTCCTGGAAGCCTGCGCGCTCGTCGGCCATCGGGCCAACCCACTCGAGGCCGTCCAGAGCGCCGGAGGACAGTGCCTGGTACAGTTCACCACCGGGGATGTTCTGAACCGATGCGCCCATGCGCGTCAGGACCTGGCCGCCGAGGCCCGGCATACGGAACTTCAGGCCGTTGAAGTCAGCCGCCGAGTTGATCTCGTTGCGGAACCAGCCACCGGACTGCGAACCGGAGTTACCTGCCAGCAGGCCCTTCAGGTTGAAGATCTGGCCCAGCTCGTCGTGCAGCTCCTGGCCGCCGCCGTGCTCGTACCAGTTGGTCACTTCCTGCGCAGTACCGCCGAAGGGCACAGCGGTGAAGTAGGCATAGCCCGGGTGCTGACCGATGAAGTAGTAGTCAGCGGAGTGGTACATGTCCGCCTGGCCCGAAGACACAGCGTCAAACACTTCGAATGCGCCGACAAGCTCGCCCGGTGCTTTCTTGTCGATGGTCAGCTGGCCATCGGACATCGCGGCGACGAAGTTCTCGAGGTAGGTTGCCGCGTCATCCAGAACGGCAAAGCCGCGCGGCCACGAGGTGACCATGGTCAGCGTGCGCTTGCCCTGAGCGTAGGCGGGTGCCGCAAGGGTGCTGGCCGCTGCCGCGGAACCACCAAGTGCGGACGTTTTCAGAAAAGAACGACGATCCATTGATTAAGATCCTCCCATAGGTTTTTGCCAGCCCGCGTCGTTGAGTCGCGCGCAGGCATTGTGAAGTGGCGCAACACTAACGGCGGCTTCAGGGAATGGAATACCCATGACTGCGTAGAAAAGCGCCCTCACGCCCAGAAGTTCAGCGGCACCAACTTATTTTTCAGGTTTTGTGCCGTTTTTCTACGTATCCGTGCGTATGTTACTGAAAGCGATTCTTGGCCGGACGCCATATCCGAGGGTCTGGAAAGATCACCAGCCGCGCCCAGCCGCCATCAACAGCCCGGCTTCAACACTCTGTGCCCTCTTGGCGCACAGGCGCCTTTGGCTTAGACAAGTGGCCCATGCCGCGCTTACCCGCCTTCCTGCGCCCCAGTTACGCGCAAAAGCTGGCCCTCGTGGCCGCAGTGCCGCTTGTACTGGCCGTCGGCGCGATCGCAGTGCTTGTCACGTTGCAGTCACGCGCCTTGGCCGAACGGGAAATTGCCGCACTCGAAGTGCAACTGATAGAGGCCAAGAAACGCGAACTCAGGAACTACGTGACCCAGGCGCGCAATGGGTTCTACTTCATCTATGGATCCGCCGCGCCTGACGATCAGGATGCAAAGGATCAGGTCGCACAGATTCTTTCGGCGATGATCTACGGCGATGAGGGCTTCTTTTTCGTCTACGACTACGACGGCACCAATCTGGTGTCTCCACGCCAAACAGAACGGATCGGCGGAAACTTCTCGGGCGAGGTCGACGGAGACGGGATTGCCGTGGTTGACGAACTCATACGCATTGCGCGTCAGGGGGACGGATACCTCACCCATCGTTGGGCCAAGCCGTCCACCGGAGACGAGGCCAAGATGATCACCTATGTCACGTCCTTCCCATCTTGGCGGTGGGCGGTGGGCACCGGCGTTTTCATCGATGACGTGTTGGCATCCGTGGCGGCGGCGCGCGCGGATGTTGAGGCGCGGGTGCAGCGCACGTTTTACTATATCCTTGGCATCACACTGGCGGCCCTTCTGGCCGTGTTTGGGTCAGGGATGATTATCAACCTGCGCGAACGGCGGCTGGCCGATGCGAAGCTAAAAAAGCTGACGCAGCGCGTGTTCGATGCGCAGGAAGAGGAGCGCGGGCGCGTCGCGCGCGAGTTGCACGACGGGATCAGCCAGATCCTTGTCGGCGTCCGCTATGCTCTAGACACCACGCGGCGCAGGCTGGAACGCGGCAGCGGCGATGTCGAAAGCCCCCTACAGCAGGGCATCGAGAGCCTCGGCGACGCGATCAGCGAAGTCCGCCGGATCAGCCGTGATTTGCGTCCCGGCGCGCTGGACGATCTTGGCCTTGGCCCTGCGCTCAAGGCGCTTTGCGACGATTTCGCCGAACGAACCGGGATAGAGATGAATTTTTCCACAGTCGTCTTCCGCAACCGGCTGGATCAAGAGGCAAAAATTGCGCTCTACCGCATCGCACAAGAGGCATTGACCAATATCGAGCGGCACGCGGGTGCGAAGGAAGTGAGCGTTGATCTGCGCGGCCATGCCAAGGGCGCCACGCTGCGCATCATCGACAATGGGATTGGTATTCGCGCCGCCCGCCGGCAAGGTCTAGGTCTGCGCAATATGCAAGAACGGGCCGAACAGCTTGGTGGCGATGTGGTGATCCGCCCCGCGAGAAGCCGCGCGAAGGGCACGGAAATTATTGCGACGGTCCCGCTTAGCCACCTTCTGCCGCCAGACCCGGAAACTACTGCGCCGCAGCCAAAGGACGCCGCCGCATGACAAAAACCCGCGTTCTGATTGTCGATGACCACCCGATGGTCGCCGAAGGCATCCAGTCCATCCTCGAAAGCTACGACGACATCGAGGTCGTTGGGACTCTGGGCACCGGGCAGGATGTGATAGACCAGCTCGGCACCCTCGTGCCTGACGTGATCCTGATGGATCTTAACATGCCGCGCATGGGTGGCTTGACTGCCACTGAACTGGCGCTGGAACAGCGGCCCGAGACACGCGTTTTGATCCTGTCGATGCATGATAGTCCCGAATACATCTCTTCTGCCCTGTCGCACGGGGCCATGGGCTATGTTCTGAAGGACGTGCCGACGGACGAAATAAAGCTGGCAATCGACACGGTGATGCGCGGAGAGCGGTACCTTTGCACCGGCGCGGAAGGCTCAATAAGTCCGCGACAGGACTCCGCGCAAAAAGCGCTGACGGGACGTGAGCAGACAATCTTGCTGCAATTGGCGCAAGGCAAGTCGAACAAGGAAGTCGCGCTCGCCCTCGACATATCCGTGCGTACGGTCGAAACGCACCGAAAAAACATCAAACGCAAACTTGGCATCTCTTCGACTGCTGGCCTCACCCGGTACGCTATGGAACATGGTGTGTTGCAGGGAACAGGATCGTTCTGACCGGTGTAAACCATTTTTGAAGGGATAAACGCCTAGTCTGAGCCCATGAAAGACCATACCTCGCCGGACTGTTCCGCGCCCGACAGTTTCGTGGCCCGGCGCGATGCAATAGATCGTGTTGCAACGATGCGCGCGCGGTCGATCCGAATTGCGCTTTTTGCACGGATGATCCTCTACCCCCCAAATGGGACGCCACATCAAACTGATGTCGAAAACGACCTGATCACAGTTCTGGTCGAACAGGTGCGGATTCTGCGTGGGGTCACGCGCACTCTGTCGGGCGGCGATGGCACCTCCGAGGGTGATTGGATCCACCGTATCGCCGCACCGCTCAGGGACGAGCTTGCCATCATCGAACAACTCGTCACCATTTCAGAGAAAATCGAGGCATCGCTTAACGGTGATCGCGCTCAACTGCCTCATCTTCTTGCCGAGCATTTTCGCATTGGCCGCGGCGGCTTTTTCGAAGCGGTAACTCGGGTCTGTAACGCGCTGTGGTCTGACATTGACGACAGTCGCGCCGCCGCACTTGCCGCCAGCGAGACGGATGCAAAGGCCATCGCGGCGACACTCCAGCGCATGGCAAAGATTGGCAAACACGTCCGGCTTGTTGCCCTCAACGCCTCGGTCGAGGCCGCGCGCGCTGGCGACAGTGGAAAAGGCCTTGCCGTGATTGCAATGGAATTCAAAACCCTTGCCGAAGAAATCCAGCGGCTCGCCGCCGCGGCAGAGGTGCATAACCAGGCTTAGGTCTGTCAGTTTCCCGAAAATTCCGGACTGCGGCGCTTTGGCGCAATATAATTTCAATTTATGATGTGTCCACGGCAATGAATTTCGCTTTTTGCCTGTTGACGCCCCCTGCCCCCGCTCCTAATGTCCCGCCACACGCAAAGGAGCCTTTTGGCATGACCCGGATCATCACGACCCTAGTCGTCATTGTAGTAGGAACGCGCATGGGCCGGTAACGGATCGCCAGATCACCCACCCATGCGCCCTCGGACACCCGGGGGCTTTTTTGTGCGCAACAGGTAGAAACCCGCAGATCGGAGACGCGGATATGACACGTCAAATGACCGGAGCGAAAATGGTCGTTCAAGCCCTTATTGATCAGGGCGTGGACACGGTATTCGGATATCCTGGCGGCGCCGTCCTACCGATTTATGACGAGGTGTTTCAGCAAAATGCCATCCGCCACATCCTCGTGCGGCACGAACAGGGCGCGGTGCACGCGGCCGAAGGCTACGCGCGCGCGACGGGCAAGCCGGGTGTGTGCCTCGTGACATCAGGCCCCGGCGCGACGAACGCCGTGACCGGCCTGACGGACGCGCTGATGGACAGCATCCCGATCATCGTTCTGACCGGGCAGGTCCCGACCTTTATGATTGGCTCGGACGCCTTTCAGGAGGCCGACACCGTGGGTATCACCCGCCCCTGCACCAAGCATAACTGGCTGGTGAAAGAGACCGATGCCCTTTCTGGTACGCTCCATGAAGCTTTTCACGTGGCCACCGCTGGCCGCCCGGGTCCGGTTCTGATCGACATCCCTAAGGATGTGCAGTTTGCCACCGGCACATACACGCCGCCAAAACCGTCAACTTCCCGCTACCAGCCACAGGTCAAAGGCGATCTGGAGGCGATCACCGAACTCGCTGCTGCAATGGAGACGGCGAAGCGCCCAATTTTCTACACCGGGGGCGGCGTCATCAATTCCGGCCCCGGCGCGAGCCAGCTTTTACGCGAATTGGTCGAGGCAACCGGCTTTCCCATCACGTCTACGCTGATGGGCCTTGGCGCCTACCCGGCCTCGGGCGAGAAATGGTTGGGGATGCTCGGCATGCACGGCCTTTACGAGGCAAACATGGCGATGCACGACTGCGATCTGATGATCAACATCGGTGCGCGGTTTGACGACCGCATCACCGGCCGCATCGACGCCTTCAGCCCTAAGTCGAAAAAGGCGCATATCGATATCGATCCGTCCTCGATCAACAAGGTGATCAAGGCGGACATCCCGATCGTCGGAGACATCGCACATGTGCTCGAAGACCTGCTGAAGGTTTGGAAGTCGCGCGGGCGTAAGACCAATGCCGAAGGCGTCGCGCAGTGGTGGAGCCAGATCAACGAATGGAAGAAGGTCGACTGCCTGTCGTTCAAACAGGCGGGCAAGACAATCAAGCCGCAATATGCACTGCAGCGGCTTGAGGCGCTGACCAAGGATCATGACCGCTACATTTGCACCGAAGTTGGCCAGCACCAGATGTGGGCGGCGCAATACCTGGGCTTTGAGGATCCCAACCGGTGGATGACCTCGGGCGGGCTTGGCACAATGGGCTACGGTTTCCCGGCCTCCATCGGTGTGCAGATGGGACACCCCGATGCGCTCGTCATCAACGTTGCCGGTGAGGCATCGTGGCTGATGAATATGCAGGAACTTGGCACGGCGATGCAGTTCAACCTGCCTGTGAAACAGTTCATCCTCAACAACGAGCGGCTGGGCATGGTGCGCCAATGGCAGGAATTGCTGCACGGTGAACGCTACAGCCACTCTTGGTCGGAAAGCCTGCCTGATTTCGTGAAGCTGGCCGAAGCCTTCGGGGCCAAGGGCATTCTATGTGACAACCCTGACGATCTGGACGACGCAATCATGGAGATGTTGAACCATGACGGTCCGGTTCTCTTCGACTGCCTCGTTGAAAAGCACGAAAACTGCTTCCCCATGATCCCGTCGGGCAAGGCCCATAACGAGATGCTGCTGGGCGAGGCAGAGACGCAAGGGGTCATCGACGCCAAGGGCTCCGTGCTCGTCTAAGCGGTCATTTTGAAAGCGAAGTGGACCGGAACCTGCGCAAGGGTCCGGGCCAAGCAAAGGAACCAAACATGTCAGCCCTGAAGATCAAAAAAGGCGCAACAAGCCATTCCGCCTACAACCTGCGCCCTACCTTCAGTGACGTAGAGGAGCGGCATACGCTGGCCGTGCTTGTCGACAATGAACCGGGTGTTCTAGCCCGGGTCATCGGTCTGTTCTCGGGCCGTGGATACAACATCGAAAGCCTGACGGTCGCTGAGGTGGACCATACCGGGCATCTGTCGCGGATTACGATCGTCACACGCGGCACACCTCAGGTGATCGAGCAGATAAAGGCACAATTGGGCCGCATCGTTCCTGTTCATGAGGTGCATGATCTGACAGTCGAAGGCCCAGCCGTCGAGCGGGAATTGGCGATGCTAAAAGTGACCGGACGCGGGGATGCCCGGGTCGAAGCGCTCCGGATCGCAGAGATTTTCCGCGCTAAGGTCGTGGACAGCACCCTCGAAAGCTTTGTCTTTGAGATTACTGGCGCGCCTGAGAAGATAGATGCGCTTGCTGAATTAATGCGTCCTCTTGGCCTTGCCGAACTCGCGCGCACGGGCGTGGCCGCCCTGCCCCGCGGGGACTAACAGGCGCGTTTACGCTTTTCTGGTCGCGCAGATCGGCCTGTCTTGTTGGCGGCTGCGCAAGCTGTTTATGCGAAACGGAATAATGTCGGCTCCGCAATTCGTTCCACACCGGTGGGCCGACGCAGCCTCCCGCACGTTTTGTACAGCCTTCAATCCGACAGCCTCTTGGACCAGTTCAGCGTTTCTGGCCAAGCGGTAGCTCCGATCAACGTCGAGATCAAAACGCAGCAAATCACCGACATCGAAGAAGTCGCCCAGCGGACGCTGTGCGTCCTCGTCGTTCAAAAAGGCCAAATCGCCCTGATCCTCGCACCAGACAACCGCTTTACGGTCGCTCACATCGCTCCAAAGCACAACGCCAATCATATCTTGCCCACAACTTTTGGTTGTTGTCAGAAAATACTGTCCTGTCACAGATTAACATGTTTGATGGCGCACCGTTCGCTTGCAATTTGTGTCGATCAGCGTAGGGTTGAGTTGCGATGTGGCGTCACACCTGATGCTGTTTAGCGTCAAGCCAGTCACAAACGCGTCAGAAACGAAAACATTCGCATCAACTTGCGAGTGTAATATACAAAACGGCGGCGCTTATGCCCGACACACATGCCAGCCCGTCCGAGCTGCGCAGCATGTTCGGAACAAATCTGCGGACACTCGCAGATACCTATCCTTCTATTTCAGAATTGTCGCGACGTCTTGGTATCAACAGGACGCAGTTTAACCGCTACTTGGCTGGTGAAAGCTTTCCGCGCCCTGATGTTTTGGCCCGGATCTGCGCATTCTTCGAGGTCGACGCGCGCATACTTCTGGAACCCGTCGCGACAATCGGCAACACCGATGACACATTGAACCACCCGTTCCTGACAGACTTTGTCGGACGCGGCGCGCGCGACGTGCCAGAGACGCTTTTTCCAAGTGGGTTCTACCGGTTTTCGCGACGCTCATTCATGAATGACAGCGACTATGTCGTGGGGCTCGTCCGCGTTTTCCGGTCTGGTCCCGGCACGATGATCCACGGATTTGAGGCAAAGGAGGCCATGCGTGCGCAGGGCCTTGGAACAGACCGGCTGTCGCGTGAGTTCCGCGGGCTCGTCATGCGGCAAGAGGAAGGGATTGCAGCGCTGATCGCCCGGCACGGCGGCATGACCGCGTCCTTCAACTACCTTTCGCGAGAGTCCTCATTCGAAAACAACTATTGGACGGGCTACGTGACCCGCACCATTCGCGAGTCCCTAGACAGCGCGCGCGCGGCCCGGATGGTTTACGAATACCTGGGCACAAAATGGACCTGTGCCCGCGCAGCAGCTCGCGATGCGGGATACAAGCGTTTCGGCGAATTGCTCCCGTTTCACCAACGCCTGTTGCGGGACGGGCAACCGTTTCGGTAATGTCGCAGTGAGAAAACCAATGTCGCTCTTAAACGCGCTGCGCGGCGCGCAGCAAGGTTAGGCTCGCCCCAGACTTTGCGGAGAGCCCCATGACGTCCACATCGCAACTTTCGGCCGTACGCCAACCGATCAGCTCCGCACATGGGCTGCCCAACGCGCATTACACCGACCCCGCCACGTTTGAGGCGGAAAAGCACGCGGTGATGTTTTCAGGCTGGGCCGGTTTGGGCGTCGCCGCCGACGTCCCTGAACCGGGCGATGCGCGCCCCATCAGCTTTCTTGGGGTTCCGCTGTTGCTGTTGCGCGACCGGTCAGGGGCTGTACGGGTCTTTCAGAACATCTGCCGCCACCGCGGCATGATCCTTGTTGATGCACCGCGCAAGATCGAAGGGGCCATCCGCTGCCCCTACCACAGCTGGTGTTACGGCACAGATGGCCGTCTTGTTTCAACCCCGCATGTTGGTGGGCCGGGGCATAACACCGCCGAAGGCATTGACCGTGATACATTGGGTCTGATCGAGGTGCGCAGCCATGTCTGGATGGATGTCGTGTGGATCAACCTGTCTGGGGATGCCCCCGCGTTTACGGACGCAAATGTCGACCTGATCGCGCGCTGGGCCGAGTTTGACGTGCCGCTTTACCACGGTGGGGCGGACAGCCGTTTCAAGCTTGAAGTTGGATGCAACTGGAAGCTCGCAGTCGAAAACTATTGCGAAAGCTACCATCTGCCGTGGGTCCATCCTGCGCTGAACAGCTATTCCCGGCTGGAGGATCATTACCACATCGAAGCGCAGGGGCGCTTTTCCGGTCAAGGCACCGAGGTTTACCGTCAGCTTAAAGGAGCAGATGGCGCCCAGTTCCCGGATTTCGCGGCCTTAAGCAAAAAGTGGGACACAGCGGCGGAATACATCGCAGTCTACCCAAACGTTCTGCTTGGTGTGCACCGCGATCATGCCTTCGCGATCATCCTCGATCCACAATCGCATGACCGCACGGTTGAGCATATTCACCTTTACTACCCGGTGCCGGACACCTCAGCCGACCTGCGTGCGGCAAACACGGCCCAGTGGAAGACCGTGTTTGAGGAAGACATCTTTGTTGTCGAAGGCATGCAGCGCGGCCGCGCCGCGCCCAGCTTTGACGGCGGGCGGTTTTCGCCAGCCATGGACGGGCCGACCCATCTGTTCCACGATTGGGTTGCGGCACGTATGATGGCAGCGGGCGGGGTCGACCGCGCAGCGGAGTGAGCCTTGAGGCCCGCCTGCTGGCCGCCCACGCGGCCCAAGATGCGGACGCGCTTATAGGTGTCTACACCGATGCGGCGGATGCTGCGCCTGACGTGGATACCGCCTGTTTCTTCCTGACGCACGCCTACGTCTTTGCCTTAGAAGCAGGCGATATGCGGGCTGAAGACCTGCGCCTACGGCTGGCCCGGGAGGGTCGAGAGCCGACTGTCTAGGCCGCGCCGCGCTCCGCCAACCTGTCGTAGAGATGCCATGACGCGTGGCCCAACCAAGGCATTACGACCATAAGCCCGAGAAAACCCGGCAACATCGCAGCAAAAAGCAAAATACCGATCAATGCGGCCCATCCCAACATGACAACCGGCGCCTCCCGCACGACCCCAAACGAGCGGATCATCGCGGTGACATAATCAACTTCACGGTCCATCAGCATGGGCAGACCCATCACACAGACGGCATATAGCAAGAGGCCAAAGGCGCCGCCAACAACCGAGCCAAAGGCCAGCATCTGCAAGCCGTCTGCGCTCACAAAGACGTCCAGTGAGGTGGTAATGTTCGTCATAGGCGCAAGGCCAAGAAACAGTGCACAAATCATATGGCCAAGGAAAAACCAGAACAGCAGCAGAATGATAATCATCGCGCTGAGATGTGGCATTTGGCGACCGCGCTGCATCCACATCGTGTCCAGCACATCTCCCAGCCTGACCCGTCGCCCAAGTCCGCGCATGCGTGAGACTTCATAAAGTCCAACAGCACCGAAGGGGGCAACAAGCGGGAAGCCAAAAACCGCGAGGATCAGCCAGAATGTGTGCCCAGCCCAAAGCGTCAGGCCGGTAATGCCCCAGCCCGCCAAAACACATGCCAGCCCAACAATCAGGCCCGGCAAGGGCGCCGCCATGAAATCGCGCCACCCGCGGCCCAGCGCCAAGGTCAGGTCTGACAGCGCAGGACGGGCAAAGCTAGGTGCACCGAATGGCAGGCTGGCTGTCATGCCGGTCTCCGCTTTGCTGGCCAGTCGGTCGCCTGGTGCCACCCTTCCGCAAGGCGCAAAAGCTTCGCGTCACTGCCCCGCGCCCCGATCAGCTGCAGCCCAAAGGGCAGATCGTCTGGCCCGCCGAAGCCCGCAGGGACCGACACGACCGGCAGCCCCAGCAGGGACGCAAAGATGACCACCTCCATCCACCGGTGGTAGGTGTCCATCTGGGCCCCTTCAATCTCGGTGGGATAGGGAATTGATGCATCAAAGGGCCAAACCTGCGTGGCCGGCAAAACAAGCGCATCATAGCGGGTAAAAAGTTCTGCTGCCGCGGCAAAGCCTGCCGAGCGTGTCAAAGACGCGCGGTGCACTTCCATGCCTGATAGGGCCATGCCACGCTCAATCTCCCAGATCGCCGTGTCCTTCAGACGGTCCTTGTGCGCGGCGTAAAGGGCGGACAGCCCGCAGGCCACTTGCCACGACCGCAGCGTCGTCCAAGCCTCCCAAAGGGCCGCTGCCTCCATCGGGCGCGCGACGTCGTCAACATGCGCCCCTGCATCGCGCATGGTCTGCAGGGCCGCCTCTGACGCCTCGGAAATCCCGCTGGCATACTTGTAGGCGCCACCCCAATCGCCAAGCCAACCGATCCGCGCACCGCTCAGGCCCGGGCTCATCTGCGGCAAGCACTTCGCCTGCATGCGGCCGTGCGGTTGGCGCGGATCGGGGCCCGCCATAGTATCAAGGAGCGCCGCCAGATCACGGGGCGTGCGCGCCATCGGCCCATTTGTTGCAAGCTGGTGCAGAAAGCTGTCACCAACCGGCTCAGAGGGAACCAGCCCCCAACTCGGCCGCATCCCGTACACATTATTCCAGGCAGCCGGGTTGCGCAGGCTGCCCATCATATCCGAGCCGTCCGCCACAGCCGTCATCCGGCAGGCCAGCGCCGCCCCCGCCCCGCCAGACGAGCCGCCGGCTGTACGGTCTTTTGCATAGGGGTTCGCGGTGGTGCCGTGCACGGGGTTGAAGCTGTGCGAGCCAAGGCCAAATTCGGGCACGTTTGTCTTGCCGATCACGATCGCACCGGCGGCGCGCAAACGGGCGATATGCACATCATCGGTAGACGCGATCTGGTTTGCGAACACCGGAGAGCCCATTGATGTCGGCAGACCTGCCGCATTTGCGAGATCCTTGACCGCCAAGGGAATGCCATGAAGCCAGCCAGAGCGTGGACCCGTATCTGCCGCGCGTGCCTCTGTCATCAGATCATCCGCATCGCGCAACGAAACAATCGCGTTCACTGGCCCATTCACCGCGTCGATACGGTCCAGTGTGGCTTTCATCAGGTCTTCTGCACCAAGTGCACGACGCGCCATCGCATCAGAAAGGTGCAACGCGCTGAAGTCGAGTACGTCTTCCATATTGCCAGAGTGCCGCGCAAATGTCGGTGGGGGAAGCGACTTTTTTGAAAAAGTCGCAGGCCGCGATCCTTTGAAGGATCGCCCGCGTCAGTCCGTCTGCGCCTCCGAGCGGCTCTTGCCGCTGACGTTCAAGGCAAGGGTCGCGCCCATGAAATCGTCCAGATCCCCGTCGAGCACGCCTTTGGTGTCCGAGGTTTCATGATTGGTGCGCAGGTCTTTCACCATCTGGTAAGGCTGCAGCACATAGGACCTGATCTGGTTGCCCCAGCCTGCGTCACCCTTGGCCTCGTGCGCGGCGTTGATATCGGCGTTGCGGCGGTCCAGCTCAAGTTGGTACAGGCGCGATTTTAGCGCCTTCATCGCGATGTCGCGGTTCTGGTGCTGTGATTTTTCTGACGATGTCACAACGATGCCGGTGGGCTGGTGCGTAATCCGAACGGCGGAATCGGTAGTATTCACGTGCTGACCGCCCGCCCCTGAAGATCGGAAGGTATCGATGCGGATATCGGACGGATTCACCTCGACATCGATATTGTCATCGACCACCGGATAGACCCACACGGAAGCGAAGGACGTCTCGCGCGTGCCCTTGCCGAAGGGGCTGATGCGCACGAGCCGGTGCACGCCGGATTCGGACTTCAACCAGCCATAGGCGTTGTGCCCGCTAATCTTGTAGGCGCAGGACTTGATCCCCGCCTCGGTGCCCGCTTCTTCGGACTGAAGCTCGACCTTGTAACCGTGCTTCTCTGCCCAGCGGACATACATCCGCTGCAGCATCTGCGCCCAGTCGCACGCTTCTGTGCCGCCTGCGCCCGCGTTGATCTCAAGAAACGTGTCATTGGCGTCCGCCTCGCCGTCCAGCAGCGCCTCAAGCTCTTTCTTGGCTGCCGTCTCACGCAGTGCCGCCAGGGCGCCTTCCGCCTCGGCCACGACCTCCGTATCCTCTTCCATCTCGCCCAGCTCGATCAGCTCGACATTGTCCGAAAGATCCTGCTTGATACCCTCATAGGTGCCAATGGCATCCACAAGCGTCTGGCGTTCGCGCATCAGCTTCTGCGCGGCCTCCGGATCGTCCCAAAGGTTCGGATCCTCGACCCGCGCGTTGAACTCTTCAAGCCGGAACTGCGCTGTTTCCACATCCAGCCGCTGCGCCAGCAGCTCAAGCGATTTTTCGATCTCGGTGACGAGGTTCTGGGTCTCGGCGCGCATGGTCGTCCCTCGGGCTTACTCAGACCCGTGGCATAGCGCAGCGCCCTGTTGCTCACAAGACCGGGGCTCTCGAGTCGGTGGCTTACGCCGCTGAGCCGACCGGGATCAGTACAGCCCGCCGGAGCTGAGCGTACCGAAACCTGCCTTAGGCCCGACAACAGCCTGTCCGCCGGTTGACGTCGTCACCTGACTCCCGCCGCCGCCCGACTGTTCAAACAGCGGAAGGTCGGAGCCCATGGCAAATCCACCATCGAAGGTGATGCCAAAGATCGGCTCTTCACCCTCGCGGAAGCATTCGCTGACCACATTGTCGCCGGACGCAGCATCGCTCAGCCGGGCGCCGGTGAAGCGATCAATCTTGATGAACTCGCAAGCCTCTGGAGCGCGGAACGCGCTGCCGCCATAGGTCTTGATCGCCTCTGACATGAACCGCTGAAAGACTGGCCCGCAGGTTCCGCCGCCTGATGCGCCGCGACCCAGCGAGCGGGGGTTGTCATAGCCGATATAGCAGCCCGCCACGATGTTAGACGAGAAACCAACGAACCAGACATCCTTGGCATCGTTGGTGGTACCGGTCTTGCCCGCGATCGGCACGGGCAGGTTGATCGACTTGCGCGCGGTCCCGCGGTCCACGACGCCCTGCATCATTGATGTGAGCTGGTAGGCCGTGACAGGGTCCATCACGCGCTCGCGGTCCGACAAAATCCGCGGGGCGAACCCGGCGTCCAGGCTGGCCAACTGGCAATCTTCGCAACGGCGTTCGTCATGGCGGTAGATGGTCCGGCCGTAGCGGTCCTGCACCCGGTCAACCAGCGTCGGTCGCACCCGCTCACCGCCATTGGCGAACATCGCATAGGCGGCCACCATCTGGTAAAGCGTCGTCTCTTCGGAGCCGAGCGAGTTGGCAAGGAACCGGCCCATATTGTCGTAGACGCCAAACTTTTCCGCGTAGCTGGCAACCGTATCCATCGTGACCTCTTCTGCGAGGCGGATGGTCATCAGGTTCCGGGATTGTTCGATGCCAGTCCGCAGCGGCGTGGGACCATAGAACTGGTTGGATGCGTTCCGCGGGCGCCACAGGCCCTGCGGCGTGTTGATCTCGATCGGGGCGTCGACAACGATGGTCGCCGGGGTATAGCCACTGTCGAGTGCAGCAGCATAAACAAACGGCTTGAAGCTGGAGCCCGGCTGGCGGCGCGCCTGCGTGGCGCGGTTATAGACCGAGTGCTGGTAGGAAAAACCGCCCTGCATCGCGATCACCCGGCCCGTATTCACATCCATCGCAACAAACGCGCCTTGTACCTTTGGGATCTGCCGCAAGGACCAGGCATCGCCCTCGGCGCGGACATGGACAACGTCACCAACCTCAAAATTGTCAAAGAAGTTGCCCTTCATCCAGCGGATATCGCTGCGCGGGACCTCACCGACGCCCTGCCCTTCGACGCCCACGGTCAAGCTTTGATCCGCGATTGCGCGTACGACGGCTGGATACCAACGGCCACCCAAGTCGATATCCCGCGCGACCTTCACCTCTCGCAGCGCGGCATCCCACGCCTCTGACGTCGCAACATCGGCCGGGATCGTCTCTCCGGTGCCGTTCCAGATGGTCAAACCCCGGTCATAGGCCTCCAGCTGCGCGCGCAGGGCCATGGCCGCGACGGGCTGCATCGCCTCGTCGATGGTGGCGCGGACGGTATAGCCTTCCTTGAAGAACTGGTCCTGCCCGAAATCCTGGCTCAGTTGGCGGCGAATTTCGTCGGTGAAGTAGTCGCGTGGCGGCAGTTCCGCCTTGAAGCTTTCGAAATCGCCACCCTGAACAGAGCGGAGCGGCATGGCCCGTTCGGCCTGGTAGGTCGCCTGATCGAGGTAGCCGTTTTCGAACATCTCTTTCAGCACGAAGTTGCGGCGGCTCAAGAGCCGTTCGGCACGGCGCACCGGGTGATAATCCGATGGTGCCTTGGGCAAGGACGCAAGGAACGCGGCCTCATGCGGGGCTAACTCACTGAGTGTCTTGTTGAAATAGGTTTGCGATGCCGCCGCGACGCCGTAGGAGTTCTGGCCCAGGAAGATCTCGTTCAGGTAAAGCTCAAGGATACGCTCTTTGCTTAGCGTTTCTTCGATCCGGGCGGCGAGGATGATTTCCTTGATCTTGCGTTCCGCTTGCCTGTCGCCAGACAGCAGGAAGTTTTTCATCACCTGCTGTGTGATGGTTGAAGCACCACGGATATCCCGCCCACGCGAGCGCACCGCATCGACGGCGGCTGCCGCAATACCGCGCAGGTCATAGCCATCGTGGGTGTAGAAATTCTTATCCTCGGCACTGATAAAGGCTTGTTTTACAAGGTCCGGGATCGTTTCGGCAGGCGCGAACAGGCGGCGCTCGACGGCGAATTCGTCGATGATTTTACCCTGCCCGTTATAAATCCGGCTGATCGTAGGCGGCGTGTATTGCGTCAGACTTTCGTGGCTCGGCAGGTCCTGACCATACATCCAGAACACCGCACCAATGCCAAGCGCAACAAAGGCAAGGCCCATCGTCACCGTAGTGAAGATACCGCCGAAGAAGGAAAGAATGAATCGGAACACTGCACGTCGCCCCTGATTGTTTGATCCGAATATACGCGGTTGCGCGGGAGGGGTCAAAAGGGGTTCGGCAAAGCCTTGCCACCGCAAATGTAACGTTTTGTACATTTTCCGCGGGCCCCAGATAACATTTTGTACAGAATTCGGCGCGCACAAAACCAAGGCGCAGCGGCGCTTTGTGTGCGCTTGCGCAGGTCCTTGAGACCTACTGGCGGACGAGCGGCTGTTGCGCGAGGTCGGCGGCGCGCCAGTCGAGAATACCCTGCGCAATCGCCTCAACCATGACGGCGCGCCAGACCGGATCGCGCAGGTTCGCAAGATCGCGGGGCGAGGACAGAAAGCCGACTTCGATCAGGATCGACGGGATGTCAGCGCTCTTGAGCACCGAGAAGCCGGCTTGCCGCGCGGGGCGTGAATTCATCGGCCCGCCCGCCGCATCCATCGCGGCAATCACCGCGGCAGAGGCGGCGCGGGCGCGCGGCTCTGTCTCTTGCCGCGCGAGGTCCATCAGCACGCCTGCGACCTGGTCGTCGGTGCCCGCGAGGTCCAGCCCGGCGATGATATCCGCGCGGTCGTGCTGCACGGCAAGCTGGGCCGAGGCGGCATCGGATGCCTGTTCGGACAAGGTATAAACCGTCGCCCCACGCGCCCCACCCTGGCTAAGCGCGTCGGCGTGCAGCGATACAAACAGGTCCGCGCGCACCTCGTGCGCCAGCGCCACCCGGCCCGGCAGGGAGACAAAGACGTCCTCGGTGCGGGTCAAGACCACGCGCACCTCGCCGGTGCGGCGCAGGCTTTCGGCCAGTGCCGCCGCAATCTGCAGCATCAGGGCCTTTTCCGACACCCCGTCGCGCACCGCGCCAGGGTCCACGCCGCCATGGCCTGGGTCCAGAACCACCGTAAAGACACCGTCATCCATGGGCGGCGGCGGGGGCGCGGCGGCGGCAACATCCCATCCGGCGCCGGGCGGCGCACCAGCGGCGGCGGCAAAGGCGTCCTGCTCTGCCCGTTCGAGGGCGATGGCAATGGTCGCCGCGCCCGAACTGGGATCAATGCGCATCCCGATCGTCGCAGGCAACATCGGCTGCGCAAGGTCTGCGACCAGCCGCGACCATCCGGGGCGGAACGCACCGAAGCGCACCGCGCTCACATGGCCGGGCACGGGCAGGATGTCGGCTGGCACGATGCCGGAAAAATCCGCCTCGCGAAAATCGATGACCAGCCGGGCGGGATCATCGAGCGTAAAAACCCGGTAGGGCACCCCCTGGCTGAGCGAAAGCGTCACATCCGAGCGCCCAAACCAACCATCTTCGATCACGCTGCCCTCTGCGTTCACGCGGGCAAAGGCTGTCAGGTCCTGCGCAGCGGCGGGTCCGGCAAGCCAGAGAAGAAGGATCAGGAGGGTGCGCATGTGCTCGAGGTAGCGGTTGTTTTGTACCAGCATAACGCCCGCCCCGCGCTGTGGGTAGAGGGGAAGGTGCTCAGGGCGTGCGCGCTTCCATGAAGACCTTGAGCCGCGCGAGCCCCTCTTCGATATCCGCCGTGCTGCGCGCGTAGGAGAAGCGCAGCGTCTGGTGCCCGCGCACCGGGTCGAAATCGAGGCCGGGGGTGACTGCGACTCCTGCCTTTTCGAGAATCTCGGCGGCGAAGGCGCGGCTGTCCTGAGTATGCGCCGACACGTCTGCATAGACATAGAAGGCCCCGTCTGGCGGCGCGAAATCGGTGAAACCTGCCGCGCGGAGGCCTTCGATCATCAGCGCGCGGTTGGCGCGGTAGACGTCCATGTTGGCCTCAAGCTCTGAACCCGCATCCAGAGCGGCAAGCGCTGCGACCTGGCTGGCATGGGGCGGGCAGATGAACATGTTCTGCGCCAACCGTTCAATTTTGCGCACATGGGCTTCGGGTACGACCATCCATCCCACGCGCCACCCCGTCATGGAGAAATACTTGGAGAAGGAATTGATGACGTACGCGTCGTCCGTGATCTGCAGCGCGGACACGGCTTTCGCCTCATACTCGATCCCATGATAAATTTCGTCAGAGATGAAAGATGCGCCCTGCCCCTTGGCCGCGTCGATCAACGCCGCCAGCGTTTGGTGGTCCAGCATCGTGCCAGTGGGATTCGCCGGAGAGGCCACCATCAGACCACTCAGCTCCAGACCTTCGAGGTCCTCGGGAACCGGCTGGTAGCGATTTTCCGCCGCCGTTTCGATGTCAACCGGCACAAGGCTGAGGGCGCGCGCGATCTGGCGGTAACTTGGATAGCCCGGCGCCCCGATGCCAAGCCTGTCACCGGCCTCAAAGAGCGCCGTGAAGGCCAGGATGAACCCCGCCGAACTGCCTGAGGTGACCACCACGCGGGCCGGGTCGAGATCAACGCCGTACCAGTCCTTGTATAGCTGCGCGATGCGGGCGCGCAGCGCGGGAAGTCCCAGTGCGACGGTATAGCCCAGCGCGTCCTGCTCCATTGCCGCAGCCACTGCGGCGCGGGCAACGCCGGGCGCTGGGGTGCCGGGCTGGCCAACCTCCATGTGAATGATGTGCCGTCCGGCGGCTTCGGCGGCGCGGGCGGCTTCCATGACGTCCATCACGATGAAGGGATCGACATCACCGCGGCTTGAGCTTTTCATCGTTAGACCCTCTTATGCAGCCATGATCTTTCACCGCGCTTTTGTCTTCGCGTCAATGCTGGCGCTGATGCTGCTGCCTGGCCCCGGCGGGGCCGTTGGGCTGCTGCGCGATGCGGATGTCGAGCATGGGCTCAAGCAGCTCGCCACCCCGGTACTGCGCGCGGCGGGGCTGAGCCCGGCCCGGGTCAAGATCCTCGTGGTAGACGAGGCGACGATGAACGCTTTCGTGGTCAGCAATGACGCGATTTTCATCCATTACGGGCTGATCAACAGGCTGGACAGCGCCGCAGCCCTGCAGGCCGTGATCGCGCATGAGGCGGCGCATATCGCCAATGGCCACCTGACCCGGCGGATGCAGAACCTGGGCGTGGCGCGCAATATTGCCGCGCTGGGCCTTGCGCTGGCGGTGGCGGCGGCCGCTGCGGGCGCGGACGGCGCGGGCGGGCTGGCCCTGGGTACCCAAAGCGCGGCGCAGCGCGCCTTTTTGCGGCACACCCGCGCGGAGGAAGCCAGCGCGGACCAGTCGGCCATTCGCTATCTGCGCAGTGCGGGCATCCCGGTCACCGGCTTGCGCGATGTGCTGGAAGAGTTTCGCGGGCAGGAAAACCTGAGCGCTGGCCGGCAGGATCCCTATGTGCGCTCCCATCCGCTGAGCCGGGACCGGATCCGGGCCGTGGATGGCTATGTCGCGGCATACGGGGATCGCGGCCGGCCCGATGCGACGTCGGACTATTGGTTTGCGCGGGTCAAAGGCAAGTTGAGCGCCCACACCCGCGCGCCGCGCTGGACCCTGCGGCGCCTGAGCGATGAACGCTATCCCGATGTAAAGCTGTTGCGCGAGGCAATTGCGCAGTCGCGCCAGTCGGACACGCGCCGTGCCCTGCGGGCCGTTGATGCAGCAATTGCTGCACGTCCGAACGATCCCTTCCTGCACGATGCCCGCGGCGAGATCCTGATGGATTCACGCCAGTTTGGCGCGGCGGCCAATGCCTATGCGCGGGCTGTTAACCTTGCACCCCGCGACGGGCTGATCCTTGCGGGCTATGGCCGCGCCCTGCTGGCAAATGACCGCGTGGCGGATGCCCGCCGCGCGCTGGAACGGGCACGCAGCATCGACTACCGCGACGGCGTGATGTTGCGCGACCTCAGTTTGGCCTATGCCCGCTCGGGTCAGCGCGGCATGGCGGCTTTGGTCACCGCAGAGCGGTTCGCGCTGTCGGGGCGGCTGGCGGATGCGGGCATTCACGCCCGCAGGGCGACCGGGCTTCTGGCCACCGGGTCGGGCCCGTGGCAACGGGCGCAGGATATACTTATTGCCTCTGAACGGGCGGCGAAACGGAGATGATCATGACACGGATTTTTGCACTTCTGCTGGCGCTTTGGGCCCTGCCCGCGGCGGCGCTGGACCTGAGCGAGATGAGCGCGGACGAGCGCGCCGCCTTTGGGGATGCGGTACGCGCGTACTTGCTGGAAAACCCGCAGGTGATCTTTGAGGCCGCCGCAATTTACGAACAGCAGCAGGAAGAACGGGCGCGGCAAGCCGATCTGGCGCTGGTGGCGGATAACAAGGCCGCGCTTTTCGAGGACACGCGCAGCTGGGTTGGCGGGAACCCCGAAGGCGACGTGACGCTGGTCGAATTCCTCGACTACAAATGTGGCTTCTGTAAACGTGCGCATGGCGAGATCGCGCAGCTGCTGGAGGCGGACGGCAACATTCGTCTGATCGTGAAAGAGTTTCCCATCCTGGGTCCGGAATCCGTGCTGGCCGCGCGCTATGCGCTCGCGGTCAAGAACGTCGCAGGAGACGCGGCTTACAAGGCCGTTGGGGATGCGCTGATGACGCTGAACGGGGCCATCGCCGCGCCGGTCTTGCAGCGCATGTCGAACACACTGGGCCTTGATTGGACAGCGATCGAGGCGGAGATGGGCAGCGAGGCCGTCACGCAGCAGATCCGCGACACCCGCGCGCTGGCGCAGCGGCTGAACATCACGGGCACGCCGACCTTCGTGCTGGACGACGAGATGCTGCGCGGCTTCCTGCCCGCGGATCAGATGGCGGCGCTGGTGGCCGGCAAGCGGGACTAGGCACAGCCCGGAAACCGACGCGGTTTCCGGCCCCGGTGACGACGGTTGGGCCAAGGCGGTTTTCCACGTTCGGAAAACGCATCGTTAGCCGTAAACGTCGCGGCCTTGGGTTGCGAGCCGGTGCAAAGCCTCGTCCCATTCGGGGCGCGCCGCTGCGTCCCAGCCCACAACGCGGCCGGTGGCGATCTTGGCAAAACGGGGCATGGCACGGGCATGCGAAGGGCTGCGGAGATAGGCGCGCATGTGCGCGCGGCTCTCCCAAGTGCTGAGCGTGTGGTGCACCGCGCCAACCTTGCGTGCATCGGCGGAAAGGTTCCCCGGTGCGCGCCGTGCCGCAACCATCGCAGGCAGAGTATAGCGCCAGAACACGGGCAGGCTCAGCACAGTGTTGAGACGCAGCCCTGTGACGGAGATGTACATACCGTGCGTCCCTCCGTGTCGTTAGGCAGCGCCCTACTCCGCGGCTTGCGCGCCCTCGGCTTCAAGCTCTGCGGCTTTCTTTTCAACTTGCTCGACGATGTGCTCGACCATCTTGTCGTTGTCCATCGCGTGGCTTTTGGCCCCACCAAGATAGACCATGCCGCGGCCCGACCCGCCCCCCGTCCAGCCGACATCGGTCATCAGCGCCTCGCCCGGCCCGTTCACAACGCAGCCGATGATCGACAGGGACATGGGCGTCTTGATGTGGGCAAGCCGGTCTTCGAGGATCTCTACAGTTTTTATGACGTCAAACCCCTGACGCGCGCAGGACGGGCAGGAAATGATGTTCACGCCGCGGTGGCGCAGCCCGAGCGATTTGAGGATCTCGTAGCCCACCTTGATCTCTTCGACCGGGTCGGCCGAAAGCGACACCCGGATCGTGTCGCCGATGCCCATCCACAGCAGGTTGCCGAGGCCGATGGCGCTTTTGATCGTGCCCGACGTGAGGCCCCCGGCCTCCGTAATGCCGAGGTGAATGGGCGCGTCGGTCGCGTCAGCCAATTGCTGGTAGGCGGCGGCGGCCATGAAGACGTCGGAGGCTTTGCAGCTGATCTTGAACTCGTGAAAGTCGTTGTCCTGCAGAATCTTGATATGATCGAGGCCGGATTCCACCATCGCCTCCGGCGTCGGCTCTCCGTATTTCTCGAGAAGGTGCTTTTCGAGGCTGCCGGCATTCACGCCGATGCGGATCGAACAGCCGTGATCCCGCGCGGCCTTGATCACTTCGCGCACACGCTCTTCGCTGCCGATATTGCCCGGATTGATGCGCAGACACGCCGCGCCTGCCTCTGCAGCCTCAATCCCGCGGCGGTAATGAAAGTGGATGTCGGCGACGATGGGCACCGGGGAGGCGGCGCAGATCGCCTTCATCGCCGCTGCGCTTTCCTCGTCCGGGACGGACACTCGCACGATATCGGCGCCCGCCTCTGCCGCGGCGTTGATCTGGCGCAGCGTGCCCTGCACATCCGTGGTCAGCGTATTGGTCATGGTCTGCACGGTGATTGGCGCGCCGCCGCCCACGGGAACGCGGCCCACCATGATCTGGCGGCTTTCCCGGCGATAGATGTTGCGCCAGGGGCGAATGTGATTGAGGGACATCGATGTCTCCGCGCGCTGCAAACTGTCAATCAGACTAGACAGTCGCGCGAGGTCCCGCAACTGTGTTAGGGCGCATATAGGCGCGGGTCAGTCGATTTTACAGGGCAGTTTGGACATCCAGGACGGGTCCGACACCCGCTTGTCCGCGACCATGTTGTGGAACGTGCTGTTGGGATCGGACGGGGGTACGATATCGAAGGTTTCTGCCAACTTAACCGAGTCGAGTGGCAGACCGTTATACACCTCGCCCGAGGTGCCGACCGGGCCGTAGCAATCGCTGCCCATGGCGAAATAGATCGCCCCAGCGTTGCCGGTGCGCAGGGTCGGAGCGATCTCAAGCGGGGGCAGATCGTATGTATCGCCCGCGTTCATGACCGCCTCGTAAAGCACGTTGCCTTCGGCGGACCGCACGCGGACCCAACTGTCGGTTGATGCGATGATGCGGACCCCTTGCACGGGCGCTTCCGTCACTTGCGGCACGGCGGGCGTCGCGGGGCGGGCCCCGACGCCCGGCAGGCTGTCGGGTTGGACACCGGCAAGACGGGCGCCACCAATACCACCAGGCGCCGTATCGGGTTCGGGCGCGGCAAAGTTCCCAAGCTCGCGTGGGTCGATGCTGGCGATCGGGGCATCTCGGGCCGTGAGCACCGGCACATCAAGTGTTTGGGGACGGTACAGACGGTCCAGCGCATCCGCCCGCGGCGCCTGCGGGGCCGCACCCGGTACGGCCGTCGCCGTGCCTAGCGGATCAACCTCTGACAGGACAACAGGGGCGGCATCTACTGGCGCGACCTGCACACGCTGGACCTGCTGTAGGACTGTCCAGCCGCCAAAGCCGATTGCACTGATGAGCATCAACAAAACTGCCGACGACCCAATGGCGCCGGGTTCAATGCCGCTGAACCAGCTTTCGCGTTCAGGGATGAAAGGGGTCGCGGGTGCCGCAAACATGTCGCCTGACCGCGCGCCGCCAAGGCGTTCTTCGCGACTTGGCTTTTTGATCACGGACGCCTCTGCGGACATGCCGTGCGCAACCTCGAACCCCGACTCGGCACAGAAGGCCGCAAAGGCGTCGTCCGGGTTCATGTTCAGATACCGGGCATATGACCGCACATAGCCCGCGATAAACCCGGGCGTGTCGAACGCATCCGGGTCGCAGTTTTCGATGGCGGCAATGTAGGAGGCCTTGATCCGCAGCTCGCGCTGAACGTCGAGCAGCGACTTGCCCATCGTCGCACGCTCGCCGCGCATGACATCGCCGAGACGAAGCTCAAACGCGTCGAAGCCGCGCGGCGTGTCCGTTTGAGGTTCGTTTTTCGGTGCTTTACGCCCGATCATCTCAATGCCCCGTATCCCGTGCGCCCGGTTCGAGCGGTCCCTGCTCCGAGCCTGCAACGCGCCTGTCCATGGCGATTCGCTGCGGCCCTGTTGTTAAACGCACGTTAACACAAGGCAATCGGAATTACAGCAAATGCCCGTCTACGCGGTTAATTCGGCGCGATTCAGCGCACAATGCGACCACAGACCGTCCATCGCGCGCACCAACGCGTCAATCTCTTTCGGGCCGTGTACGGGGCTTGGTGTGAAACGCAGACGCTCAGTGCCGCGGGGCACCGTGGGGAAGTTGATGGGCTGCACGTAGATGCCATGATCGGACAGCAGCATGTCGGATAGCATCTTGGTATGCACCGGATTGCCCACCATCACCGGCACAATGTGACTGCCGTGATCAATCAGGGGAAGCCCCAAACCCTTCAGCCGCATTTTGAGGATGCGCGCCTGCAACTGATGCGCCTCGCGCAGTTCGGGCGCGGTCTTCAGAAACGCAACAGATGCCGCTGCACCTGCCGCCACCGCGGGCGGCAAAGACGTTGTGAAGATGAAGCCCGGAGCATAGGAGCGGATCGCGTCGCACATTTTGGCCGATGCGGCGATGTAGCCGCCCATCACGCCATAAGCCTTGG
>JBCBCP010000010.1:0-76125 GCA_038530575.1 Pseudomonadota bacterium
TCCGATCTACATAAAGCCACTGTGACGGCTTTATGTTCATCGGTCTCGACCTTGGTACCTCCGGCGTACGCGCTCTTCTTGTGGATGGGCAGGGCGTTCCGGCGGCTGTTGCCGATGTGCCGCTGGATGTGTCGCGCCCGCATCCCGGATGGTCAGAACAAAACCCGCGCGATTGGATCACCGCCTGCGCCACGGCCCTGGGTCAACTTGATTTGTCTGGCGTGCAGGGGATCGCCGTGGCGGGGCACATGCATGGCGCGGTGCTGATCGGGGAAGACGATGCGCCGCTGCGCCCCTGCATTTTGTGGAACGATACGCGGGCCGCGGCAGAGGCGGCCGCGCTCGACACTGACGCCGCCCGTGACATCAGCGGGACCATCGTCTTTCCCGGCTTTACCGCGCCAAAGCTTGCCTGGGTCGCCAATAACGAGCCCGACATATTTTCCGCCACACGGCGCGTTGTGCTGCCCAAAGATTACGTCGTGCACTGGCTCACCGGCCACTGGACAACTGAGATGTCAGATGCCAGCGGTACCGCCTGGCTGGATACCGGCGCGAGGGCCTGGTCGGACACGCTGCTGGAGGCGGGCGGGATAACGCGCGCGCAGATGCCGTCGCTGCATGAGGGCACCGACGTTGTTGGTCGCGCCCGTGCCGAAACCGGGCTGCCCAAAGGGTGCAAGGTCATCGCGGGCGCTGCAGATAACGCGGCCGCGGCCTGCGGCGCGGGCGTGCTGGGCGAGGGAGACGGCTTTGTCTCGCTTGGCACATCAGGCGTTGTCCTTTTGGGGCGTGACGGCTACGCGCCCAGCCCTACCACTGCCGTACACACCTTTTGCCATGCGCTGCCTGGACGATGGTATCAGATGGGCGTCACCCTCGCATGTACCGACAGCCTGAACTGGCTGGCGCGGATCACCGGGCAGACGCCTCAGGCGCTGACCGAGGGACTTGTCGCGGGTGTGCCGCAAGAGCCGCAGTTTTTCCCGTACCTCTCCGGTGAGCGCACGCCCCACAACGACGCGGATATTCGCGGTGGGTTTGTCGGCCTCGATGTGCGGAACGGCCCTCAGGACATGGCCCGCGCCGTTCTAGAGGGTACCAGCCTCGCGCTCATGCATAGCTTGTCGGCCTTGGGCGGCGGGGCTTCGCGGCTGCTCGCAATCGGGGGCGGCACCGCATCGGACGCCTGGCTGCAAACCCTCGCAAACGCGCTTGGCGTGCCGCTCGATGTGCCAGAAGATGGCGCGTTTGGCGCAGCGCTTGGCGCGGCCCGACTTGCCCTCTGCGGCGCAACCGGCACCGCGCCAGAGCATGTGATGACCCGCCCACCGATCGCACGCCACATCCTGCCGGAGCATCAGGATGCCTGGGCCGATGCCCGCGCCCGCTTCACCCTTGCCTACCCCAAGCTGAAAGCCTTTACATGACCACCGGTTTCTTTGCGGACGTGACCGCCGACGACACGACGTTTCACCATTACGACCCGGATGAAGTCGTCATGGGCAAGCGCATGGAGGACCACCTGCGCTTTGCCGTCGCCTGGTGGCATTCCTTTGCCTGGGAAGGGCAGGACCCTTTTGGCGGACCGACCTTTGAGCGGCCCTGGCACCCGCAGGACGACATGGGCCGGGCCAAGATGAAAGCGGATGTGGCATTCGAGCTATTCGAGATCCTGAAGGTCCCGTTCTTTTGCTGGCACGACGCCGACATCCGCCCCGAAGGACCGGATTTCGCCACCAGCTACCGCAACTTTCGAGAGATCATCGATTATATCGAGGCGAAGATGGACGGCGGCCCAGACCTGCTCTGGGGGACCGCGAACCTCTTTACACACCGGCGCTACATGGCGGGCGCGGCGACCAATCCGGACCCGGAAGTTTACGCTTATGCCGCCGCCACGGTGAAGGCATGCATGGATGCAACGCATCAGCTTGGCGGTCAGAATTACGTGCTCTGGGGCGGGCGCGAGGGGTACGAGACGCTTCTGAACACCGACCTTGCGCGCGAGCAAGACAATATGGCGCGCTTCCTGCATATGGTGGTCGAGCATAAGCACAAGATCGGGTTCAAGGGTGCAATTCTGGTCGAACCGAAGCCACAAGAGCCGTCCAAGCACCAGTACGACTATGACGCGGCAACCTGCATCGGGTTTCTGCGCAAGCACGGGCTTGAGAAAGAGGTGAAGCTCAACCTCGAACAGGGTCACGCGATCCTCGCCGGGCATTCGTTCGAGCACGAGATTGCCACGGCAGTGGCCGAAAGCATGTTCGGCAGCATTGACATGAACCGGAACGACTACCAGTCGGGATGGGACACGGACCAGTTCCCTAACAATGTGCCTGAGGTTGCGTTGGCCTATTACCACATCCTGCGGGCAGGCGGGTTTGACACGGGCGGCACGAATTTTGACGCAAAATTGCGCCGCCAGTCGCTGGACGCGCGGGATTTGGTGGCAGCCCATATCGGGGCGATGGATATCTGCGCGCGCGGGCTCAAGGCGGCCGCCGCGATGATCCAGGACGGCGGGCTGGCCCGTATGCTGTCTGAGCGCTACGCAGGGTGGGATACCAAAGAGGGGCAGGCCATTGCGACGGCTGATCTGGAGAGCCTGTTTGCGGATGTGTTCGCCGGGGATATCACCCCCGCACCGCGCAGCGGACGGCAGGAGATCTTGGAGAATTATGTCTCGCGTTTTGTATAACGCCCTGATCGCGCTAGCCTTTGCCGCCCCTGCGGCCGCCGAGCTACCCACTTGGGATGCCGAGTTTACAGCTGTTAACTCGGCCCAGGTCGAACTGGGCCAGCTGCTGTTCTACGATCCGATCCTGTCGGGCAACAAGGAAGTTGCCTGCGCCACCTGCCACCACCCGAAGCACGCAACCGCCGACGGTGTCAGCCTTGGCATTGGCGATGGGGGCATCGGCCTTGGCCCTGAACGCGTGGCAGACCCGAACAACCCGCCCGAGCAGCGGATCCCGCGCAACTCTCCGGCCCTGTTTAATCTGGGCGCCACCGAGTTTACCGTGTTCTTCCACGATGGCCGGTTGGAGCAGCGCCCGGACGGCACGCTGCGCACGCCGCTTGGGGCCGAAATGGAGAGCGGCTTTGCCTCCGCCTTGTCGGCGCAGACGATGTTTCCGGTGCTGAGCCCAGATGAGATGGCTGGGCACTATGGTGAGAACGAGATCAGCCAGGCCGTGCGTCAGGGGCTGATCACCGGCCCGGGTGGCGCGTGGGACCTGCTGAGCCAGCGGATCGAAGCGATCCCTGAGTACCGCGCCCGCTTTGACGCGGTGATCGGGCCGGAGCCGATCCACTTCACCGACATCTCCGACGCTATCGCGGCCTTTGTCGATTTCGAATGGCGCGCGGTGAACAGCCCGTTCGATGCCCACCTGCGCCGGGGTACGCCGCTGCCCGAGGCGGCGACGCGGGGGATGGAGCTGTTTTACG
Source organism: Pseudomonadota bacterium (assembly GCA_038530575.1). Classification (GTDB taxonomy): domain Bacteria; phylum Pseudomonadota; class Alphaproteobacteria; order Rhodobacterales; family Rhodobacteraceae; genus JBCBCP01. The sequence continues at coordinate 3,457 of JBCBCP010000010.1, forward strand.
GGGAGGCGGGCTGCGCAAGCTGTCATGCGGGCGTCCTGCAGACGGACCACAGCTTTCACGCTATTGCGATGCCGCAGGTCGGTCCCGGCAAAGCCGCGCGGTTCGAGCGGCATGCGCAGGACACAGGCAGGATGCGCGTGACCGGACAGGCGGCGGATGCTTATGCTTTCCGAACGCCCTCACTGCGCAACGTCGTGCATACGGCGCCGTATGGTCATGCTGGCGCTTATGCCACGCTGGACGCTGCAATTCGCCATCATCTCGACCCGGTCGGGTCCCTCCGTGCCTATGACCCGTCGCAACTCGTGATGCCTGAAATGCAGGCGGACGATCTGCGCGCTACGTCAGACCCTGCGGAGATAAATGCGATCGCAGCTGCCAATCGCCTTGCGTCCAGCACGCTAAGCGATCCGCAGATCGCGGACATCATCGCGTTTCTTGACACTCTGACGGATCCGTTCAGCCTGCAGGGCGCGCTGGGCGAGCCGGAAACGGTGCCAAGCGGTCTACCGGTCCCGCGTTAGACGCATCGCGCGGTTTACGCGCGTCTCTTGCCACGCCGTCCACGCCTCCGCACCGGGCCACAGGACACGTACGCGCACCAGATCGATATCACCGAGACCGAAATGCTGCGGGCCAGCAACGCCCCCGGCATGTCCGCCCCCGACGACAACCTCGCGCGATTGAACGGTGCGCCCGTCATTGACCTCGATCCATGCTCCGACGCCTCGCGTGTTCGCGCCGTCTTGCGATAGCGCCACCGTCAACCAAGCCCCTGCATCCGGCGTGACGTTCCGCCAGACTTCCAGTGGTGCCCGGCGGTTTACGACCGCAAGGTCAAGACGCCCATCGCCATCGAAATCGACAAGCGCCGCCCCGCGGGCCCGGTGCATCGACGCAATACCGGCTACATCGCCCACTTCGCGAAACCGCGTGCCATCAAAAACCAGCAGATTGTTCGGGTCTTCCATGGCAAGGCCTGGCATTTGCTGGACATTGCCCTTGGCGATAAACGCATCATCCCAGCCGTCATTCTGCACGTCGCCAAACGCGATGTGCCAGCCAGTGGAGGGCCGCCCATCACCCCCGGTATAGGGACGATGCGCGGTCGAGCCCATGACAAACGGCACGTCTGTGAACGTCGCGCCCTCTCCTTGCACCATCAGCCGTTGGTCACCCATGGAAGACAGAAAAACCTCATCCCGCCCGTCGCGGTCGATGTCGCGCGCCGCGATGCCCATGCCCCAAAGTTTGTGGGTCTGCCAGCCGTCCTGCGCCGCCAGAAGGCGCGGCGCCTCCGCCATGCGCCACATCTGTTCCGACCCGGCAGAGACATAGTAGTGCCGGTCATTGGACAGCCGCAGGTCCGCCCGGCCGGTGCGCGCCCAGTCAGTAAACAGCGCGGACAACGGACAATGGCCTGGGGCGAGCGTGGAGGCGACGTAGCCCTCTGGCCCGGGTCGCCAAAGGATGTTGGTGTCGCACGCTTCAAAAGGGCCGTCCGGATCGGCTCGGTTGACATAGTGGCCAAAGGCGAGGGTCGGTAGGGTCGCGCCCGTTTCCCACGTCGCCGAAAAAGCTGTGGTCCAACGGTCTTCGAAAGGCAGCAAACCCATAGGCGTGAAGCCGCAGGCTCCATCCCCTTGCAGGACAACATCTGGCCCGACCCGCAGGACAACAAGGTCGAGGTGCCCGTCACTGTCCACGTCGATCGGGTAGGCACCGATCGTGCCCGAGATACCCAGCGATTCCATACGGAAGCGCATGTTTCCCGCGTTGCGCAGCAGCGCCAGTTCGTTTGTGCCGCCCGCAGCCACCATGTCAGGCAGCCCGTTTTCGTCGCAGTCCAGCACCGCAAGCCCGCCGCCCACGAAATGTTCCCACCCGCCATCATAGACGTGCTGTGGCACCTCCACGGGCTCAAAGACCGGATCGGCGAGCGCCGGTGTCGCCAGCAGAAAGAGCGCGCTAACCCGCACGGGTGTTTCCTTGGGCCGCGTCTTCCATCACGTGATCAAGCGCGAAGGCCGCCGCGCCGCGGGCCCAAAGGCCGCGATCCTGCGGGTGGATCAACACCTCGGGCGCCGCGCCGCCCATCTGTACGGTGGATTTGGCGATTTCCGCCATGACTGCGTCGGCATACAGGTGTTCAAAGCGCAGGGCCTCTCCGGCAAGGATGATGACTTCGGGATCGAAGAGGTTCACGAGGTTGGCTAGTCCAAGCGCAAACATCCGCCCGGCGCGGTCCACGATGGTTGCGGCGGCGGGATCGCTTTGTGCCGCGCCAAGAAGGCGTTGCAAGACATCGGGGCCATCCCCTAGCAGCGTGCGCCCCTCCCGCTCCAGCGCGTAGTCGGCAACATAAGCCTCAAGGCAGCCACGCTGGCCGCACCGGCACAGAGCGCCCTCAAGGTGCACCTTGGTATGACCAAATTCGGCCCCTGCACCACGCGCGCCGCGGTAGATTTCCCCGCCCAGCATCAGCCCCATGCCAACGCCCGCCTCGACCGTCACAACGATGAAATTGTCTCGCCCTCGCGCGAGGCCAAAGCGCCGTTCGGCCACGGCAACAAGGTTGGCGTCGTTGTCGATATGCACAGGCACGCCAAACACCTGTTCCAGAGGTTCCCACATATCCACATTGCGCAAGGTCAGCGATGGCGACCAATGCACGTGGCCGGTACCGGCGTCTATAATGCCCGAGAGCCCGATGCCAACGGCGGAGAGCGCGCTTGGCTCCAGCCCTTCGCCCGCCAGCACCTCCGCAACGCCGTCCGAGATCAGCGCGGCCAGGGCATCTGGTGTGTGCCGCCCGGGGGGCACGTCAAGCCGTCGGCCCGCGCGTTCGGTCCCGGCAAAGTCCATCAGGACGACCGAAAGCCAACTGTTAGAAACCTTTACCCCGGCCACGAGATGCGATGCCCCGTTCAGCTTCAGATCGACGCGCGGGCGCCCGCGCACCGCTTGCAGCGAAACAGGGACTTCCGCGATCAAGCCGTCTCGCAGCAGATCGGCGGTGATGGTCGTGACCGTTGCCCGGCTGATTCCCGTTCGCTGGGCCAGATCGATGCGCGCGACCCGGCCCGCCGCGGCGATCTCGCGCAGCAGGATCAGTCGGCTGTCGTTACGTTGGTGACCAAAACTCATGGGGGTAGAATTGCCGGTTCGGAGGCCCATGTCCAATTTAATTTGCAAATCGAATTTAATTGGCTAACCTGACCCGACCGGCGCCCGGACAAGACGGCGCCATGACGTCTGGGAGGACAGATTATGAAACGACGCACGCTTTTGGGCGCCCTCGCGGCGGCCACCATGATTTCCGGCCCCGCCTTTGCGGATGGCCACGGCATCACCGTCGGGGTGAGCTGGTCGAATTTTCAGGAAGAACGTTGGAAAACAGATGAGGCGGCGATCAAGGCCGCACTGGAAGCGGCCGGCGCCAAATATGTTTCTGCCGATGCGCAGTCGTCCTCGGCCAAGCAGTTGTCGGATGTGGAATCGCTGATTGCACAGGGAGTCGATGCGCTGATCATCCTCGCGCAGGACGCCTCCGCCATCTCTCCGGCTGTGCAGGCTGCCGCCGATGAGGGCATCCCGGTTGTGGGCTATGACCGCCTGATCGAAGACCCGCGCGCCTTCTACCTGACCTTCGACAATGTCGAGGTTGGCCGGATGCAGGCCCGCGCCGTGCTGGAGGCTCAGCCCACTGGAAATTATGTGATGATCAAGGGCTCGCCCACTGACCCGAACGCGGATTTCCTGCGCGGCGGACAGCAGGAAGTGCTGCAGGCGGCGATTGACGCGGGCGACATCACCATCGTGGGCGAGGCCTATACCGATGGGTGGCTGCCCGCGAACGCGCAGCGCAACATGGAGCAGATCCTGACAGCGCAGGACAACGCGGTGGACGCGGTTGTTGCCTCCAATGACGGCACCGCGGGCGGCGTTGTAGCCGCGCTGACGGCGCAGGGCATGGAAGGCATCCCGGTCTCGGGCCAGGATGGGGACCACGCCGCGCTGAACCGCGTCGCCAAGGGCACGCAGACCGTCAGCGTCTGGAAAGACGCGCGCGAGCTGGGCAAGGCCGCGGGCGAGATTGCCGTCGCGCTGGCTGGTGGCACGGCCATGGCTGATGTGGCTGGCGCGCAAAGCTGGACCTCCCCGGGCGGTACCGACATGACTGCGGTCTTCCTCGCGCCGGTCCCCGTCACGGCGGCAAACCTGACAGCTGTGACCGATGCCGGTTGGATCAGCCAGGACGCGCTGTGCCAGGGCGTCACCAACGGCCCCGCGCCCTGTAACTAAGCGGGCCGGCCCGGTCCCTTCCCGGGGCCGGGCCACCTATGCGGAGGTTTCCCATGAGCGATACGGCCACCCAGTCGCCGCCCGCCCGTCGTGGTTTTGCCGCGCTGGAGCTGGACACGCGCCTTCTGGGCATGATCGGGGCGTTTGTGCTGATCTGCCTCGTGTTCAACCTGCTGACAGACGGGCGCTTTCTGACCCCGCGCAACATCTTCAACCTTACGATCCAAACCGTCAGCGTTGCCATCATGGCAACAGGAATGGTCTTCGTAATCGTCACCCGCCATATCGACCTGTCCGTCGGATCGCTGCTGGCCACCTGCTCTGCGGTGATGGCGATGATGCAGACCGATATCCTGCCGAACATGCTGGGCCTTGGCCTTGGTCATCCGGCGATCTGGGTGGTTACGGTGATCTGCGGCCTGATCGTGGGCGCGGTGATCGGGGCCTTCAACGGCTATCTTGTGGGCTACCTGCTGATCCCCTCCTTTATCGTGACGCTGGGCGGCCTTCTGGTCTGGCGCAATGTCGCCTGGTACATGACCAGCGGCCAGACGATTGGCCCGCTCGATGCGACTTTCATGACCTTTGGTGGGATCAACGGCACGGTGGGCGAATTCTGGTCCTGGGTGATTGGCGGCGTGGCCGTACTGGCGGCGCTCGCCGCGCAGATGCTCGCCCGGCGCAAGAAGGCCAGCCACGGCTTTCCCGTCAAACCCGCCTGGGCCGAAGCGGTTCTGGCTGCGCTGATCGCGGGCGGCATCCTTGGCTTTGTCGCGACGCTCAACGCCTACAACATCCCCGAACGGCGCTTGGCGCGCATGTTTGCCGCGCGCGGCGAGGAGATGCCGGAGGGCTTCACTGCAGCCTATGGCTTGCCCGGGTCGGTGCTGATCCTGATTGTCGTCGCGATCCTGATGACCCTGATCGCCCGCCGCACGCGGCTGGGGCGCTATATCTTTGCCACGGGCGGCAACCCGGACGCGGCTGAGCTCTCGGGCGTCAACACGCGGCTTTTGACGGTCAAGGTCTTTGCACTGATGGGCGCGCTCTGTGCCTTGTCGGCGGTTGTGGCCTCCGCCCGGCTTGCCAATCACTCGAACGATATCGGCACTCTGGACGAGCTGCGCGTGATCGCGGCGGCGGTTATTGGTGGCACCGCGCTGTCGGGCGGGCTGGGCACGATCCACGGGGCGATTCTGGGCGCGCTGATCATGCAGTCACTGCAGTCAGGCATGGCGATGGTCGGCGTGGACGCGCCCTTTCAGAACATCGTTGTCGGGGTTGTGCTGGTCGCGGCGGTGCTGATCGACATCATCTACCGCCGCCGGACAGGGGGGGCCTGATCATGACAACCCCGCTTGTCGAGATGAAGAACATTTCAATCAGCTTTGGCGGCGTGCGCGCGGTCGATGACGTGTCGGTTGACCTGTACCCGGGTGAGGTCGTTGGCCTGCTGGGCCATAACGGCGCGGGCAAATCCACGCTGATCAAGATCCTGTCGGGCGCCTACCGCATGGACAGCGGGGAGATCCGCATAAACGGCCAGCCCGTCACCATCAACAATCCCCGCGACGCGCGCGCCCATAATATCGAGACGATCTACCAGACGCTCGCGCTCGCCGATAACCTCGATGCGGCGTCCAACCTGTTTCTGGGGCGCGAGCTGACGACCGGGTTCGGCTTTGTCGACGACGACGCGATGGAGGCCGAGACGCGCAAGATCATGGGCCGTCTGAACCCGAACTTTCAGAAGTTCAGCGACCCGGTCAGCGCCCTGTCGGGTGGGCAGCGCCAATCGGTCGCCATCGCCCGCGCGGTCTATTTCAATGCGCAGATCCTGATCATGGACGAGCCGACCGCGGCGCTTGGCCCGCACGAGACGCAGATGGTGTCCGAGCTGATCCAGCAGCTGAAGGCGGACGGGATCGGCATCTTCCTGATCAGCCACGATATCCATGACGTGATGGACCTGTGCGACCGCGCGTCAGTGATGAAAAATGGGAAACTGGTGGGCACCGTCGACGTTGCGGATGTGACCGATGATGACCTGCTTGGAATGATCATCTTGGGCAAGCAGCCGGGGACGGCGTGACCACCGCCCTCTTGGCAGATGTGGGCGGTACGAACACGCGCGTTGCCCTTGGGCGCGGGGGGCAGCTCGACACGGGCACCATCCGCTGGTTTCGCAATGAGGACTACTGCGATTTTGCCGCCGTACTGGCAGCCTATGATGCAACGGGCGCGGCACGGATGAGCGTGGCGATTGCCGGTCCCGTGACCGGTGAACAGGCCCGTCTAACCAATCGTGACTGGGTCATAGACGCGGGCGCCTGGGACATGCCTGTTAAGCTGTGCAACGATCTGCAGGCGGTTGGGCACGGGCTTGATGATCTGCCCCCCGGCGCGTTGGCGGAGGTCGCCGCAGGGCACCCCACACAAGGCGCGCAAAGGCTCGTCATTGGTCTGGGTACAGGATTTAACGTTTCGCTTGTAGCGGGGCAGGAGGTGCTGCAGGCCGAACACGGTCATGCGTCTTTGCCCGTTGCGGTGGCCGATTGGGTGACGGCGCGCGTTGGCAAGATGCCTTTCGCGTCGGTCGAGGCGCTTTTTTCCGGCCGGGGGGTCGAAGAATTCCACCGTTTGAGCACCGGAACGTCCCTGCCGTCAGATCAGATCGTGGCGGGTGCGCCGGACACGCTGGCCCTTTTTGGAGAAGCCGTAGGGATCCTGACGACGCAACTGGTCTATCACTACCTGCCTCTGGGCGGCATTGTGCTGAATGGTGGGCTGGCCCGCGCCGTCATTAGGACAAAGGAAGGGCTGCACGGCTTTGCGCGCGGATACGTCATGCACGACGCCTTGGGCGCTCGCCTTGCAGGTATACCTGTGCATCTGGTGACAGACGATGCCGCCGCGCTGTACGGCTGCGCACGCCTTGCACGACTCTAGCGCCGGTTAACCGGACGCCCAAAGCGCCGTCGGCAACCAATCCTCAGGCAAAGGCCAGATCGACGCGCCCGAACGTGCCGAAATCAGCGGCGATCTGCGTGCCGGGCGGACATTCAATCGGGCGGATGAAACTGCCCGAAAGCACAATGTGCCCGGGTTCGATCCGCTGGCCATACTGCGCCATGCGCCGGGCGAGCCAGACGACGCTTTCCACCGGATCATTCAGCACCCCCGCGCCCAGCCCGGTTTCCTCCACCGTGCCGTCCCGTTCCACGATCGCGCCGACCCAGCGCAGATCCCCGGTGGCGTGTCGTTCTGCACCCAGCACAACGCCCGCATTGGCCGCATTGTCGCTGATCGTGTCGAACACCTTGCGCGGCTGGCCCGTGGCCGGGTCCGCGCGCAGGATGCGCGTATCGAGGATTTCCAGCGACGGGGCCACGTAATCCGTCGCGGCCAGAACATCCGCGCGGGTGACATCCTCCCCGCCAATCGCGTCCTTCATGACAAAGGCGATCTCCGCCTCCACCCGCGGCTGAATGAACCGCCCCGCCGGCACCTCCGCGCCATCAGCGAACAGCATGTCCGACAGCAGAACGCCTGAATCCGGGATGTCGATGTTCAGCGCCATCTGCATTGCCCGGCTTGTCAGCCCGATCTTCCAGCCGATGACATCCAAACCCTTGGCGGCGACAAAGGCCTTCTGCACCGCATAGGCGTCGTCCATCGTGATATCGGGATAGGCGACCGACAAAAGCCCTGTCTGCACGCCCGTCCGCTCCGCCTCCAGCAGCGCCTGCGCGGCGGCTTCATGCTCGGCGGGCGTCATTCGTCGGCCACCCGGCAGCGCAGCTCGCCGATCCCCTCGGCGGTCACGACAACCTCGTCCCCCGGCACCAGGTAGCGCGGCGGATCGAACCGCGCCCCGGCCCCGGTCGGCGTGCCGGTCACGATGATGTCCCCCGGCACCAGGGTCGTGAAGGTCGAGATATAGGCGATCTGCCGGCGGATGGGGAACAGCATGCGGCTGGTCCGATCCTCCTGACGCAGCTCCCCGTTTACGCGGCAGGTCAGCCCCACGTCATCCAGCTGGGCGGCGGCGGTGAACGGCACCAGCCACGGCCCCATCGCGCCCGACGCGTCCCAGTTCTTGCCCTGCGTGACGTTGAACTTCGCGTGCCGCACCCAGTCGCGCAGCGTGCCCTCGTTGCAAAGCGTCAGCGCCGCGATGTGATCGTAGGCATCCGCCTCCACGATGCGCCGCCCGCCGGTGCCGATGACGATCGCGATCTCGCCTTCGTAATCCAGTTGCGGCGTCTCCGGCGGGCGCAGCACGCGCCCCTCATGGCCCACAAAGGACCGCGCGAACCGCGGGAACAGCGACATGTTCGGCGGCGCGTTCTGCCCGTCCTTGTACTCCGCGTTCCGGTCGGGAAAGTTCACGCCCACGCAGATGATCTTTTCCGGGTTCGGCACCGGGATGTCGTAGGTGAACGCGGTATGCGTCACGGGCTTGTCCCGGTGCTGTACGAGGGAATGCAACCCCGGCCCAGCGATCACATCGCGCAGGCTCGGCAGTTCGGGCGACGTGCAGTCGATCATGCCCGCCCCGGTGTCGATGCCATAGCGCTGCATGCCGTCCGCCGTGTAGGTCGCGAACCTCATCGCGCCAGCTCCGTGATTGCCTGATATGCCACGTCAAAATCCTCCTCTGCGCAGTCGAACTGCCCCGCCTGAAAGCGGACCACCTTGCGCCCGTCGACCATGCCTTGCGTCAGGTAGATCCGCCCATCATCGTTGATCCGGTCCACCAGCGCCTGTGTCTCCGCGTCCGACGCACCGGGCGCGCGGAAGGTCCACAGCGACAGGATCGGCTCCGTCACGATCTCGAACCCCGCGCCGCGCAGCCGTTCGCACAGGGCCCGAGACCAGTGGACATGGTTGCGGATGCGCATCCGCAGCCCCTCCATCCCGTAATTGCGCATCAGGAACCACAGCTTCAGCGCGCGGAACCGGCGGCCCAGCGGGATCGACCACTCGGAATAGTCGATCACTTCCCTGTCGCCCGACGTCTTCAGGTATTCCGGCCTGATCGCCAGCGTCTGCCGCAAAGCATCCGGGTCCCGCAGGAAATGCGCGGCGCAGTCGAACTGCGCGCCGAGCCATTTGTGCGGGTTGAAGACAACGCTGTCGAACCGCTCCGCCCCGGCCCACAGATCGCGGAACTCGGGGCAGATCATCGCCGTCCCGGCCCAGGCCGCATCAAGGTGTGTGTAAAGGCCCTCCGCCTCCGCGACGTCCGCCACGGCGGCCATATCATCGCACGCTCCCATGCCCGTTGCGCCCGTCGCCGCGATGATCCCCGCCGGTATATGCCCCGCCGCCCGGTCCGCCGCGATGGCGGCGCTCAACGCGTCCACATCCATTGCGCGCAAAGGCCCTCCGGAGGGCAGCTTCACCAGGTTCTCCTGCCCGATCCCCGCGACCCAGATCGCCCGGTCGATCGACGAATGCACTTGGTCCGAGCAATAGATCCGCAGCCGCGCATGGGGGCTGAGCCCGGTCCGGTTACCCTCCCAGCCCAGCGCCCGCTCGCGCATCACCAGCACCGCCGCCAACGTGGCCGAGGACGCCGAATCCTGAATGACCCCCGCGAACCCTTCCGGCAGGCCAATCGCCTGCCGCAGCCAGTCCAGCATCCGCGTCTCCATCTCCGTCGCCGCCGGTGAGGTCTGCCAGAGCATGCATTGCGGCGCGATGATCGAAACGAGGAACTCGGCCAGCACCGAGGCGGGCGCCGCGTTGGAGTTGAAATAGGCAAAGAAACGCGGGTGCTGCCAATGGGTGATCCCCGGCATCACGATCCGCTCGAAATCCGCCATGATCTGCGCCATCGCCTCGCCTTCCTCGGGTGGGCTGGTCGCCAGTTGCGCGGCAATGTCGCCGGGCGCGGTCTGGGCGCGGACCGGACGGTTGCGTATGGTTTTGTGATAATCCGCCCCCCAGTCCGCAGCCTGCTTTGCGTGCTTGGCGAAATCATCCCAATTCATCTTGCCTCCTCGCGCGGTGCGCAGTGAATGCGCACCCTACGGTGCCACGATCGGTTGCGCCTTGAGGGCCGGTTCCTGCGTCTCCGCCCCCTCGAACTGCGAGCCTTCCTCGAACCAGGACCGCGGGGCCGGGGCCCCCCACAGCGTCTGGCGCTGCGGGTCCTTCAGATCCCAGTGGATCGGTTCGTGATCGGGATCAACAGTCTGGTAGTCGGAACAGTAGATCTCGATCCGGTGGCCGTCCGGGTCGCGGATATAGAGGAAGAAGGCGTTCGAAATCCCGTGCCGCCCCGGCCCGCGCTCGATGTTCTCGCGCCAGCCGGTCGTGCTCATCAGGTCCAGCAGGTCGATGATGTTGAGCGGGGTGGGCACCCAGAACGCCGTGTGGTGTAGGCGCGGGCCAACGCCGTTGGTAAAGGCCACGTCATGCACCCCGCCCTTGCGGTGCATCCAGGCGGCCCAGACCTTTTTTGTGTCTGCGTCCTCGGTGTATTCGGTGACGCGAAAACCCATTCGGTTGTAGAAATCGACCGCCCCGTCGACGTCCGGTGAAAACAGGTTGAAATGGTCGATACGCAGCGGTTTCACGCCGCCGTACAGCTGGTAATCCTGCATGATGGAGGGCAGGCGGGTCATCTGGGTATAGAATTCCAGCGGCGCCCCCCAGGGATCGCGTGTGCGCAAGACGCGGCCCATATGGTCCGTGTCTTCCCATGTTACCGGCAAGCCTTGCCCTGCAAACCAGGCGCCGGCAGCGTCGAGGTCGGGATGATCGTAAAGTTTGAACCCCAGCCGTGCGACCTGAGGGTCGGGGCCCCGCCGCAGGATGATCGAGTGGTGGTTGCGTTCCTCCATCGCGCGGAGCATGAGCACCTCGCCGTCCTCGAAGCTGACCTGCAGGCCAAGCGTGTCGACCCAGAATGCGCGGGCACGGCCTAAGTCGGTCACATGATATTCGACATGGCTGAGCCGGACGATGTTGAACGGCGGATACAGAACGGGGCTGGGGACGGGCATGGGCTTGGTCCTTTTGGCCGGTGTCGGTGTGGAGGCCAGCCCCCACACCCTCCCGGCGTATTTTGTGCCAGAAGAAGGCGGTTACGCGCCGAGGCGTGGGATCTTGTGATGGCCGGTTGCAAAGCCGATGTGCTTGGTTTCCATGTAAAAGTCGAACGACCAGTCGCCGCCGTCGCGGCCGATACCGCTAGCTTTGACGCCCCCGAACGGCGTCGGCAGGTGCCGGACGTTTTCGCTGTTTACCCAGATCATTCCGGCCTCCAGCGCGCCCGTGAAGCGCAGCGCGCGGGTCAGGTCGTTGGTCCAGACATAGGCGGTCAGGCCGTATTCGGTGTCGTTGGCGATCTGCAGAGCCTCGTCTTCGGAGCCAAAGCGGATCGATGTGAGCACTGGGCCAAAAATTTCCTCGCGGGCAATTGTCATTTCGTTTGCGGCGCCTGTGAAAAGGGTCGGATTGACGAAGTACCCTTGCCCTTCCGGCGTAGTCCCGCCTGCCGCGATGGTTGCGCCATCGGTTCGGGCGGTTTCGAAATAGCTTCGGACCTTGTCGAAGTGGACCTGTCCGATGAGAGGGCCGACTTCCGTGCCGGGATCAAGCGGGTGGCCAACCTTGATCCGTTTGACCCTTGCGGCAAGCTGTGTCTCGAAGTCGTCCGCGATGGTGTCCTGGACCAGCAGGCGGGAAGAGGACGTGCACCGCTCTCCGTTCAGCGAGTAGATCATGAAGATCGCGGCATCGAGCGCGCGGTCGAGGTCGGCATCGTCAAAGACGACAACCGGATTTTTGCCACCCAGTTCGAAGTGCACGCGTTTGAGGGTATCGGCACCCTGTTTCATGATCATCGAACCGGTCCGCGATTCCCCCACGAAGGCAATGGCACGGATCATCGGGTGTTCCGTCAGTGCTTTGCCGGCCTCTTCCCCCATCCCGTTCACGAGGTTCCAGACCCCGGGGGGCAATCCGGCTTCTTCCGCGATCTCCATCAGAATGCGCGCGGTTAGCGGGCTAAGCTCGGCGGGTTTGTGCACCACCGTGCAGCCGGCCGCCAATGCGGGCGCGATTTTCCAGGTCGACAGCATGAAGGGCGTGTTCCACGGCGTGATCACACCCACGGGGCCAATCGGCACGCGGGTTGTGACGTTCATCAATGTGGGCGAGGGCAGCGTCTGACCATCGCGTGCGCCGGGGGCGCGATCTGCGAAAAAGCGAAAGTTCTCGGCCCCGCGCAGCGCAGCCTTGGACATGAAGCGGATGGCCTGACCAGTGTCCCAGCACTCGACCAGTGCAATTTCCTCGGCTCGGGCCACGATTCCGTCCGCGATGGCGTGCAGGATGCGTTTGCGCTCGGCACCGCCCATGTCGCGCCATGCCGGGAAGGCGTCTTGTGCAGCCCGGGCGGCCGCATCGATGTCCTCTGCCCTGCCGCGGGCAACGCGGGCGATGTGCGTCTCGTCCACGGGGCTGTGGGTGTCGAACCATTTCCCAGACAATGCCGGCACTGATTTGCCTGCAATCTGGTTCATCACCCCGCGCTCGAACTGGGCCAGATGGCCTTTCAAGGCCTCGATGTTGTGGTCCAAATCGCTCATGTCGTCTCCAGAAAGTCTCTGATCGAGCCTGCCTTTGGGCTCAGCTCGGGGTCGATGTCCCGCATCTCCAGCGAAAGGGCGAGGGGGCGCTGCGCCATTACAGGGGCCAGCGCGGTCTGTGCGGCGGCAAATACATGCGCCACGGCCGCTTTCTTTGCCTCCATCGCGCGGCCCGCACGCAGGCGTACGGAAATATCGATATAGCCGTGCCGTGGGTCACCATCTGCAATCGCTACGTGAGTCGCGGCGAAGGCCCGCACCCGAACCCCGGGCATCGGGAACACGCCCGTTTCGATCGCCGCGACGCGCAGCACGTCACACAGGGCGGCTATGTCGACCTCCGCCTCGAGGTTGGGCGAGTAATCCACTGTCAGATGGGGCACAGCGCGATTTTCCTTAACAACGCAACTTTTGTGATGTTAAATTTCCCCAAGCCTTACCGTCAAGGATTCGAAATGGCCTCAACGCCATCGAAATTGCCACCGCCCTCACGGTCTCTGCCGATCGCGCTGATGCGTGCGCGCGAGGCGGTGATGGGCCCTATTCGCGAGATGTTGGCGGACGAGGATCTGAGCGAACAGCAATGGCGCCTTTTGCGTGTGCTGGACGCGCAAAGCCCGCTAGATGCAACCACTCTGGCGCGCCGGGCGGCGCTACTCTTGCCCAGTCAGACACGGATCGTTCAGGCGCTCGTGACCCGCGGGCTGGTGACGCGCAGCCGCGGCACGGACCGGCGCCGCATGGAGGTTGCCATTACCGCAGAGGGCCGGGCGATCATCGCGCGCAACAGCCCCCGTGCGGTGCAGATTGCAAATGACTGGCGCGCCCGGCTTGGGCCCGCGCGTTACGAGACATTGTTGGGGCTGCTTGAGGACCTGTCGTCCGAAGACGCCCCCGCGACCCCGATAAAGGAGACGCACCCGTGAAAGACGGCAACTTCCTGAAAGAAAACAACGCCCGCCACATGTGGCACCCGATGGCGCATCCTCAGGACAGCATCGACAACCCGCCAACAATTGTGACCGGTGCGGAGGGTGTGACGATTACCGATGTCGATGGGCACCGCGCCATCGATGCGGTTGGGGGCCTGTGGAACGTGAACCTCGGCTACTCGTGCCAGCCGGTCAAAGACGCCATCGCCGGGCAGCTTGACGCGCTGCCCTATTATTCGACCTTCCGTGGTACGTCGAACGACAAAGCGATCGAGCTAAGCTACCTGCTGCGCGAATTTTTCGCACCAGACGGGCTGACGCGCGCCTTTTTCACGTCGGGCGGGTCAGACAGTATCGAGGTGGCGCTGAAGCTGGCGCGCCAGTACCACCGGGTACGAGGTGAGGGGACGCGGTCCAAGTTCATCAGCCTCGAAAAGGGCTATCACGGCACGCATTTCGGCGGCGCTTCGGTGAACGGCAACGCTAAATTCCGCAACGCCTACGAGCCACTGCTGGCTGGATGCTACCAGATTCCCGGGCCTTACCTTTACAGAAACGTGCTTGGGGCCACGACCGAAGAAGAACTGGCGCAGCGCTCCGCCGCCCTGCTTGAACGGGAAATTGCCTTTCAGGGTGCCAACACCGTCGCCGCCTTCGTGATGGAGCCTGTTTTGGGCGCGGGCGGTGTCATCCCGCCGCATCCCACCTTTATGCCCATGGTCCGAGAAATCTGCGACCGCCACGGCGTGCTGCTGATTGCGGACGAGGTGATTACCGCCTTCGGTCGCACAGGCGATGAAAGCGGAAGCCGCCACTGGGGCGTGCAGCCCGACTTCATGTGCACCGCCAAAGCCATCACAAACGGATACTTCCCCTTTGGCGCGGTCATGATCGCAGGCCACGTGGCCGAGGTCTTCGAGGGGTCGAAGGGGGATGGATCGGTAGATACAGGCTACACCTATTCCGGTCACCCGGTTGGCGCGGCAGCAGCAGTTGCCACGATGGAAGAAACCATGCGCATTCAGCCTTGGGTCAACGCCACGCCGCGCGGTGCGCAGCTGAAGGCCGGATTGGAGCGGCTCAAGGGCCAATACGACATGGTTGGCGATGTGCGGGGTGAAGGGCTGATGGTGGCGATGGAGTTCGTAACCGATCGAGAGGCGAAGACGCCCGCGATGGGCAAGCTGCCGATGACCTTTCAGAAAGCCGCCTATGAGGACGGTGTGATGATCCGCGTATCGGGCAACAACGCGATCTTTTCACCTCCCTTGGTGGTGACCGAGGCGGATGTGCACAAGATCATCTCCGCCGCGGAAACGGGCCTGAAGGCTATGGCTGCCGTGTGATGGAACGCAGCGGAGCCACGACCTGATATGCGCAGCGGAGCCACGACCTGATGCGCAGCGCAGCGACCACGCGCACCTTTGCCAGCGCAGGGCAGGGGCAAGGTTTTGCCTCAGGGTCCGGCGGCACATCGACCACATCGCGCACCGCGCAGGAAGCTTTTGACGCCCGCGCGCCGCAGACCGCGCAGGTGGCCATCCTTGACGTGCACGCGTTCCGCCGCCGGCAGGGCGATTTGCTGTTTTCATTGCTGATCGCAGGGATCGCCGCATTCTTTGCGTGGGCCTTTTTCGGATATACTGGTTGGGACGACCGGCGTTTGCCTGAACCCATCGGCCTTTACGTGCTGGACCAAATTGGTCTTGCGGAGTTCGAGGGGCGGGCGCGCCTTGGCCGGATCCTGAAACAGGGCTGGGTTGCGCCAGCGATCTGTCTGGTCATCCTGCTGCCCGCGGCCCTGCTGAACATCATCGAGGCGTGGCGCACCTACCGCTGGCGCGTGCGCTTTAAACAGCCATCCAGTGCCTATCACGAGGTCATCTTGTGGCTGCGCGCGCTTGAGTTCGTTGGGTGGTTCATTGCCTACACCGCGCTTGTGCCAATCCTTGGCTACCTGCTGTCCACCCTACTCCTAGGCACGCTTTTGCCGCTACGGCTTGGCTACCGCAGCTGGCGCTGGCTTGGCATCTGCCTGCTGACGTCGATGGCCATCGTGCTGCTGTTCCGCTCTGGCCTCCAAATTCGGACTCCCGTGAACATCTGGCTCTACGACCAGCTGCCGCAAGACGCGCGCAACTTCATGCTGCGGTGGTTCTGATGGCGGCGTTTTACGAAGGCCTGAACGCGCTGCTGCAGCCCTCCGTGATGGTGGCGATCCTGATCGGGTCCGTTGGCGGGTTGGCGATTGGCGCCGTTCCCGGCATTGGCCCGGCCATTGCCATCGCGATCCTGCTTCCCGCCACGGTGTTCCTCGATGATCTGGTCAGCCTCGTTCTGCTGCTAGGCGTTTATGGCTCAAGCATGTATGGCGGCGCGATCCCCGCGATCCTGATCAACACGCCCGGCACGCCGGTGAACGCGCTGACCACCTATGACGGCTACGGTATGACACGGCAGGGACAGGCCGCGCGGGCGCTGAGCCTTGCCTATTCCGCCAGCTTTTTCGGGGGCTGCTTTTCGATCCTCATCGGCCTTGGCGCGCTGATGCTCTTTGGCCCCTACCTGCGCGATCTGGGCGCGCTTTTTGGCCAGCGCGACATTTTCATGGCTGCGGCGCTGGGCGCGGTCCTGTTGATCGCGGCGCACCGCAAGACGATGGGACTGGCCGCGCTTTTGTTCGCCGTGGGCTTTCTGATCAGCCTTGTGGGCCGGCAGGGCCTGCGCGGGATCGACCGCTATACGTTTGGCATCGATTACCTCGCCGCGGGCTTCAACATGATCGTGGTGATTGTCGGCATCTTTGCCATCAGCCAGGCGCTGTTTCTGCTCACTGGCAAGGACGCCGACCCGCCAGAGGCGCGGATCAAAGGCGGGCTGCTGCGCGGCTTTGGCGAGCTGCGCAAGCACCCGTTGGTTGCGACCATTTCCGCCTGCTATGGCACCGTGATGGGCATCATCCCCGGGGTCGGAGAGTTCGTAGCGCAGTTCTTCAGCTACTCCACCGCCCGCGCCACCAGCCGCGATCCCGGCAAATTCGGCCATGGCGCGCCCGACGGGCTGATCGCGTCTGAGGCGTCCAACAACGCCGTGCCCGCCGCGGCCATGATCCCCCTTCTGGCACTTGGTGTGCCGGGTGAGGCGCTGACGGCGATGATGATGGTCGTCTTCTTTGACGCGGGCATCAAACCCGGGCCGGACATTTTCGAGAACAACCCCGACTTCCTCTTTTCGCTCTTTATCGCGCTGTTGATCATCAACGTGCTGGTGGTGCTGACGCTGCTGCTGAGCACGCGGTTTATTGCGCGCATCATCTACGTGCCGAACCGCCTTCTGGGCGCGTTCATCCTGATCCTGGCCTTTGTCGGCGTCTTCTCGATCCGCAATTCTTTTGCCGACTGCATGTTCGCCGCTGGTTTTGGCTATCTCGGCTTTATCCTGCGGCGGCTGGACTGGCCGCTGGTGCCCATCGTGCTTGGCCTCGTTCTGGGGTCCATCATGGTCGACAAGCTGACCGCCGGTTCGGGCCAGATCCGCAACGCGGTCGACCTGATCAACAGGCCCGTGTCCGGCACGCTTTTTGTCGTGATTTGTCTGGTCATTCTGTGGATGATCTGGACGACCCTGCGCACAAAGCGCACTCTTCAACCATAAAACAGGGAGACCACCAATGAAGAGACTTCTCGCAACCGCAGCCGCCGTCATGGCGCTCAGCACCCCGGCTTTTGCCGATTACCCGGACGGGCCCGTCCAGTTCATCGTGCCGTGGCCTCCGGGCGATTTCGAAGACATCCTGACGCGCATGATCGCCGCCGACATGGCCGAGGCAACCGGCCAGCCTGCATCGGTCGTGAACCGCCCCGGCGGCGGCGATGGTCCGTTCCCTGGTGCGCTTGAAGTGCTGAACGCGCCCGCCGACGGGTCGGTCATCGGCTCTTTCGTGATCGGCGTGCCGGTTGTCGGGCCGAAGATCGGCATCGGGATCGAAGAAGACAGCTTTGTGCCGATCGGCATCTTCCTGACCTATCCCTTCGTGCTGGCCGCATCCGGCGATGCGCCCTATTCCAACATGGCCGAACTGGCCGCGCACGCCAAAGACAACGACGTTGTTCTGGGCCACTTTGGCGCGGGCCTTGCACCCACCGCCGTGTCCATGGCCGCGGCGATGAAGATGGGCTTTGAGTTCGCGGACGAGGCGGCATTCGACATGCTGGACTGCAACACGCTGTCCTCGGGTGATGCGGACGTGATCAACACCACGCTTGCGCTGATCGAGCCCTGCTTGGGCGAAGTCAACGTGCTTGGCTCCATCGGGGACGCGCCGATTGCCAAGCTGGACGGTGTCGAGACGGTCTCAACCCAGGCCGGTGTGAATGACCTGGCGCTCTGGAACGGCCTGTTCGTCAAGAAAGGCACGCCGCAGGAGGTGATCGATACAATCGCCGCGGTGGCCCAGGCCACAATGGCCAGCCCCGAAGCGCAGGCGCTGATGGCAGAGACCGGTGCGCAGGTCTACTGGCAGGGTCAGGCCGAAGCGCAGGCGCGCATCGAGGCCGACCGCGCCAAAACCGCCGAGATCAACGCGATCCTCGGACGGTAAATGGTCTTTGACCAAAGAACCCGCCCGGCGGTAACGCCGGGCCACGCCGGCCCGCCCCCGTCGAACCGAAGGTTCGCCTTCGGCGAAACGGGCGGCGCGATTGCGCCTTCCCTCGGGCCGGCGCTGCCCTTTTTTCTCAAGTCCAATGCAGTATTCACTCAATGAAGCGCCTCAAACTCGGCATCCTGCAGGTCAACCATGACCGATCCATCGAGGTTGGCGATGCCTTCCCCGATGATGCCCACCGGTTCCGCGATCTGTTCGATGCGCAGGATCAGCGCTTTGCCTACCGCGTCTACATGACCATCGGTGGGGAAGTGCCTCGGGACGTGGACGAGCAAGACGCCTACCTGATCACCGGCTCACCGCTGTCGGTGCTTGACGATCATGCCTTTCTGCCGCCGCTCTACGATTTCATCCGCCGCTGCGATGAGGCGCGCAAACCACTCCTCGGCGTGTGCTTTGGTCATCAGGCCATCGCGGTCGCGCTGGGCGGAACGGTGGAGCGCACGCACTGGAATGTCGGGATCGAGCAGGTCCAATTCGTGCAGAACGACCTGACCGGAAAGACGCAGGCTCTGCACCTCTACCAGTTCCACCACGATGCGGTGACCGATCTGCCGGACACCTGCACGCTGATCGGCACCTCACCCGGCGCGCCTGTCGCGGCGATGGCCAAGGACAGCCACATCCTGACCGTCCAAGCGCATCCCGAATTCACCGATCCCTTCATGCGCTGCGTTCTGGACTATACCAAACCGCATCTTGAGCCGGAAACATACGCTGCCGCACGGGAAACGCTGGATCTTCCAAATGATGGGCCCGTCTTTGCACGCATCGCCACGACGTTTTTCGGGGGCACGCCATGAAAAACCTTGCCGACCACGACAGTTTTGCCGCGGGCGTGCCGCACGATACCTTTGCCCGGATGCGAGCAGAGGCGCCGCTGCACTGGACGCCAGAGTTCGCGGGTCTCAAGGGCTTTTGGTCCCTGACCCGCTATGACGACATCATGGCAGCCCAGCGTCGGCCGTCGCTTTTTTCCAGCGCGCAGGGTATCCGGCTCGAGGATCAGAGTTACGAGGAATACCTCGCACGCCGCACGTTTCAGGAAACCGATGCCCCCGAACACACATCGACACGCCGCGTTGTTAACCCCGCGTTTGCCAAGCCTGTTGTTGCAAAACTCGCGCCACTGATCGACGATCTTGCGTCAGATATCGTTTCACAGGCACTCGCTGACATAGAGTTCGACGGCGTGGAGCGCATCGCAAAACGCCTTCCAATGCTGATGTTGGGCCGCATCCTTGGTGTGCCGGATGAGGATCTTGATTGGCTCGTGGGACGTGGCGATGCGCTGATCGGCAACACGGATCCCGACTTTACCGACACGGTGATCGACAAGGTCGACACCGACGCATACCGCATGATGCCTTTCCGCAGCCCGGCGGGCGTTGAACTTTATGACTACGCCGCAGATGTGCTGGCGGGGGAGCGCCCCATAACGCCCGACGGTATTCTTGCGCGGGTCAAGGACGAGATGCCGAAGCGCGATTTCCAGAACTTCTTCTGCTTGCTCGTTGCGGCTGGCAATGACACGACGCGGTATTCGATCGCGATGGCGCTGCACCTTCTTGCCACGCAGCATGGCCTGCTAAAGGCACTGCAGACGCAGGACGTTCTGGAGACCGCTCCGGATGAGATGATCCGCCTTGCCGCGCCGACGCTGCATTTTCGTCGAACTGCCACTGAAGATACCGAGCTGTATGGCCAGAAAATCGCCAAGGGCGACAAGGTAGTGCTGTGGTTTGTGTCCGGTTGCCGGGATGAAACGCAGTTCGACGACCCACACCGTGCCAATCTTGCCCGCACGCCCAACCGCCATATGGCCTTCGGTCAGGGCGGGCCGCATGTATGTCTTGGCATGTGGCTGGCCAAGTTGGAATTGCGCGCGGTTTTGCGTGAAATCGCCGCCCGCGTGTCGGCCATTGAACCGACCGGTGATCCGACCTGGACCCGCTCAAACTTTATCTGCGGGGTGAAAACCCTGCCCATCAGAGTGTCGCTCTCATGACCATACGCACCCGTACCCTTTTTTCCGATCTACTGAACCTGCCGCGCGGCAAATATGTTCCCGTCCACGTCGCGGATGGCGGCAAGATCGGCTTTGCCCGCGGCGTCTTTGGGACAACATTTGATCGTGACCTGATCCCGGTTCCGGGCGCGGGCGTGATGGACGGGATCCCTGATATGGAGCTTGTGCTGGACGATGCACGCCGCCCCTCCTGGCAACCCGGCACAGACATCGCGCTTGGCACGCTGCACGCGGCGGGCGAGCCATTCGGCCTTTGCCCGCGCGCGGCGCTGCAACGTGCTGTCGCGGATTGGGGGGCGAAAGGCCTGACGCCGATGGTCGGGATCGAGCTGGAGGCGTTTGTCTTTCAGCAGGACGCCGATGGTGTCTGGGCGCCCTATGACACGCCCGGCGCTTTCGTCTACGGCACCGGACCGCAGAACGACCCAGAAGGCGTTATGGACGAAATCTGGGAAGTCGCACATCACGCCGGGTTGCCGATAGAATCGATGAACGGCGAATACGACAGCGGTCAATTCGAGTTGACCATGTGTTTCGCAGACGCCGTGCGGGCCTGTGATGACGCCTTTTTGTTCCGCACGATGGCACGTGAGGTTGCGGCGCAGCGCGGCTTGCTTCTGACCTTCCTTCCTAAGCCCATCCCCGACCGCGGCGGCTCTGGTGTTCACATCAATTTTTCTTTCACCGGCGCGGATGGCGACAACGTGATCGCCCCCGATGGCCTGTTGTCTGATGTGGCACAGCGGGCGATGGCGGGCCTGATCGAACACCACGAGGGGCTCGCGGGGCTGCTCGCACCAACCGTTCAAAGCTACGACCGTCTTGGTCCGGCGTCGATGGCGGGCTACTGGGCAAATTGGGGCAACGATCATCGTCTTGTGACAACGCGCTGTGCCACAATCAATCCCAAGACCGCGCGTCTTGAACACCGCATGGCCGATGGCAGCGCGAACATTTACCTCGCCACCGCAGCGGTGCTTCAGGCGGCCCGGCTTGGGCTTGAGGAAAGTTACCGGCTGCAGGCGGCCGAGGATCGCGACGGGCTGGAAAACGTGCGGGAAACCCGGCATGTGCCGTCGTCTCTGGCCAAGGCGATCGACGCGCTCGACAAGGACAAAGCATTGCGCACAGCCGTCGGGGAAGAGATCTGCGATGCGCAGATTTTCTTGAAGCGAGATGAGGCCAAACGGCTCAGCGGCAAAAGCGTCGATGACGTGCGCAATTTCTACCTTCCCTTCATTTGACGCGAGGCGCGCGCCATCCGGGCCTTGTCGCCCGTCGCCGTGGCAAAAGCCATGTGCCCCATGTCAGCCTGAACGCCCGCGCATCCAGTCCACGACAAGGCCTGCAAGCTCTGGCCCGACATCCTCCTGCAGGAAATGTCCCGCATCCGGCAGCATTGTATGCGGCTGGCCTGCCGCGCCCGGCATCACTTTCTGAAACACCTTTTCAGCGCCCGCCATCACCTTGTCATCCGCACCAAACGCCGTCAGCACCGGTAAATCGAGCCCGCGCAGCACCTGCCACGCGGCCCTGTTCGCAGGCGCTGCGGGATCGTCAGGGGCGCTCGGCACCAGCATCGGAAACTGCCGCGCGCCCGCCTGATAGGTCGCATCGGGATAAGGCGCATTGTAGGCGGCCACCTCATCGTCCGAAATCTTCTGCGTCGTGCCGCCGTAAACAATGCGCCCCGCATCGAACACGTCGACGGATTGCGAATAGTCTCGCCAGGTCGCAAACGCCGGGCCCATTGGCTGATCGCCGGTAGGTAGCGCGGTATTGGCGACCACCAGCCGGGCAAAACGCTCTGGCATGTCCGCCAGCAGGCGCAGCCCAATCAGCCCGCCCCAATCCTGGCAAACCAGCGTGATGCCCCGCAGGTCCGTCTTGCGCAGCCAGTCCGCCATCCAGTCTACATGCGCCTGATAGCTATAGTCTGAACGCTGCGCTGGCTTGTCCGACTTGCCAAACCCGATCAGGTCCGGCGCAACGCAGCGATATCCGGCGGCGGTGAACACAGGGATCATGTGGCGGTAGAGGTAGGACCATGTCGGCTCTCCGTGCATGCACAGGACGGGCGCCGCATCGTGCGGCCCTTCGTCCAGGTAGTGCAGGCGCATCCCCGCAATTTCCGCATAATGCGGGGCAAAGTCGTAGTCCTTTAGCCCGTCAAACCGCTCTTCCGGTGTGCGCAAAATGTCCATGCGATGCTCCCCCCTGGCTCTTTACCCTTCTATCAGGGCGGGGCAATCTGCGGGGCAAAGACGTAAGGTCATTTCAATGCGTGCCATTTCCTATACTCGTTTCGGCCCGGCAGCCGAGGTTCTTGAACTCTTCGATCTGCCCGACCAGATGCCTGGCTCCGGCGAGGTGACCGTGCGGCTCGAACGCTCCGGGGTGAACCCGTCGGACGTGAAGGCGCGCGCGGGCACCCGCCCCGGCGTGACCAAGCCGGCCTTCGACCGCATCATCCCGCACAGCGACGGCGCGGGTGTCATCACTCAGATCGGCGCGGGCGTGGACGCCGCCCGCGTTGGCCAACGCGTTTGGATCTGGAACGGACAGTGGGGGCGCCCCTTCGGTACGGCGGCCAGCCACATCACCCTGCCAGAGGCACAAGTGGTGCCCTTGCCCGAGGGCGTGTCGACGGACACAGGCGCCGTGCTGGGCATTCCGGGCCTGACGGCGGCCCATGCGGTTTTTGGTGGCGGCGATGTGTCGGGCCAGACGGTGCTGGTTCAGGGCGGCGGCGGCACCGTTGGCTTTCTTGCCGTGCAACTCGCGGCTTGGGGCGGCGCGCGTGTGATCGCCACGGCCAGCGCCCGCGATGAAGACCGCGTGCGCTCGGCTGGGGCCGAAATCGTTTTGCCCTACGACGCGCCAGACTTGCCCTCAGCTTTGCGAACTGCGACCGACGCGGAGTATGTTGACCGAATTGTTGATACGGAATTCGGTGTGAACGCTAATGCAAACGCAGACCTGATCGCACCCAACGGCACCATCGCCGCCTATGGCTCCGCCAAGGACATGGCGCCAACGCTGCCTTTCGGTCCGCTGCTCTTCAAGGCGGCGACCATTGATATTCTGCTGGTCTACCTGCTGCCGCAAGCCCAACGGGATGCCGCGATAGCCCGTTTGCACGCCGCTTTGTTGGACGATGCGCTGCACGTGCCCATAGCCCAGATTTATTCGATGACCGACGCGGCATCCGCCCATGAGGCGGTCGAGACCGGTGGGCGCGCGGGTGCGATCCTGCTGAACTGCACATCATGATCCGCGCGTTTCTGCTTGTCCTGCTGCTCGCCTTGCCACTTGGCGCGCGCGCACAGGACACAACCAGCCAGCCCTCCGGCTCCATCGCGGTGCAGGACAGCGCGCAACAGGACGCGGCCATCGCCGTGCGCATCCGCGACATCCTTGGCGAGCTTGAAGGCTACGGGAATGTCACGGTCACCGTGTCCTCGGGCATTGTTACCCTGCGCGGCACCACAATCGACGCCGCCACCGCCGCGCGCCTGAACGAATTGGTCGCCCGTGTCGAAGGCGTTGTGGCGATCGAGAATGAGGTGACCGAGACGACCGATGTGGTCGAACGGCTCAACCCGCTGGTCGAACGGCTGCAAAACCGCGCGACGCAAGCGGTGGCCTTCCTGCCGCTCGCCGGGATCGCGCTTTCGACCTTTGCGCTGATCGTCGTTCTGGGATTCTGGATCGCCCGCGCCCGCTGGCCGTGGGACCGGCTCGCGCCCAATGCCTTTATCGCGGACATCTACCGCCAGATCGTGCGGCTGGCGGCGATCCTTGGCGGCATTGTCGTGGCGCTCGACATCATGGGGGCCACCGCGCTCTTGGGCACAATCCTGGGCGCGGCGGGCATCGTCGGCCTCGCCATCGGTTTTGCGGTGCGCGACACGGTCGAAAACTTCATCGCCTCCATCATGCTCTCCATCCGCCAGCCCTTCCGGCCCAATGACACGATCGAGATTGACGGCGACATGGGCAAGGTCATCCGCCTGACCAGCCGCGCCACGATCCTTTTGTCCTTTGATGGCAACCACATTCGCATCCCCAACAGCACCGTGTTCAAAAGCCGGATCGTGAACTGGACGGTAAATCCAGAGGCGCGTTTCAAGTTCGAGATTGGCGTCGCCTCCGATGCGGACCTCTACGCCGTGCGCCAGCTCACCGAAGAGACTGTGGCGGGCCTACCTTTCACAATTGAGAATCCCGCGCCGATGACTTGGATCGACCGGATCGGCGACGGGGCTATTTTCCTGACGGTGACCGGCTGGATCGACCAGCGCGAAACGTCGCTCGTGCGCGCAAGGGGAGAGGCGCTGCGTCAGGTCAAGGCCGCGATCGAAGCGCGCGGGATCGAAGTGCCCGACACGACATACCGCGTAGATCTGCTGAGCGGCGCGGGGCCTTTGGCTGTTCAGCTTTCGGCAGGTACCGATACGCCTGAGCCGTCAGAACCGATGCCCGTCCCTGTGCTGCCGCCGAGTGCCGGCGCGGTAGACGAAGTGGCCAAGTTCGACACCTCGCTGGACGAACTGGTGGACGCGGAACGGGCTGATCCCGACGCCCCGGATCTGCTGACGGAGACTGCACCGCACGAATAGCGCAAAATCGGGCTTGCACAGCCAAAGTCCGGGGTCTATCTACGCGGCCACGTTGGGAAGTAGCTCAATTGGTAGAGCACCGGTTTTTGGTACCGTAGGTTGCAGGTTCGAGTCCTGCCTTCCCAGCCACTCTCCTCAGGATCAGGTTTGCGAAGGGTTCTGGGCAGTGGAGGCGTGTTTCGGCCCCACCAGTGATGCCGTGAAGTGCTCCGGCACCCCGGTGCGCTCGCACTGAGTGGTGAACCACTTGCGCGTGCCGTGGAAGACCAGATGCTGAAGCCCAACGCTGTCCCGCAGCTTCGCAAACGCCTTGGTCATCACGTTGACCGAGACGCGCGGAAACAGCGGTCCGGAGGATGGCAGCCGCAACAGGGTTGGCTGCAGTTCCGAGTGCACCGGCACCTCTCGCTCAGCCATCGGCGTCTTGAGGTTGCGCAGGGCGTTCGGCTTGATGACAAAGAACTGCCCAAGGTTGCCCTTGGAGATGATCTCCTCGCGGTGCAGCCCTCTGGCCTCACCCAGCCGCATCCCGGACAACAGGCAGATGTGCAGCAGAGCCAACAACCACTGGTCTGTGCAATGCGTCAGCAGCACCCGCACCTCGCTATCCTCCGGCACTGCGTAGGACTTGCTGCGCCCCACACCGTCGAAGCGGACCGATGCGAAGGGGTTGGTGGTCAGATGCCCCTCATACACCGCTCAGTCGAGGAAGCCCTTGACCATGAACCAGATGCGTTTCTGGGTAGTGACCGTGATGGGGTCCGGTCGGCGCTCAGAGGCCCGCAGCAGTCCATCCAGGCTCATGCCATGGTAGCGGTAGGATTTGCCCAGGGACGCAGACAGCAGCGCAATGTCCCGCAGAAAGGCCTTGCCATCCTCTCGGGTGATAGCGGCAATCCTGTCCTGCCCGTGCCGGGATGCAAACAGACCCACGGAGTAGCGCAGCGCCTTGAAGCCACCGGGTTCAAGCCGTGCTGCCCTCGCGCGCAGATAGACCTTTGCCAACTCGCCCACGGGTTCTGACGCCCGCAGGTCTGCAAAGGAGGCCAGCGTCCAGTTGATGGACTGCACGCTGGCCTCAAGATCACGGGACCAGTCCGGACGCTGGCCATGCGCCTCCAGCCCGCTGCACACTGTCCTCGAAGTGCGCGTTGACCTCTGCAAGCCGCGCTTTTGCCACTGCAATGTCGCCAGTCTTGAGCGACTGCTTCATGGCGTCCACCCCCAGCTACCCACTTGACGTCCTTGGGGTCGTGGCGGCGATAGAGCTAGGTGTTTTGCTTGAGGGTTGCGTACTTCATGCGTCACCCCCAGCAGCCGTGCAGCCCGTCATCGCCCAGAGGCACAGCAGCAGAATGATGCACCACGCCAGCTTGGTCTGCGCCCGGTCCTGTTTTGCGGTAAGGCGACGCGGCTTGAGCCACTTGCGGTGTTCTGCGTAGGCCGCCGCCGCGCCCACCACCATGATGAAACCGACCATCGGTTGTCTCCTGTCTAACCGGAAGGGTCAGTCCTTCCAGATCAGTTGCAGGGGGTTTCTCGGTTTGGGGGTACATAGAGCGGGACGCGGTCGTCCACTGCAGGAGCGCAGGCCGAGTATTTTGCACCACTTCTTGAGCCTAACCTGCACTGGCCTCATCTGGATTTCTACATCGCTGGATCAGGTTTGAGGCAAACTACTCTGACCCTGATCCGGGAGCTGCGGTTGGTAAGGCAAAAGCGCGCTTCCCAAAGATCTGGCGTGGATGCCGACCTCGCACGCGCGCACCTCAAAGCTGCGCAAGCCACGTTGGTCGAAAGCGCCGAGCGCGGCGTTGATGGCATCGATCAGTTGCGTCCTCAACTGCGGCGCGAGACTTGTGTCGATTACGATACCCTCCGGATCGACAAATGCTTGTCCAGCCAAGGTCGCGAAGGCCAGCGCATCTGCAGCTCCCGATAGCCAGCGTCGGAAAATCTCTTCCGCGCCGGGGTCAAGCGTGCCGGTGTAAAGGCTTTCCGCCGAGTATCCGGCACCCCGCATTGCGACTTCAAGCGAATGCAGAGACGCATGTTCAAGCAGCTGCCCGCCCGCCGCCGCGCCGCGCATGTGCGTGGGCAGCGACCCGATGGCGCCCGCATTCCCCGAAAACCCCTCAAAGACCTGATCGCCGAAGGTCAAACCACCTCCAACAAAGGTGCCGACGTAAAAATAGACCATTGATGAAAGACGCCTGCCAGCCCCGAGCCGCAGGGAGGCAAGGCAAGCTGCGGATGCATCGTTCATCGCCTGCACGGGAAAGCCCAAAGCGCGTTCCAGCGGCGCGGAGAGGTTCGCATTTTCCCAGGCGGCCATTGCACCAGCGGGTGCACCTATAAGCGTTTCCCAGCTCCAAAGTGCGTCAGGCACCGCGAGGCCGATCCCCTGAATGGCGTCGGCCTGTTTCTGCGGCAGGGCCTCGATCAGATTGGCCGCGGTCCGGCACAGCTGAGCGCAGAGCTGGTCGTAATCGGGATATTCGTAGCGGATCGCGCGATGTTCGATGATGGAGTAATCAAGCGCCATCGTGGCGATTTCCGCAGACCGGCGTCCAACTTTGATGCCGACGGATGCCGCGCCAAGCGGATTGAGCCGATATGGCGTCGAGGGCTGGCCCACTTTGCCCCGCACCGCCTTGCCAGACATGAGCAGACCTTCATCTACCAAACGGTTGACGATTACCGTGGCCGACTGCGCAGACAGTTTTGAGGCCCGCGCAATCTGGGCCTTGCTGAGTTCGGTGTTGCGGCGCACAAGGTCGAGGATCAGGCGTTCGTTCTGAGGCCTGATCAATCGGTCATCCGTTTGGGGTAGCGTGCGGTAGTTCATGGCCAGATCTAGATATAGCTTGCGCCCTCATGGACCCCTTGATCGACGCCGGTGATCATCGCCACAACATCATTTCCGGACGCGGTTTTGGCGTCCAGCACACCTGCAATGCGTCCGCGCCGGAACACAACGATACGGTCCACAAGGTTAAACACCTGGCGCAAGTTGTGCGAGACGATGATGACCGGCACACCGCGTCTCTTAAGTCCACGAATGATGTTTTCGACCCGCGTGGTTTCCTGGATCCCGAGGGCCGCGGTCGGCTCATCCATGATGATCAGCTTGGAGCCCCATCCCGCCGCACGGCTGATCGCAACGCATTGACGTTGCCCGCCTGACATGCCCGCAACAGGCTGGCGCACATCTGGGATTTTCACGCCGGTTTCCTCAAGCAGTTCCGCAGATCGCCTGGCCATCGCCTTTTTGTTGAGCCATGACAGCGGGCCCAGCTCGAACAACACTTCCTCGCGCCCCAGGAAAATATTCGAGGGCACATCAAGGTGATCGGCCAGCGCGAGGTTCTGATACACAGTCTCGATCCCATGATCCCGCGCCTCCTGCGGAGAGCGGAAATTCACCGGGATGCCATCGATGAAAACATCGCCTGACGTGCGCTGCTCTACACCGGTGATGTTGCGCACAAAGGTCGATTTGCCTGCACCATTGTCCCCGACGATGGCGATATGCTCGTCTTCGTACATTTCGAAATCGGCATCGTTCAGCGCTTGGACGCCGCCGTAGTGTTTGGTTAAGCCTTTGGTTTCAAGTATGACTTTCCGGTCGGCCATTGTTGCCCTCCCCCAAGCGTGATGCCCAATCGCTTTTATGCATCCGCACACAGGCCGCCGCTGTCAATAACTAAATCAGCTTGATTTAATTATTGACAGGCATGGCAATTCGACGTTCTTTGTCGGCACCACGAAGCGCCCGCGGAGGAGCAGGGTGCGCACCACTGGGAGGAAACCTGAATGAACATGAAGTCTGTTTTCGCAGGCGCGGCCATCGCTGCCTTGGTCTCGGCCAGCGCAGCGTCTGCGCAGGATGTGATCGGCTATATCACCAAGTCTGCCACCAACGCGGGCTGGATGATGATCAACCAAGGCGCACAGGATGCGCTGCTGAAGAAGGCGTGACACTCGTGTCTGTTGGCCCGGCCTTCCAAGGCGACCTTTCGAGCCAGCTTGAGGTCTTTGAAAACCTCGTTGCGCAAGGCGCCAAGGCGATTGGTGTCGCCCCTGTGGACAGCGCCGGGATTGCGCCGGCCGTGCAAGATGCGATGGGCGCGGGCATCCCCGTCATTGCGATCGACACGGGCGTGTCGGGCGCGGACGTCACGTCTTTTGTGGCGACTGACAACCTGGCCGTTGCCAAGGTGCAGGGCGCAGTTGCGGCAACACTGGTCGCGGATGGCGATGCCATCATCTACGTCACTGGCAACCAGGCGCAGTCCACCGGCCAGGAACGCCGCGACGGCTTCATGGCGGGTTTCATGGCCGCACGCCCGAACAGCGAAGTGGTCATCGTGCCGACCGAGTGGAACTCGCAGCAAGCGCAGGAAGGTGTTGAGGCGATCCTGAACAGCCGCGACGACATCAAGATGGTCGTCAACGCATGGGACGGCGGCACAATGGGGGCCAAAGCGGCGCTGGAAAACCTCGGCTATGGCGCGGGCGACGTGAAGCTTGTCGGCTTTGACGGGGCGTCCGACGCCATCGTTGCAATGGACGAAGGCTGGGTGCACGCGAACACCGCGCAGATGCTCTACCAGATGGGGTATCAGGGCATCAAAGCCGCCGCAGCAGCCGCGCGCGGCGAGGCTGTGTCGGCGCGCATCGACACCGGCTTCTTCCTCGTGACGCCCGAGACATCTTCCGTCTACAAAGACATGGTCGGCATCCAATAAGCCGCTCTTTTTGTATCCAGAATCTGACGCCGGAGTGGACCCATGACAGAGGCCAGCCCAACCGTGCAGCCACAGGCCCTGAGCCTGCAAGATCGCCTGATCATGATGATGGTTCGCTTCTTTCGCGCCGAATGGTCGGGCGCCTTGCTGGCGATCATTGTCCTTGGCCTCGCCATCGAGGTGGCAACGCCGGACACGATGTTCTTCCGCCCGTCGAACCTGATGACAATCCTGAACAATTCGGCGGCGATCGGTATCGTTGCGGCGGGTATGACCCTGATCATCCTGACCGCGGGCATTGATCTGAGTGTCGGCTCGGTCATGGGCATGACGGCGGCTCTGACAGGCTATGTTGCCAGTTTCTGGGGATTTCCGCCTTATCTGGCAATCATGACTGGGCTGAGCCTTGGTCTGGCCGTGGGCGCCTTCAACGGCACGTTGGTCGCCTATTTCGGGATGCCCGCCTTTATCGTGACGCTGGCCGGCCTGTCGATCTGGCGCGGCTCCGGGCACCTCGCCACCGATGCGCAGGCCACGCCGAAACTCCCCGAAGCCTTCGACACATTCGGCCGCTACAACCCGTTTGCAGGCCTGCGCCAGTCCTACCGCGATGGCGAGCTGACGGGCTTTGCCGAGACCTTGGGCGCTTTTGTCGATGACAATTGGCTGAACTTTTTCCGCACGTTCCAAATGTCGATGCTGATCTTCATCGGCTTCTTTATCGTCCTCGCCATCCTGATTTCGAACACCCGTTATGGCCGCTATGTCTACGCCATTGGCTCGAACGAGCCCGGCGCGCGGCAGGCTGGTATCAACACAAAGCGGTATACGCTGATCACCTACATGATCGGCTCGTTCTGCGCAGCGTTTGGCGCGCTTTTGTTCCTGGGCCGCGCGCCCTACGCGAAGTCCGATTACGGTCAGATGTGGGAGCTTGACGCGATCGCCGCGGTCGTGATCGGCGGCACGTCCCTTTTCGGCGGGCGCGGCTCGCTTTGGGGCACCTTCATGGGCGTGATCCTTTTGAAGTTGATCAACAATGGGCTGACCTTGGCGCAGCTGAACACCTTTTGGCAGATGGTGGTGACCGGCGGGATCATCCTTGTCGCTGTGGGTATCGACATTGTGCGCCAGTCCAAGGACCCGGTCGCTGTGCGCAAGCTTCTAGGGGCGGTTGGGGCATTCATGGCGTTCCTGTCGCTGATGACCCCCGCCTCGGTCTGGCTGCGCGCACAAATCGCAGTGCTGGAACACGGTGCGGCGACAGCCCTGCGGGAGGCGGGCCAATCCCTTGCCCCGGGCCAGAACGCGCGGCTCCTGTCGCCGCAAGAGCTGGAGGCGGCGCAAGCTGCCGCGTCGAACACCGCGTTCGGGGCGCTGCTTCTGGCGGCGTTGACGGTGGCTGCGATTGTCATGATCTTTCGCACATCGCGCGCCGCGTCGCTGGCCCTCGCGGCCGCCTTTGCGCTGATGATTATTCCGGTCGTAATGATGGGCTATCAGAGCACGGCACCCTTCCTCGTCCTCGGCGCGGTGGCACTCGCAGCTTCGGCCTTTGTCGGGGTGATCTTTGAGCGTGCAAAAGGCATTCAGCACAATGTCTGAGCGGGCCTTCGCCATTGGGGGGGAGAACCTCATCGACCATGTCACGCGTGATGGCCAGGTGTCCGCCAAAGTAGGCGGCTCTCCGTTCAATGTTGCGATGGGGCTTGGACGGCTTGGGGCAAATGTCAGCTATGTCTCCCCAATCTCGACAGACCCTTGGGGCGGCAAACTGGCCGCGACCCTGACCGCGTGCGGCGTTGCATTGACGGGTGGGCGCGTGGACCTGCCCACCACAATGGCCCGCGTTGAGGTCACGAACGGGCATCCGCGATACCGGTTTGAACGCGAGGGCACGGCAGAGCGCGCGGTGGACCGCGATTGGATCACCGCGCGGATCAAGGACGCAGGCGTAGTCCATACCGGATCGCTGACCCTGACCCGCGGCGATGATGCAAAGGCCTGGGCGGACGCGCTGGCGCTTGCCTATGCGCGCGGCCAATTTGTGTCGGTTGATCCAAACGTGCGCATGTCCGTGGTTGAGGATGCAGAGGTCTATCGCGCACGCATCTTCGCTGTCTGCCGCACGGCGCACGTCATCAAGCTGAGCGATGAGGATTTGTCGGCCCTTTTTCCCGGCCAGCCCGAGGCGGAGGCTATGGCGGCCTTGCGCGATTTGGCGTCCGCCGAGCTGATCGTCCTGACCAAAGGCGCAAAAGGCGCCGCCGCGTTTCTTGGCGGCACCAAGGTCGAGATAGATGCAGCCCCAGTGCCCCGTTTGCTGGATGCGGTAGGGGCGGGGGATACGTTTACCGCGACGGTGCTTTGGGCCCTGTCGGCCAAAGGGTTTTTGACCCCGCCAAAGCTCAAAAACCTTGGCCCGGACTTGCTGCGCGAGATACTCATGCAAGCAAGCACTGCAGCCGCCATCAATTGTGGCCGCGAGGGGTGCGATCCGCCGACCCTGGCAGAACTTGACGGAGCTTTGGCCTGACACATGGCGCTCGATCTCTACCTCGACACCGCCGATACCTCAGAGTGGGATCGCTTGATGCCCACGGGCATGTTCCGCGGGATCACGACCAACCCGCTTCTCGCCCACCGCGCCGGGCTGGACTACCCTGCGATTGACTGGGCAGAGCTGGCCGCCCGTGCGGCGGATCTGGGCGCGCAGGAGTTGCACGCGCAAGTTTATGGCCCGCCAGAGGGCTACGCGGCCTGGGCGGAACGGCTTCTGGAGGCGGGCCAGAAGGCGGGGCTTCGAACGGTTGTAAAGGTCCCTCTGGTGGAGGACGCAATCCGGCGCGTGCCAGCGCTGAAATCCATGGGCTGCCCCATCCTGATGACCGCCTGCTACGATCCAAAGCAGATGTATGTGGCGTGCGGTTTGGGCGCAGACTTCATCGCCCCTTATTTCGGACGCATGTTAGAGGCGGATATGCCAGCTTATGAAATGATGGCGCAGATGTTGGCCATCGGGTCAGGGGCGCCCACACGTATCCTGGTGGCCTCATTGCGTAGCGCGGAACAGATGTTCAAGCTGTCCGAGATGGGGTGCGACTGCTTTACGATTTCGCCAGATTTGGGGCGAGGGCTTTTGTCGAATCCAATGACAACAGCGGCCTATGCACAGTTTGAAAGCGCGGCGCGCGAAACTGAATAGGTCTGGTGCTGTGGCTTAGCGCTAGCCGTTTTCTCACTGTCCGCAAAGAGCCGCAATAGGCCGATATACCAGCGCTTTTTCCTTGCTTGCATGATCACTTCAGCGTCGCCCTGTTTTGAGGTTGCTGCGGGACGGCTTCACCTGACCAAAAGCGCTCTCTCCGGTCTCAGGATCGGGGAGGGCAACCCCTCCTCCCTTTCTTCTTCTCTTCCGCTGGCGTCCGGAGGTTGTGAGGTCTCATCCGGGTCTTGCTGCTCTTCTCCCGGTGCCTCTCCTTTCCGGCGGGTTCTGTCTCTCTCCCTCCGGATCTTTCATTACTGGTACCTATTTCCCCCGCCCCAGCAACCGACCTCTCCCCACCTCAGACACCCCCCGACACAGAGAGCTCCCCAGCTCAGGCTCCACCACCTCCCGTCCCTCCGACACAGCCCCACCCCCCACTGCCCCGGAGAGCCACAGAGTGGCCCCAGGGAGCATCCCAGCCACCTCGGATGGGGGAGGGCACGGAGGGCCACAAGTAAGGCCCCAGAAGGCTGAGAGAGGGAGACTCTGCGATGGATTTCAACATCCTCAAGCTCTCCTGCCTTCCCAGCCACTTTCCTTGCCTTGGCCGTTTAGACAAGCAGCATATCGGCGTCGATCTGCGCCAGCTCCAGCCCGAACAGATTTACCGATATTCCCTGCGCTTCGAATGCGACAAAGCCCGGCCGGGCGCTGAAATGGTCCAGCGCCGCGGCTGCGTTAGCGAAACCGAAGGCGGTCAGGTCCAGCGTGTCCCACGCTTCAAGATCATGCACGGTGCCGCCTTGCGCGCCGCCTTCTGGGGTAAACACGAACCGGTCCGACCCGGCGCCGCCGACCATGTCCTGCCGGCCCGTTCCGGCGATCAACACGTCGTCCTCGCCCTGCGCCCGCATCCACCGTTCCACGTCTTCGGCGGTGCCATTGCGGAATTCGCGGCTTTGGGAAAAGCCAAGGACAATCTCGCTGCGGCTGGCGCCGTCGGCGAGCCGCTGCGTCCAGAAGTCCAGACCCGCTTCGGCGCCAGGGCGGCCCAGCACGTTCAGGAACAGCAGCTCGACAAAGCCGCGGTCGTCCAGCGCGCCGTAGGTGTCGCGGAACTCGCGCGAGCCGGTGAAGCCGTCCACGATCGACAGGAGTGAACGTCCGCTGTCAATTTCGCCAAGCCACGTTTCCATGCCGGGCGCGTTGGGTTCGCGGCCAAGGGTGGCCTGGAACAGACGGTAGATGTCGTCGGCCCACGCTTGCGGTGTCATCTCGAGCGCGTAGATCGCCGCGTCTCTGGCAAGAATGGCCGTGACATCGTCGCGCGCGATGAGCGTTCTGAAAAGCGCTTCGGCGTATCCGAAAGATCCCACATGATCGATGCTTTGCAGCACGTCTTCCCGCGCGGTGAAGCCAGGCAGAGCCTTGAAGACGGAGCCCAACCAAAGCGGGCCGAGATCGGATTGATGCTCGGAGAACGCATCCGAGCGGGTAATGTCCCGGATTATGCGGCCGGCATTGTCCGCGGGCAGGGCACCGTTTGTCATCCAGCCGTCCAGCTCGTCCCGGCTGGGCGGGCGGCCAAGGGTGAGGGTGTAGATCCGGTAGACCAGTGCAGCATCCGCACGCAGAGCGCCGCCCGTGACATCGTCGCCGAACATCACCGCGCCGTCGCCCCCGTACAGCGTGTCGGGGCCGGATCCTCCGATCGCGGCACCTTCGCCGATCTGGATCTGGTCGGCGCCCGCATTGCCGAAAACGCGGTCAAAGCCCGCACCCCCGCTCAGGACGTCGAGGCCTGCGCCGCCTTCAATCCGGTCATTGCCATCACCGCCGTCGATCCGGTCATCGCCATCGCCGCCGAGTAAATAGTCATTGCCTTCTTCGCCGCTGAGCGAATCGTTGCGCAGCCCTCCGTCGAGCCGATCGTTCCCGTCGCCCCCGCGCATCAGGTCCGCGCCATTTCCACCGAACAACCGATCATTGCCGTCATTACCGTTCAACGTGTCGGACCCGCCCGCACCGATCAGCCGGTCTGCCCCCCGGCCGCCGTTCAGGGTGTCCTCACCCGCACCGCCCCTCAACAGATCGTTGCCCGACCCGCCGCTCAGCGAGCCACTGGTAACGCTGTTGGTGATCAATGTGTCGTTCGCACTGCTGCCGGTGACACGTTCAAAGCCGACGGCGACATGGCTGATCGCACCCGACACTGCCAGTGAATTCGCCTCAAGATCGACCCGAACGGCGCGCGAGCCTCCGATATCGAGGTGGTCGAAGCCCTCGCCGCCAACCAGTATCATTTCAGGCCTGATCAGCTCACCATAAAGCGCAAGGCGGTCATTGCCGCCACCCATGTCGACACTGCGCACTGCGTAAGCTTCGAAAACGCGAAAGGTATCGTCGGATGCGCTGCCCGCATATTGTGTGATCTGTGATTGCAGCAGCTGGGTGAAGCCCGAGGCGCTGCCCGCCATCGCCGCCTCGAACTGCGCGGTGAATGTGCCAGCGGCAATCGAGATATCCGTAATGCGGCCCCATTCGAAACCGCCGCGCCCATTGAACATCGTGATGCTTTCGACCGTCCCGCCGATCAGCTGCCCGCCGACAACGGTCAGCCCGCTGCCCTCCAGCACCATCATTTCGCGGTCCAGAACACCGGCGGCGCTGAAAATCTCTTGCCGTTGCAGCACAACCGTGTCGCCCTCTTGTCGAACCACATAATCGTGCAAGTAAAAGCGGCTGAAAAAATCGTTTCCGAGATATTGGGTCAGGCTGCCCCGTACCAATCCGCTTGTTGTCAGAAGACCCATAAACGCCTCCATACAGCGCCCGTTTCACACCGCCATATGGGGCCTAACATGTTCGCAACAAGAGAATATACCACCCCGCGGGGCTGCAACAGGGCCGATCCCTGAGGCAAGTATACGGGCGCGGCCGCTGGCTTATTCGCGGATCTCTCCTGGGGCGACACCCCACAGGCGCGATTTGGGAACCCATCCGCGGAACCCTTCAGAGCGCAGGCGGCACCATTCCGGCCCGCATTTGCCAAGCCGCGCGATCACGCCCGCCTCCAGCGCGGCGGTGACTGGGGCCGCAATGTCAGGCCGCGCGCGCAGCTGCAGCATGTCCTTTTCGATAATCACCGTGCGCGAGCCCGACAGCAGCGAGTAGTGCACCCATCCGCCCATGCCGTCCCGGTCTTCGACCCGGCGCCAGTGCCCGTGCTCCGCGGTGATGCGCAGCGGCATCGCGCGGCGCTTGAACACCCAATCGATCCGATGGCTAAGCGAGGGGCCTCGGCGCACGTTCCCTTCGGCCGCCTTCAGCGACACATAGCGGGGAAGGGGAAGGTTGGTGACCGGGCCACGGGCCTGCTCGGCAAACGTCGCGCCAGCGACAAGGATCAGGGCCAATACCCCAAGGGTGCGGGAAAATACGCTCATCTACTGCCTCGAAAATGCGGCCATTCTCTTGCGGCCTGCTATCTCGTTTGACAGGGTAGCAAGGCGGCCCCCATACCGCCAAGAACGGGAGGAGCCCTTGTGGCAAATGAACGTCTGAGTGTTGTCGTAACGCGACGGTTGCCCCCGGCGGTGGAAACGCGGTTAAGCGAGCTGTTCGATACGAAGCTGCGTAGCGATGATACGCCCATGAGCCGATCCGAGCTGATTGAGGCCGTGCGGAGCGCGGATGTTCTGGTGCCTACGATCACTGATCAGATCGACAGCGGGCTCCTCGGGCAGGCAGGCGACCGGCTGAAACTTATCGCGAATTATGGTGCCGGGGTCGACAATATCGACGTCGCGACAGCCCGGCAGCGGGGCATTCTGGTGTCCAACACCCCTGGCGTGCAAACCGATGACACCGCAGATATGGCGATGGGCCTGATCCTCGCCGTGACCCGCCGCTTGCCAGAGGGGCTTGCCGCGATGCAATCAGGCGATTGGTCCGGCTGGTCGCCCACGGCCTTTCTTGGGGGTCGAATCGCGGGGCGCCGCCTTGGCATTCTCGGCATGGGGCGCATCGGACGCGCCGTGGCGCAGCGGGCGCGGGCTTTCGGGATGCAAGTGCACTATCACAACCGGCGTCGCTTGCGTCCGGAAACCGAGGCCGAGTTTGAAGCGACCTATTGGGAAAGCCTCGACCAGATGGTCGCGCGTATGGACGTTATCTCGGTCAATTGTCCCTCCACGCCGTCGACCTTTCACCTGATGAATGCGCGGCGGCTCAAGCTGATGAAGCCCTCGGCGGTGATCGTGAACACCTCTCGCGGTGAGGTGATAGACGAGAACGCGCTGACACGGATGCTGCGCGCGGGCGAGATCGCGGGCGCCGGCCTCGACGTCTATGAAAACGGTACCGACGTGAACCCGCGCCTGCGCGAGCTGCCGAATGTGGTGCTCTTGCCGCATATGGGATCCGCGACCGAGGAAAGCCGGATCGAGATGGGCGAGAAAGTCCTGATCAACATCAAGACCTTTGACGACGGCCACCGCCCCCCCGACCAGGTCGTGCCGTCGATGATCTAGGGCGTTCCGACGCGGAACGCCCGCCCGGGAAACCGCGTCGGTTTCCTTAACCATGGGAGACGACATGCGCCACTGGATCACTGCCGCCCTTTTGGCCCTTTGCACCGCGGCTCACTCCCAGCAAACAGCCGACAGCGTCCAGCCCGAAACCGGCGTCGCGGGGCTTTTCGAGGCGATCAGCCCGCGCGTGGCGGATGCGCTTGCCGCGAAACGCGCGGGCGCGCCGGTGCGCGGGCAAGGCTGGATGGTGGCCGTCGCCAACCCGCACGCGGCCGAAGCAGCTGCCGATGTGCTGGCGGCGGGCGGCACGGCGGCAGATGCGCTGGTGGTCGCGCAAACCGTGCTTGGGCTGGTCGAGCCGCAAAGCTCTGGGCTCGGCGGTGGCGGCTTTCTTGTCTACTACGATGCGGCTGCGGGCCGGCTCACGACGCTCGACGGGCGCGAGACGGCACCGCTGGCCGCCACGCCCACGCGGTTCCAGACGCCTGATGGCGAACCGATGGGCTTTTTCGATGCCGTTCTGGGTGGGCTCTCGGTCGGAGTGCCAGGGTCTCCCGCGCTCTTGTCCGAGGCGCACCGGCGTTGGGGCAATCAGGATTGGGCGAGCCTGATGCAGCCGGGCATTGCGCTTGCCGAGCAGGGATTTGCCGTCTCGCCGCGCCTTGCGGGGCTTGTCGCGCGGGATGCGGAGCGGCTGGGCACGCATCCGGTCACGGCGGACTATTTCCTGCCGGGCGGCACGCCGCTTATTGCTGGCACCCAACTGAACAACCCCGCCTATGCGGAGACTCTGCGCGCCTACGCCGCCGACCCCCGTGCGCTCTACGAAGGGCCCATCGCGCGCGACATCGTTGCCACCGTGCAAGAGGCGACGACGGGCACCGGCTGGCTGCGCCAGACCGACCTTGCCATTTACCGCGTGCGCGAGCGTGCCCCGGTCTGCGCGGCGTTCCGCAGCTATGAGGTGTGTGGGATGGGGCCGCCCTCGTCTGGCGGTCTCACGGTTGGCCAGATCCTCGGCATGATGGACAGCCAGAACCTGTCGGCCCTCGGCGCGGCCAACCCCGACGCCTGGCGCTTGATCGGTGACGCCTCGCGTCTCGCCTTTGCGGATCGCGGCCGCTACATGGCCGACAGCGATTTTGTCCCGATGCCGACGCAGGGCTTGATCGATCCGGCTTATCTTGCGGAGCGCGCGGCACTGCTGGACCGCGCCACCGCGCTGGATGCCGTGGCCGCCGGCTCGCCCGAGTGGGACCACGCGGCGTTGTTCGGGGACGGACAAAGCCCCGAGCGCCCCTCGACCACGCATATCTCCATCGTGGACAGCGCGGGCAACGTCGCCTCCATGACCTCCAGCATCGAAAACGCCTTTGGCAGCCGCATCATGGTGGGCGGCATGCTGCTGAACAATCAGCTCACCGATTTCAGCTTTCGCACCCAGCGCGATGGCGTGCCCATCGCCAACGCGCTGGCGCCCGGCAAGCGGCCGCGCTCGTCGATGTCGCCAACAATCGTGATGCAAGACGGCGCGCCGGTGCTCGCCATCGGCTCGCCGGGGGGCAGCCGGATCATCGGCTACACCGCCAAGGCCATCATCGCCTGGGCCGACTGGGGCATGGATGTGCAGAAGGCGGTGTCGATGCCCCATGCGGTTAACCGCTTTGGAACTTTCGACCTGGAGGAAGGGACCACAGCCGAGGCCCTCGCCGGCCCGCTGCAGGACATGGGCTTTGAGGTTGCGATCCGCGGCCTGAACTCCGGCCTGCACGCGATTGAGATTACACCGGGCGGCCTTTTGGGCGGCGCCGACCCGCGCCGCGAAGGCATCGCCCTGGGAGGCACGCAATGACAAACCCCATCGACCTGCCCCGGAACGAGACCGGGATCGCAGCCGCCATCGGCGTGCTGAAACAGCAATTTGGCGAGCGATTGAACACACGGCAGGCCGTGCGCGAGCAGCACGGCCACACCACCACCTGGACCCGCAACCAGCCGCCCGACGCCGTGGTCTTTGCCCAGAGCACGCAGGAGGTCAGCGATATCGTGAAGGTCTGCGCGACCCACGATGTGCCGATCATCCCGTTCGGCACGGGCACTTCGCTGGAGGGGCACGTGAACGCGCCCGCGGGCGGGATCAGCATAGACCTGATGGGTATGGATAAGGTGCTGGCCGTGCATGCCGAAGACCTCGACTGCGTGGTGCAGCCCGGGGTGACGCGCGAGGCGCTGAACACGCATCTGCGTGATCAGGGGCTGTTCTTTCCCATTGATCCTGGTGCCAATGCCTCGCTCGGCGGGATGGCGGCGACGCGCGCTTCTGGCACCAACGCGGTGCGCTACGGGACGATGAAAGACAACGTGCTGGCGCTGGAGGCCGTGATGGCCGATGGCCGGATCATCCGCACGGCGCAGCGGGCCAAGAAATCCTCTGCCGGCTACGACCTGACACGCCTGCTGGTCGGTTCCGAAGGCACGCTGGGCCTGATCACTGAAATCACGCTGAAGCTGCAGGGCATCCCCGAAAACATCAGCGCCGCGCGCTGTTCCTTCCCGACCGTGGGGGCCGCCTGCGAGGCGGTGATGGCGGTGATCCAGTACGGCATCCCCGTGGCCCGGATCGAGCTTCTGGACGCCACGCAGGTCCGTGCGTGCAACGCCTATTCCGGCCTCGATCTGCCCGAAACCCCGCTGCTTTTGCTTGAATTCCACGGCTCGGACGCGGGCGTGGCCGAGCAGGTGGAGACCTTTGGCGATATCGCGGGCGAGTTTGGTGCGTCCGGCTACACCGCCACCACCACGCTGGAAGAGCGCAACAAGCTGTGGAAGGCGCGCCACGATGCCTACTGGGCGTCGCTACAACTGCGCCCGGGCGCGCGGGGGCTGTCGACGGATGTGTGCGTGCCGATCTCTCGCCTCGCTGAATGCGTGGCGGCGGCGCAGGACAAACTGGCGACGCTTGGCTTTATCGCGCCGATTGTTGGCCATGTGGGGGACGGGAATTTTCACAGCCTCCTGCTGGTGGATGAAGGCAGTGAAGAGGAGCTGGCAAAAGCCGCGGGCTATGTCAGCTGGCTCAACGATCTGGCGATTTCGATGGATGGGACTTGTACCGGTGAGCATGGGATCGGACAGGGCAAGATGCCCTATCTGCGCCGCGAGCTGGGCGATGCGGTGGACGTGATGGGGGCCGTGAAGATGGCGCTTGATCCACAGAACATCCTGAACCCGGGCAAGGTCTTTAGCCTCTGATCCTGCGGAGCGCTGCGCGCATTCGATTTTATCTTGCTGATGAGGGGCTTTGCCCCTCGAGCTCCCCAGGATATTTGAGACCCAAAGAAGAGGTGGGTCGTTTTTTGGATGTGACGGGTCGGCTGGTTCCCTTGGGGCGCGTGGCCGCGCGCTAAGACGTCTCCGGAAGCAGGCGAGGGGAATCGCACCATGAAAACGCATGTCAAAGCTCTGGTTGTCGGTGGCGGAGCTGTCGGGACCTCGATCGCCTATCACTTGGCGCGGTTCGGCTGGGATGATGTGATGTTGCTGGAGCGGGACGAGCTGACCTCCGGCTCGACCTGGCACGCGGCGGGTCTGCTGCCCTATTTCAACATGAGCTACGCCACGACCCATATCCACGACTACTCCATCAAGTTCTACAAGACGCTGGAGGAAGAGACCGGGCTGAACGCGGGCTTTGCCGTTGTGGGCAACCTGCGCATGGCGCAGACGGACGCGCGGATGGATGAGTATATGCTCTATGCCTCCACCGCAGAGACGTGCGGCGTGCCTTACGAGTGGCTGTCGCCTGCGCAGATCAAGGAGCGCTACCCGCTGGTGCGCACCGAGGATTTGAAAGGCGCGATCTACCACCCGACCGATGGCTATATTAACCCCGCAGACGTGACGATGGCGATGGCCAAGGGTGCGCGCCAGCGCGGCGTGATGATCGAGCGGAAGTGGCAGGCCGATGCCTTCCACTGGACGGGCAGCCACTGGGACGTGACCTGCACAAAGATGGTCGAGAAGGGCGGCAATCTCGTCCCCTCGGACGAGCAGATCGTCATTCATGCCGAGCATGTCGTCACCGCATCCGGCAACCACGCGCAGCGCACCGCAAAGATGCTCGGCATCAAGATGCCCGCCATCCCGGTCGAACATCAGTTCATCGTGACGGAGCCGGACCCGGCATTGGTCGAATGGCGCAAGAACAACCCCGAACACCCCGTTCTGCGCGACGCAGACGCCAAGTGGTACGTGCGCGAAGAGCGCGGCGGCTGGATCCTTGGCCCTTATGAGCGGAACGCACCCGCGCGCTTCGAATTCGGTGTGCCGGACAGCTTCCGCGCCGACCTCTTCCCGCTGGACCTCGAGCGGATCGAGGAAGAATACATGTCGATGATCCACCGGATCCCGTCGTCGGAAGAGGTGGGTCTGAAGGACGATTTCAACGGCCCGATCTGCTATACACCCGATGGCAACCCGCTGGTTGGCCCCGCGCCCGGGCTGCGCAACATGTGGCTGGCGGAGGGCTTTAGCTTTGGCATCACCGCGGCGGGCGGGACAGGTCACTACCTTGCCCAGCTGATGGTTGAGGGTGAGGCAGAGATCGACATGGCCTCGCTTGACCCCAAGCGCTACGGCTCTTGGATGACGACCGAGTATGCGGCGCGCAAGAACGAGGAAGCCTACGAGCACGTCTATATCCTGCACCACCCGGACGAGGAGCGCGAAGTGGCCCGCCCCTTGCGCACCGCGCCGGCCTATGACCGCCAGAAGGCAGCGGGCGCGCAGTTTGGGCAGGTGAACGGCTGGGAACGGCCGAACTACTACGCGCCAGCAGGGTTCGACGACCATGCGAGCCGCTCCTTCCGCCGCGGCGGCTGGTGGCCGCACGCGGTGGAGGAGGCCAAGGCGATCCGGGAAGGCGTTGGCCTGATCGACGCGACAGCCTTCACCAAGCACCTTCTGAAAGGGCCGGGGGCGACAGCGTTCCTTGACTGGTTCACCTGCAACAAGCTGCCGCGCGTGGGCCGCATCAACCTGACCTATGCGCTGACCGCGCATGGCACGACGCGCACCGAATACACCATCGTGCGTCTGGCCGAAGATGAATATTACCTTGTCAGCGCGGGGGCCTGGACGGCCTATGACAGCGATTTTCTTATGAAGGCCATCGAGGACAAGATGCCGGAATTCGGCTGGATGTCCTGCCATGACGTGACCACCCAATGGGGTGTGTTTGCGATTGCCGGGCCGAAATCGCGCGATGTGCTGAAGGACCTGATCGTCGATGCCGACCCGGCCACAGCCCTGTCGAACAAGCGGTTCCCGTGGCTTTCTTGCCGCGATATCGAGCTGAAGATGTGCCCGGTGCGCGCCATCCGCGTGGCCTATACCGGCGAGCTGGGTTGGGAGTTGCACCACCCCATTGAGATGCAGAATTACCTGTGGGATCAGCTGATGGCCGCCGGGGAGCCGCATGGGATGAAGCTGGTCGGCGCGCGGGCGCAGAACTGGCTCCGGCAAGAGAAGTCCTACCGCGCCTTTGGCACTGAGCTTGGTCGTGATGCAACGCCGCTGGAGGCCGACCTGCCGCGCTTTGTCGACCTGGAGAAGGACTTCCATGGCAAGGAACGGATGGTGGAGACGGGGGTGCGCTCCAAATGCGTAACGCTGCTGATCGACGGGCCGGAGGATGCCGACCCGTGGGGGCGGGAGGCGCTCTATGACGGCGACTCCCGCGTGGGCCGCCTGACCTCGGGCGGCTATTCGGTGGCGTTTGGCAAGTCCATCGGGATGGGGTACGTGACGCCTGAGCTGGCCGTGCCCGGCACCAAGCTGAAGGTGCGGATGTTCGGGAAGCTGTGGGACGCCGAGGTGACCCAGGACAGCCCGTATGATCCAAAGAACGAGGTGATCCGCAAGGACGGTTAAGGCGTCCGCTCGGCCAAAAGGAACACGGGCCGGGCTTCCGCCTCGTCGTACATGGTGATCACGCCACGCGCGTCGCGCTGGTACTTGACCGTCTCGCGTTGCCCGCCGGACGTGATGCGAAGCACGCGCTGCGTCTTGCCCCGGCCCTTGATCTGGAAATCGCGCTGCTGCCGCGCGCGCCGTTCGCCGGAACTCAGCACCGTTGCCTCGCGGATGTGGCTGCACCGCCCGGCGGGCGCGTCGTCACAATAGAACGGGGCAAAGGTGATGCGCAGGCTGCGCGAGCTGGACAACTTGTGCAGTTCCGTGCGGCGCCCTTGTGCGTCGTAAAAGGACAGGCGGTACGGCGCACCTTCAACGGCCCCTGAACGCAGGACGTACTGGGCGATGACATGCTTTCCGTTCTCTTGCCCGCGGTAGATCCAGACCCGCGTCGGCTGCCCGCCCTTGGGGCCATAGAAGAACTGTGTCCCCTTTGCGATCTTCGAAAAATCAATGCCGCCGGCCAGCGCCGGCGCGCCGGACAGGGCCAGCAGCAACAGGATCATGCGCACCATATTCTGTCTCCTGACGATAACTCTTTGCCCACCTAAAGCGCCCGCCGCGCCAGCCAAGCTTCCCACTCTTCCCGAGTGCCACCCCACGCGTTGATGTCCACTTCGCCCACCGTGTTC
This sequence comes from Pseudomonadota bacterium, assembly GCA_038530575.1. Taxonomy (GTDB): domain Bacteria; phylum Pseudomonadota; class Alphaproteobacteria; order Rhodobacterales; family Rhodobacteraceae; genus JBCBCP01. The sequence continues at coordinate 47,713 of JBCBCP010000010.1, forward strand.
GGCAGCGTCCCCGTCGCCGTGTACTGCCAGAAGCGCCAGGGTTGACCCGGGTAGGCCTCCGCCGGGGTCTTGGCCGTCGTGCGCAGCCAAAACTCGTAGCCGCGCAAGGAACGCAGCCCCGCATCCTCGTAGAACCCCGGTGTCGTGTAGATGATCGGGCGCTGGCCGTAATGCGCCTCTACGATATCCAGCCAAACCTTCATCTCCGCCTGCACCGTCGCTGCATCGGGGCGCCGCTGGCAGGTCGGGGAGAACGGGTTCCACTCCATGTCCAGCACGGGGGGCAGCATTCCCGGCACACGGCGGACTTTCGAGATGAAGAACCGCGCCTGCACCTCCGGCGCCGTGCAGAAGTAATAGAAGTGATAGGCCCCGCGCCGGATGCCCGCCGCCCCCGCGCCGCGCCAGTGGTCGCGGAAGGCCGGGTCCGCCAGATCACCGCCCTCGGTCGCTTTCAGGAACACGAACTCGATCCCCACCGCCTTCGCCCGCGCCCAGTCGACGGAGGTTTGGAAGCGCGAGGCGTCCATGCCCTGCACCGGATAGCTGGTGGGCGCCCGCCCGCTAAACCGCACCGGGTCCGTGTCGCCGATCACCATCGGGCCACTGAATGGGGCAGGGACAGAACCACAGGCCGCCAAGAGGACAAACGCAAACAGAGAGATAATCCGAACCATAACAGCACCCTAGCCAGTCGATTCCAAACGTACGAGGCCTCGTGCAGTCATCAGCCGAAACGCGCTGGCGACAGGCTTGCCACCGTTGCCGCATCGATCTCCGGGCTGCGGCCCAGCACCAGATCCGCCGTGAGCCTGCTCGCTGCAGGCGAGGTTTGCATCCCGTAGCCGCCTTGGCCGGCACACCAGACGAACTCCGGTACGTCCCGATCGCGCCCCAGCACCAGCACCCGATCGGGCGCAAAGCTGCGAAGGCCGGCCCAGGATGTCTCCACCCGGGTCACCTCCTCGGTGACATGGCTTGCATAACGGTCCAGCCCCTCGGCCAGCACCATGTCGTCGGCCCAGGCGTCATGTGGCTCAACCGGGTCCTCATCGGCGGGCGACACCAGAAGCTTGCCTGCGTCGGGTTTGGCATACCAACTCTCGCCAACTCCGAAAAAAATTGGCCAGCGTGTCACGTCATGCCCGCCGGGCGCGGGGATCCGCGCCATCGACCTACGGAAGGGCGTGATGCCCACCGGCGCGACACCAGCCATCGCGGCCACGCCATCAGCCCACGCGCCCGCGGCGTTCACCAGCGTCGGCGCGCGATATGTCTCGCCGCTCGCCGTCACCTCCCAGCCGCTGTTCCGCGTAATCGCGGATACCCGCGCGCCGGTCACGACGCGCCCACCATTGCCGCGCACGACCCTTGCAAAATCCTGGATCAGCTTGTCGGTATCAATATCATAGGCCTCGGCGTGAAAGGCCGCCCGCGCCACCGACCCGTTCAGGATCGGGATGATCCCGCGCGCCTCTTCCACCGAAATCTCGGGGCAGTTCAGCGCGGCCATATCGCCCGCAAACCCCTCATCTTCTCCCGCCCGTGCCAGCAGCATGAAGCCCCGGTCCGACAGGTATCCACCATCCTTGTGGAAGGCGGCAGAGGCCCGGTTCAGCGCCACCACTGAGGGCTTGCCGTAGCTTTCCTCAAACAGCGCCGCCGACCGGCCAGAGGCGTGGTAGCCCAGCGCGTCCTCGCCCTCCAGCACGGTGACCCGCGCATGTTCCGATAGGCGCGCTGCTGCGGAAATTCCTGCGATCCCGCCGCCGATGACAATGACGTCGGTCATGCTTCCTCGATCCGGTCCGTGGCAGGGGGTGGCGTGATGCTGAGCGCGGTGATCTGCGCGTACAGCTCTGCCGTCATCTCGAAACCGGCGGCGTCGAGCGACGGACGCAACTGGCCCACATCGCGGGCCGAGATGATGGGCGAGGGGCGGCTGTCATGCGCCGCAACCCACGCGACGGCCAGCGTGGCCGGGTCCACCCCCAGCGTCTCCGCCAGCTTCGCAAGCCCCTTGGCCGCCTCGTGCATCCAAGGCAGGCCGTAGCGTGCAGCATAGCGCGTGTCTTCCGTCAGCCGCCCGGTGCCACCCGTCGCGTATTTTCCGGTCAGCAGCCCGCCACCCAGCGGTGAATATGGCACCGCAAGAATACCCTGATCGGCGCACATCGGCAGCAGCTCAACCTCCGCCTGCCGTTTGACAAGGCTGTACATCGGCTGGATCACGTCGATCCGCGTGCCGAACTCTGCGGCGATGGCTTGCGCCTTCATCACCTGCCATGCGGCGAAATTCGACAGGCCGATATGCCGGATTGTCCCGCGCGCCTGCAGGTCGGCGAGGGTGCCGAGGCTTTCCCGTAGGTCCGTACTCGGGTCAAAGCGGTGCAGGTACATCAGATCGATCACGTCGATGCCCATCCGCCCCAGTGACATCTGGGCCTGAGCCAGGACATTCTCGCGCCCCGCGCCGCCCGTATAGGCGACCTTGCTGGCGATGAAGACATCCTCGCGCTCCGCCGCAATGAACTGGCCCAGCAATGTCTCTGACGCGCCCTCGGTATAGACCCAAGCGGTGTCGAAATGCGTGACCCCCGCCGCGCGGCAGGCGTCATACATCGCGCGGGATGCGGCCGTATCCGCCCGCCCGCCAAACTGCATTGTGCCAAAGGTCAGGCCCGTGACCGTATTTCCCGAAAGCGTACGTAACTGTGTCATACCCAACGCGTCCCATGATTTTTCCTGCAAGGCAATGGTTTAGCGGACGGGGCCTGATACACCTTGCGCACCCACTTCATGACGCGAGCCTCCCATGCCCCTCAATATTGTCTCTTTCACGACCGTCACGGCCGGCTTCAACAGCACGACCGACCTGCGCGACGGCAACGCAATCATCGTCCCGGGCGGTGACGGCTTGGTTGCGAACACGGCGGGTGTCGTGCGTTTCTTTATCGGCGGCACCATCCTGTCGACGACCGGCACCGGCCTTGTCATCACGGACAGCGATGCACGGCTTAGCGTGCAAAGCAGCCCAACTTCGGGAACAATCGGGGAAATTCATGGCGGCCTCTACGGCGTGCATGTGATCGGCTCCCAGTTCAACTTTCAGAATAACGGGCGGATCACCGGCGACAGCGTCGGGATGCGCTTCGACAACGTCCAGATCAACAGAAACTTTGGCGACTTCTTTACGAATAGGGCCGAAATCCTCGGCCGCATCGCGGGTGTGGAATTCGTGGACAGCACGGTAGACAAACTGGTCAATAACAGCACCATCTCCGGCGCGCGCGACGGGCTGCTCTTCGGCGGCGCGATCACCGGCAACACCCGGATCGAGAATGGCGGTCTGATCACCGGGCTGGGCGGCGTCGGCATCCGGTTGACCGCCGGGGCGAGCGATCTGAGCGATACGGTCACGATTTCGAACACCGGCACGATCCTTGGCGCCGGCGCCGCGATCAAGGCCGGCGCGCACAATACAATCACGCTCGACAATGAAGGGACGATTACCGGCGATGTTTTCATGCTGGGCGGCGGCACCGTGGAAAACACGGGCGTGATCCTTGGCCGCATCATTGGCTCAAGCGGCGCCGATACGGTCGAGACGAGCGGCGTCATCACCGGCGCGGTCATCCTGCAAGGCGGTGATGATCTGTTCGATGCCAACGATGCCGTGACAGGTCTCGGGGCCGCCCCGCAAGGCTACGACGTGCGCGGCGGGGCGGGCAACGATACGCTCTCGGGCGGCGTCCGGGACGACACCCTGAACGGCGGCGGCGACGCGGATGAGCTGATCGGAGGCGCGGGCAATGACAGCCTGATCGGCGCGGCGGGGAACGATACCCTCTTCGGCGGGGCGGATGCGGACACGCTGATCGGCGGGGCGGGCGCGGACTCGCTTGTGGGCAATACGGGCAATGACCGGCTTGTCGGCGGGGCGGATGCGGACGTCCTGCAAGGGGACGAAGGCAACGACGTTCTCATCGGTCAGGGCGGTAATGATACCCTGCGCGGCGATGGCGGCAACGATACGATGGTTGGCGGGGCAGGGGCCGACGTGTTCCTCTTCTCCGGCACGTTTGACAGCGACCGCATCACCGATTTCAACGTGGCCGAAGACGTGCTGGACCTGACCGCCTACAGCATCAGCGATCTGGCTGGGCTTCAGGCGGCTGGTGCGCTGACAGACATTGGTACGAATCTGCAGATTGACCTCGGCCCGACAGGCGATTTGGGATCTGTCATCCTCGTCGGCGTGCAGATCGCCGATCTGACAGATGCCAACCTGCTCTAGAGCCTATCCATGGCCCAGCGCCGTGGCCCGCTGATAGGCGGGCCGCGCGTGGATGCGCTCCACAAAATCGCGCAGCCGTGGAAAGTCCTCGCCGCGCTTCTGCAACATCGCGATCTCGGCCGGGAAGGACAACATAATATCCACCGCCGATAGATCATCCAGCACGAAATGCCCCGAAGGGCGCAGGACATCGTTCATGTAGCCATAATGGCTGTCCAGCTGCTGCTGAATGCGCGGGTGCAACGGCGCACCCGCCTCGCCCAGCCGGCCCACATAAAGGTTAAGCAGGATCGGCGTCATGGCCGACCCTTCGGCAAAGTGCATCAGCTCCAGATGCTGGACATACGCATCCGTGCCCATGTGCGGCACCATCTGCGGCGCATGCGCTGCACACAGCAGCTCGACGATCGCCGCGCTTTCGGTCACGAGGCGCCCCTCGATCTCGACCATCGGTGACTTGCCCAGCGGGTGGATCGCCATCAGCTCGGGCGGGGCGAGGTTGGTCTTGGCATCGCGCGCGTAGGCCTGCACCTTGTAAGGCACGCCAAGCTCTTCGAGCAGCCAAAGAATACGGTGCGAGCGGGACCTGTTGAGGTGGTGCAAAACGATCATGGCGCTACGTTGCCCCGCGGGCAGAGGAGACACAAGATGGCCGATGGCTTTGACGAGATGGTGACGGACGCGCGGGCGTTCTTTACCGAGCTGCGCGCCAACAATTCCAAGGAGTGGTTCGAGCCGCACAAGGCCCGCTACAAGGACCGCATCGCCGCGCCCGCCGCCCTGTTCGCTGATCTGATGGCCGAGGATCTGGCGCGCATCACCGGCAAGGCCCACGCGCCAAAGGTGTTCCGCATCTACCGCGATGTGCGCTTTTCAAAGGACAAGACGCCGCTGAACGCGCATCTGCACCTGCTCTGGTCGCCCGGCGACAAGGACGCGCTGGCCCCCTCGTGGTTCTGGGGGCTGAGCCCGGATTATCTGGTGCTGGCGATGGGCGTGGTGGGGCTGAAGGGCCCGGACCTGACCCGCTACCGCGCCTTTGTGGACAGCTGGGGCGACGGGCTGAGCGATGCGCTGGAGGGCGCGATGGCCAAGGGCGCCAGCTTTGGCGATTGGGGCGGCGCGCCGCTGAAACGCGTGCCCAAACCCTACGAGCAAGACCATCCGCACGCCGAGCTGCTCAGGCGCAAGGGCTTTACCCTGTCGATCCCAATCGAAGGCTGGCAAGAGGCAGGCGTGCTCAAGGCGACGCTGGCCCGCGTGGCTGACCTGAAACCGGTCTGGGACGCATTCGATACGCATTTGTAGCGCATTTGAAAGACTTGCCGGCTGCGTGGAAAGCAAACGGTAACCCGGCCCCGTCAGAACACCTGCCAAACAGGTTTCAGAACGGAGCCGCCGATGCGCCTATTTCTAACGGTCCTATGTTTTTTTTGGCTTAGCCTCGCATGGACAAACGCGGCGCAGCCCCAAGCCGTGTCAATCTTGTCCCAAGGCGCCGCAACCGGGGGGCAGGGGGCCTTCATCGATATACGGACTGAACCGCAGCGTGGCGGGGCAAGCCTTTTTGCGGGGCCGCGCAGGGGTCTGTTCGAACCCGTCGCACCGCGAGCGGTTGCGCCCATCCTCGGCCCACGTAACGCGCGCGTCGCCGCGTTGCGCGACCTTATCGCCAAGGCCGAAGCGGGCGCCAAGGGATATGACGCGGTTCAATATGGCGCGCGGATCAAAACGCCGCGTCCGCCGACGCAGATGACGGTGGCGCAGATTTACGACTGGATCGACGCAACCCCCGGCCAGCCTCACGCCATCGGGCGTTACCAGTTCATCCCGTCGACGCTTCGCAGCCTGATGGCGCGCACCGGCGTGGACCCGCAGACGCGCTTTTCCCCCGCACTGCAGGACAGGCTGGCGGATGAACTTCTGGCCGATGCAGGTATGGCCCGCTTTCTCTCCGGTGATCTCAGCCAGGAAGGGTTCATGAACAACCTTGCCAAGATCTGGGCGGGTCTGCCCAACGACACCGGAAAATCGCATTACCACGGCTATGCGGGCAACAAGGCGACCATGACATGGTCCTACTTTCACGCGGCCATGGAACGGATTTTTCCCAGCTGACGTACCGCCATTTGATCCCGGTCAAGGACGGCTTGCCGCCTGCGGTGTTGGATACGTGTGACCCCAACACAGGAGAGCGCACATGTCCCACACACCCCACGAACTGGCGAGCGATTTTCCCGAATATGCCGATCGTATTTCTGCGCTGCGGCAGACGGATGCGCATTTCGCGCGTCTGGCGGCAGAATATCACGAGCTTAACCGCGCCGTGCACCGGGCCGAAACCAACGTGGAGCCTGCCTCCGATTTCGACATCATCGACATGCGCAAGCAGCGGATGGCGCTGAAAGACCAGATCTTTGGCGCGCTAACCGCCTGACCTTTTGCAAAAAGAAAAGGGCGGCGCATCCCTGCACCGCCCCCCATGTCTTGGTGTGATCTGCTTACTGCGGGATCTCGCCGGTGATGCCTTCGACATAGAAGTTCATCCCCGCCAGAACGCCGTCGCCTGCGGTCTCGCCCGCGGCCAGCCACGCGGTGCCGTCCTGCTTGGCGATAGGGCCGGTAAAGGCGTGATACTCGCCGGTGCGCAGCCGTTCCTTCAGCGCCAGCGCGCTTGCCTTAACGTCCGCCGGGACCGCGTCGGTGATCTCACCGATCTTCACCATGCCCGGGCCAATGCCGTCCCAGGTGTCTTTCTGTTCCCACGTGCCGTCCATCACGGCCTGAACGCGCGCGATGTAGTAGGGCGCCCAGTCGTCGATGATCGAGCTGACGCGCGGGAACGGCGCAAACTCAGCCATGTCAGACGCCTGACCAAAGGTCACGACGTTGCCCGCCTCGGCCGCGGCGGCCTGCGGAGCGGTCGAGTCGGTGTGCTGCAGGACAACGTCCGCACCCTGATCGATCAGCGCGCGCGCTGCGTCCGCTTCCTTGGAGGGGTCAAACCATGTGTAGACCCAGATGATCCGCATCTCGACCTCGGGGTTCACTTCCTTGGCATGCAGGTAGGTCGCGTTGATGCCGCGGATGACCTCGGGGATCGGGAAGGACGCGATGTAGCCGATGATGTTCGACTTGGTCATCTGCCCCGCAATGTGCCCCTGCACCGCGCGCCCCTCATAGAATCGCGCCGAATAGGTCGACACGTTCGGGTGCAGCCGCTTGTAGCCCGTCGCGTGCTCGAACTTCACGTTCGGGAACTTGGCGGCTACGTTGTTGGTCGCGTCCATGTAGCCAAAGGACGTGGTGAAAATGATGTCCGCCCCATCGAGCGCCATCTGCGTCATCACACGCTCGGCGTCTGGGCCCTCGGGCACGTTCTCGACGAACACCGTTTCGACCTTGTCGCCAAACGCCGCCTCGACCGCAAGGCGGCCCTGGTCATGCTCATAGGTCCAGCCGCCGTCGCCGACCGGGCCGACATAGACAAAGCCGACCTTGGTCTTGCCGCCATGTCCGTCGGCCATTGCGCCGCCCGTTGCAAGGCCCAGCGCCAGCGCGGCAGACGCCAGCAGTTTCATGAATTTCATCAGGTTACTCCCCCGTGATTGGCCTCTTATCCCGAGGCATGGAATGTGCGCCCCAGTGAGCCGGGAGCGCGCGATTTATCCGACGACAGCAGCACAAGCGCAATGATCGTCGCAAGATAGGGCGACATTGCCAGATACTCGACCGGAATGGCAACGCCCGCGCCCTGAAGGTTGAACTGCAGCTGCGTCAGCCCGCCGAAAAGATAGGCACCGGCCAGCGCCCGCCACGGCTTCCACGAGGCAAATACAACGAGCGCGAGCGCGATCCAGCCCACACCGGCCGTCATGCCTTCGGTCCACTGCGGCACGCGGATCAGGCTGATGTAAGCCCCGCCCAGCCCCGCACAGGCCCCGCCAAACAGGATCGCCAGCGTGCGCACCCGCTTGACCTTGTAGCCCAGCGCATGGGCGGCATCGTGGTTTTCGCCCACCGCGCGCAGGATCAATCCAACACGGGTGTATTTCAGCACCGCCCAGACGCCCGCGACCACTGCGACGCCGACATAGACCATGAAGTGATGACTAAAGAGGATGGGCCCCAGCACAGGGATCCCCTCCAGCGCCGCAAAGGGCTCGCCGCCCGGGCGCGGCGCACGCACCTCCTGATAGCTTTGCCCCATCAGCGCCGACAGCCCGAGGCCAAAGAGCGTCAGCCCAAGCCCCGATGCGACCTGATTGGCCAGCGCCACCTGCGTGAGGAAGGCAAAGAGCAGCGACAGCAAAGCGCCCCCAAGGGCCGCCGCCAGAAAGCCCACGGTGGGCGAGCCGGTATTCACCGCGATGATAAAGCCGCAGATCGCCCCCATGATCATCATTCCCTCGACCCCGAGGTTCAGAACGCCCGCGCGCTCCACGACAAGCTCCCCGATGGCCGCGAGAAGGATCGGCGTCGCCGCGCCAATCATCGCGGCGATGAGCAGGACGGGATTGATTGCACTCAGATCCATTAGCGCACCTCTCCCGCACCAAACCGCATCCGGTAATTTGTCAGCACATCCAGTGCCAGCAGGAAGAACAAGAGCATCCCCTGGAACACCTGAATAGCGGAGGACGGCAGCTGTAGCTGGCTCTGCGCGATGTCTCCACCAATATAGGTCAGCGCCAGAAGCAGCCCCGCAGCCAGAATGCCCAGCGGGTTCAAACGGCCAAGGAACGCCACGATGATCGCCGTAAACCCGTAGCCGACGTTAAAATCGATGGTAATCTGCCCCGACGGCCCCGCAACTTCGAACATCCCCGCCAGCCCCGCCAAGGCGCCGGACAGGCCAAGGCAGAACACCACGACCCGCCCTGCCGAAACCCCACCAAACTTCGCCGCCCGTGGCGCGCTGCCCGTGACCTTGATGGCAAAGCCCATCCGGTGCCGCTCCAAAAGCGTGTAGGCAAAGATCACCGCGATCAGCGCGGTCACCACACCCCAATGCATACCGGTATTCGCGATGATGTCCGCATTATGCGCGCTCGGATACTGCTGCAGGTTTCGGCTTCCGGGAAAACCAAACCCATCTGGATTGCGCAGTAATCCCAAGGCCATGGACGCCAAAAGCTGCTCGGCCACATAGACCAGCATCAGGCTCACGAGGATCTCGTTTGTGCCAAACCGAACCCTAAGAAGCGCCGGGATCATTGCCCAGGCAAAGCCGCCCAAGGCCCCGCAGGCAATCATCAGCGGAAAGATAAACGGGCTCTCCAGCGGGTACAAAGCCAAAGCCGCCCCCGCCCCGCAGATGGCTCCGATAATGTACTGCCCCTCGGCGCCGATGTTCCAAATTCCGGCGCGAAACCCCAGCGACAGGCCCAGCGCAATCAGCACCAACGGCGCGCCCTTGATCAACAATTGCGGGCGATAAAAGAACGCGAACTCGCCAAACAGCGGCTCCCAAAAGATCGTCAGGATGGCGTCGATCGGGTCCTTGCCAAGGATCGCAAACAACGCGCCGCCAAAGATCATCGTCAGCGCTACGGCCAGCAAAGGCGTCAGATACGCCATGGCCGCCGAAGGTTCCGGCCGCTTTTCAAGACGCAGGCCCAGCCCCTTCACTTTGCCAGATAAACTCCCCCCCTTTGCCCGGTAGGCGGCTTTGCCGCCGTTAGGGGAGGGCCGGTTTGCCACAGAGTCAGACATGGGCCACCTCCATCCCGTGCGCCCCGCCCAGCATCAGCCCGATCTGCTCCACATCCAGCGATGCGGTCGGGACCGCCTCGCTCAGCCGCCCCTCGTTCAGGGCGGCAAAACGATCTGCGATCTCCATCACTTCGTCCAGATCCTGTGAAATCACCACGACCGCCGCGCCCCCGGCGGCCAGATCCATGAGCGCCTGCCGGATCGCCGCCGCTGCCGCCGCGTCCACGCCCCAGGTCGGCTGGTTCACGACCAGAACGCGCGGCTCTTGCAGCACCTCGCGTCCGATTACGAATTTCTGCAAGTTCCCGCCCGACAGCGCCCGCGCGGCTGTCCCCGCGCCCGGCGTGCGCACGTCAAAGCTTGAAATGACGCGCTCTGCAAAACCACGTGCCGCGCCCCAGTCCAGCCAGCCGCGGCGCGCCAGCCCCTGTCGCGCCGCGCCGGTCAGCATCGCGTTTTCCGTCAGGCTCATATCGGGGGCGGCGGCATGGCCCAAGCGCTCTTCTGGCGCACAAAGCAGCCCGGCGACACGCCGTGCCTCCGGTGCAAGGCGTGACACGTCCTGACCCTCGAACCACACGGATTCCACGGGGCTGCGCGCCTCGCCCGAGAGCGCGGCAAGCAGTTCGTCCTGCCCATTCCCAGCGACACCGCCAATGCCAAGGATCTCACCGGCCTGAACGGTGACAGACACGTCGCGCAAGGGCATACCGAAGGCCGAAGCTGGTGGCAGCGAGAGCCCGCGCAGTTCCAGCAGCACATCGCCGACATCCGGCGCGCCCTTGGTCGGGGTCTTCAGCCCCCGGCCGACCATCAGCTCCGCCATCTCCCGCGCCGAGGTCTCTGCCGGCACGCATTCGGCCACGACCTTGCCGCCGCGCAGAATGGTCGCCGCATCACACAGCGCGCGGATTTCTTCGAGTTTGTGCGAAATATACAGAATTGCCGTGCCCTCACTGCGCAGCTTGCGCAGCGTCTCGAACAGGATGCCGACCTCCTGCGGGGTCAGAACGCTCGTCGGCTCGTCCATGATCAAGAGCTTGGGCGCTTGCAGCAGACAGCGGATAATTTCTACCCGTTGCCGCTCACCCGCACTCAGGTCGCCTACCAGCCGCCCGGGCGACAGGGGCAGGCCATACATCTCCGACACTTCTGCGATCCGCGCCGAAAGCTGACCCATGCCCGGAGGGTCCTCCATGCCGAGCGCGATGTTTTCGGCCACCGTCAGTGCGTCAAACAGGGAAAAGTGCTGAAACACCATACCGACGCCCGCCGCCCGTGCCGCACGCGGATCGGCCGGCGCATGGGGCGCGCCGCTGATCAGCATGCGACCCGCATCCGGTGCAACAAGGCCGTAAATCATTTTGACCAGCGTCGACTTGCCCGCGCCGTTCTCACCCAATAGCGCGTGTATTTGGCCCGGCAGGATGGTCAGATCGACGGCATCGTTGGCTACAACCCCCGGGTAGGCCTTGGTGACCCCGCTCAACTCGAGCAGCTTTTCCGTCATGTCATGCCCCCCGGCCAGTGCTCCGAACTTAGTAGCTGGCGCAGGGTGCCAAGGGCAATGAAATCGGGGTGTTTTCCCATGGATTTGTCGCCAATCGGGCAGGTAATGCGCGCAATATCGGCGTCTGCGTGACCCATGCCAGACAAACGCTTGCGAAACCTTGCCCATTTCGTGTCTGACCCGATCAGCCCGCAAAAGGCAAAACCACGCCGCAACGCTGCGTCACACAGGGCGAGGTCGAAATCGTGGCTGTACGTAAAAATCAGGTGCGCGGCATCGCCGGGAGCATACGCCATTGCGGTGGGCAAGTCCGCCGCGGGCAGGACGTTGACTGTCTGAGGAACAAGCGCGGGAAACCTGTCTGCAGCTGTGTCGATCCAGGTGATGTCGAACGCGCCAAGGGGCACCGCCTGCTCAACCAAGGCACGGCCAACGTGGCCAGCCCCCCAGACCCAAAGCGGCCTGCTTTGCCAGTGATCTGGCACTGTCGGCTTCAACAGGACTTGCGGAGGAGCCAAGCATTTTACGCCCTCGGAAAACCGCAACGTCACCACACCGCCGCAACACTGGCCAAGCCCGGGCCCAAGCGCGATCGTGTCTTCAAATGGCAGTGCGCGCCCAACGCGGGCCAGGGCGATCGCGCGATGCTCAAGCGCGCCGCCGCCGATGGTGCCGCGGATCGTCTCCGCTTCGACCACCATGGCGGTGCCCGCATCGCGCGGGGCCGACCCGCGCGTCGCCACGATCTCGACCGTGACGGGCCTCAACCGCGGGCCCGCTTTACGGCAGCCAGCACCGTTTCGGCTGTCGCGGGCGCCCGCAGGTCTGGGTAGTGCGGGCCAATGGACGCGCAGGCATCCGACAGTGCCAAAAATGCCGCGATCCCCAGCATCAGCGGAGGCTCGCCCACCGCCTTGGACTTAAAGATCGTATCGGCCGGGTTTTCCCCATCCCACAGAGCCACGTTGAAGACGTCAGGCCGGTCGCCGCAGGCCGGGATCTTGTAGGTCGCGGGCGCATGGGTCCGCAGCCGTCCAGTGGAGTCCCAGACCAGCTCTTCGGTCGTCAGCCAACCTGCGCCTTGCACGAACCCACCTTCGACTTGCCCGATATCAAGCGCTGGGTTCAGCGAAGCCCCCGCGTCATGCAGAATATCCGCGCGCAACATGCGGTTCTCGCCCGTTAGCGTGTCGACCACCACTTCGACACAGGCGGCGCCGTAGGCGTAGTAAAAGAACGGCCGCCCCTGTCCCTTGATCCGGTCCCAAGAGATGTCCGGCGTCTTGTAAAAGCCCGTCGCTGACAACGAAACCCGACCCTGATGGCATAGCGCGGCACATTCTCCAAAGCTGTAATCACGCCCGGGCAATCGCACGCCGCCACCTTCGAATATAACCTCATCCGGCCTGCACTGGTGCAGCTGGGCCAAATGCTCCGCCATCCGCGTGCGTATGGTTTCACAAGCGGCCTTGACGGCCATCCCGTTCAGGTCCGACCCGGACGAGGCTGCTGTGGCTGATGTGTTCGGCACCTTCGCCGTATCCGTTGCCGTAATCTTCACAGCGTCCAGCCCGACACCAAAGCCCGACGCGGCCACCTGCGCGACCTTCTGGAAAAGGCCCTGTCCCATCTCCGTGCCGCCATGGTTCAGGTGAATGGAGCCATCGGAATACACATGCACCAGCGCGCCCGCTTGGTTCAGGTGGGTCAGCGTGAAGGAAATTCCGAACTTCACAGGCGTCAGAGCAAGCCCGCGCTTCATCACCGGTTGTGTCTTGTTCCATTCCCCAATAGCCGCCCGCCGCGCCGCATACTCCGAAGACGCCGCAAGCGCGGGCACCATCTCTTCAAGGACAAAATCGTCTACCACCTGCCCATAAGGCGTGGTCCAGCCCGTCTTGTGACCAGCATTATTCCCCGAGACCGTTCGGTAAAAATTCGCGCGCCGCACCTCCAGCGCATCCCGCCGGACTGCATGGGCGACATGGTCGACGATCCGCTCCATGCCCAGCATCCCCTGCGGACCGCCAAAGCCGCGAAAGGCGGTGGCCGATTGGTGGTTCGTGCGCCAGCGATGCGACGTGATGCGCACAGCCTCAAGCCAATAGGCATTGTCCGCGTGCAGCATGGCCCGGTCGGCCACGGGCAGGCTCAGGTCCTGCGCCCAACCGCACAAGGCGTCGTGCCGCACATCCAGCACTGAGATCACACCATCCGCGTCAAACCCGACGTCGTAGGCGATTTCAAACGCATGGCGCTTGCCGGTGATGGTCATGTCATCGTCGCGGTCGTATCGCATCTTGCACGCCCGCCCGGTGTGCCGCGCGGCAACGGCGCACGCCACAGCCAGCGCATTGCCCTGACTTTCCTTGCCGCCAAAACCGCCGCCCATGCGCCTGATTTCAACCCGAACGCCATGCATCGGGATGCCAAGCGCCTCGGCCACCTTGTGCTGAATTTCCGTCGGGTGCTGGGTCGAGGACACGATATGCATGTCGTCATCCTCGCCGGGCAAGGCAAGCGCGGCCTGCCCCTCGAGGTAGAAATGCTCCTGTCCGCCAATCTCCAAGCGCCCCGTGAGCCGGTGCGGCGCGGCGGCGAAAGCAGACGCCACATCGCCGCGTCCGTAGATACGCGGGCCATCTTCAAACCGCGCGCCGGCGGCCTCGGCCTCGGCAGCGGTAAAGATCGGCGGCGTGGCCGCGATCTCCACCGCGCCCTTGCGCGCCGCGATCCGGGCCGCCCGGTGCGAGGTTGCGATCACCACAAAGATGGGCTGGCCGACATAATGCACTGATCCGTCCGCCAGCAATGGCTCGTCATGCGCGGCGGGTGAGACATCATTGGCAAACGGCAGGTCTGACGCCGTCAGCACGTCCACGACCCCCTCCGAGGCGCGCACAGCGCTCAGGTCAATCGACATGATCTGCCCAGCGGCAACCTCGCTCAGCCCAAAGGCGAGGTGCAGCGCGCCTGCGGGTAGCGGAACGTCATCCACATAACGCGCGGCCCCCGTGACGTGCAGTGCGGCGGCATCGTGCGGCAAGGCTTTCCCGACACTCATAGCGCCACGCCCCGTACCGCGCCTGACTCTGCGAACCGGCGCCAGAGCATCGCCTGCGCGGCCTCCATCCGGTAGCGCGCCGAGGCGCGCATGTCATCCATCGGCGCAAAATCCTGCGCCAATGCGGCCATCGCCGCGTGCACCGGTCCTTCGTCCCAAGGCTGGCCGACCAGCGCGGCTTCTGCCGTTGAGGCACGTTTGGGCGTGCCCGCCATACCACCAAAAGCCAGCCGCGCCTCGCGCACCACCCCCTCGGCAACATCGATCCAGAAACAGCCGCAGACGGCCGAAATGTCCTGATCAAACCGTTTCGACAGCTTGTCACAGCTTAACCTGTCCTCGGCCCGCGGCACGGTGATGTGGGTGAGGAACTCTCCCGGCGCCCGATCCTGCTTGCCATACTCGATGAAGAAGTCGGCAATCGGCACGCTGCGCGTCGCCGCGCCCTTGCGCAGATGTACCGCCGCGTCCAGCGCAATGAGTGCAGGAGAGCCATCCCCGATAGGCGAGCCATTTGCCACGTTCCCGCCAATCGTTGCCGCATTGCGCACCTGCACGGACCCGTAGCGGTCGATCAGATCAGCAAAAGCCGGGTACAGCGGCGCGATGTGCGCACGCAGATCGGTGAGCGTGGTGGCCGCACCGATGCGGATTTCGTTCGCAGTAACCTCCACGCCTGCCATTCCTTCGACATGCGCCAGAAAGGCAACCGGGCCAAGCTCGCGGAAATCCTTGGTCACCCAGAGGCCAACATCCGTGGCACCAGCGATCAATGTGCCGTCCGGGTTGGCTTCGTACCAGTCCGCCAAAGCGTCGATGTCGTGGGGGCTGTGCCTCGCGCCTGCGGCTTCCTTGTTTTCAGGCACATAAAGGCCGGAGTCATCCATATGAGGCGGTGCCGGGGCCGTGCTGGCTGCCTGCGCCGCCCGCACGATCGGCGCATAGCCCGTACATCGGCACAGGTTGCCCGCAAGCGCCTTGTCCCAATCGCTCTCCCCGTTCAGGTGCGCGCAGGCCATGGTTGTCACAAAGCCCGGGGTGCAGAACCCGCACTGGCTGCCGTGGTGATCGATCATCGCCTGCTGCACCGGGTGCAGCGTCCCGTCAGGCGCGGCAATGCCTTCCACGGTCCGCACCGCGCACCCCTCAAGCTGGGGCAAAAAGAGGATGCAGGCGTTCAGCGCGCGCGCGCCTTCGGGGCCCGTCACGATGACCGAACAGGCGCCGCAATCGCCTTCGTTGCACCCTTCTTTTGTGCCGGTCATGCCGCGCTCGTCGCGCAGCCAGTCCAGAAGTGTGGTGGTGGGATCGGCGCCTGTTACGGTCACAGGCGCGCCGTTGAGATGAAACGAAACGTCCATCCGCTGAGCCATGATATGCCTCGCCGCGATACCGACGCCCCTGTACGGCCCCCAGTCGATGCGGCGTAGACGGGGGACGGGCTTTGCCGCAGATTGGCAAGGCCCGCGCCCGCTTGCAAGACGTGCGCGCGCTCAGGCTGCGTGCTGGGCCGCGAGTGCCTCAAGATTGGCCAGACCGCCGGTCCAGCCTTCCTCGACATCCGCGATGCCGCCCGGCCCGTCAAAGGAGGACACGGCGACGTTCACGTGCAGGGCACTGCCCGACCCTTCGGGTGTGATGCGGTAGGTCACCAGCGTGGTTGCCATGGCGGCCCCGCCAACAAGGATCGTTTCGGTAAAGACCGCGTCATGCGGCGCCTCGATCCGGTACCAGCGCGTCTCGACCGTGAATTCGGGATTTTCTGCGGGGCCGCAGCGGTGCGTCTCGAACCCGCCGACGGTGAAGTCCTTCACGTCCGTCACCATCACCATGCCCTCTCCGGGTGCGCCCCACGCGTCGCGCATGTCGGGGTCGGTCACGAGGTGCCAAAGCTGGTCCGGGCTGACGGGCATGGTGCGGCTGATCGTGAAGCTGCCTGTGTCTGTGGTGGTCATGATGCGGGTCCTTTCCTTGCGCAGTGTTACGATTTCGTTTGGTCCATGCGGGTGGCGAGCCGTTCAAGCCGGTCTATCCGGCCTTCCCACATAGACTTGTGTTTGTTCAGCCAATCCGCCCCTGCGCGCAGCGCCTCAGGTTGCAGCGCGACGGTGCGCACGCGCCCGGTCTTGGTGCTGGTCACCAACCCGCCCGCCTCGAGCGCCTTGAGGTGTTTGAGAAAGCTCGGCAGAGCCATGTCATGCGGCGCATGCAGCACGCCCACCGGGGCGGGGCCATCCAGCAGCGCGGTAATCACCGCCCGGCGGGTGGGATCGGCGAGCGCGTTAAAGAGCGTATCGAGATTGTTATCCATATGGCTAAGTATTGTTGCGGCGCGATTCGAGTCAAGAAACTTATCCAGATGGCTAAGTTTTGTGCTGTGGATAACACATGCTGCCCGTTGCGCCGCGCGCACTACGACATATTGTAGGGACTATGGCCGATCCCCGATTCATCCACCTGCGCACCCACTCCGAATACTCGCTGCTCGAAGGCGCGCTGCGGCTGAAAAAGCTGCCCGCGCTGGCGGCGGAGCATGGCATGCCCGCGCTGGCGCTCACGGACACGAACAACATGTTTGCCGCGCTGGAGTTCTCGGTTGCGATGGCCGGGGCAGGGGTGCAGCCAATCCTCGGCTGTCAGGTGGACCTTGCCTATGTTGAAACGCGCCCCGGGGATCATCCCGCGGCGCCCGCGCCACTGGTTCTGCTGGCCCAGTCGGAGGCTGGGTACGAGAACCTGATGAAGCTGAACTCCTGCCTCTACCTGCGGGAAGGCTCGGCGCTGCCGCATGTTACGCTAGACGAGTTGGCGGAGCACGCAGGCGATTTGATCTGCCTTACCGGCGGCCCTAACGGCCCGGTGGGCATGCTGCTGCAGGCGGGCCAGCGCCCCGCCGCGCAGGCGCTGATGGACCGGCTTGCGGCGATCTTCCCGAACCGCCTTTATGTCGAGCTGCAGCGCCACCCCGGCCCCGATGGCCTGCCCGAGGCCGAGCGCCTGACCGAGCGGGGACATGTGGAGATGGCCTATGCCATGGACCTGCCGCTGGTGGCCACGAACGACGTCTATTTCCCGAAATCCGAGATGTACGAGGCGCATGACGCGCTGATCTGCATCGCCGAAGGCGCCTATGTTGATCAGCAAGACGCCCGCCGCCGCCTGACCGCCCAGCACTACTTCAAAAGCCAGGCCGAGATGGTGACGCTGTTTGCTGACCTGCCCGAGGCGCTGGACAACACGGTGGAAATCGCCCGGCGCTGCGCCTTCATGGCCTACCGCCGCGATCCGATCCTGCCGAAATTTGCCGATGACGAGGTCGAGGAACTGCGCCGTCAGGCCAATGAGGGCCTGCAAGAGCGGCTCAAGGTCATCCCACATGCGGCCTCAGTCGAAGACTACCAGAAACGCCTCGATTTCGAGCTGGATATCATCGAAGGCATGGGCTTTCCCGGTTACTTCCTGATCGTCGCCGACTTCATCAAATGGGCCAAGGATCAGGACATCCCCGTCGGCCCCGGCCGCGGCTCGGGCGCTGGGTCGCTGGTCGCCTACGCGCTGACCATCACCGACCTCGACCCGCTGCGCTACGCCCTGCTGTTCGAGCGGTTCCTGAACCCCGAACGCGTCTCCATGCCCGACTTCGACATCGACTTCTGCATGGACCGGCGCGAGGAGGTCATCCGCTACGTTCAGGAGAAATACGGCCGCGACAAGGTCGGCCAGATCATTACCTTCGGCGCGCTGCTGTCCAAGGCCGCCGTGCGCGACATCGGCCGGGTGCTGCAAATGCCGTATGGCCAGGTCGACCGGCTGTCGAAGCTGATCCCGGTCGAGGGCGTCAAACCCGTCTCCATCGAAAAGGCGCTCGCGGACGAGCCGCGCCTGCGCGAGGAGGCCCGCAGCGAAGAGGTCGTGAACCGCCTTCTGACCTATGGCCAACAGGTCGAGGGGCTCTTGCGCAACGCCTCCACCCACGCGGCGGGCGTGGTGATTGGCGACCGCCCGCTGGACGCGCTGGTGCCGCTTTACCAGGACCCGCGCTCGGACATGCCCGCGACCCAGTTCAACATGAAATGGGTCGAACAGGCGGGGCTGGTGAAGTTCGACTTTCTGGGCCTCAAGACACTGACGGTGATCCAGAACGCGGTCGATCAGATCCTCGCCTCGGGCCGCCCGCTGCACATCGCCGCCGATGGCACCGAGCTGTACGAGCCGCAGCCGGGGACAGAGAACGACATCAACGCCATCCCGCTCGATGACGAGGCGAGCTACAAGCTCTACGCCGCCGCCAAGACGGTCGCCGTGTTCCAGGTGGAAAGCACGGGCATGATGGATGCCCTCAAACGCATGAAGCCGACCTGCATCGAGGATATCGTCGCGCTTGTGGCTCTCTACCGCCCCGGCCCGATGGAGAACATCCCGACCTATTGCGAGGTCAAGAACGGCCTGCGGGAACGCGAGAACCTGCACCCGACCATCGACCATATCCTGGACGAGACCCAGGGCATCATCGTCTACCAGGAACAGGTGATGCAGATCGCGCAGGAAATGGCGGGTTACAGCCTGGGCGGCGCCGACCTTCTGCGCCGCGCGATGGGCAAGAAGATCCAGGAGGCAATGGACGCCGAAAAGCCGAAATTCCTCGCCGGTTCCAAGGAAAACGGCGTGGACGAGGCCAAGGCGATCGAAGTCTGGAACCTGCTCGACAAGTTCGCGAACTACGGCTTCAACAAGTCCCACGCGGCGGCCTATGCCGTGGTCAGCTATCAGACCGCGTGGCTGAAGGCGAACCACCCCGTCGAGTTTATGGCCGGCGTCATGAACTGCGATATCCACCTGACGGACAAGCTGGCGATCTACTTCGAAGAGGTCCGCAAGGGCCTCGGCCTGCCCTGGGTGCCGCCTTGCGTGAACCGCTCGGATGCGACGTTCAAGGTGGTGGAGGGCAAGCTGGTCTACGCCCTCGGCGCGCTGAAAAATGTGGGCGTTGAGGCCATGCGGCTGGTTGTCGAAGGGCGCGGGGACAAGGAATTTGCGACCCTTTTCGATGTCGCCCGCCGCGTTGATCTGAAACGCGTGGGCAAACGCCCGCTGGAGATGATGGCCCGCGCGGGCGCCTTCGACGTGCTGGACCCGAACCGCCGCCGGGTGCTGGACAGCCTCGAAGCGCTGGTGGCCTACTCCGCCGCGATCCACGACCAGAAGAACTCGAACCAGGTGTCGCTCTTTGGCGAGGCAGGCGATGACCTGCCCGAGCCGCGCCTGATGCCGGTCGAAGACTGGCCCTTTGCCGAGCGTCTGGCGCAGGAATTTGCCGCGGTGGGCTTCTACCTGTCGGGCCACCCGCTCGACGACTATATGGGCGGGCTGAAACGGGCGGGCGTGCACACGCTCGACGATGTGACGGCCAAGGCCGAACGGGCGCCGATGATCGCCAAGATGGCGGGCGTGGTAACGGCTGTGCAAATCCGCAAATCGGCCAAGGGCAACCGCTTTGCCTTCGTCGGCCTGTCCGATCCGACCGGCGCCTACGAGGTCACCGTATTCTCCGAAACGCTGGAGAAATCGCAGGACCTGCTGCAAACCGGCGCCCGCGTGACCGTGCAATGCAAGGCCGAGATGGAGGCCGATCAGCTTAAACTACTCGCCAACAGCTTTACGCCCATCGACGATGCCGCGGCGCAGGCCGGATCGAACGGGCTGCGTATTTTCGTCGGCGGGGTCGAGGCCTTCCCGGCCATCAACAGCGTGCTGGAGGGCGCGGCGGCGTCCGGCGCCCGGGCGGCGCGTGGCCCGATCCACCTGTGCCTGATGGCCAGCGATCTTGGCGGCGAGGTCGACATGGAACTCGGGCCTGACTTTCCTGTCTCGCCGCAGATCCGCGGTGCGCTCAAATCCCTGCCCGGCGTGACACTGGTGGAAGAGCTTTAGCCCCCGGTGGACTTCGGCCCTGCCCCGGGGTAGGCACGGGACAGGGAGAGGGGGCGCAATGGCACGCAAGATCCTGATCGTGACGGCTTTGCTGGGTTTGTCGGCCTGCGGTGATCCGCTTTCCGGTGTAGAACGGATGTCGGAAACCGAGCTGGCTCTTGAGCCACAAAGCGCGGCAGCCCTGCCCACGGAAGCCGAAACTGCGCCCGAGACCGGCATTCTCGACAGGCTGTTGCCGGCGCCTGAAACACCGACTTTCGACGGACAAGGCGGCGGCCCAATCCCGCCCGAACCCGTGACGGAAGCGGTTGCAACACAAGAACCTGCGCCAGAACCGGCGCGCCGAGGCATTTTTGCGCGCCTTCTTGGCTCCCCCGCGCCGCAGCCTGAGCCGGTCGCGGCAGAACAGGCGGCCGCTCCAGCTGCCCCTGCAGTGCCCGAGGCCCCTGCAGCGACAACTGCAGCGGCAGAACCCGCGCCTGAACCTGCGCCGCAACCGGACGCTGCACCGCCCGTGCGTCGATCCGGCTTTCTGGGGCTGTTCGGCGGCGGCGCGCGCAGTGCAGAGCAGGCACCTCGCACCGCGTCTCTCACGCCGGATATGGGTCGCGGTCGCGACAGTGTACCCGCCCCGCGCGCCGCGCCGGTCCGCACGGTCGATACGTTGGATGTGGCCCCCGGCACCGCGCTGCCCTTTGGCCAGATCGCCCGCGTCTGCGACGCCACGCGCAGCGACCTTGGCCGCCGCATCGAAACTTCAGGCCCCCGCGGCAAGGTCTTTACGCTCTACGACAGTGACCCGCGCCTCAGAGGCCCGCGCCCTTGGTACGTGACCGGCTTTGCCGATGGCTGTCCGCGCCAGTTCACAGCCGCCCTTGCCCTCTTCGGCGCACCGTCGCTCTACGAAGACCTGCGTTTCGTCCTGCCGCCAAGCGCGTTTCCCTACGCAGAGACCGACCGGTCCTACGATCGGATCAAGTCGCGCATCTGCGGTGTGTCGCGCAGCAGGCCGTGCGGCAGCCGGATCGACGCAGTCGAACGCAGCACCGTGTTCATCAGCGCCTATGAGCGGCCGGACGACAATGCGCGCTGGTCCGATATCCTTCTGCATGACGGTGCGGTTATGGCCGCTGCGATCAAGGCGCCCTGACCGGGCAAACCCGCGCTGCGCTCAATAATGCGGCGGGCGCTCATCGCCGAGGACGATGCCGCCCGTCGCCTCGCTTTCACGTTCGGCCTCGCGCTGCATCAACATCGCCACCCGGCGGGTCAGCACGTCGATCTCGCCCGCCTGCCGCGCCGCGACATCCGACAGGTCCGCGACCTGTCGCTCAAGGTGGGCGATCTTTTCTTCCAGCGCTTCCATGCGCCCATCTGCCCTGCACGGCGCGCCCTGCGCAACCCCCTGCTTGCCCCCCTTGCCCGTGCGCGGTAAGCGGTGCGCGCAATTCCAAACCCGATCCCAACCCCGGAGCCAGCCATGGCCAAGCCCAAGAAAACCCCGCGCCCCAAGGCGATGACGCCCAAGGGGTTCCGCGACTATTTCGGCGCCGAGGTCACCGCCCGCGCCGAGATGCTGCAGAAGATCGCCGGGGTCTATCACCGCTATGGCTTTGACGCGCTGGAATCCTCCGCCGTGGAGACGGTGGAGGCGCTTGGCAAGTTCCTTCCGGATGTGGACCGCCCGAACGAGGGGGTGTTCGCCTGGCAAGAGGAAGACGGCGATTGGCTCGCCCTGCGCTACGACATGACGGCCCCGCTGGCCCGCGTCTATGCCCAGCACCGAAACGACCTGCCCAGCCCGTACCGGCGCTACACGATGGGCCCGGTCTGGCGGAACGAAAAGCCGGGGCCGGGGCGCTTTCGCCAGTTTTATCAGTGCGATGCGGACACGGTCGGCACGGCGTCCATGGCCGCGGATGCAGAGATCTGCGCGATGCTCGCCGATTGCCTCGAAGAGGTCGGCATCCCCCGCGGCGACTACGTGATCCGCGTGAACAACCGCAAGGTGCTGAACGGTCTCATACAGGGGATCGTGCAAGAAGATGCGAAAGAAAACCGGCCCAGGAACTTCGAGCAGTCGCGCGAAACCAAATCGGATGACCCAGTTTTCGTCGATCCTGACGACATTCTCCGAACAATCGATAAGTACGATAAGGTTGGCAAAGACGGCGTCAAACAGCTGCTAATGGGTGGTAGGCTTGATCAGTCAGGCGCCATGATAGATGGCCTCGGAATGGCAGAGGCTGATGCCGAACGAGTTATAAATTTTCTGGAATCCCGCGGAGCCACCAACGAAGAAACTCTGGCGCGCTTGAAAGCTGTCATGGGCCCGGCCGAAATCGAGCTAGAGCACGAAACGGTAGGAGTAGAACACGAAGGTCACGAAGGCGTCGCAGAACTCGAAGAAATCGCCTCGCTCCTCGCCGCCGCAGGCTACGGCCCCGACCGCATTGTCATCGACCCTTCGGTCGTGCGCGGCCTTGGCTACTACACCGGCCCGGTCTACGAGGCCGAGCTGACCTTCGACGTGCAGAACGAAAAGGGCCAGACGGTGCAGTTCGGCTCGGTCGCGGGCGGCGGGCGCTATGACGATTTGGTCAAGCGCTTCACCGGGCAGGAAGTGCCGGCCACGGGCGTCTCCATCGGGGTTGACCGGTTGCTGGCGGCGCTGGCCTCCAAGGGCCAGCTGACAACCGAAGCGGAAGGCCCCATCGTCGTGACCGTCATGGATAAGGCCCGCATGGCCGACTACCAAAAAATGGTCGCCGAACTGCGCGAGGCAGGCCTGCGCGCCGAGGTCTACCTCGGCAACCCGCGCAACTTCGGCAACCAGCTCAAATACGCCGACAAGCGCGGCGCGCCCATCGCCATCATCGAAGGTGGGGACGAGCATGAAAAGGGCGTCGTGCAGATCAAGGACCTGATCGAGGGCGCGAAGATCGCCGAGACCGCAACGCACGAGGAATGGGCCGAAAACCCCAGCCAATACGAGGTGCCGCGCGCGGACCTCGTGTCCGAAGTGCGCAAGATCCTCGCGCGGCACAGATGATCACGCCCGCCGCCCGCACCCGCGCCGCTGCCCTGCGCGAAGCATTCGCCGCGCGCGGTGCGCTCCCCGTTGAGCCGCCGATCCTGCAGGATGCGGGCACGTTGCTGGACCTGTATGGCGAGGACATCCGCGCGCGCGCCTACGTGACCTCTGACGCGGCGCGGGGCGAGCAGATGTTGCGCCCGGATTTCACCGTGCCCGTGGTGCAGATGCACATTGAGGCAGGCGCGTCGCCGGCGCGCTACACCTATGCGGGCGAGGTCTTCCGCCGGCAGGACGCGCACCCGGACCGGCCCAGCGAATACCTGCAGGTCGGGTTCGAGTTGATCGGCGGCACTGATCCTGCCGCCGACGATGCAGAGGTCTTTGCCCTGATCGCCGAGGCCGTGGCCCCTTTGTCCCTGCGCGCGTCAACGGGGGATATCGGTATCCTCATGGCCGCCGTGCACGGCCTGCGCACCACTGAGGCCCGCCGCGCGGCGCTGGCGCGTCACATCTGGCGGCCCCGCCGGTTTCGCGCGCTGCTGGACCGGTTTTCGGGCCGCACGCCCGTGCCTGCCGCGCGGGCGGCGCTGCTCGCGGATGTCGAGCCGCTGCGCGGCGCAAAGCCCATGATCGGCCTGCGCAGCCTTGACGAGATTAACGACCGCATCACGACCCTGCACGCCGACGCGCGGGCGCGCCCGCTCAGCAATGAAGAGGTCGACCTGATCACCGCGCTGCTCGACGTGCGCGAAACCGTGCCCTACGCGCTGGCCCGCTTGCGCGATCTTGCCATGGACATGCCGGCCATCGCGGAGGCCGTGGACGGGCTGGAGGCGCGGACCGAAGCGCTGGGCGCACGCGGGATCGACACCGCGTCGCTGGATTTCGAGGCGAGCTATGGCCGCACCTCGATGGAGTATTACGACGGCTTTGTCTTTGGCTTTTCCGCCCCGGGCCGCGCTGACCTGCCCCCGGTGGCCAGCGGCGGGCGCTATGACGCGCTCACGGCGCGGCTGGGCGGGCAGGCGATCCCGGCGGTGGGGGCAGTGCTGCGCCCGGGCCTGATGACCGAACTGGAGGGCGCGGCATGACGATCAAGCTGGGCGTGCCGTCCAAGGGGCGGCTGATGGACAAGACGTTCCAGTGGTTTGCCGATCGCGGCGTGACGCTGGAGCGGACCGGGTCAGACCGCGAATATGCAGGCCGCGCGCGCGGGGTCGAGGGCGTCAGCCTCGTGCTGGTCAGCGCGGGCGAGGTCCCGCGCGAGCTGGCCGCGGGCCGTCTGCACCTCGGGGTGACAGGGGCCGATCTGGTGCAGGATAAACTGCCGCTCTGGGAACAGCAGGTAGAGCCGCTGGAGCAGATGGGCTTTGGCCACGCCGATCTGGTGCTTGCCGTGCCAAAGGCCTGGGTCGATGTCACCACGCTCGATGATCTGGACGCGGTAGCCGCCCAGTTTCGCGCCCGCCATGGCTTCCGCCTGCGCATCGCGACCAAGTACCACCGGCTGGTGCGGGAGTTCCTGCGTGCGGCGGGCGTGGCCGACTATGCCATCGTCGACAGCCAGGGCGCGACGGAAGGCACCGTGGCAAACGAGACGGCCGAAGCCATCGCCGACATCACCTCAAGCGGGGAAACGCTGGCTGCCAATCACCTGCGGGTGCTCGAGGACGGGCTGATCCTGCGCAGTGAGGCGACGCTCTGGCGTTCCCGCACCGCGCCTTTGGGCGATGCCGAGCGCGAAACGCTCCGAAACGTAATCAACACCCTGCAGCTCTAGGCGTTCCGACGCGGAACGCCGGCCCTTCCCAACAGCCGTGCCCTTCCAGGCCGGGAAACCGCGTCGGTTTCCCGCGCGCGCTCACAAAACGCCGATCTCCGCCAGCCCGCGCGCCAGTTCGGGCGGCAAGGGGCTTTCCATCTCGCGCCCTTCAGGCAGGTCGTCCGGCGCGTCCTCGGGTTTCAGATACCGCCACCCTTGAAACGGCTTTTTCAGCCCTCCGCGCACGCGGATCAACGCGGGGTCCGACACGATGGCACAGCGGCGGATGCCGTCGCTGCCAATCACCTCGTCCAGCCGCAGGATGCGCTGGCGACAGGACACGACCCCCTTTGTCACCCAAAAGATCGACCCGCCGTTCAAGATCTCGGCCTCCCGCTTGGGCCACATCCGCGTAATGTGCCGCGGCAGGCCATCTGCAGTTTGCGCACGCTTGGTCGCTTGCCAGGCTGCAATGTCCTCGACACTTTCGCTGCCCACGCTCAACTTGATCAGGTTTATGTACTTATCCACAGAGTCCCCCACAGACACCGCATCATATGGTAGCTGTCCGCGCCGTTAAAGCAATTGGTTGTGGAAAAGCCCGCCGCGCGGTACATTTGTGCCCCTCTGCCACAGGGGAATCACCATATGTCGACGCGCTTTGCCGCTCCGATCGCGGAGCAAATCTGGGATATGAAATACCGGTTCAAGGACGCCGCAGGCGCGCCCGAGGATCATTCCGTTGAAGATACGTGGCGCCGCATCGCCCGCGATCTGGCAAAGGTCGAAAATGACCCCGCACAGTGGGAAGACCGGTTTTACGCCGCACTAGAGGATTTCAAATTCCTGCCTGCTGGCCGCATTACTGCCGGGGCAGGGACTGCGCGGTCGGTCACGCTGTTCAACTGCTTTGTCATGGGCACGGTCCCCGACAGCATGGGCGGCATCTTTGACATGCTCAAAGAGGCCGCGCTGACCATGCAGCAGGGCGGCGGCATCGGCTATGATTTCTCGACCATCCGGCCCAAGGGCGCGGATGTGCACGGCGTGGCCGCCGACGCCTCTGGCCCGCTCTCCTTCATGGACGTGTGGGACGCGATGTGCCGCACCATCATGTCTGCAGGCTCCCGCCGGGGCGCGATGATGGCCACCATGCGCTGCGACCACCCGGATATCGAGGCGTTCATCACCGCCAAATCCGACGCCGCCCGCTTGCGCATGTTCAACCTGTCGGTGCTGGTGACCGACCCGTTCATGGACGCCGTCAAAGCGGATGGCCCATGGGAGCTGACCTTTGACGGCAAGGTCTACAAGACCCTGCAGGCGCGCGATCTTTGGAACGCGATCATGCAGGCGACCTATGATTACGCCGAGCCGGGCGTGATCTTCATCGACCGCATCAACGCCGCCAACAACCTCAGCTATTGCGAGACCATCGCCGCCACCAACCCCTGCGGCGAACAGCCCCTTCCGCCCTACGGCGCCTGCCTTCTGGGCTCTATAAACCTCGCTCGGTTGGTGACCGATCCCTATTCCGACGCCGCCGCACTGGATGAGGCCGCACTCGCGGACCTTGTCGCAACCGCTGTGCGCATGATGGACAATGTCGTGGACGCGTCCCGCTTCCCGCTCGAGGCGCAGGCACGCGAGGCCGAAGCCAAGCGGCGCATCGGCCTCGGGGTCACCGGCCTTGCCGACGCGCTGATGATGACTGGCCTGCGCTATGGCTCCGAAGAGGCCGCTGCACAGACCGAGGCGTGGCTGCGCGCCATCGCCCGCGCGGCTTACCTCACCTCTGCCAATCTGGCTGCAGAGAAAGGCGCCTTCCCGCTCTTTGACGCCGACGCCTACCTCGCCTCTGGCACCATGCAGGGCATGGACGACGATGTGCGCGCCGCCGTGGCGGAAAAGGGCATCCGCAACGCGCTTCTGACCTCCATCGCGCCCACCGGCACGATCAGCCTTTATGCGGGCAATGTCAGCAGCGGGATCGAGCCGGTCTTTGCCCACGCCTACACCCGCAAGGTCCTACAAAAGGACGGCAGCCGGACCGAGGAAGAGGTCGTCGACTACGCGGTCCAGCTCTGGCGCGAGCTGCACGGCGAGGCACCCTACCCGGACCATTTCGTAACCGCCCAAGACCTCGCCCCCGCCGACCACGTGCGGATGCAGGCGGCGGCGCAGCGCTGGGTCGACTCGTCCATCTCAAAGACGATCAACTGCCCTGAGGATATCGATTTCGAGGCGTTCAAGGACGTCTACATGGCCGCATGGGATCAGGGCTGCAAGGGCTGCACGACCTACCGACCGAATGACGTGACCGGGTCCGTCCTGTCTGTCTCCGAAAGCTCCGAGGACGCCCCGCAGGTCGATACCGGCGCGGATGTCATCTACATGTCCGAACCGCTTGACCGGCCCGAGGCGCTGGAGGGGAACACCTACAAGGTCAAGTGGCCCGACAGCGAACATGCGCTTTACATCACCATCAACGATCTGGTCATCGGCGGGCATCGGCGCCCGTTCGAGGTGTTCATCAACTCCAAGAACATGGAGCATTTCGCCTGGACCGTGGCGCTGACCCGCATGATCTCTGCGGTGTTCCGCCGCGGCGGCGATGTCAGCTTTGTCGTCGAAGAGCTGAAAGCCGTGTTCGATCCGCGCGGCGGCGCGTGGGTGCAGGGCAAGTACATCCCGTCCATCCTTGCCGCCATCGGCGGGGTGATCGAACAGCACATGGTCGCCATCGGCTTTCTGGAGGCAGAGGGCACGGGCCTGAAATCGGACCCACAGGCGCAGGTTGTCGGGCTGGAGAACCGCGGCGCGGCCTGCCCCAATTGCGGCCAGTACACGCTTCAAATGATCGAAGGCTGCATGACCTGCACCTCCTGCGGCCATTCGAAATGTGGCTGACGTCACTGCGAAGGCAGTGACGTCAGGTGGCAAGGCACGTCCGGCGCAGCCGGATGTGCGGCCACACCCATAGCATCCTAGGCGCACCACATAGGTCACTGCGAAGGCAGTGACGTCAGGTGGCAAGGCACTTCCGGCGCAGCCGGATGTGCGGCCACACCCATAGCATCCTAGGCGCACCACATAG